>JAKFFJ010000031.1:0-2385 GCA_036675265.1 Luteimonas sp.
TCCGCCAAATGACCTTTACACATATCTGCATTGCGCCTATGTTCGGCCCATGGACCAATGGCCCCGTCGCGGTGTGCGACCCATTGGAACCAAGCCATGAACCTTCCCAAGATCCTGCACAAGGCCCTGCACAAGGCCCTGCACAAGGCCCTTCCCACCCTTGCCCTGCTTTGCGGCGGGCTGGCTTTCGCCGCGCCGTCGGTGCAGGCGCATGACGGCGCCCACGGTGCGCAACCCGCGGCAGCCGGCAAGACCGTGCCGGCACCGAAGTTGCAGAGCGCGCTGCGCACGCTGTGGCACGGCCATGTCGTCGCCACCCGCGACTACGCGTTCGCGATCAAGGCCGGCAAACAGAAGCGCGCCGCGGCATCGGGCGACGCAGTGGTCGCCAACGCCAGGCAGTTGTCGAACGCGATCGCCGGCTTCTACGGCAAGCCTGCCGGCGAGCGGATGCTGGCGTTGCTGGCCGGACACTGGGGCGCGGTCAAGGCGATGACCGATGCCGGCCATGCCCACGACCAGGCGGCCAACGGCAAGGCGATGGCGACGCTGACCGGCAACGCTGGCGAGATCGCCAAGTTCCTCGCCGGTGCCAACCCGAACCTGCCCGAGGACGCGGTGCGCGGCCTGCTGGTGGCGCACGGCGCGCACCACGCGGCGCAGATCGACCAGGTGATGCGCGGCGACAGCAAGGCCGAAGCGGTCACATGGAAGGCGATGCAGGCGCACATGGACACGATCGCCGATGCGCTCGCCGGCGCGATCGCCAAACAGTTCCCGGCGAAGGCCAGCTGACATGGGCGCGCTGCAGCAGTTGGGCGAAACCCGGCAGGCGCTGCTGCGCCACCTGCTGCAGCATCCGGAAGGCGTGGGCGTCGAGGCGTTGTGCGAACGCCTGCGGATCAGCCACAACGCGGTGCGCCAGCACCTGACCGCGCTCGGCGCGCACGGTTGGGTCGAACGCAGCCCGCCGCATCCGACAGGCGGGCGCCCGCAGGCGCGTTTCCGCCTCGCCGCGGCGGGTCACGCACTGTTCCCGCGCAACTACGCGCAGATCGCCGATGCGTTGCTCGAAGGCGTGGTCGACCGGCTCGGCGTCGACGCCGGCAACGCGTTGCTGGTCGAACTCGGCCGCAAGCTCGGCGCGGCCGATCCGGTGGCGGCGACGGCGGACAAGGGCGAAGTCGCCACCCAGCTCGCCGAGCGGCTGGATCATCTCGGTTACGAAGCCGTCGCCACTTCGCGTGGCGGCGAGCCGCAGGTCGAGGCGTTCAACTGCGTGTTCCATGCACTCGCGCAACGCAACCCGAACGTGTGCCGCTTCGACCTGGCCTTCATGGAAGCGGCGACCGGCCACCGCATCCACCACATGGAATGCATCGTGCGCGGCGGGCAGGTGTGCCGCTTCAAGGTCGGCGAACCACGCGGTTGAATGCAGCGGCCGCGATCGGCACGTGCCGATGGCGCCGGGTTCTGGTCGACGATGCGGCCACGCAACCGTGCCGTGCCGGGAATGGAGCTTCACGCACCGGGTTCATGGGCCGTCGGGCCGCGCGTGGCACCCGGCCGTCGGGCCCGGGGATCGACCATCCGGTCCGGTCGGCAACCGGCGTTACAGCCGCGACCGCCGGGCGTATCCTCCGGCCATGCAATCCCACCCGCATCCGCGGGCGGTGCCGTCCGAGGCAACGCCCGCCTATTCGCTCGAGCTGACCCGCGTCGGTGTCGATGGCCTGCGCGCGGAGGTGCATGGGTCGCGGTCGCTGCAGGCGACGATCGCCTACTGGGAAACCATCCTCGACCACGTCAGGCAACGGGCGCCACGATGGCTGCTGGTGATGGACCGGTTGCGCGGAACGGAGTTGGCGCCGTCGGAATGGAAGCAACTGGTCGAAGCGATGGCCGGTCGCGGCCTGGAAGGCGTGCGCATCGGCCACGTCAAGCCGCACGGCCTCGACCGCCTCGAATACTGCGAAATCTATGCGCGCGAGGCGGGCCTCGATGCGCGCGCGTTCGCCGACGAAGGCGTGGCCGAGCGCTGGTTGCGCTACGGGTCCGAGGGATCCATTTAGGCGCCAGCCGCCCGTGGCAACGAAGCGGCGCGGGCCGGCACCTGCCGGGACGCGACCAGCATGGGTCGCAGCCGCGCGTGCCGTCGACAGCGCACGGGCAGTTGCGTCGGCCCAGGCTTCAACGCAGCGGTTCGCTTCGCGCGTCCGTGCTGCGCAACGCGGCGCTTACTCGTCCTTGCCCTTCTCCGCCGGCATCCGCTTGCGCGGATCGTCCTTGTCGTCGACGTAGATGAGCTCGAACGGCCCGGTGCCGTGGATCTGCACCACGTTGCCGTTCCTGCTCGAGGCGGCGTGCTGCATCTTCGTCGGCAAC
>JAKFFJ010000019.1:0-61586 GCA_036675265.1 Luteimonas sp.
GCTCAAGCCCAAGGACGTGATCGCCGGGCCCATCAAGGCGGCGGGCACCACGAAGGTCAAGAGCGGCGATCGGTTGACGTTGTTGCGCGATGCCGATGGCGACGGCGCGTACGAATTGCAGGGCGTCTTCGCCGAAGGCCTCAACGCGCCCTACGGGCTCGCGCTCATCGGCAACGACCTGTACGTGGCGAACCAGGATGCGCTGGTGCGCTTCGACTACAGCGACGGGCAGGCCAGGGCAAGCGGTGAGC
Source organism: Luteimonas sp. (assembly GCA_036675265.1). Classification (GTDB taxonomy): domain Bacteria; phylum Pseudomonadota; class Gammaproteobacteria; order Xanthomonadales; family Xanthomonadaceae; genus CAMPJU01. The sequence goes on from JAKFFJ010000019.1 coordinate 252, forward strand.
CCGAAGAAGTCACGCCATTGCCGAAGGAGATCAACCACCACTGGACCAAGTCGCTGGCGGCGAGCCCGGACGGGCTGCTGTACGTGGGCATCGGGTCCAACAGCAACATCACCGAGCGTGGCATGACGGCCGAAGTCGACCGCGCCGTCGTCTGGGAGATCGATCCGGAAACGGGGATGCACCGGACCTATGCCACCGGGTTGCGCAATCCGACCGCGCTCGCGATCCAGCCAGGTACGGGCCAGCTGTGGGCGGTGGTGAACGAGCGCGACGAACTGGGCCCGAACCTGGTGCCCGACTACCTCACGAGCGTCCGCGAAGGCGGCTTCTACGGCTGGCCTTACAGCTACTGGGGCCAGAACGTCGACCTGCGCGTGCGGCCGCAGGATCCGGAGAAGGTCGCCTCGGCGATCACGCCGGACTACGCGCTCGGCGCGCATGTCGCCGCCCTGGGCCTGGACTTCTCGTCGCCCGTGATGGGGCCGCAGTTTGCCGAGGGCGCGTTCGTCGGCGAGCACGGCAGCTGGAACCGATCGGAGCCGGCGGGCTACCGCGTGGTGTTCGTGCCGTTCAGTGGTGGCCGGCCGTCGGGTGACCCGGTCGACTTCGTCACCGGGTTCATGGGCGAGGACGGCAAGACGCGCGGGCGCCCGGTGGGCGTCACCGTAGATCCGCGCGGCGCGCTGATCGTCGCGGACGACCTGTCGAACACGATCTGGCGGGTGACGCGGATCGGCGCCACCCCCATGCCGACTTCACCCGTCATCCCCGCGGAGGCGGGGATCCAGGGCCAGGATCCGGAGCGCGAGACGGAAGCCCCTCCCCCGGCGCAATGACGCACCGCGCGTCGATCGCAAGAGCCCCGCACCTGCGGGGCTTTTTGCTGGGTGATAATTCGACCTCGCGGGCCCATAGCTCAATTGGTCAGAGCACGGAACTCATAATTCCCTGGTTCCAGGTTCGAGTCCTGGTGGGCCCACCAGAGAACCGGTCACCGGTTGACCAGGGTCAAGGTCCCCAGCCGGCCACGCCGCTAGCGTGTCCTCCAGTAATGCAGCCGGAGCAGACCATGGCCGATCCCCGCGGGGGCTTGCGCCTCCGGTTCCTCGGCGCCGCAGGCACCGTCACCGGGTCGCGGCACCTGGTCGAAGCCGGCGGGCGACGCGTGCTGGTCGATTGCGGCCTGTTCCAGGGCTACAAGACCCTCCGCCTGCGCAACCGGGCCGCGTTCCCGGTCGCGCCTGCGTCGATCGGCAGCGTGGTCCTGACCCACGCCCATCTGGACCATAGTGGTTACCTGCCCCGGCTCGTGCGCGACGGGTTCGCCGGGCCCATCTGGTGCGCCCCCGGCACCGAAGCGTTGTGCCGGATCCTGTGGCCGGATTCGGCGAGCCTGCTGGAGGAGGAGGCGGAGTTCGCGAACCGCCGCGGCAGCTCGAAGCACCATCCGGCGCTGCCGCTGTACACGCGCAGCGACGCCAGCCGCGCACTGCGGCAACTGCACGAGGTTTCCTTCGACGAGGACTTCGAGGCGCTGCCCGGCGTGGCGGGTCGCTTCCGCCCGCAGGGACACATCCTGGGTGCGGCATCCGTGCGACTTGCGCACGCCGGCAAGCGCATCCTCTTCAGTGGTGACGTGGGGCGCCCGGACGACTTCGTCATGCGTGCCCCCGCGCCTCCGCCGGCCGCCGACTGGATCGTGTGCGAGTCCACTTACGGCAACCGCACGCATGGCGTGGACGACCTCGCCTCGGAACTGGCGGCCGTGCTGCGGCGCGTGCTCGGCCGCGGCGGCGTGGCGATCATCCCCGCCTTCGCGGTCGGCCGGGCGCAACTGCTGCTGCACCTGGTCGCGAAGCTGCAGGGCGAGGGCGCGGTGCCGAAGGCGCCGATGTACCTCAACAGCCCGATGGCGACGGACGTCACCTCGCTCTACGCGCGCTACCCGGACCAGCACCGGCTCGACCCGGCGGCGCTCGCGGCCATGCGCGAGAACACCCGCTTCGTCAATTCGATCGAGGCGTCCAAGGCGCTCAACCGCGGCCACGGGCCGATGGTGATCGTGGCGGGCAGCGGCATGGTCACCGGCGGGCGCGTGCTCCACCACCTGGTCGCGTTCGGTGGCGACCCGCGGAACGCTGTGGTGCTGTGCGGGTTCCAGGCCGGCGGCACGCGTGGCGCCGCGCTCGCCGCGGGCGACCGGTCCGTGCGCATCTACGGCCAGGACGTGGCGATCAATGCCGAGGTCGTGCAGCTGCAGGCCGCCTCCTCGCATGCGGATGCGGGCGAACTCGTCGACTGGCTCCGCGCGTCCCCGGACGTGCCGCGGGAGGTCTTCCTGACCCATGGCGAACCCGACGCTTCCGACGCGTTGCGCCGCCGCATCGAGCACGAACTGGGCTGGCCCGCGAGCGTTCCCGAACAGCTCGACACGGTGGAGCTGGCGAAATGAAACGTCGCGCCTGCTTCGCATCCCTCTTCGCGGCCCTGGTGCTGGCGGCTGGGCTGGCATCGGCGGGACCTGTCGAGGTCGCACCGGGCGAACTGGCACCCGGCGAGTTCGCGTGGTTGCCCGAAGCCGCGCCCGCCGGCCCCCTGTTGCTCGTGGTCAGCCTCGACGAGCAGCAGGCCCACCTGTACCGCAACGGCGTGCGCATCGCGGTCACCACCGTGTCCACGGGCAAGCCCGGCAACGAAACGCCGGAAGGCGTCTACACCATCCTGCAGAAGCGCGAAGAGCACTACTCCAACCTCTACGACAACGCACCGATGCCGTACATGCAGCGCCTGACCTGGGACGGCATCGCGTTGCACGCGGGTCGGCTGCCGGGGTACCCGGCGTCGCACGGCTGCGTGCGGCTGCCGGAGGAGTTCGCGCGCCGCCTGTTCGGGCTCACGTCGCTGGGCATGACGGTGGTGGTGGCGGGCGAGCGCACCGGCGCACCGCAGTTGTCGCATCCCGGCTGGCTGGCCCCGCCCGTGCCCGGCACCGACCCGGTGCCGGTCCCTGCCGGGCAGGACGCGTTCTGGGCGCCGGAGCGCGCACCCGACGGGCCGCTGACGATCCTGGTCAGCACGTCGGACCGCGTCATCCGCGTGCTGCGCAACGGCACGGAGATCGGGCGCGCCGGCGTCCGGCTCGACGGCGCACCGCCCGTGGGCGCGGTCGTCCTGCAGTTGCAGGCCGGGACGCAGCCCGGGGAGAACGCACTCGTGCCCGGCCGGCCGCGCCTGAACTGGGTGCGCCTGGTCGTCGACGCCGGTGGCGCGGAAGACGTGTCGCTGCGCGGCCGACTGCATGTGCCACCCCGGTTCGCGCTTGCGCTGTACGACGCGCTCGAACCGGGCGCCACGGCAGTGGTGACGGATGCACCATTCGACACATCGCCGGCGATGGAACCCGTGCTGGAAGCCGCGCCGCCGCGCTGACCCCGGCGCCTCTGGGGCGTACCGGCGATGCTCGGCGGCATGCTGCGCTAGCGGGGCCGTTCGCCGAGCGCGTCGGCCACCGCGCGACCGAACCCCACGCCTTGCCGCGGGTCCGCGCCGAGATAGAAGTCCGGTTCGATCAGCTCGGCCTCCATCAGCAACCAGCGCCCGTCGGCGTCCGGCACGGTGTCGATGCGCGCATAGAGCAACGGCTCGTCGACCGCATCGAACACCTGCCGCGCCAGCGCCATCGCCCCCTCCGGCGGTGAGGGCAGCGACGTGTAGCGGCCACCGAACTGCACCTGGATCCGGAACTCGCCCGGCACGGGCCGCTTGTTGACCGCATGGCTGAACCTGCCACCGAAGAACAACAGTGACGTCTCGCCTTCGGTTTCGATGGTCGGCAGGTAGGGCTGGAGCATCGCGGCGCCCGGGGGCGCATCGGCCAGCACGGCATCCAGCGGCTCGCCGCGGCCGACGCGCCGGGTTTTCCACGCACCGCCCGACACCGTCGGCTTGACGATCAACTGCCCCGCACCGGTGGCCGCGAACGCGTCCTCGATCGTGCTAGCCGTGACCCGATCAGCCCAGGTCGTCGGCGGAATCGCGATGCCTCGTTCCGCCAGCGTCCCCAGGTAGCGCTTGTCCGAATTCCAGGCCAGGACCGATGCCGGGTTTGCCAGGGCGATGCCAGCGGCCTGCCATTTGTCGCAGGCACGCAGCCAGCGCCCATGATCGGTGTGGTATCCCCAGGTGATCAGCGGCAGGACCAGGCGGAACGACGCCAACCCGTGCGCGTCGTCCACGTGGTCCGTCCAGGGTGTCGGCGTGGCGGAGACGCCGGCGGTCGCCAAGGCCTGTTGCAGGCGGTGCAGCACCGCCGTCCACAGGTCGGCGTAGGTCGTGTCGGCGGGGTCGGGGGTGAGGATGGCGACGTCGGTCATGCGGCATGATCGACGGCGGGCTCCCGCCGTTCAATCGGAAGACGCGATGAAACATCTGCTGCTCGTCGGCCTGGGAGGATTCATCGGTGCGGTCGTCCGCTGGAAGGCGGGCGGCTGGATCCTCCACCTGACCGCCCAGGAGAAGTTTCCCTACCCGACCTTCGCAGTGAACGTCGCCGGCTGCCTGGCGATCGGCCTCCTGGCGGGCCTGGCCGAACGCCACGACATGTTCGGCCAGGGCACCCGGCTGTTCCTGTTCACCGGGTTGCTCGGCGGGTTCACCACGTTCTCCGCTTTCGGACTGGAGGCGCTGTTCCTGCTGCGGCGCGGGGAACCCGGGATCGCGTTCCTGTACGTCATCGCCAGCGTGCTGGCGAGCCTCGCCGCGGTCTGGCTGGGGCTGCGCCTGGCGGGTGTCCAGCCAAGCTCCCTTTAGCCAAGGCAGGCTTTACACATATCAATATGGCGCGTAGCGTGGGGCCGCGCAGCATGGCTTCGTCGCACCTTCGCGACGGCCATCGGAGCTCCACCATGTCGGCACCACTGAAAGTCCTCGCACTGACCGCTGCCCTGGGCCTGCTGGCCTGCAGCCAGGAGTCCCCCGCCGACCCGGCATCCTCCGCGGCCGCGGACGCCACCGCCGCAACGGCCGACGCGTCCGCCGATGCCGCCATGCCGGCGGGCCACGCGATGGCCGCGGCCGCCGCCACCGCCGACGTCCCCGCCCCGGGCCTCCAGTCCGCGCTGCGCGCGATGTGGAACGGCCATGTCGTCCACACGCGCGAGTACGCCATGGCGGTCCACGCCGGCGACCAGGCCGCCGCGGACGCCGCGGCCGAAGCCGTGGTCGCCAACGCGGTGCAGATCAGCGACGCGGTCGCCGGGTTCTACGGCGAGGCCGGCGGCGCGCGCATGCTCGAACTCCTCGGCGGGCACTGGGGTGCCGTCAAGGCGCTGACCGATGCCGGCGATGCGGGCGACACGGCCGCGCGCAACAAGGCGATCGCCGACCTCACCGCGAATGCCGGCGAGATCGCCACCTTCCTCGCCGCCGCCAATCCCCACCTTCCGGAAGACGCCGTGCGCGGCCTGCTCGTGGCGCATGGCGGACACCACATCCAGCAGGTGCAGCAGGTCATGGCCGGCGACACGGCGGCCGAAGCCGACACCTGGGTGGCGATGCAGGCGCACATGGACGTCATCGCCGATGCATTGGCCGGCGCGATCGCCAAGCAGTTCCCGGACAAGGTGTCCTGACATGCCCGACGGGTTGCCCCGGCTGGGCGACACGCGGCAGCGGCTGCTTCGGCAGCTGCTGCTGTCGCCGGAGGGCTGTTCGGTGGAGGACCTGTGCCAGCGCCTGCGCATCAGCCACAACGCGGTCCGCCAGCACCTCACGTCGCTGATGACGGCGGGACACATCGAACGCGTCGAATCGCGCGCCACCGGTGGCCGGCCACAGGCGCGCTACGGACTGACCGCGGACGGGCGTGACCTGTTTCCGCGCAATTACGGCGCGATCGCGGCGGCCCTGCTGTCGCAGCTCCACGCACGCCTGGGCGAGGACGAGGTCGGGGCGATGCTGCAGGCGCTCGGCGCGACGGTCGCCGCGACCCAGCCCGCCATGCCTTCAGGCCAGGACGACGAGGCCCTTGCCCGCGCGCTGGCCGACCGCCTCGATGCGCTCGGCTACGAGGCCGTGCCTGCGCGGCATGGCGACGACTGGCAGGTGGAAGCCTTCAATTGCGTGTTCCATGCGCTCGCGAAGGCGCATCCGCAGGTCTGCAAGTTCGACCTGGCGTACATGGAAGCCGCCACCGGCCGGCGCATGCACCACATGGAATGCATCGTCCGCGGCGGGCATGTCTGTCGCTTCAGGATCGGTGAAGCCCGTAACGGCGAGGCCCGCGACGGGAGTTGACGCGGGCACGCCGGGCGCCGCCACAATGCGGCGATGGACACACGCGCCCTGCTGGAAACCGTCGAACTCGAAACCGCCCACGACCCGCGCTGGGCCGTCGTCTGGCTGCATGGCCTGGGCGCCGACGGCCATGACTTCGCGCCGATCGTGCCGGAACTGCTGCAACGTGGCTGGCCCGCGATCCGGTTCGTGTTCCCGCACGCACCGGTGCGGCCGGTCACGATCAACAACGGCATGCCGATGCGCGCCTGGTACGACATCCGCGACCTCGGGTTCGAAGGCACGGTGGGGGATCGAGCCGATGCCGCGGGTGTCGAGGCGTCCGTCGCGCAGGTCGAGGCCCTGGTGGCGCGGGAGGGCGAGCGCGGGATCCCGCCTTCGCGCGTGCTGCTGGCAGGCTTTTCGCAGGGCGGCGCCATCGCGCTGTCCACCGCGCTGCAGCGGACCGAGCCGCTGGCAGGCGTCGTCGCGTTGTCCACGTACCTGCCGCTCGCGTCGCAGGCGGAAGGCGGCGCAGCGGAACGGGCGACGACCCAGCCGGTGTTCATGGCGCACGGCACGCAGGATCCGGTGGTTCCGTTCGCAGCCGGCCAGCGCAGCGCCGAGCGCCTGCGCGCGATGGGCTTCGACGTGGAGTGGCACGCGTACGCGATGCAGCACCAGGTGTGCGGCGAGCAGGTCCGCGACCTCGGGCAATGGGTGGCGCGGCGCTTCGCCGCCTGACGATGGACGACGGCACGCGCGAACCGTGGTTGCCGGACCTGTGCCGGCTCCAGCGGCTCGCCACCATGTTCGCGGTGGCCGAACTCGCCGTGCTGGTGGTCGCGATGGCGCCGGATGGCGGGCGCGAGTGGTCGCTGGCGCGGTTCGTGTCGGCGAGCGCATTCGCGTTGTGGCTGGCGCTGACCACGGCGGTGCTGCTGTGCGCGTTGCGCGCGTGGCTGTCGCGCTGGTCGCGGCCCGTCGGCGGCCTGCTCGCGGTCGTGCTCGCGGCCTGGGTCACGGCGATCGGGGCCCTGCTGCTGTATGCCGTCGACGCCGCACTCGGCTTCGGGCTGGTCCCGGGCGGCGTGACGTCGGGCCGGTTCGCATGGGGCACCGCCGCGATCGCCGCGTCGATCGTCGCCGTCGTGCTGCGCTACCTCTACGCCGTCGACCGCTGGCAGGCGCAGGTGCAGGCCAGTGCACGCGCGCAGGCCGACGCCTTGCAGGCGCGCATCCGGCCGCACTTCCTCTTCAACAGCATGAACACCATCGCCGGCGTGCTGCGGCGCGACCCGGCGGTGGCCGAACGCGCGGTGCTCGACCTGTCGGACCTGTTCCGCGCAGCGCTGGGCGCGGGGGAGGGCGACTCGACGCTGACCGAGGAAGTCGCGCTCGCCGAACGCTACCTGGCGATCGAGCAACTGCGCCTGGGCGACCGCCTGCAGGTGGCATGGGAGCGTGCCGAACCCCTCCCATGGGAGCTGCCGCTGCCGCGCCTGCTGTTGCAGCCGCTGGTGGAGAACGCCGTGCTGCATGGCATCTCGCGGCTGCCTTCAGGCGGCACGGTGCGGATCGGGCTCGTCGTGGAGGGCAACCAGTTGAGGGTGTCGGTCCGCAATCCCGCGCCGCCCCCGCCACCGCCGGGCGCGCCGGCGCGGCGCGCAGGCGATGGGGCCGGGCACGCGCAGCGCAATATCGGTGACCGGCTGGCCTACGCGCTCCCCGGGGCGGGGATGTCCTCGGGTTGGGACGCGGGCGAGGGCGGGAGCTACTATCTGGTCGAACTGCGCGTGCCGCTGGGCAACGCGCTGGCCCCTGCCGGGGATGCAGGGAGGAGGAAGGGGTGAAGATCGTCATTGCCGACGACGAGCCGCTGGCCCGGGAGCGCTTGCGGGCGCTGCTGGCCGGCGAGCAGGGCGTCGAGGTGGTGGCGGAGGCAGGCGACGGCGCCGAGGCCCTGCATGCCTGCGCCGAACACCACCCGGACCTGGTGCTGCTGGACATCGCGATGCCGGGCATCGACGGGCTGGAGGCCGCGCGCCACCTGGCCGCGTTCGAGCCGCGCCCTGCGGTCGTGTTCTGCACGGCCTACGACGCGCACGCGCTGTCCGCGTTCGAAGCGCAGGCGATCGACTACCTGGTCAAGCCGGTGCGTCCCGAGCGCTTGGCGGCGGCGCTGGATCGCGTCCGCACCTTTGCCGCCGGCCGCGGGCAGGGCGAGGCGACCGGCAACGGCGGGCATCGCACCCACCTGTGCGCGCGGCTGCGCGGCAGCCTGCGCCTGATCCCGCTGGAGGACGTGCACTACCTGCAGGCCGAGGAGAAGTACGTCGTGGTGCACCACGTGCGCGGCGAGGACCTGATCGAGGAATCGCTGAAGTCGCTCGAGGAGGAGTTCGGCGAGCGCTTCGTGCGCATCCACCGCAATTGCCTGGTGGCGCGGCACGAAATGGTGGAGTTGCGGCGCGGGCCCGACGGCCACGTGCAGGCCGTGCTGCGCCACGGCGCGCATCCGCTGGAGGTGAGCCGGCGCTGCGTGGCGCACCTGCGCGAGACCCTCCGCCACCTCTGACGAAACATGTGGGAGCCGCCACGGCGGCGAATGCACTTCGCCGGCATGCCGGCTCCCACATAATGGCGCCATGCCGACCCTTCGCATCGCCACCCGCAAGAGCCCGCTCGCCCTCTGGCAGAGCGAACACGTCGCCATGTGGCTGCGCGCCGCCCATCCCGGCCTGGAGGTGCTGCTGGTGCCGCTCAGCACGCGCGGCGACGAGGTTTTGGATCGCTCGCTGGCCGCGATCGGCGGCAAGGGGCTGTTCCTGAAGGAACTCGAGGTGGCGATGCAGCAGGGCGAGGCCGACTGCGCGGTGCATTCGCTCAAGGACGTGCCGATGGCACTCGAGCCGGGATTCACGTTGCCGGCGATCCTCGCGCGTGCCGATCCGGCGGATGCCTTCGTCAGCAACAGCTACGTGGGCATCGATGACCTGCCCGAGGGCGCGATCGTCGGAACCTCTTCGCTGCGCAGGCAGGCACAACTGCTGGCGCGGCGGCCGGACCTGCGTCCGCGCGACCTGCGCGGGAACGTCAACACGCGCCTGGGCAAGCTGGACGACGGCGGGTACGACGCGATCGTGCTCGCCTGTGCGGGCTTGCAGCGCCTTGGACTCGGGGAGCGCATCCGGGCGCGGCTCGCGCCACCCGAATGGCTGCCCGCGCCGGCACAGGGCGCGATCGCGGTCGAATGCCGTGACGACGACGCGGCCACCATCGCCTTGCTGTCGGTCCTGGACGACGCCCCGACGCGTACCTGCGTCAACGCCGAGCGCGCGATGAACCGCGCCTTGCACGGCAGCTGCCACGTGCCGGTGGCCGCGTACGCGGAACTGGACGGGACCCGCCTGCACCTCGCCGGACTGGTGGGCGACGCGAACACCGGACTGCACCTCCGCGCGGAAGCGACCGGCAGGGCCGGCGACCCCGACAGGCTCGGCCGCCGCGTCGCGGACGCGTTGATCGACCAGGGCGCCGCCGCGCTCATCGCCGCCAGCGCCGAACCCGACACCGGACCCTTCGCGTCCTGACCCCGGTCAGTAGTACAGCGAGACGATGTGACGGGCCTGGGCGAAGAACAGCCAGCGTTCGACGAAGGCGCCCGCGACGGCCGCGACGGCCGCGACGGCCAGCACCCATCCGGCGCCCGAGCTCCAGGCGATGGCGATACAGGCGAGCGGCACGACCGAGAACAGCAGCACCGCGACGATGCGCAGCGTGCGCGCGTGCCTGCGGGCAAGCACGAAGCCCATCTCGCGCGTGATGTAGTTCGCCTCGGTGGTGGGGCCCTCGAAACGCACCACCTTGCGACCGGGCAGCCCCACGGCGTCGCCGCGCGTGGGGCCGAGCGGCGTGGAATCGATGCTGCGCCAGTAGCGAAATTTCAGCGGCCATGGTGCCAGCGCGAGCACCGCGAGCGCGGCGAGGGCCGGCGTGCCGAGCAAGACACCGTCGACCGCCGCGAGCCCCGCCAACAGCAACCCGCCGCCCGACAGGGCGAACACCAGGTAGACGGGCAACACGGAGCGGTGCGTCCAGGCCGGGATCGGCTTGAGCGACGCATAGATCATCGCGGTGCAGGCGAGGGTCGCCAACGCGCCGACGATCACCAGCACCGACGCGGTGATGCCTGGCCAGGCAAACGCAACCGTCGCGGTGCCCGTCCCGTCGAGCGCGCCGGGCAACAACGCGGCGCCCAGGGCCAGCACCGGCAGATAGGTGAGCATCGACGCCAGCCCCTCGCGCGACAGCCAGGACGTGCGCCATTGCGAGAACGCGCGCCACGCGCGCATCGGCTTGCCCAGGTGCAGGAACGAACTGGCCAGCCCGGCGGTCACCAGCACGGCGGCGAGGACCACCGCCACCAGCAGCACGCGGGCGGGCAGCGACCCCGTCAGCGCCGCGAGCGCCGACCACACCAGCAAGCCGTACCCCGCGCCGGACGCGGTGGTGAAGAAGATGACGGAGAGGGCGGGATGCATGCTTCGGGACTCAGCGCGACAGCACGCGATCGAGCCAGCGCTGCAAAGGCGCCCCGGCCGGTGCGGGTGGCTCGGCAACCTCGGCCACGGTCGCTTCATCCCCGCCCGCGCGGCGCGGCCGCGGCGGCAGGTAGCGGTTCACCGGCTGGTAGCCGAGCTCGGGCATCAGGGCGAGGCCGCCGCGATCGGCCACCAGCCTGGACACGTGCGATTCCGGATCGCCCAGGTCGCCGAAATGGCGCGCGCGGGTCGGGCACACCTGCACGCAGGCCGGTTCGCGCTCGGCCTCGGGGAGGTGCTCGTTGTAGATGCGGTCGACGCAGAGCGTGCATTTCTTCATCACGCCCTCGACCTCGCTGAACTCGCGCGCGCCGTACGGGCACGCCCAGGAGCACAGCTTGCAGCCGATGCACTTGTCCTCGTCCACCAGCACGATGCCGTCCTCGGCGCGCTTGTAGCTGGCGCCGGTGGGGCAGACGGTCACGCACGCGGGCGTCTCGCAATGCAGGCACGAGCGCGGGAAGTGCAGGGTCATCGCCGGCTGGTCTTCCGTCGGCGCCGTCTCGTAGCTGTGCACCCGGTTGAACCACACGCCCACCGGCTGCTTGCCGTACGGATCCTCGTCGGTCAGCGGCCCGGTGATGCCGCCGGCGTTCCACTGCTTGCAGCCCACCGCGCAGGCATGGCAACCCACGCAGGTGTCCAGGTCGATCACCAGGCCCAGCTTCTTCTTCGATGGGGGCGGGAGGTCGGTCATCGACGCGGCGCCTTCAGCAGCCAGAGGCCGAGTGCGAACAGGATGACCGGGCCGGCCAGGACCGGCAGCAGCGCCGCCAGCAACGTCACGAACGACGTGATGCCGGCCGCGCCCGCGCCGAGGGGATCGAGCCAGCCCACGCCCAGCGCCACGACGAGTGCGAACGCCAGCGCGATGCACAGCCAGCCGGCGTAGATGCGCTGGCGGTTCAACGGTGGACGGTCAGCCATGCTGTTCCTCGCGCAGTTTCGCGCCGTAGCGCAAGGGTCCCTCGGGCGCCTTCCCCATCGGCAGCGATGCGAACTGCGGCTCGGCGATGCCTTCGCCGGCCACCGGCCGGATCGACACGCGCAGGTCGAACCACGCGGCCTGCCCGGTGACCGGGTCGGCGTTGGCGAAGTCGCCACGGGGGGTGAGGTCGGAAATCAGGTGGTTGAGCAGGAAGCCCTCGCGGCCCTCCGGCGCGTCCTTGTCCAGGCGCCACGCGCCGCGGCGCTTGCCGATCGCGTTCCAGGTCCACACCGTGTCCGGCTGCACGTTCGCGGCGAAGCGCGCCTGCACGGTGATCGTCGCGTGGTGCGAGGCGACCTCGACCCAGTCGCCGTCGGCGACGCCGTGGCGCGCCGCGGTGTCCGGGTGCAGGTACAGCCAGTTGCGCGTCGCGATCTGCCGCAGCCACGCGTTCTGGGACCCCCACGAGTGGTACATGAACATCGGGCGCTGGGTGATCGCGTGCAACGGATAGCGATCGCCGTCGACCTGGGCGTGGCCGAACGGTTCGTGCCAGGCCGGCAACGGGTCGAAGTGCGTGGCGATGCGCTCGCGCTGGTCGTCCGGCGGCTGGTGCGCGCCGTGGCCCTGCGCGGCAAGCCGGAACTTCTGCAGCGGTTCCGAATACAGCTGCAGCACGATGGGTTTCGTGTCCGCGACGAACCCCATGCCGTGGGCCCAGGCCAGGTAGTCGCGGTTGGCCATCTTGAAGTAGCGCGCGGATTCGGGGATCTCCGCGCGCCAGTAGCCGTCGTGCTCGACGTAGCGCTGCAACTGGCCGGGGTTCGGGGCGCCCTTGCCGTGCTGCGTACCGTCCGCGCCGCGCCAGCCGGCGAGCAGGCCCACGCCGGGCGCGCGCTCGTGGCGCACGATGTAGTCGGCGTAGTCGTCGTACTTCGGCGAGCCGTCGGCCTGCACCATGCCTGGGAGCCCGAGCCGCGCGCCCAGGTCCAGCAGCACCGACTGGAAGCCGCGCACGTCGCGCGGGCGGCCGTCGGCATCGGGTTGCGTTGCCGGATCGAACAGCGGCTGGCGGATCGCATCGGCCGCGCCGTCGGCGTCGGAGATCGGGCGGTCCAGCAGGCTGATCGCGTCGAAGCGTTCCAGGTAGGTCGTGTCCGGCAGCACGAGGTCCGCGTACGCCACCATCTCGCTTGCGTACGCGTCGCTGTAGATGATCCGGGGGATGCGGTACTGGCCGGCCTCGTCCTTGTCGGTGAGCCAGCGGAGGGTCTCTCCGGTGTTCATCGCCGAGTTCCAGCCCATGTTGGCCATGAACATCAGCAGCGTGTCGATCCGGTACGGGTCGGCTGCCCAGGCGTTGCGGATGACCGTGTGCATCATCCCGTGCGCGGACAACGGGTACGCCCACGAGAACGCGTGGTCGATGCGGCGCGGCCTGCCGTGCGTGTCGACCAGCAGGTCCTCCGGCCCGTGCACGAAGCCGAGCGGCCCGGCGTCGAGCGAGCCATCCGCGCGCCGCGTCCTGCCCGGCCGGTTGCCGGGCGGGACGGGCCTGGGATACGGCGGCTGGTAGCGGAACGAGCCCGGCGCATCCACGGCGCCGAGCAGCAGTTGCAGCAGGTGCAACGCCCGGCAGGTGTGGAAGCCGTTGCTGTGCGCGCTGATGCCGCGCATGGCGTGCATGGCGACCGGGCGGCCGATCATCTCGGCGTGTTGGCGGCCCCAGGCATCGGTCCACGGGACCGGCAGGCGCAGGTTCGACTCGAACGCGGCCTGCGCGAGTTCGCGCGCGATGCGGCGGATGGTGTCGGCGGGGACGCCGCAGCGGTCGGCGACGGCGTCGGGTGCGTATTGCGGGTCGAGGTAGCGCTCGGCGACGAGCTGGAAGACCGGGACGGCGGTGCGGCCCTCGGGCAGGGTGTATTCGCCGACGACGGCGGGTGAAACCCCGATCCCGTCCGCGGGTACGGCACCGCCACCATGCTGGTTGTCCCAGCACAGGACCCGGCCATCGACATCCCGCGCGAACAACCCGTCGTCCGCCCCGCCCGGATGGCGCACCACCAGCCAGTGCGCATTCGCGAACCGCACCAGGTAGTCCAGGTCGATCCGGTCCATGCGCAGCAATTCATGGATCAGCGCGAAGGCGAACAACCCGTCGGTGCCCGGGCGGATCCCGATCCACTCGTCGGCGATCGCGCCGTAACCGGTGCGCACCGGGTTCACCGCGACCACCTTGGCCCCGCGTTGCTTGAGCTTGCCCAGCCCGAGCTTGATCGGGTTCGAGTCGTGGTCCTCGGCCACGCCCCAGAGCATCAGGTAGCGGGTGTGGTCCCAGTCCGGCTCGCCGAATTCCCAGAACGAGCCGCCGAGCGTGTACAGCCCCCCCGCGGCCATGTTCACCGAGCAGAAGCCGCCGTGCGCCGCGTAGTTGATCGTGCCGAACTGCTGCGCCCACCAGCCGGTGAGCGCCTGCGACTGGTCGCGGCCGGTGAAGAACGCCAGTTCGTCCGGGTTGCGCTGGCGGATGGGCGCCAGCCAGGACGTCGCCAGCGCCAGCGCCTCGTCCCACTCGACCTCGCGGAACTCGCCGGCGCCCCGCTCGCCTACCCGCACCAGGGGCCTGGTCAGCCGCGCCGGCGAATGGTGCTGCATGATCCCGGCCGATCCCTTGGCACAGAGCACCCCCTTGTTGACCGGGTGCGCCGGGTTGCCCTGGATGTACCGGATCCGCCCGTCGGACAGCCATACGCGGATCCCGCAGCGGCAGGCGCACATGTAGCAGGTCGTGGACCTGGCCTCGTCGCCCGGGGAGGGCGAGAGGTTGAGCGTCGGCTCGCGCATGGCGCGCATTGTGCGTCACACTCTCCCTTCATGGAACGCTACGAGCGCATCCTCGCCCTGCACCGCATCCTCAAGTCGGCGCGCTACCCGGTGACGGTGCCGCGGCTGCAGGAGGAACTCGGCTGCTCGCGGGCCACGGCCTACCGGGACCTGGCCTTCCTGCGCGACGCGCTGATGGCGCCCGTGGTGGGTGACGGCGAGGCCGGTTTCCGCTACGACGCCAGCGAGGGCGACCGGTTCGAACTGCCGGGCCTGTGGCTGAACTCGGAGGAGCTGCACGCGCTGCTTGCCGCGCAGCAATTGCTGTCGCGGTCCGGGGGCGGCGTGCTGTCCAGTGCGCTGGCGCCGCTGCAGTCGCGGATCGACAAGCTGCTGGAGGAACACGCGGCCGGCAAGCGCTGGCCCGTGGAGCGGGTGCGGGTGATCCCGCACCGGATCCGGCGCATGGACGAGGCGTCGTTCCGGCTGGTGGCCACCGCGGTACTCGAGCGCCGCCAGCTGGCCTTCGACTACCGCGCGCGCACCACCGACGAGAAGACCCGTCGCACCGTGTCGCCGCAGCGCATCACCCATTACCGCGACAACTGGTACCTGGACGCGTTCGACCACGATCGCGATGCGCTGCGCAGCTTCTCGGTGGACCGCATCACCGGCGCGCGCCTGCTGGACGGCGCGGCGCGCGACATCGAGGAAACGACGCTCAACGCGCACCTGGCCGGCAGCTACGGCATCTTCGCCGGCCCGCCCAAGGGCTGGGCCACCATCGTGTTCAGCGCCCGCGCCGCGCGCTGGGTGGCGGACGAGCACTGGCACTCGCAGCAACAGGGCCGGTTCCTGCCCGATGGCCGCTACGAGCTGAAGGTGCCCTACAGCGCCTCGCGCGAATTGCTGATGGACGTGCTGCATTACGGTTCGGACGCGGAAATCGTCGAGCCGAAGGGCCTGCGCGAACAGGCACGCTCGCTGCTGCAGCTGGCGCTGTCGCATTACGACCGCGATTGACCGCGTGGCCGGCGCCGACGCTCCCCGGATCCGCCGCAACGAACGCGTCGCGCTCGTGCTGGGCGCCGGCGGCGCGCGCGGGCTGGCGCAGATCGGCGTGCTGGAGGCGCTGGACGCGCGCGGGATCGAGATCGCCGCGATCGCAGGATCCTCCAGCGGCGCGCTGGTGGGCGGCGTGTACGCGGCGGGCAGGCTCACCGAGTTCCGCGAGCAGCTGGTCATGCTGGACCGGCGGGGCTTCCTGCGCCTGCTCGACCCGGTGATCGGCCGCGCCGGCTTGCTGCGCGGCAACCGGCTGGTCGACAAGATGCGCGAGGTCGTGGGCAATCCCGACATCGAGGCGCTGCCGATGCCTTTCACCGCGGTCGCCGTCGACCTGATGCGCCAGCGCGAGGTGTGGCTGCGCAGCGGGCCGTTGTGGGATGCCATCCGCGCCTCGTTCGCGGTGCCGGGACTGTTCACGCCGCACGTGGTGCACGGGCGCGAACTGGTCGATGGCGGGCTGCTGGCGCCATTGCCGATCGCCGCCACGCGCATGTCCGACGCGCATCGGCTGATCGCGGTCGACATGCACGGCTGGCCGGCGCGGCCGCCGGGCAGTCCGGCCGAGGGCGGCGCGGACGCGCAGGCGTCCGTCGGCGACCGCGTCGGCGAATGGTTCGAGCGCAAGCTCGGGCTGCGCTCGGACGAGGACGGCGACTACGGCCTGTCCGAACTGATGGCCCGCTCGTTGGACACCATGCAGGCGCAGATCGCGCGCGTGCACCTGGCACTGGATCCGCCCGAGCTGGTGATCCGCATCCCGCGCGACGCCTGCCTGTTCTACGAATTCTGGCGGGCGGCCGAACTGATCGACATCGGCCGCGCCGAAGCCGAGAAGGCCCTCGACGCGGCGGGTTATTAAGAGCAGTTCGAGACGTGGATCAAGGCTAAAACGGCGGATCAGGCTTTCTTTTGTCCCAGTCCGTGAGACGGGGGGCTGGGAGGCTGGTGCTCCAATCCACGGAGCCCGATGCCATGCCCAGGTTGCGCGCCCAGTCCCGTCGTCCCGCCGCTGTTGTCGTCGATCCGCGCCTGGAGGAGGTGCTCCGCGCGACTGTCGCCGTGGGCAGCGTGCTGGTGTTGCTATGGCCGGGCGCCAACGAGAGCCACGCGGCCATTGGCTGGCTGCCGCTGTGGCTGGTCGGGATGCCGCTGTCGGCCTGGTGGGCGGCGCACGGGTTCCGGCTGCCGGGCGCCCGCTGAGGCCCGGGACCACGCCCTTCGGCAGGGTCGGCGCGCCGAGGCGCTGTGCTAGCGTTCGGGACTTTCCCTGACACGCTTGCCGGAGTCCGCACATGCCACGTTCCCGCACCGTCCCCCTGCTCGCCGCCGCTGCGCTCGGCGCGGCCCTCACCGCCGGCGCAGCCGTTGCCCAGGGGACAGGGGATGCCGACGCCGAACCCGCCACGGCCGCCACGGTGACCGCCGATCCGTGGCTGTGGCTGGAAGAGGTCGAAGGCGAGAAGGCCCTGGACTGGGTGCGCGCGAGGAACGCGGTGACCGAGGCCGAGCTGGCCTCGACGCCCGGGTTCAAGCAGCTCGAGTCCGACATCCTCGCGATCCTGGATTCCGAGGCGAAGATCCCCTACGTCGAGAAGATCGGCGACCACTACTACAACTTCTGGAAGGACGCGCAGCACGAGCGCGGCATCTGGCGGCGCACCACGCTGCAGGAGTACCGCAAGCCCAACCCCAGGTGGGAAACCGTCATCGACCTCGACGCGCTGAACGCCGCCGAGGGCGAGAACTGGGTCTGGCACGGCGCGGACTGCCTGCGTCCCGCCTACGAGCGCTGCCTGGTCGCGCTGTCGCGCGGCGGCGCCGATGCGGACGTGACCCGCGAGTTCGACCTGCCGAGCAGGACCTGGGTGGAAGGCGGCTTCTTCCGTCCCGAGGCCAAGGGCGGCCTGGGCTGGATCGACCGCGACAACGTGTACGTCTACACCGACTTCGGCGACGGCTCGATGACCGCATCGGGCTACCCGCGGATCGTCAAGGCCTGGCAGCGCGGCACGCCGATGAGTGCCGCGAAGGTCGTGTACGAAGGCACCGCGGACGACATGTACATCGCCGCGGGCCGCGACCACTCGCCCGGCTACGAGCGCGACTTCGTGTTCCGCACCATCGCGTTCTACAACGACGAGCTGTACCTGCGCCGCCCGGACGGCACGCTGGACAAGGTCGACGTGCAGAACTCGGCCAACAAGTCCGTGCAGCGCGAGTGGCTGGGGCTGGAACTGCGCGAACCCTGGACGGTGGGCGGCGAGACGTACAAGGCCGGCTCCTACCTCGTCGCGAACTTCGACGCCTTCATGGCGGGCGAGCGCGATTTCCAGGTCCTGTTCGAGCCGACCGACACCACGTCGCTGGCGGGCGTCACCTGGACGAAGGACCACGTGGTCCTGAACGTGCTCGACGACGTCAAGAACCGACTGTCGGTGCTGACCCCGGGCGACGACGGCGAGTGGACCCGCAGCGCGTTCACCGGCGCGCCGGACATCGGCACGCTGGGCGTGTCGGCGGTCGACAGCGACGAGAGCAACGCGGTGTGGCTGACCGCCGAGAGCTACCTGACGCCGGACACGCTGTCGCTGGCGACCATCGGCCAGGGCCCCGAAGTGCTGAAGACCATGCCGTCGTTCTTCGACGCGTCCACGCACGCGGTGTCGCAACACTTCGCCACCAGCGAGGACGGCACCCGCGTGCCGTACTTCGTGGTCGCGCCGAAGGGACTCGTGCCCGACGGCAGCGCGCCCACGCTGCTGTACGGCTACGGTGGCTTCGAGATCTCGATGCTGCCGGGCTATTCGGCCACGGTGGGCAAGGGCTGGCTGGAGAAGGGGGGCGTGTACGCCGTCGCCAACATCCGCGGCGGCGGCGAGTACGGCCCGCGCTGGCACCAGGCCGCGCTCAAGGCCAACCGCCACAAGGCGTACGAGGACTTCGCGGCGGTCGCCAGGGACCTCATCGCGCGCAACGTGACCTCGCCGGCGCACCTGGGCATCCAGGGCGGGAGCAACGGCGGCCTGCTGATGGGCAACATGCTGACGCAGTACCCGGAGCTGTTCGGCGCCGTGGTGGTGCAGGTGCCGCTGCTGGACATGCAGCGCTACCACAAGCTGCTGGCGGGTGCGTCGTGGATGGCCGAATACGGCGATCCCGACAAGCCGGAAGAGTGGGCCTTCATCAGGACGTTCTCGCCGTACCACCTGTACAACCCGGTGCGCGACTACCCGCCGACGCTGTTCACCACCTCGACGCGGGACGACCGCGTCCACCCCGGCCACGCGCGCAAGATGATGGCGAAGATGCTCGAGGGCAACGAGGACGTGCGCTACTACGAGAACATCGAGGGCGGCCACGGCGGTTCGGCCAACAACAAGCAGGCGGCGCACATGAGTGCGCTGGCCTACACATTCCTCTGGAACCAGCTGGCCGAATAGGAAAGCATCGCGGCTCACGCCGCTCCTACACGCCGCTCCTACGAAAGAAGCGTTTTCATGAAACCCACTTGCCTGGTTGCCGTGCTGCTGATGACCCCGTCCCTCTCCGTTGCCGCCACCGACCTCCCGCCGCCGCCCGACGCGCCCGCCAGGCCGCACGTGGTGCGCGCTCCGCACGGCGCCGAGCGCCAGGACGAGTACTACTGGCTGCGCGACGACGACCGCAACGACCCGGCGATGCTCGAGTACCTGAAGGCCGAGAACGCGTACGTCGACGCGGTGATGGCGCCGCTGGCGCCGTTGCAGGAGACCCTGTACGAGGAAATCGTCGGGCGCATCAAGCAGGACGACAGTTCGGTGCCCTTCGTCGAGCGCGGCTGGTGGTACTACTCGCGGTTCGAGACGGGCAAGGACTACCCCGTGTACGCCCGCCGCCCCGCCGCGGACGGGCTGGACGCGGCGAGCATCCAGGAAGCCAACGAAGCCGGCGACTTCGCCGGCGAGCAGGTGTTGCTCGATGTCAACGCGATGGCCGACGGCAAGGACTACTTCAACGTCGGCGATTACGAGGTCAGCCAGGACAACCGCCTGCTCGCCTGGGCCGACGACGACGTCGGCCGCCGCCAGTACGTGATCCGGGTGCGCGACCTGCAGACGGGTGAAGTCTTCCCGGACGTCATCCGCGGCGTTTCGGCCAATTTCGTCTGGGCCGACGACAACCGCACGCTGCTCTATGTCGAGAACGACCCCGAGACATTGCTGACGAAACGGGTGAAGAAGCACGTGCTGGGCACGCCGGTGGCCGACGACGTGCTGCTCTACGAGGAGCCGGACGACAGCTTCTACATGGGTGTCGACCGCACCCGCGACGACGCCTTCCTCTGCATCCATGTCTCCAGCACCGTGTCCGACGAGATGCGCTGCGCGCCGGCAGGGGATCCGTCGACGTTCACCGTGTTCGCACCGCGCGAGCGCGACGTCGAGTACAGCGCCGACCACCATGGCGGCCGCTGGGTGGTCCGGACCAACGCCGGCGGCGCCAGCAACTTCAAGCTGATGACCGCGCCCACCGACGCGACCTCGCGCGCGCAGTGGCAGGAGTGGATCGGCCACGACGAAAACGTGTTCATCGACGGCTTCGAGCTGTTCGACGGGTTCACCGCGATCGCCGAGCGCTCCGGCGGGCTGGAACGCATCCGCCTGCTCAGGCGGGACGGCAGCGAGGAATACGTCCAGGCCGACGAGCCGGCGTATTCGATGGGCCTGTCCATCAACAGCAGGCCCGGCACCGACTGGCTGCGCTACAGCTACACCTCGCTCACCACGCCGGGTACGACCTACGAACTGGACACGGCCACCGGCGAACGCCGGCTGCTCAAGCAGCAGCCCGTGATCGGCTACGACCCGGCGCGCTACGTCACCGAGCGCCTGTGGGCGACCGCGCGCGACGGCACGAAGATCCCCGTCTCGCTGGTCTACCGGAAGGGCTTCGAGAAGGATGGCACCGCGGCGCTGCTGCAGTACGGCTACGGCAGCTACGGCGCCTCCATGGACCCATCCTTCAACCTGCCGGTGGTCAGCCTGCTCGACCGCGGCGTGGTGTATGCAATCGCGCACATCCGCGGCGGCCAGGAGATGGGCCGCCACTGGTACGAGTCCGGCAAGCTGCTCGCCAAGAAGAACACCTTTACCGACTTCATCGACGTCACGAAGTACCTGGTGGCCCAAGGGTATGCCGCACCGGACCGCGTGGCGGCCTACGGCGGCAGCGCCGGCGGCCTGCTGATGGGCGCGATCGCCAACATGTCGCCCGACACCTACAAGGTGATCCTGTCGCAGGTGCCGTTCGTCGACGTGGTCACCACGATGCTCGATGCATCGATCCCGCTGACCACCAACGAATACGACGAATGGGGCAACCCGGAGGCCAGCGTCGAGTCGTACGAGTACATGCTCTCGTACTCGCCGTACGACAACCTGGGACCCAGGGCCTATCCGGCGATGTTCGTGGGCACCGGCCTGTGGGATTCGCAGGTGCAGTACTGGGAACCGGCCAAGTACGTGGCGCGCCTGCGCGACCTCAACACCTCGCCTGGTCCGGTGCTGTTCCGGACCAACATGGACGCGGGGCACGGCGGCAAGTCCGGGCGGTTCCGGCGCTACCGCGAGCTGGCCGAGATGTACGCGTTCCTGCTCGACCAGCTGGACGTCGCGCCGGCGCCGTAGGGCCCGCGCGGGATGGCCTCGTCCGGGGGACCGGGGAAGCCAGGCCGCCTGCGCTGGGCGTGGTGGCTGCTCGCGTGGTCCAGCCTGGTGCTCGGCATGGTCGGGATCGTCGTACCCGGCCTGCCCACCGTCCCCTTCGTCCTGCTGTCGGCCTATGCGGCCGCGCGCGGTTCCGAGCGGCTGCACGCGTGGCTGCTCGCGCATCGCCGGTTCGGCCCGATGATCCGTGACTGGCAGTCGCACGGCGCGGTGTCGCGGCGCGCCAAGTGGCTTGCGACCGGCACCATGGCGATCGCCGCGGTGCTGATGTTCCTGACCGCGCCGCGCTGGTGGATGGCCGCGACCGGCACCGCGATCATGGTGGGGGTCGGGGCGTGGCTCTGGTGCCGGCCCGAACCGCCCGGCGCTGACGCCTGACGCCGCCACGGCTACACTCGGCGCCATGGCCAACACCACCCGTTCCGCCCTCGCCGTGATCCTGCTGCTCGCTGGCGGGCTCGTGCTTTCCGGATGCGGCAACAAGGGGTCGCTGCTGCTGCCCGTCGAGCCCGTCGCCGACGAGGCACCGCCTGCGGACGAGCTGCCGCCGTCGACCGACCCGGGCGAGGCGGACCCGCCGGCGGAAATCGATCCGCCGCAGGCAGCCGACCCGCCGTCCGATCCGTCCACGGCACCTGGGTCCTCCGGCGACGGCGATGGCTGAAGCCGCGCTCGCCGCGGGCCCGGGCGGGAGCGCGCTGCGGTTCTCGAAGATGCACGGCGCGGGCAACGACTTCGTCGTGCTCGACCTGCGCGACGGCACCCCGCCGCCTTCGGCCGAGACGTGCCGCCTGCTGGCCGATCGCCACGGCGGCGTGGGCTGCGACCAGGTGCTGACCATCGAGCCGCCCAGGGCGCGCGGTGCGATTGCCCGGTACCGGATCTGGAATGCCGACGGTTCGGAGGCGCGGCAATGCGGCAACGGGGCACGCTGCATCGCGGCCTGGCTGGCGCGCGATGGCGCAGTCACCACGCCGGATGCCTTCATGCTCGAGAGCCCGACGGGCAACCACCGCGTGCTGCGCCTGGACGACGGCCGCTACGCGATCGCGATGGGCGTCCCGAATTTCGCCCCGCAGGCGATCCCCCTGGCCGGGTGGAACGACGCGCAGGACAGCTACGCCGTCGAGGTCGAAGGACGCGAGGTGCGCTTCGGGGCCGCATCGATGGGCAACCCGCACGCGCTGGTCGAGGTGCCCGACGTCGCCACGGCGCCGGTCGCCATGCTCGGTGCGGCCCTGCAAGCCCACGCGGCGTTCCCCGATTCGGTGAACGTCGGGTTCGCCGAGCGCGTGTCGCGCACCCGCATCCGCTTGCGCGTGTTCGAGCGTGGCGCCGGGGAGACGCTCGCCTGTGGCAGCGGCGCGTGCGCGGCCGCGGCGATCCTGATGCGCCGCGGCGCCATCGACCGCGAGGTCGCGGTGGCGTTGCCCGGGGGCGAGTTGCGCGTGGCCTGGCCGTCCGATGCCGCCCCGGTCATCCTGTCCGGCCCCGCGCGCTTCGTCTTCGAGGGAGAATGGCTCGCATGAGCAACGACAACGATTCGCGCGACCGCCACGGCGCACACGAGGTCGCGGCCTGGCTGCGCCGCCACCCGCGTTTCCTGCAGCACTTCCCCGACCTGGCACTGAGCCTGGTGGTGCCGCGCGAGGAAGGCTCGGCATCGTCGCTGGCCAGCTACCAGCTGGAGGTGCTGCGCGACAAGAACCGCGAGCTCAACCGGCGCCTGCACGAACTGTTCGCAAACGCGCAGGAGAACGAGCGGCTGGCGGTGCGCACGCACCAGCTCACGCTCGCCCTGATGCGCCAGCCCGATGCCGCCGCCACCGTACGCGCGATGGCCGCGAGCCTGGCCGAGGATTTCCACGGCGACCTCGTGCGCATCGTGCTCTTCGAACCAGTGGGAGGCGTGGAAGACGTCGACTGGCTGCAGGTGATCGATGCCGCGGACGCCCGCCTGGCACCGTTCCGCGACGCCCTGGCCGAAGGCGATCCGATCTGCGGCCGCCTCAACCCGGACAAGCAGGCGCTGCTGTACGGCGTGCGCGCCGACGAGGTCCAGTCGAGCGCGCTGCTGCCGGTGCCGGGGCTGGGCCTGGTCGCGGTGGGCAGCAGCGATCCCAACCGCTTCTTCCCCGGGATGGGCACGCTGTTCCTGCGGATGATGGGCGAGTCCCTGGCAACGGCGCTGCGCCGGTTCGATGCCTAGCCAGCCGTCATTCCCGCGAAGGCGGGAATCCACGCCGTCGGGATGACCGGCAAGCCGGCAACCGTGTCGGTGGATCCCCGCCTTCGCGGGGATGACATTGCTGCCTTCCTCTCCCACCTGGAAGTCGAGCGGCGCATGTCCGCGCATACGCTCGATGCCTATCGCCGCGACCTCGGCGCGTTGTCCGCCTGGACCACGACGCATGGCATCGACCTGGTGTCGCTGTCCCCGGACCGGTTGCGTGCGTTCGTCGCCGCGGAACACCGCCGTGGCCTGGCGCCCAAGAGCCTGCAGCGGCGGTTGAGCGCGTGCCGCAGCTTCTACCGCTGGCTGTTGCGCCACGGCCGGATCGAAGCAAGCCCCGCGGCCTCGGTGAAGGCGCCGAAATCCGTCCGCAAGCTGCCGCAGGTGCTGGATCCCGATGAAGCGGCGCGCCTGGTCGAAGTGCCCACGGACGTGCCACTGGGCCTCCGGGACCGCGCCTTGCTGGAACTGTTCTATTCGTCGGGCCTGCGATTGTCCGAACTGTGCGCGTTGCGGTGGCGCGACCTGGACCTCGCCAGCGGGCTGGTGACCGTGCTGGGCAAGGGCAGCAAGCAGCGCCAGGTGCCGGTCGGGTCGCACGCGCGAAAGGCCCTGGCCGCGTGGCGCGGCGAGCAACAGGCGGACCCGGGCGCACCGATCTTCCCGGGCCGCAACGGCCCGATCACGCCGCGCGCGGTGCAATACCGCCTGCGCCAGCTCGCGCAGCGCCAGGGGCTGTTCAAGCGGGTCCATCCGCACCTCTTGCGGCACAGCTTCGCGAGCCACGTGCTGGAGTCGTCAGGCGACCTGCGCGGCGTGCAGGAGCTGCTCGGCCACGCCGACATCGCCACCACCCAGATCTACACGCACCTGGACTACCAGCACCTGGCCAAGGTCTACGACGCGGCACATCCCCGCGCCAGGCGCAAGAAAGCCGGTTGAACCGGCCGGGGCCGGCCCCACCTCATGGGTTCAGCCCCGGAGGTCCCATGGATCCCAGAAGCAACCCCGGCGTCTTCCACGCCACCACCATCGTGTCCGTGCGCCGCGACGGGCGTGTCGCCGTCGCCGGCGACGGCCAGGTCACGCTCGGCAACACCGTCATGAAGGCCAACGCGCGCAAGGTGCGCCGGCTCGGGCGCGACGGCCAGGTGCTCGCCGGCTTCGCCGGCGCGGCCGCCGATGCGTTCACCCTGTTCGAGCTGTTCGAGGCCAAGCTCGAGAAGCACGGCCAGCTGACCCGCGCGGCGGTGGAGCTGGCCAAGGACTGGCGCACGGAGCGCCGGCTCGGGAAGCTCGAGGCGCTGCTGGCGGTCGCCGATCGCGAGACGTCGTTGATCGTCTCCGGCACCGGCGACGTGATCGAGCCGGAGGATGGCCTGGTCGCGATCGGCTCCGGCGGCCCGTACGCGCTCTCGGCCGCCCGCGCACTGCTCGCGCATACCACGCTGGATGCCAGGACCGTCGCGGTCGAGTCGCTCAACATCGCAGGCGACGTGTGCATCTACACCAACCGCAACATCGTCGTCGAAGAACTCTGATGCGCAAGCCCGACAGCCGCTCCGCCACCATGACCCCGCGCGAGATCGTGCAGGAACTCGACCGCCACATCGTGGGCCAGCACGACGCCAAGCGCGCCGTCGCCATCGCGCTCCGCAACCGCTGGCGCCGGATGCAGCTCGACCCCGAGCTGCGCGACGAGGTCATGCCCAAGAACATCCTGATGATCGGCCCGACCGGCGTGGGAAAGACCGAGATTGCCCGCCGGCTCGCGACGCTCGCCAACGCGCCGTTCGTGAAGGTCGAGGCGACGCGCTTCACCGAGGTCGGCTACGTCGGCAAGGACGTGGAACAGATCGTGCGCGACCTGGTCGACACCGCGGTCAAGATGCACCGCGAGCAGGCCAAGCAACGCGTGCGCACGCAAGCCGAGGAACGCGCGGAGGACCGCGTCCTCGACGCGCTGCTGCCCCGGCGCGAGCCGGCCGGCAAGGCCACGCTCTTCGGCTTCAACGCCGACGACGTGAAGGACGAACCCTCCGCGGAACACAACAGCCAGGCCGCCGCCGACACCCGCGCCAAGCTGCGCAAGCGCCTGCGCGCCGGCGAGCTCGACGACCGGGAGATCGACATCGAGACCGCCGTCAACGTCGGCGTCGACATCATGGCGCCGCCCGGCATGGAGGAGATGGGGCAGCAGCTGCGCCAGATGTTCTCGCAGGTGGCCGGCAACAAGACGCACAGGCGCACCCTGGCGATCCGCACGGCGCGGCCGTTGCTGGTCGAGGAGGAAGCGGCGCGGCTGGTCAACGAGGACGAAGTGCGCGACGCCGCCATCGAGGCCTGCGAGCAGCACGGCATCGTGTTCATCGACGAGATCGACAAGGTCGCCAAGCGCGGCGAGCACGTGGGCGGTGGCGACGTGTCCCGGGAGGGGGTCCAGCGCGACCTCCTGCCGCTGGTGGAGGGGTCGACCGTCAGCACCAAGTACGGGTCGGTGAACACCGACCACATCCTGTTCATCGCATCGGGTGCGTTCCACCTGGCCAAGCCCAGCGACCTGATCCCGGAATTGCAGGGCCGCTTCCCGATCCGGGTGGAACTGGGCGCGCTGAGCAAGGACGACTTCGTGCGCATCCTCACCGAGCCGAAGGCGGCGCTGACGTTGCAGTACGTCGAGCTGCTGAAGACCGAGGGCGTGAGCCTGGCCTTCGCCCCGGATGCGATCGAGCGCCTCGCGGAGATCGCCGCCCTGGTCAACGACCGCCAGGAGAACATCGGCGCGCGCCGGCTGCACACCGTCCTCGAGCGGTTGCTGGACACCCTGAGCTACGAGGCGCCGGACAAGGACGGCACGGCGATCACCATCGACCGCGCCTACGTGGACCAGCACCTCGGCGAACTCGTGCGGGACCCCGACCTGAGCCGCTACATCCTGTGATAATCCTCCCATGACCGACGCCCCCGGCCCGCACGGCACCACCCACTTCGGGTTCCGCGAGGTCCCCGCGGCCGACAAGCAGAAGCTCGTCGGCGAGGTGTTCACCTCGGTCGCCGGCAGGTACGACCTGATGAACGACCTGATGTCGCTAGGCATCCACCGGCTGTGGAAGCGGCACTTCGTCGCGACCGCGCCGGTGGCCCGTGGCGACCGGGTGCTCGACCTGGCGGGCGGCACGGGCGACATCGCCGCGCTGTTGCAGGACCGGGTGGGCGAGGCCGGCGAGGTGGTGGTCGGCGACATCAATGCCGGGATGCTCGGCGTCGGGCGCGACCGGTTGGCCGATCGCGGCCGCGTCCGCGGCCTGTCGTGGGTGCAGTGCAACGCGGAGTCGCTGCCGTTCCCCGACGACAGCTTCGACCTCGTCACCATCGCCTTCGGGCTGCGCAACGTCACCGACAAGGACGCCGCCCTGCGCGAGATGCGCCGCGTGTTGCGCGTGGGCGGGCAGGCGCGCGTGCTGGAGTTCTCGGCGGTGCGCGCGGAATGGTTCAAGCCGCTGTACGACTTCCATTCGTTCAAGGTGTTGCCGCAGCTCGGCCGGTTGTTCGCGCGGGACGCGGGCAGCTACCAGTACCTCGCCGAGAGCATCCGAAGGCACCCGCCGCAGGCGGAACTGCAGGCGATGATGGAAGCGGCGGGCTTCGAGCGTTGCGCCTGGCGCGACATGAACGGTGGAATCGTCGCCATCCATTCAGGCCACAAGGTGTGACGGGGGTCACGAAAAAGCGTCGAAATACCGGATTTTAAAGGGTTTT
This sequence comes from Luteimonas sp., assembly GCA_036675265.1. Lineage (GTDB taxonomy): Bacteria > Pseudomonadota > Gammaproteobacteria > Xanthomonadales > Xanthomonadaceae > CAMPJU01. Next base: position 27,648 of record JAKFFJ010000019.1, read on the forward strand.
TCGTCAAGTCGCCTTGACACGCCAGCCCGTAACTTGGCGCCGTCGCCCCACGCGTCGGAGTTGCCCAGGATGTCCGTGTACCGCCTGCTGGCGCGGTTGTTCCCGCGCTCCTATCGCGCGCGCCTGCTCACGGTCGTGTTCGTCTGCACGTCGCTGCCGATGCAGGCGCTCGTGGTCTGGCTGCTGCTCAACGGCAACAGCGAGCCGGAACGACAGATCCTGGGGACGACCATCGCCCTGCTCGCGACGTTCGCCGGCACCCTCGTTTCGCTGTTCCTGCTGTACAAGCTGATCGAACCGCTGCGCCGCGCGGCCGACGCGATGGACGCGTACTACCACAACCAGCAGTTGCCGCGACTCCCGGACGCGGGCCCGGACGAGATGGGCCGGCTCATGCGCGGCATCAACCGCTGCCTGCGCGGTGTCGATGCCGGCGTGCGCCAGCTCGAGCGGCACGCGTTGCAGGACCCGCTCACCGAAGCGCTGAACCGCCGCGGCTGCGAGCAGGCATTGCAGGACTCGGTGGCCGCCGCGTCGCGGGACAATGCGCCGTTCGCGCTGGTGGTGGTGGACCTCGATAACCTCAAGCCGATCAACGACGAGCATGGACACGCCGCCGGCGACCAGGCGCTGATCCGGCTGGTCGAGGCCGCGCGCATGTGGCTCGGCGAGCAGGACTGGGTGGGCCGCTGGGGCGGCGACGAGTTCCTGGTGGGCATCCACGACGACATCGGCCCGGCGCGGCAGCGCGTGACCGAATGGCTGGCATCGCTGGCGGACCCCGGTGGCACCGGGTTCCCGGTGCACGCCAGCGCCGGCTGCGCCTGTTTCAGCGGCCAGGACGCGATGACCCTGTACCGCGAGGCGGACGCGGCGATGTACGAGGCCAAGTTCGCCGGCGGCAACGCGATGGTCTGTCGCGAGCCCGCGCTCGGCTGCGTCGCGCAGGCCGACAGGCGTCCGGCCGCCGCCTGACGCATGGGAGCCGCCACGGCAGCGGAGCGCTTCGCCGGCATGGCGGCTCCCACATGCGCTGCGCGTTACACTTCGGTCCCCCCGATTTCGTGGAGCCGCCGATGCGCCTGCCGGCCTTGTCCCGACCCCTCCTGGCATTCGGTGCCGCCCTGATCCTGGCCGCCTGCGCCCGCGATGCCGCCCCGCCGGAGGGGACGGCTGCCGAGCCTGGTGCGCCGGCCGTCGCGACCGAGCCCGACCGCGACCAGCATTCGTATGCCGAACCCGAAAAGGTCCGGATCGAGGACATCGCGCTCGAACTCGATGTCGACTTCGAGGCGAAGCAGCTGTCGGGCACCGCCACCTACGAACTCGAATGGCGCGACCCGTCGGCCACCGCGCTGGTGCTCGACACGCGCGAGCTGACCATCGAGTCGATCGAGGCCGAGGCGGGCGAGGGCGAATGGACGCCGCTCGAGTACACGCTGGCCGAGCCGCACGACCTGCTGGGCAGCAAGCTCACCATCCAGATACCGGACCGCAACGAGCGCATCCGCATCGCGTACCACACCGCGCCGACCGCCTCGGGCCTGCAGTGGCTGACCCCGGCGATGACCCAGGGCGGCGAGACGCCCTTCATGTTCAGCCAGTCGCAGCAGATCCACGCACGTTCGTGGGTGCCACTGCAGGACACGCCGCGCGTGCGCTTCACCTACAGCGCGCACGTGACCAGCCCGGAGGACGTGATGGTGCTGATGAGCGCCGACAACGATCCGCAGGCCGAGCGCGACGGCGACTACACCTTCGAGATGCCGCAGCCGATCCCGTCCTACCTGATGGCGATCGCCGCCGGCGACCTGGTGTTCGAGCCGATCAGCGAACGCGCCGGCGTCTGGGCCGAGCCGGGCATGGTCGAGAAGGCCGCCGAGGAGTTCGCCGACACCGAGAAGATGATGCAGGTGGCCGAGGAACTGTACGGCCCGTACCGCTGGGGCCGCTACGACATCCTGGTGCTGCCCCCGTCGTTCCCGTACGGCGGCATGGAGAACCCGCGCCTGACCTTCGCCACGCCCACCGTGATCGTCGGCGACAAGTCGCTGGTCGCCCTGATCGCGCACGAGCTGGCGCACAGCTGGTCCGGCAACCTGGTGACCTTCGCCACCGCCAACGACGCGTGGCTCAACGAGGGCTTCACCTCGTACGTCGAGAACCGCATCGTCGAGGAGCTCTACGGCAAGGAACGCGCCGACATGGAGAACGTGATCGCGCGCAACGAGCTGCGCGACGAGTACACCGACGACAACACCGCGCTGCAACGGCTTGCGGTGCGCCCCGGCGACCTGGACGACCCCGACAGCAACCTGACCGGCACCGTCTACACCAAGGGTGCCTGGATGCTGCAGTGGCTGGAGCAGCAGTACGGGCGCGAGGTGTTCGATGCGTTCCTGCGCGGCTACTTCGACCACTTCGCGTTCCAGCCGATCACCACCGAGATGTTCCTGGCCTATGCGAAGGAGCACTTGCTGGCCAGGCATCCGGGCAAGGTGACCGAGGACCAGCTGGAAGCATGGATCTACGAGCCCGGCATCCCGGACACCGCGCCGCAGACGAGTTCCGAGCGGTTCGACGCGGTCGATGCCGCGCGCACGGCATGGCTGGAGGACGGCAAGTTGCCCGACGCCGCCATGACCGACGCCTGGACCACCCAGGAGTGGGTCCACTTCATCGAGGGCATGCCGGAAACGCTGGAAACGGCGCAGCTGGCCGCGCTCGACGAGGCCTACGCGTTCACCGGCACCTCCAATGGCGAGATCGCCCAGCGCTGGTATCCGCTCGCGGTCCGCAGCGGCTACGACGCCGCCAACGACGAGATCGCGGAGTTCCTGCAGACCATCGGGCGCCGCAAGCTGATCATGCCGACCTACGAGGCACTGGTGCAGACGCCGGAAGGGCTGGCGCTGGCGAAGGAAGTCTTCGAGCAGGCGCGTCCGGGATACCACCCGATCACCACCGGTTCGGTGGAAAGCACGATCGAAGAAGCCGAATGACCCTGCGTTTCGCCCTGGTCGCGTGCCTCGTGCTGGCGGCCTGCCAGGGCCAGGACCCCGGGGCTGCGGCGGCGGCGCAGGCCGCGGCGCGCGAACAGGCGGCGGAGGAGGCTGCACGCGGCTTCGATGCCGCCGTGTCCGCCGGCGAATGGGAACTGGCGCGCGCGCACGGCGACGTGCTGCTCGCCGACTACCCCGGGACCGCGGCGGCCCGGCGGGTCGCGCCGCAACATGCCGACATCGTGGCCAAGGCCGAGGACGCCGAGTCCGCTCGCCGGCTTGAGTCGTTGTGGAGCTACCAGTCGGTCCCGGCGGGCGACGGCGAACAACGTTCCGCCAGCATCGTCGCGCGCGAGCCGGTCGACGTCGACGGCAGCGGCCCGGGCCCGGTGCAACTGATCTTCCGCGACCATCCCGACTGGGGGCGCAGCAGCTACCTGGTCCTCAGGGCCGGCGATTTCGCGTGCCGCGGCGGCTGCAACGTGCAGGTCACGGTGGACGACGCCGCGCCTCGCGCGATGGCGGCCTCGCGGCCGGACACGGAAGAGGCGATCGCGATGTTCATCGAGGACGACGCCGCGTTGTGGGCCATCGCCGACGATGCCGGGACGATCGCCATCACGTTCCCGGTCGCCGCAGGTGGCACCCGCACGGCGGTCTTCGAGGTCGGCGGCCTGGATGCCGCCCGGATGCCTGGCTGGAACTGAATCATTCCGACGGGCGTCACGCCATGCCGATGCGCCGGGCGTATGCTCGGAGCCACCTGTCAAGGAGGCGAACGAGGAGGCCAACAATGCTCGCGCCACGCTTGCACAACTTCCTGGACGAACGCCACGCGTCCTACGAAACGTTCACCCACGACCGCACGATCACCGCCCAGCAGACGGCATCGGCCGCGCACATCGGGCAGCGGCATTTCGCCAAGACCGTCATGCTGAAGATCGAGGGCAAGCTCGCCATGCTGGTGATGCCGTCGGCCTTCCGCGTCGACCTGTCGCGGCTGTCCCGCGCACTCGGCGGACGCGAGGTCGACCTCGCGCACGAGATCGACTTCAAGATGGCATTCCCCGACTGCGAACTCGGCGCGATGCCGCCGTTCGGCAACCTCTACGGCATGCCGGTGTATGTCGACGCGCGGCTCGCGGGCCAGGACGACATCGGGTTCAACGCCGGCTCGCACACGGACGTGGTGCGGATGCCCTATCCGGAGTTCGAGCAGCTGGTGCGGCCGCAGCTGCTGTACCTGGACCACCTGATGTAGCGATAGCAAATGTGGGAGCCGCTATGGCGGCTCCCACAGGTCTGGTTACAGCGCGTAGCCGAACTGCTGCTTGAACTGCAGCGCAAACTCGTCGTAGTCGAAGCGCTGGTTCTGCGTGCCGGGGTGCTCCACCTTCAGCGCGCCCATCAGCGAGGCCATGCGCCCGCAGGTTTCCAGGTCGTCGCCGCGCATCAGGCCGAAGATCAGGCCGGCGCGATAGGCGTCTCCGCAACCGGTCGGGTCGGTGATCCGGCGCTCGTGCGCCGGCGGGATGTTGATGACCTTGCCCGCGTGGTGGATCAGCGAGCCGCGCGGACCCTGCGTGGCGATGTACGCCTTCACCTTGCCCGCGATCTCCTTCTCGTCCCAGCCGGTGCGTTCCTGCAGCAGGTTCGACTCGTAGTCGTTGACGGTGACGTAGTCGGCCAGCTCGATGAAGTTGCGCAGCTCCTCGCCGTTGAACAGCGGCATGGCCTGGCCGGGGTCGAAGATGAAGGGAATCCCCAGCTCGCGGAACTCCGCGGCGTTCTGCAGCATCGCGTCGCGGCCGTCGGGGCTGACGATGCCGAACTCGATGCCGGGCACGTCGCGCACGTGGTTCTCGTAGCTGCGCATCATCGCGCCAGGATGGAACGCGGTGATCTGGTTGTTGTCCAGGTCCGTGGTGATGAAGGCCTGCGGCGTGAACAGCTCGTCGATCACCTTGACCTGGTCGAGCCGGATCTCCTGCTCCTCGAACCATTCGCGGTACGCCCCGAAGTCCTGGCCGACGGTCGCCATCGGCACCGGTTCGCCGCCGAGCAGCTTGAGGTTGTAGGCGATGTTGCCGGCGCAGCCGCCGAACTCGCGGCGCATCCGCGGCACCAGGAACGAGACGTTCAGGATGTGGACCTTGTCCGGCAGGATGTGGTTCTTGAACTGGTCCTGGAACACCATGATGGTGTCGTAGGCCAGCGAGCCGCAGATCAGGGCTGCCATCGGCAATCGGTCCAGGGTGTGAAAGGCCGCACAGGTTAGCGTCGCGGACGCCCCGGGGCCAGCGCGCCGGCCTTTCGACCTGCTAGGCTAACCGGCCTGTCTGGGCCTCTCTCCAACGGACCCGTGCACCGATGTTCAAGAAGTTCCGCGGCATGTTCTCCAACGACCTGTCCATCGACCTGGGCACGGCCAACACGCTCATCTACGTGCGCGGGCAGGGCATCGTCCTGAACGAGCCGTCGGTCGTGGCCGTGCGCCAGGACCGGCTGGTCGGCGGCAACCGGTCGGTGGCGGCCGTCGGGACGGAGGCCAAGCTGATGCTCGGCCGGACCCCGGGCCACATCACCACCATCCGGCCGATGAAGGACGGCGTCATCGCCGACTTCACCTATACCGAGGAGATGCTCAAGTACTTCATCCGCAAGGTGCACAAGAGCCGCTTCCTGCGGCCGAGCCCGCGGGTGCTGGTCTGCGTGCCTTGCGGCTCGACCCAGGTCGAGCGCCGCGCCATCAAGGAATCGGCCGAGGAGGCCGGCGCGCGCGAGGTGTACCTGATCGAGGAGCCCATGGCAGCCGCGATCGGCGCCGGCATGCCGGTGACCGAGGCGCGCGGCTCGATGGTCGTGGACATCGGCGGCGGCACCACGGAGGTCGCGGTCATCGCGCTCAACGGCATCGTGTACTCGCAGTCGGTGCGCATCGGCGGCGACCGGTTCGACGAGGCGATCATCGCCTACGTGCGCCGGCACCACGGCATGCTGATCGGCGATGCGACCGCCGAGCGCGTGAAGCTCGAGATCGGCTGCGCCTACCAGCCGCAGGAAGTGCGCGAGATCGAGATCTCGGGGCGCCACCTGGCCGAGGGCGTGCCGAAGATGATCACCATCGACTCGAATGAAGTGCTCGAGGCCCTGCGCGAGCCGCTGTACGGCATCGTCGAGGCGATCAAGCAGGCGCTCGAGCAGACGCCGCCGGAACTGTGCGCCGACGTGGCGGAACGCGGGATCGTGCTGACCGGTGGCGGCGCGATGCTGCGCGACCTGGACAAGCTCATCAGCGAAGAGACCGGATTGCACGTGCAGGTCGCCGACGACCCGCTGACCTGCGTGGCGCGCGGCGGTGGCCGCGCGCTGGAGCTGGTCGACATGCACGGCAACGATTTCTTCGCGCCGGAGTAGCCGGCCGCCCCCCGACGTGCCCAGCTACGCCAGCTCACCAGCTTCCCGCGGCGGCGACCTGGTCGGTACGCTCCGGCTGCTGGCCTACCTGGCGGTGTCGATCGCGCTCGTGATCCTCGACCATCGTGGCGGCTGGCTGTCGCGCGCGCGCGCGCAGGCCGACGTCGTGGTGCAGCCGTTGTGGACGGTCGCGGGCCTGCCCGGCCGTGCCGTGCGCAGCCTCCAGGACAGCGCCGGCACCCACGGGCAGCTGGTGGCCGAGAACGAGCGCCTCCGCAATGAATTGCTGGTGACCCAGGCCCGCATGACCCGCCTGCAGGCTGCGGCGGTGGAGAACGCGCGGTTGCGGGGCCTGCTCGGCGCCGTCCAGCGCGACGGCCTGGACGTGCAACTCGCACCCATCCTCTCGATCGACCTGGACCCGACGCGCCAGCGCCTGGTGCTGGATGCCGGCGGGAACGACGGCGTGCGCCTGGGCCAGGTGGTCCTGGACGCCGGCGGCCTGGTGGGGCAGGTCGTCGACGTCAAGCCCAACCACAGCATCGCGCTGCTGCTCACCGATCCGGACCACGCGGTGCCGGTGGCGGCCATCCGGAGCGGCGTGCGCCTGGTCGCTTACGGCACCGGGAACAGCAACCTCCTGAGCGCGACCAACATCCCGCTGTCGGCGGACATCAAGGTGGGCGACCTGCTGGTGACCTCGGGACTCGGCAAGCGGTTCCCCGCGGGCTTTCCCGTCGGCCAGATCGTGGCGTTGCGTCCCGATGACAGCCGTGCGTTCCTCGTCGGCGACGTGCGGCCGGCGGCGCAGCTCGACCGCGGCCGCGACGTGCTCCTGCTGCGCGCGGCACCGCCGCGGCCCCTGGTCGTGCTCCCGCGACCGGTGGACGCCGCGCAACCGATCGACGCGGCACGGCCAGCGCCATCGGGACCGACCAATCCGCCGTCGCCCGATCCGGCCTTGACGGACCCGATGTCGCCCGAACCGCCCGCCGCACCGGAGACGACGCCGTGAGCCGCTCGCACGGCCCCTGGGTCCTCCCGGCGAGCATCCTGCTGGCGCTGGTGCTCGGCCTGTTGCCGCTGCCGCAGGTGCTGCAGCCATTGCGGCCGTACTGGCTCGCGCTGGTGGTCGCGTACTGGGTGCTGGAGGCGCCCGACAAGGCCGGCCTGGGCCTGGCCTTCATCGCCGGCCTGCTGGCGGACCTGGCGTTCGGCAGCCTCCTCGGCGAACAGGCGCTGCGCCTGGTGGTGATGAGCTTCATCCTCCAGCGCTTCCGTGCGCGGCTCCGGTTCTTCCCCATGTCGCAGCAGGCGCTGGCGATGGGCGCGCTGTTGCTCAACGACCGTGTCATCGCCATGGCGTTGCACCTCGCGCTCGGCGTGCAGCCGCTGCCCTGGTCGTACTGGTTCGCACCGCTGCTGGGCATGGTGCTGTGGGGCCCGGTCTACGTGGCCCTGGATGCGATGCGCATGGGCGCCTGGCGCAAGCGCTGACGGGCCGCCATGCGCCGTCGCCTGCTCAAGAACCCCGCGGCCGAGGCCGACCAGTTCCGCCGCCGCGCGCTGTTGGCGTTCTCGGGCGTCGTGCTCGGGCTGGTCGCACTGGCGCTGTGGTATTTCCAGCTGCAAGTGGTGGACTACAAGGCGTACGCCACGCTCTCGCAGGAGAACCGGGTCAAGCTGCGCCCCGTGGTGCCGGGGCGCGGCCTGGTGTACGACCGGGACGGCCGGGTGCTCGCCGACAACGTCCCGGCATTCCGCCTGGAAGTCGTGCCGGAGGAAGCGGGCGACCCGGCCGAATGGCTCCCGGCCCTGCGCCGCATCGTCGAGATCGCGCCCGAGGACCTTGCGCGCTTCCACGAGGAACGCAAGGTCACGCGCGGCTTCCGCCCGATGATCCTCAAGCCGCGCGTGGACGAACTGGAGGCGGCGCGGTTCGCCGTCAACCGCTGGCGGTTCCCCGGCATCGAACTGGTGGCCTACCTCAACCGCCGTTACGGGTACGAGGACCTGTTCGCGCACGTGATCGGGTACGTCGCGCGCGTCGACGAAGCGGGCCAGGCGGCCATGGGGGAAGACCTGGCAGGCGTCTTCAGCCATGCCGGGAAGGCCGGGCTCGAGCGCTACTACGAGAACCTGCTGCGCGGCCAGCCGGGACGCCAGGAGGTGGAAACCAACGTCGAAGGGCGCGCGCTGCGCGTGGTCGGCCGCGAGCCGGCCACGCCCGGGACGGACCTGCGCCTGTCGATCGACCTGGACCTGCAGCAGGCGATGGTCACGGCGTTCGGAGACCAGGACGGATCGGCCGTGGCCGTCGACCCGAAGACGGGCCAGGTGCTGGCGATGGTCAGCCTGCCGTCGTTCGACCCCAACCTGTTCGTCAACGGCATCTCGCACAAGGACTACAACGCGCTGCTCAACGACCTGTCCCGTCCGCTGTTCAACCGCAACGTGCTCGGCGGCGGCCCCCCGGGTTCGACGGTCAAGCCGATGGTCGCGCTGGCGGGACTGGACAGCGGGTTGCGCGAACCCGAGGACAAGACGCTGTCGACCGGCGAATTCTTCCTGCCGGGCGTGAGCCGCGGCTATCGCGACTCGCACGCGGGCGGCCACGGCTGGGTGGACCTGCGCGAATCGATCGCGCAGTCGGTGAATACCTACTACTACAAGCTTGCGCTGGAGATGGGCATCGAGCGCTTCGCCGAGTACATGCACCGCTACGGGTTCGGGCGGGAAACGGGCATCGACCTGGTGGGCGAGAACGACGGCGCCGTGCCGTCCATCGAGTACAAGCGCAGCATCAGCAGCGAGCCGTGGTACCCGGGCGAGACGGTGATCTCCGGCATCGGCCAGGGCTACTGGATCGCGACGGCCCTCCAGCTGGTGCGTGCCACGGCGGCGATCGCCAATGGCGGCACGCTGCACCCACTGCGGCTGGCCGAGGCGACGCGCGTGGGCTACCAGTCGCCGTGGACGCCGATGCCCGCGGTGCCGGCGCCGCGCATCACCGACAACCCGGACCACCTGCGCGCGGTGCAGGAAGGCATGCTGGCGACGGTGAACGGCCCGCGCGGCACGGCGCGCGCGGTGGGGGTGGGAGCGCCCTACCTGATCGCCGGCAAGACCGGCACCGCGCAACGCTCCAGCCGGCGCGGCAACCGCAGCGTGGACCCGCACGACCTGCCGTACGACCAGCGGCACACCGCGTTGTTCGTGGGCTACGCGCCCGCCGACGACCCGAGGATCGCGATCGCCGTGGTCGTCGAGCACGGTGGCTACGGCGGCACCGCCGCGGCACCGATCGCGCGGAAGGTGTTCGATGCCTGGCTGCTCGGGAAGATGCCGGTGGCCGAACCGGGCGAGGAGGCGGCAGGCGAGCCTGGGGTCGATGACGATGGCGCCGATGACGCCGCTGCGGTCGATGGCGCCGATCGCGATGCCGGCGCGGGGACGGTTCCGTGAACATCCTCCTCCAGTGGATCGCGGGCGTCGTCGCACGGATCGTGCGCACGCTGGACTTCTGGTTGATGGTGCCGCTGCTCGCGCTGATGGCGGTCGGGCTGGCGGTGCTGTACAGCGCCGGGGGACAGGACATGAGCCTTGTCATCGCGCAGGGCGCGCGTTTCGCGCTCGGCATGGTCGCGCTCTGGCTGCTGTCGCGGCTGTCGCCGATGCGCCTGCGCGGCGCGGCGCCGGTGCTGTTCGGCCTGTCGCTGCTGCCGCTGGTCCTGGTGATCCCGTTCGGCACCGGCGAGCACGGCCGCCACTGGCTCAACCTCGGCGTGTTCTATTTCCAGCCCGCGGAGCTGCTGAAGCTGACCCTGCCGATGGTGCTGGCCTGGTACCTCAACCGCCAGCCGCTCCCGCCGCGCATCGGGACGGTGCTCGTCGCCGGCACGCTGCTGGCCCTGCCGACCGCGCTGATCATGCTCCAGCCGGATTTCGGCACCGCGATGCTCGTGGTGGCCAGCGGCGCGTTCGCGCTGTTCCTGGCGGGGCTGTCGTGGTGGTGGTTCGGCGCGGCGCTGGGCGCGGTCGCCGCGGCGGCGCCCGTCGCCTGGTTCTGGTTGCTGCGGCCGTACCAGAAGGATCGCATCCTCACCTTCCTCGACCCGGAATCCGACCCGCTCGGCGCCGGCTGGAACATCATCCAGTCGAAGATCGCGATCGGCTCCGGCGGCTTCACCGGGCAGGGCTGGGGGCAGGGCACGCAGTCCTACCTGGACTACATCCCCGAACACACCACCGACTTCATCTTCGCCGTGCTGGCCGAGGAATTCGGCTGGGTCGGCGTCGCCGCCACGCTCGGGCTCTACCTGATGGTCATCGGGCGTTGCCTGTGGATCGCGGCGGAGGCGCGCGACGGCTTCGCGCGGTTGCTCGCGGGCAGCCTGGGCCTGGCGTTCTTCGTCTACGTGCTGGTCAACGCGGGAATGATCTCCGGCCTGTTGCCCGTCGTCGGCGTGCCGATGCCGCTGCTGAGCTATGGCGGGACGTCCGCGGTGTCGCTGCTGGCCGGCATGGGCATCGTGATGGCGGTGCGCGCGCACCGGCCCATTCACATGCGCTGAACATCGCCGACGACACCGCTGAACGCCAGGCGCCGCGCGGGTCGAAGCCCCGGCGCACCGGTGCTAACCTCGTCCCGATGACCAGACGCCCCGTTTCCAGGCTCCTTCCGACGGTGCTGGCAGCGTTGCTGCCCGGCGCGATGCTGGCCGGCTGCGCCACCCAGACGCCGCCGACCCCGCCGCAGGGCAGCGTGCCCGCGATCGCGCCCGACGTGACCGGCACGGCGACCACGCTGCCGGTGCCGCCCACCTCCGACGACGCCGACCTGGCGACGATGCGCGCCGACTTCGTGCGCGCCACGGCCGAGCGCTTCGACCTGCCCGCCGCCGGGATCGCCGCGGTGCTCGAGGGCGCCGAGATCCAGGACAGCATCATCGCGGCGATGTCGCGCCCGGCGGAACGCTCGCGCCAATGGCACGAATACCGGCCGATCTTCCTCACCGACGCGCGCATCGCCGACGGCCGCGCCTTCCTGGCGGCCCACCGCGAGGCGCTGGCGCAGGTCGAGGCGCGCACCGGCGTGCCCGCCGAGATCATCGTGGCGATCATCGGGGTGGAGACCAGCTTCGGCCGCATCACCGGCAACCATCGCGTCGTCGATGCGCTCTACACGCTGGCCTTCGCCTATCCACGTACCGGCGACCCCGCGCAGGCCGAGCGCGAGGACCGGCGCGAGCTGTTCTTCCGCGACGAGCTGGCGCAGCTGTTCGCGCTCGCGCGCGAGCAGGACCTGGACCTCGCCACGCTGAAGGGCAGCTACGCCGGTGCGATGGGCTGGGGACAGTTCATGCCGTCGAGTTACCGGCTGCACGCGGTCGACGGCGACGGGGATGGCCGGATCGACCTGTTCGGCAATCTCGACGACGTCTTCGTGTCCATCGCCAACTACTTCCTGGAACGCGGCGACTGGCAGCGGGGCGCGCCGGTGATGGTGCGCGCACTCAAGGCGCCCGGCGCGGTCGAGTACAACGCCGAGGACACCGATGATCCGCTGCTGACGCAGGCCGAGCTGGCCGGCCTGGGCTACCGCCCCGCGATGCCGGTGCCCGCAGACGCGCGCGCCAACATCATCCGCCTGGACGGCGCGCAAGGCCCCGAGTACTGGATGATCTTCCACAACTTCAAGGCGATCACCGAGTACAACAATTCCCGCATGTACGCGTCGGCGGTGTACCAGCTGGCGCGCGAGATCGCCGGCGACCCGGTCGGATGACGCTGCGGGGGGCCGCCCGGGGAGGCACGGTCGCCGTGGCGCTGGCGCTGGCCGGCTGCGCCGGCACGCCCGAGCAGCCGCCACCGCCACCGGCGCAGGCGGCGACGCCCGCACAACCGCGGCCCGCGTCCGCCCCGGCAAAAGTGTCCCCGTACGCGCCGGCGCAGGAAGACCTCTCCAAGCGCGGCAACTACACGGCCGGCGGCCTGTACGCCCCGGGCGTGCAGGACCGCGCGCCGGACGAATTGCCGAAGGTCGACCTGATCCCCGAGCCGGTGGTCGTCGCCGAGCCGCGCTCGCGCTACGGCAACCGTTCGCCCTACACCGTGCTGGGCAAGTCCTACCGGGTGCTCGACGACGCCGAAGGCTACGTCGACCGCGGCATCGCGTCGTATTACGGCCAGAAGTTCCATGGCCGGCGCACCTCGTCCCTGGAGGTGTACGACATGTACACCTTCAGCGCGGCGCACAAGACGCTGCCCCTGCCGAGCTATGCGCGCGTCACCAACCTCGCCAACGGCGAATCGGTGGTGGTGCGCGTCAACGACCGCGGCCCCTTCCACGAGGGACGGATCATCGACCTCAGTTATGCCGCCGCGGTGAAGCTGGGCATCCACCGGACGGGTACGGCGCAGGTGGAAGTGCGCGCGCTCGTGCCCGGCGCCGCCGGGCCCGTTGCCGACGTGGCCGCCGCCGCGCCGCCCAGCGGCATGGATGCGCTGGTGGCTGCGCTCCCGCCCGTCCCGGAAGCACCGGTCATCGCGGCCGCATCCCCACCCGCCGTCCTGCCGCCGGACCCCGTGGTCGTGCAGGTCGCCAGCTTCTCCACGCGCCAGAATGCCGAACGCGCCCTCGCACGGTTGCAGGCCGCCGGCATCGAAGGCGGGCGACTCCTGGATTTCGTCATCAACGGGCAGACCTGGTGGCGCCTGCGGGTCGGCCCGGTCGCGGGCGACACGGCGGCCGGCCTGGCCGATCGCATTGCAGGCCTCGGATTCGGGCAACCACAGCTGCTGCGCGAATGAGCCTGCGGGTGCCGCATCCGTCATGCTCGCCCCTGGACACCACCTTCCCTAGAATCAACGGTTCGCCGCAGGAGTCGCCCCCACGATGAAGTCCCATGCCCTCGCCGGCCGCCTCGCCTTCTTCGCCGCCCTGGCCACCGCGGCCATCGGCCTTGCCGTCGCGCAGGAACCGGCGCCCAGGCCGCAGGCCACGCCCGCGCCGCCGGAACTGCCGGTGCCTCCCGCTCCCGAGGTCACCGGCGAGGCCTGGTTGCTGATGGACTTCGCCAGCGGCGAGGTGCTCGCGGGCGAGAACATCCACAAGCGCCACGAGCCGGCGAGCCTGACCAAGGTGATGACCAGTTACGTGGTCGCCGCGGAAATGAAGGCGGGCCGGATCAAGGCCGACGACGACGTGCTCATGAGCGAGCACGCCTGGCGCACCGGCGGCGCCGGCACCGACGGCAGTTATTCCGGCTTCCCGGTCAACGAGACCGCGCCGCTGGAACTCATGGAAAAGGGGATGGTGGTCCAGTCGGGCAACGACGCCGCGATCGCCCTCGCCGAGCACATCGCCGGCACCGTCGACGCGTTTGCCGCGCTGATGAACGCGTACGCCGAGCGCATCGGGATGGAGAACTCCAACTTCACCAACCCGCACGGCCTGCCGGACGAGAACCACTACTCGACCGCACATGACCTGGCACTGCTCGGGCGGGCGATGATCCGCGACTTCCCGGACCACTACGCCTACAACAAGATCAAGGAATTCACGGTCGGCGAGATCACCCAGCGCAACCGCAACCTGCTGCTGTGGCGCGATTCGTCGGTCGACGGCATCAAGACCGGCCACACCAGTGGCGCGGGCTACTGCCTGATGACCTCGGCCAAGCGCGGCGACCAGCGCCTGCTCACCGTGGTGCTCGGCTCCACCGGCGAGAAGCAGCGCGCCGACGACAGCCAGGCGCTGCTCGAATGGGGCTTCCGCTTCTTCGAGAGCAACGAGCTGTTCCCCGCCGGCAAGCCGATCGCGAAGCAGAAAGTGTGGAAGGGCGATGCCGACGAGGTGGTGCTGGGCCTGGCGCAGCCGCTGCGCGTGACCACGCGGCGCGGCAAGTACGACCAGCTCGAGCCCAGCATGGAACTGCCGGCCACCCTGATCGCGCCCATCAGGAAGGGACAGCCGGTCGGCAAGGTCAAGGTGATGCTCGAGGGCAAGGTCGTCGCCGAGCGCCCCCTGGTCGCGTTGCAGGCGGTGGAGGAGGGCGGCTTCTTCAAGCGCCTGTGGGACAGCTTCTGGCTGTGGTGGGAGTCGATGTGATGGAACTGCGGTCCGGCGACCCCGCGCACGGCTTCCAGTTTCCCGGCACGTTCGAGCTGTCGGCGATGGGTGCGGCGGAGAAGGACCTGGAAACCGTGCTGCCCACGCTGCTGCTGGACGCGGGCATCGAGGTGCTGCACGAGTCGGTGACCTGGAAGCATTCGTCCAACGGACGCTTCGTCTCGGTGCGGATCCAGTTCCGGGCCGAGTCCCGGGAGCAGTACGACGCCGCGCATGCCGCACTGCGCGCGCACCCCGAGGTGAAGTGGACGCTGTAGCGGCCCCGTCCGAAGCGGTCCTGCCCGAAGCGGCAGCCGGCACCTGCATCGTCCGCGACCTCGGCCGCCGCGCCTACGAACCGGTATGGCGCGCGATGCAGGCCTACACCGACGCGCGCGACGAAACGACCCCTGACGCGCTGTGGCTCGTCGAGCACGATCCGGTGTTCACGCTCGGCCAGGCCGGCAAGCCCGAACACGTGCTGTTGCCCGGCGACATCCCCGTGCTGCACGTCGACCGCGGCGGGCAGGTGACCTACCACGGGCCCGGCCAGCTGGTGGCCTACCCGCTGCTCGACCTGCGCCGGCTGCGCACCGGGGTGCGCGACTACGTCTGCCGGATCGAGCAGGCGGTGATCGACACCCTGGCCGACTGGAACATCGAGGGACGCCGCCGCGATGGCGCGCCGGGCGTCTACGTGGAGGGCGCCAAGGTCGCGGCGCTCGGCATCCGCGTGCGGCGCGGCTGCACGTTCCATGGGCTGGCCTTCAACATCGACATGGACCTCGAGCCCTTCTCGCGGATCAACCCGTGCGGCTACGCCGGCCTGCAGGTCGTGGCAATGCGCGACCTGGGCGGGCCGGCCGGCATCGACGCGGTGAAGCCGGCGCTCCTGCACCACCTGGCGGACAACCTCGGGCTGGCCCTTCGGCCGGAGCCGGCGTCCGGTGGGATAATGGGCGCATGAGCGAAACCCCCCTCCGCACCATCCCGCTGTCGGTCGTCGGCGAAACCGCGCTGGAGCCCGGTGCCAAGCAGCTGGCCGGCGACAAGATCGGCCGCTCGCCGGTGCAGTTCGCGGATGCCCCCGTGTTGCGCAAGCCGTCCTGGATCCGGGTGCGCCTGCCGAGCGACAACGCGGTGGCGCGGCTGAAGAGCAAGCTGCGCGAAAACCGCCTCGTCACGGTCTGCGAGGAGGCGAGCTGCCCGAACATCCACGAATGCTTCGGCCACGGCACCGCGACCTTCATGATCCTGGGCGAGGTCTGCACGCGGCGCTGCTCGTTCTGCGACGTCGCCCACGGGCGGCCGAAAGCGCCCGACCCGGCCGAGCCGCTGCACCTGGCCCAGACGGTCAAGGACATGGGCCTGGCCTATGTCGTGGTCACTTCGGTGGACCGCGACGACCTGCGTGACGGCGGCGCGGGTCACTTCGTCGACTGCATCGCGGCGATCCGGGAGTTCAGCCCGGGTACCCGGATCGAGATCCTGACGCCGGACTTCCGCGGCAAGGGGCGGATGGAACGCGCGCTGGAGATCCTGGCCGCCAACCCGCCGGACGTGTTCAACCATAACGTCGAGACCGTGCCCGACCTCTATCGCAACGTGCGACCCGGCGCGGATTACCAGTGGTCGCTGACGCTGCTGCAGAAGTTCAAGGCGCAGCACCCGTCGGTGCCGACGAAGTCCGGGATCATGCTGGGCCTGGGCGAGACGCTCGACCAGGTCCACCAGACGCTGCGCGACCTGCGCGCCCACGACGTGGAGATGGTGACCATCGGGCAGTACCTGCAACCCAGCCCGCACCACCATCCGGTGCTGCGCTACTGGGCGCCGGACGAGTTCGCCGCGCTCGAAGCATTCGGCCTGTCGCTGGGCTTCAGCCACGTGGCGTCCGGCCCGCTGGTGCGCTCGTCGTACCACGCCGACCGCCAGGCCGCCGAGGCGGCCCAGGCGCGCGTTGCAATTGACGCCTGAACCCGCGTTCCGGGCAGGCAGCGTTCACGCTGCACCCGCATCCGCGGGCTAGAGTTGGGGCAGCCGGGGCTGGCCGCCGCAACTTTCGGCACTTCCCCGCGGTCTGACCTCGTCCCACGCTCAACTCCGGCGCCTCCCCGCCGCGGATGCCTACATGAATGCCCGCCCCCTGCTGTTGATCCTCACCCTCAGCCTGCCGCTGGTGCTCGCGGCGCGGGCCGATGGCGCGTTGCCCGAGGGCCCTACCGAGGCCCAGGCCACCACCGCCAAGCTGGTGCAGGGCGTGCTGTCCGACAGTCGCTACGCCTACCGCCCGCGCCCGCTGGACGATGCGTTGTCGCGCGACATGTTCGACCGCTACCTCGAGTCGCTGGACGGCAACAAGGTGTTCCTGACCGCGGCGGACATCGAGGATTTCGGCGCCTGGCGCACCCGCCTGGACGATGCGCTGGAGGCGGGTGAGCTCGCCCCGGCCTATGCGATGTTCGCGCGCTACCAGCAGCGTGTCGACGAGCGTGTCGCGCATGCGCGGTCGCTGCTGAAGGCAGGCTTCGACTTCACGGTCGAGGAAAAGTGGCATTACGACCGCGAGGACGCCGCATGGGCGACGCGCGGGCAGCTCGACGACATCTGGCGCCGTTCGGTCAAGAACGACTGGCTGCGCCTCAAGCTGGCGGGCAAGAAGCCGGCCGAGATCCGCGACACCCTGGACAAGCGTTACGCAAACCTGGCCGAGAGCGTGTCGGAGTTGAAGGGCGAGGACGTGTTCCAGACCTTCCTCAACGCGTACACGAGCGCGATCGATCCGCACACCGCGTACTTCACGCCGCACACGGCCGAGAACTTCAACCTGCAGATGTCGCTGTCGCTGGAAGGCATCGGCGCCGTGCTGCAGAAACAGGACGACGTGGTCGTGGTGCGCGAGATCGTGCCGGGCGGTCCCGCGGACCTGTCCAACGCGGTCAAGGTCGGCGATCGCATCGTCGGCGTCGGGCAGGGCGACTCGGGCGAGATCAAGGACGTCGTCGGCTGGCGGATCGATGACGTCGTCAAGCTGATCCGCGGTCCCAAGGGGACCGACGTCCGGCTCGACATCGTCCCCGCCGAGGACGGCCTGGACGGCAAGCCGACGCGCATCGTCATCACGCGCGACAAGGTGCGGCTCGAGGACCAGGCGGCCAAGGCCGAGATCATGACGGTCCCGGCCGATGCCGGCGCCGCGACGCAGCGCATCGGCGTCATCGAGCTGCCGACCTTCTACCAGGACTTTGCCGCGCGCCGCAGCGACAGCGAGGACTACGCCTCCGCGACGCGCGACGTGGCCAGGCTGCTGCGCGGGTTCCGCCAGCAGGACGTCGACGGGGTCGTGCTCGACCTGCGCAACAACGGCGGCGGCTCGCTCAACGAGGCCATCGAGCTGACCGGCCTGTTCATCGACCAGGGCCCGGTGGTGCAGGTGCGCGAGTCCGGCGGCCGCGTGGCCGTCGAGGGCGACACCGACGAAGGCGTGGCCTGGGACGGCCCGCTGGCGGTGCTGGTCAACCGCGGCTCGGCGTCCGCGTCCGAGATCTTCGCGGGCGCCATCCAGGACTACGGCCGGGGCCTGGTCATCGGCGAGACCACCTTCGGCAAGGGCACCGTGCAGAACCTGATGGACCTGGACCGCTGGCCCGCGGGCGAGGAAGCGCGCGGGCAATTGAAGTTCACGATCGCGCAGTTCTTCCGCGTCAGCGGCGGCAGCACGCAGCACAAGGGCGTGGTGCCGGACATCGCGTTCCCGGCCACCGTGGACGGTTCCGAGTTCGGCGAGAGCACCTACGAGAACGCGCTGCCGTGGACGCGGATCGCGGCGGTGCCGCACATCCGCTACGGCAACTTCGATCCGCTGGTGCCGCGCCTGGATGCGCTGCACGAAGCCCGGATCCAGGACGACGTCGAGTTCCAGTGGTGGGCCGAGGACGTGGCCGACTTCCGCGCGGAGCAGGCACGCGCCTGGCTGTCGTTGAACGAAGCCGAGCGCCGCGCCGAGCGCGAGGCGGACGAGGCCCAGCGCAAGCAGCGCCAGGCGATGCGCGAGCAACTGGGCCTTGCCCTGGATCCGCTCGCCGGGCAGCGCCAGGACGACGGCCTGCAGGCCAACGAGCGTGACGTGCGCAAGGACGTCGCGCGGGAGGAGGCCGCCGAGGAAAGCCCGGATCCGCTGCTGCGCGAGTCCGCCGCGATCCTGGCCGACGCCATCGTGCTGCTCGAGCGCGACCGCAAGCTGTCGGCCGTGGTGCTGCCCGCGTCCGATGCCGCGGGGCACTGGGCCGACTGAGTCCTTGCCGGGGGCGCCACGGCGCCCCTTCCCGTCGTAAGATTCGCGCCCGTCCGCCGTCGCGTGGACTTGCGCCGCGCGGCGCCTCCGCGCCCTGTCCGGACATCGCGCCGCCATGACTTTCCCGCTGCCTTCCGCCGCCGCGCCGCCCGTACGTGGCCTCGCGGTTGCCGCGGCGCTCCTTGCCGTCTACCTCGTCTGGGGCTCGACCTACCTGGGCATCCGCTTCGCGTTGGAAGGCGGATGGCCGCCGCTGTTGATGGCGGGGATCCGCTTCCTGGTGGCCGGCAGCCTCTTCTACGGATGCCTGCGCTGGCGCGGCGTGCCCGCGCCGACACGCGCGCAGTGGTCGACGATCGTGGCGATGGCCGTCCTGCTGCTGGGCCTGGGCAACGGCATGGTGTGCATCGCGCAGCAGACCGTCGACTCGGGCCTGGCCGCGGTGGCGGTGGCCTCGGCCCCGCTGTGGATGGCGCTGTTTTCGGCATTCCGCGGCCATCGGCCGTCGCGCATGGAATGGGTCGGCCTGGCCATCGGCTTCCTGGGTGTCGCGTGGCTCAACGCGGGGAGCGGACTGTCGGGGTCGCGCGTCGGCGTGGTCGCATTGCTGGTCGCGCCGGTGGCCTGGGCATTCGGGTCGATCTGGAGCCGCGGACGCGACCTGCCGCCTCCGTTCATGACCGCCGCGTCGCAGATGCTGGTCGGCGGCGTGGTGATCGCCGCCGCCGGCTGGCTGGTGGGCGAACGCTTCGATGCGATGCCCACGCTCAAGGGCACGTTGTCGGTCGCCTACCTGGCCAGCTTCGGTTCGATCGTCGCCTTCAGCGCCTACATGTGGTTGCTGCACAACGTGCGGCCGGCACTGGCCGGCAGCTACGCGTACGTGAACCCGGCGGTCGCGGTGGTCCTGGGCGCATGGCTGGCGAACGAGCACTTCAGCGGCCGTGAACTGGTGGCGATGGGCGTGATCCTGCTCGGCGTGGTGGCGATCACGCTGGCGCGCGCGCGCGCGACCGCGCCGGTGGGCAGGCCTGCAAGGGCCGCGGCATGACCATCGACCGCCGCGGCGTCTGGGTCGCTGTCTTCGCGTACGTGATCTGGGGGGTCATGCCCCTGTACTGGCACCTGCTCAAGGCAGTGCCGTCGTTGCAGATCATCATGCACAGGATCGTCTGGAGCACGGTGCTGGTCTGCGGCTTCCTGCTGTGGAAATACGGCCGCCGCTGGCTCGGCGAAACCCTGGCGATCCCGCGCGCGCGGTGGGCACTCGCGCTCAGCGGTGCGCTCATCGCGTTCAACTGGGGCCTCTACATCTGGGCGGTCAACGCCGGCCACGTGGTCGAGACCAGCCTGGGCTACTTCATCAACCCGTTGATCAACGTGGTGCTCGGCGTGGTGCTGCTGGGCGAGCGGCTCAACCGCGTGCAGTGGGTGGCCATGGCCATCGCGACGGCCGGCGTGGCGTGGCTGACCTTCAACTACGGCAGCTTCCCGTGGATCGCGCTGACGCTGGCGTGCACCTTCGCGTCCTACGGGCTGGTGCGCAAGCTGGTGGGCGTGCCACCGGTGCGCGGCCTCGGGGTCGAGAGCCTGTACCTGTTCCTGCCCGCGCTGGCGGTGCTGCTGTGGGGCGAGGCGCATGGCCTGGGCGGGTTCGTCGCCCACGACGGCGCGCCGTCGTGGGGCTGGGGCATCGGCGCGCTGCTGGTGCTCGGCGGCCTGCTCACCGCGCTGCCGCTGATCGGCTTCGCCGATGCAGTGCGGCGCATCCCCTACTCGCTGGTCGGGGTGCTGCAGTACATCGCGCCGACGTTGCAATTGCTGGCCGGCGTGCTGGTGCTCGGCGAACCGTTCGGCCGCGATCGCGCGATCGGGTTCGGCTTCATCTGGCTGGCGCTGCTGGTGTATGCGTGGGACGGGCTCTTCAGGCCGCGCGCAACGCATCCGTGACGGGCATCCGCGCCGCGCGCAGGGCAGGGAACAGGCCGCCGACCAGGCCGATCGCGAGCGCCCACTTGAGCCCGGTCCACATGAGGTCCGGCCCGACCTGGAACTCGAACATCACCTGGCTGAAGTTGCCGCTGAGCGTTGCGGCCGTGTAACCGTTGAACACCAGCCACGCCAGCGCCGCGCCGAGGATGCCCCCCAGCAGCGCCAGCAGCATCGTTTCCAGCATCACGGCCACCACCACCGGCGCCCCGCGGAAGCCGAGGGCGCGGAGCGTCGCGATCTCGCGCGCCCGGGTCGCGACCGCGGCGTACATGGTGTTGAGCGCACCGAACACCGCACCGATCGCCATGATGGTGCCGACCACCGTGCCCAGGATCTCGATCACCTTCGTCAGGCCCTCGGACTGCTTGTTGTAGTAGTCGCGCGTCGTCGAGACATCGAGCTTCAACCTCGGGTCGGCGGCCATCGCGGCCTTCAGCCGGTCGAAGCCGCCGTCGCCGTCGAGCTTCACCGTGACCGACTGGTACGACGTGCGCTGGTAGGTCGCGCCGAGGATTTCCGCGTCGGCCCACAGTTCCGATTCGTGCGAGTCGCCAGACGCGAAGTGGCCGACGACGTCCCAGGGCTGGTTGGCGAGCTCGACGGTGCTGCCCACGTCGAGGCCGACGTACTGGCGCGCCGCGCCGGTGCCGACCACCAGCTCGCGGCGGCCCGGCTCGAACCGGCGTCCCTCGACGATCTCGACCTGCGGGCGCAGCGCCCATGCGGCGGGGCCGACGCCGCGCAGCTGCGCATTGGCGTCGGTGCCATCCTCGCGGGTGACCAGGTTGACCACCTGCGACAGCTCCGGCGAGACCAGGGGCGTCCCGTCGGGGTCGCGCGCGATGCCCTGCAGCTGGCCGATCAGCGGCAACTGGTCACGGCCGATCACCGAGTTGGTCTCGGCCATCGAACCGCCGCGCAGGATGATCGCGGTGGCGGCGTTGCCGGTCCGGTTGAGCGTGGCCTCGAAGCCCGCCGCCATCGACAGCATCGCCACCAGCACCGCGACCACGCCGGCGATGCCGACCACGATCACGCTGGACGCACCCCAGCGGTGCGGCAGCGTGGAGATGCCGACACCGGCGACCGCCAGCGCCTGGCGCCCGCGCCGGAACAGCAACAGCCACAGCGCCAGCAACCCCGCGACGGCGAGCACGCCCCACCAGGGCAGCCTGACCCAGGCCGCAAGTGCGAGCGCGACCAGCAACACGATGCCCAGGTTGCCCGCCCACTTCCCGGCCTGCTTCGCCGCGCGCTTCCCGTATGGCTTCATCGTCCGTCCCCTTCGTTGCGTTGGTCGCGATGCGCCGCTCAGCGGCCGGCCAGCGCGTCCACGATGTTGAGCCGCATCGCGCGGACCGCCGGGATCAGCCCGACCAGCGCGCCCATCGCCAGCATCAGTGCGATGCCGATGCCCCAGGTGGCGGCCGGCATCGTGCCCAGCTGGATCATGCCGCCGCTGCCCGCGCTGACCGCGGGCATCGCGACCGCCGCCAGGCCGAGTCCCAGCAGGCCGCCCAGGACCAGCAGCAACACCGACTCGGCCAGCACCAGGCCCAGGATGCTGCGGTCGGTGAACCCGATGGTCTTGAGCACCGCGAGTTCCGGGACGCGCTCGCGCACCGCCTGGACCATGGTGTTGCCGGTCAGGATCAGCAGGGTGAAGAACACCGCGCCCACGATCGCGGTGACGATCATGCCGATGTCCGCGAACTGCTTGACGAAGGACTGGTTGAACGCCTGTTCGGACTGGGTCTTCGTCTCGTGGTCGGAGTTCTCGCTGAGCTTGTCGATCGCCTTGGCGACCGCGTCGGCGCGCGATGGATCCTCCAGGGTCACCATCCACCAACCCACGCGGTCCTCGACGAAATCGTTGGCCTCGTTGAAGTAGTCCCACCGGAAGTACAGGACGCTCTCCTCGCCCTTGCGCTTTTCGTCCGCCAGCGTGAACGTGCCGACCAGCTTGAACTGCCAGTCGTTGCTGCCGTTGGTGGGAAAGATGGTGGCCTGCATCGGGATCATGTCCCCGACCTCCCAGCCGTACTTCTCGGCCAGCGCCTCGCCGACGACAGCGCCGTTGCGGGTCGCCTCGAACGCGGCCTCGTGCTCATCGGAGATCACGTATTCCGGGTAGACGTCGAACCAGCCCTCGCCCACCGAGAAATTGGGGAAGAAGTTGCGCTGGTCGCGATAGACCCCGCCGAACCAGGCCGCGCGGGCCACCTTGTCGACGCCCTCGACCCGCCGGATCTGCTCCTCGAGCCGCACCGGCAGCATCTGCGTGATCGACAGGCGCGAGGCCACCACCATGCGGTCGTAGCCGGCCACGTTGCTGCTGGCGTTGAACGCGGTGCGCACCGAATCGAGCAGACCGAACAGCAGGAACGCGGTCACCACCGAGAGCAGGGTGAGGAACGTGCGGGTGCGGCTGCGGAACAGCGCGGCCCAGACCAGGTGCAGGTACTTCATGTCCGCCTCCTCAGGCCGCGTGGGCCGCCTGCTCGACCAGCGTCCCCTTGTCCAGGTGCAGGGTGTGGGTCGCGTACTCGGCGGCCTTCGGGTCGTGGGTGACCATCACGACCGTCTTGCCGTGCTCGCGGTTGAGCACCTGCAGCAGGGTGAGGATCTCCTCCGCCGATTGCCGGTCCAGGTCGCCGGTGGGCTCGTCGCAGATCAGGAGCGTGGGGTCGGAGACGATGGCCCGCGCAATGGCGACGCGCTGCTGCTGCCCGCCGGACAGCTCGGCCGGGCGGTGCTTGCCGCGCTCGTGCAGGCCGACCAGCTGCAGCGCGATTTCCGCGTTGCGCCGGCGCTGCGCCGCCGACAGCCGGGTCAGCAGCAGCGGCAACTCGACGTTGCGTTGCGCGGACAGGTTGGGCATCAGGTTGTAGAACTGGAACACGAAGCCGACGTTCTGGCTGCGCCAGTGCGCCAGCTGGCCCGAGCGCAGCGTGTCGATGCGCTGGCCGGCCACTTCGATCTGCCCGGAGCTGGGGGTGTCCAGGCCGCCGATGAGGTTGAGCAGCGTGGTCTTGCCGGACCCGGAGGGTCCCATCAGGGCCACGAAATCCCCTGCGTCGATGTCCAGGTCGATGCCGTGCAGCACGTCGACCGTCTCGGGCCCGCGCTGGTAGGTCTTGTGCAGGTTGCGGATCGAAACCAGTGCCATGTCGTTCCCCGTTTCCATTGCTCGTCATTCCCGCGAAGGCGGGGTCACTTGGCAGACGGATGTCTGCCCATCCAGGTGCCTGCCTACCCGGCCGCGTCCTCCACGACGCGTACCTCGCCCCCATCCTGCAGCCCTTCGGGCGGATCCAGCACCACCGTCTCGCCGCCAGAGATTCCGGAGGTCACCTCGCGGTCGTCGCCCAGGCTGCGACCCAGTGCCACTTCGCGCAGGTCCACGGTGCCTTCGCCGTCGTCCAGGCCCTGCACCACGAACGCCACGTCGGTGCCGTCGCGCGATGCGATCGCATCGGCCGGCACGAGCACCCCGGGCGCTGGCGCATCGGCGGCCTGCGCCGGCGCCTCCTCCAGGAAGCTCACGCGCACGCCCATGTCCGGCACGATCCGCGCGTCGCGTTCCTTGAGCGCGATGCGCACCTTGACCGTCGCCTTGCCGCGGTCCGCCGCGGGGATGATCGCGGTCACCTCGGCCGGGATCTGCCATTCCGGGTAGGCATTGAGCGTGGCGACCACCGGCATCCCGGGCGCCACGCGGTTGATGTACGACTCGCCGACGTCGACCTCGACCTCCAGCGAATCCATGTCGACGATCGTGCCGATGCCGGTCCGGGTGAAGCCGCCGCCGGCCGACAGCGGCGAGATCATCTCGCCCGGCTGCGCGGCCTTGGCGATCACCACGCCCGCGAATGGCGCACGGACCACCGTGTTGTCGACGCTGTTGTCGGCGATGGCCAGCTGGTCGGCGGCGACGTCGACGTTGCGGCGCGCGGTCACCAGTTGCGCGCGCAAGGCGTCGCGCTCGGCCACGGCCTGGTCGTACTGGGCGCGGGAGACCAACTGCCCCTCGGCGAGCCCGCCCAGGCGCTGCGCCTGCGCATTGGCCTGCTGGAAGCGTGCCTCCGCGCCCGCCACCTGGCTGCGCGCGGCCGCCAGTTGTGCCGCCGCGAGGTCGCGGCCGGCCATGGCATCGACGGGGTCGAGGGTGGCCATGACCTGCCCGGCCTCGACCTGCTGTCCTTCCTCGATCAGCACCTCACGGACCTTGCCGGTGACCTTGGCCGAAACCGTGGCCATGCGGCGTGCGACCACGTAGCCCGTGGCGTCCAGCACGGACGTCGCGGCGCCGCCCGCGCCGCCGATCGCCACGGCTTGCGCGGTGCGGACCTCCGGCGCGGACGACTGCCCGAACAGCCACCAGCCAACCAGGCCGGCCACCAGCAGGGCCGCCGCGATGCCGCCGGCGATCCATGCCCACCTGGGCACGCCCTCGCGCGGCGGCGCGCTGCGGTCGATGCGGAGTTCCTTGAGCAGGTCGCGGGTGTCGTTCATTGCAGCCAGGGACGGGCGCGGGGCTGCAAGTGTGACGAGAGTCGTGCATGGGCGCCAACCCGGGAGGCAAGTGGCATGTCAACCGCCCGCCACGGCGATCACCGCCTGCAGCGCGCGCATGTGCCGGTCCAGCGCCTTGCGCCCTGCCGGGGTCAGCGAATACCAGGTGACGGGGCGGCGCTCGACGAAATCCCGCCGCAACGCCAGGTATGCCGCGTCCTCGAGCTTCCGCAGCTGCGCGCCGAGGTTGCCGTCGGTCAGGTCCAGTTGCGCCTTGAACCGCGAGAAGCTGATCTCCCCGTGGCGCGCCAGCAGCACGGCGATCGCGAACCGGGTGCGGTGTTCGAGCGCGGGGTCGAGCCCCTCAAGCGCTTTCATCGCAGCCCGCCGCGATCCGGGCGCGCCGCGCCGCCGCGCCGGCCCATGCCAGTGCCAGGCCGATCGCCAGGCCGGTGATCGTCCAGGTGTAGGGCGGCTGGAACAGCACCATGACGGCGTAGGCCGCCATCATCATCAGGCCGCTGCCCAGCATCCCGCGGTCCAGGTGGATGCCGGCCAATGCGTACATCAGGCCGGTCACCAGCAGGAACGTGGCCACCGTCGAATCAACGTCGGCGCGCCCGGTGAACAGCGGCAGCGCGCACAACAGGAAGGCCAGGCCGCCGACCAGCCAGTGGAATCCGTGGCGGCGCCCGAGCGCCGCGTCCCGGATGCCGCATGCGCGCTCGTCGCGCACCGCGAACCACCAGCTGAGCAGGCCACCGCCGATGCCGGCCACCAGCCAGAAGGGCCCGGCGTACACGGGCGCTAGGTCCGGCAAGGCGAAGCCGACGGGGATGAGGCAGGCCCACAGGTAATAGATCGCCGGCACGCCGGCGGGCCGGTCGTGGAAGCGAACCGCGCTGGCCACGTAGTCGAGGTCCTGCTTGATCTGGTCTGCGGTGGTCATGGTGTCGCCCTCGGATTGACGTTTGCAAAGTACTCTGAAAAACAGAGTATGGCAATGGGCGAGGGTGCCCGGGGGTGACCGTTCGTCGGACGGACCAGGAAGTGGGTCAGGCGGCGGTGCCGAACCGCGCCTGCAGCATCGCGAACGCGGCGCGCAGGCCCTGGGCTTCGCCGCCCGCGGGGCGCCCGGGGCGCTCAGCATCGTTCCAGGCGTAGCCGTCGACGTGGGCCCATGCCTGTCCCGCGGGCACGAAGCGCTCCAGGTACAGCGCCGCGGCGATGCTGCCCGCCATCTTCGACGGGCCGGAGTTGGCGATGTCGGCGATGTGGCTGGTGAGATAGCGCAGGTAGGGCCGCCACAACGGCATGCGCCACAGCGGGTCGCGTACCTGGAGTCCGGCTTCGATCCAGGCCTGCGCAACGGCGTCGTCGTTGCTGTACAGCGCGGGCAGTTCCGGGCCCAGTGCGACGCGCGCGGCGCCGGTGAGCGTGGCGAAGTCGAGCAGCAGCGCCGGCTTGCCCTCCGCCGCGTACGCAAGCGCGTCGCCGAGCACGACGCGGCCCTCGGCATCCGTGTTGTCGATCTCGACGCTGACGCCGGTGCGCGTGGCGATCACCTCGCCGGGGCGGAACGCATCCGGGCCGATCGCGTTCTCGACGGCAGGCACGAGCAGGGTGATGCGGATCGGCAGGCGCCGCGCCATCACCAGTTCCGCCAGTGCGATCGCATGCGCCGCGCCGCCCATGTCCTTCTTCATCCAGCGCATGCCGTCGGCCGGCTTGAGGTCCAGGCCGCCGGTGTCGAAGCACACGCCCTTGCCGACGATGGCCACGTGCGGGTGCCCGGCCTCGCCCCACTGCAGCGCCAGCAGCCGCGGCGCGCGGTGCGAGGCGCGACCGACCGCGTGGATGGCCGGGAAGTCGCGCGCGAGCAGGTCGTCGCCGGTGATCGCCTCGATGCGCGCGCCGTGGCGCTCGGCGATCTCGCAGGCGACCTGCTCGAGCTGGTCGGGCCCCATGTCCTGGCTGGGCGTGTTGACCAGGTCGCGCACGCGCACGCAGGCCGCGAGCACGTCGAAGACGGCCCCGTCATGGGTGCCCGCCAGCGATGCCGGCCCCCGCGGGCGCGTCTTGTAGCGGTCGAAGCGGTACGCGCCCAGGCCCCAGCCCAGTTGCAACGCCGCGCGTTCGTCGCCGGGCAGTTCGCCGGCGACGCGCCACGCGTCGCCCGGGAGTCCGGCCGGACCGTGCGCATAGCTGTAGGGATCGAGCGGATCGCCGATGCCGAGCAATGCGCCCGCGATCCCGCCGTCCGGGCCCGGCAGCGGCAGCATGGTGCCGGGCGCGCCGTCGAACGCATGCGCGTCCAGCCATGCCCCGGTGCTTGCCGGCTGCGCGCCGCGCCAGGCGGCCAGCGTGTCGCGGCGTACCAGGTGCAACGGCAACGCGGGGGCGTCTTCGGCTGCGAAGCCGGGCGGGAAGGACTGCGGGTCGGTCATGCGGCGTGCTCGAGGGAACGGGGTTGCGCGTCGCGGCCTGCCTCCAGCCAGTCCGCCAGTGCGCCGAGCGTGGCGAATTCCAGGTCCGGCCGCACGTCGTCGAGCGGCCAGGGGCGGCCGTCTCGATTGATCCAGCAGGTCGACAGCCCGGCGCCCGCGGCGCCCGCGATGTCGTGCACCGCGTCGTCGCCGACGTGGAGCACGTCCGCGGCCGCCACGCCGAGCCGGTCGCAAGCGGCGTGGAAGATGCAGGCGGACGGCTTGGGCTTGCCGTGTTCGCGCGCGCCCAGGCAGAAGGCGAAGTGCCCCTGCAACCCGATGGCCGCGAGGTCCGCGTTGCCGTTGGTCAGGGCCGCGACCGGGACACGCGTGGCCATCCGGACCAGCGCATCGATCGCGTCGGGGTAGCACTCCACCGCATTGCGCGCCGCGAAGAACGCGGCAAACGCGCCCTCTGCGAGCCTCGGGTCGTCGCCGCTGTCGGCCAGCGCATGCACCAGCACCAGCCGGCGTTGCTCGGTGAAGTCGTGGGCCAGGTCGGTCCGCTCGCGGCCGATGCGGTCGCGCAGCGCGCGCATCGCGTCGACCGGCCAGCGCCGGGCCGTACCGGGCGCATTGCGCTCGAGCCACGCGTGGAGCGCCAGTTCCGCCCGCGAGATCACCGGTCCGATCGGCCAGACCGTGTCGTCCAGGTCCAGGGTGATGGCGAGTGGCGCGCGCATCCAGGCATGGTAACGCGTGGCCACGCCTACTCCAGCAGCCTTGCCCACCCCTCGCCGCCCTCGATCCGCGACAGCACCAGCTTGAAGCAGACCAGCAGCGGCACCGCCAGCAGCAGGCCGATGATCCCCCACAGCCAGCCGAACACCATCAGCGACAGGATCAGGATCAGCGGGGAGACGGCCATCCGCGCGCCGAGCACGATCGGCGTGATGAACTGGCCCTCGACGGTGTGCAGCCCCAGGTACAACGCGGCGGGCAATAGCGATTGCCACAGCTCGTCATAGCCCAGGAAGCCGACGCCCAGCATGGTGAGCATCCCGATCAGCGGGCCGACGTAGGGCGCGAAGTTGAGCAACGCCGCCATCGTGCCCCAGAGCAGGGCCTCGTCCAGCGGCATGTCCATCACGAAGACCATCAGCAGCGCGAACACCAGGCCGACCACCGCGTTGATCACGCTGATGGTGAGCACGTAACGCGAGATCTCCAGCTCGATCGACTGCAGGATCTCGACCGTCACCTTCTTCTGCTGGCGGCTGGGCAGCAGCGCGATCGCGTTGCGCTGCATCCGCCCGCCATAGACCATGAAGAAGAACGTCAGCAGCAGCACCGTCAGCACCGCCACGATCACCTTCGGCGTGGTCATCAGCGCCGCATACGGGTCGTCGTCCTCGGTGCGCACCACCTCGATGGGTTGCGCGCCGTCTTCGCCGCCCGCCGCGCGGGCGATGTCCTCGGCCGCCTCGTTGGCCTCCTTCACCGGGCGCGTGAGGTCCTGCAGCTTCTCGCCAAGCTGGCTCAGCTCCCGCGGGGCCTCGGAGATCCACTCGGTCGCCGGCTCGAACAGTTGGCGGCCCAGCGCATATGCGCCGTACAGGCCGACGAACAGCACCAGCAATGCGCCGACGAACCGCGGCACGTACAGCCGGCGCAGCAGGCGGATGATGGGATTGCCGATCAGCGCGAAGAACATCGCCAGCAACACCGGCAGCAGCAACCCTTGCGCGGCCCAGAGCGTGTAGCCGATGGCGAGCACGGCGAGCACCACGACGGCCACCGGCGCGCGGGGACGCGGGGGCGGCGGCGGACCGGGCGCTGCATCCGCAGTGTCCGGCAGGTCGACGCCCGTCGCGGCGCTCATGGCTCGTAGGCTTCCGCGGTCGCGGTGGGCTGGCGCACGCCGACGGCCTCGGCGGCGGTTTCCGCGGTGTCTTCGGCGGTCTCGGCAGCTGCCTCCGCCTCGCCCGCGGCCGCCTGCGCCTGTCCGCTGGCGAGCAGCGCCGACAGCGACGCGAGCATGCGCAACACGCCGCCCCCGCTCGCCGCGACCTTGCCGGGTTCGAGCCGCCCGACCAGGAAACCGCTGGCCAGGCCGGCGAGCATGATCCGCCCCGGCGTCCACGACGCCTTCCAGGAGCGCTTGAGCTGCCGCCAGTCCGCGGCGGTGCGGCGCTCCTGGGCCTCCACCACGTTCTCGGCCTGTTCGACCTTTTGCAACAGCTTGTCGAAGCTCATGGCGGCGTGACCTCGATGCCGCGGCCATCCTTCAGCGGCGTCTTCGACGCAACGCGCTCGAGCTGTTCGGCCGCCTCGCGGCTGGAGACCGCCGAGCCGGCGCGTGGCGCGAGGTCGGCGAGCTCGCCGATGCCCAGGCGCGCCAGCTGGCGACGCGTGGCCTGCATGCGGGTGTATTCGAAGTAGCGCATGCCCTGGTACACGGCGCCCGCGGCCGCGGCGATGCTGAGCACGGCACAGGACAGCAGTGCACCCCACCAGGGCCAGCCCAGTTGCCGATTGAGGGTCACGATCAGGGCCGTCATCAGCAGCAGCCAGGCCGATGCCCCGAACACGATCGCCACGCCGGTGAAGGCGAGGGTGCGGCCGAACGCGCTGCGCGCCAGCGAGAAGTCGGCGGCCACCAGGCTGCGCAGCGCCTTGCCGGTGTCGGCCGCGGCGCGCACGCTGGCGCGCCCGGCCGCGCCGACCTGGCGCAACGACTCCTGCAGGTCGGGCCGCGGCTGCGGGATGTCCTCCGGGCTGGGACCCTGGTCCCGCGGTGCCTCGTCGCCGTCCCCTGGCGGCATGTCCTGCACGCTCAGCGGTCGCTGCCGCGCGCGAGCTTGGCGATGATCCAGCCGGCGGCGAAGGCAACGCCGAACGAGGCGAGCGGACGCTCGCGGATCAGGTCGGCGGCGCTCTCGACCAGGTCCTGGCCCTTCTCCATCAGGGCGTCGACCTGTTCGCGGGTGGCTTCGGGCAGGCCTTCCGCGGCGGCCAGGCCGGCCAGCGCACTGTCGGCCAGGTCGGCCTTGACGTTGGCGCGGCCCAGGCGGAGGTGGTCGCCGGCATTGCCGCCGGCGCCGCGGAGTGCTTCGCCGGCCGCGCCGGTCGCG
Source organism: Luteimonas sp. (assembly GCA_036675265.1). Taxonomy (GTDB): domain Bacteria; phylum Pseudomonadota; class Gammaproteobacteria; order Xanthomonadales; family Xanthomonadaceae; genus CAMPJU01. The sequence goes on from JAKFFJ010000019.1 coordinate 58,541, forward strand.
CCCTTGATGGCCTCGCCCGCGTCGCGCGCGGCCTGGCCGAGGTGGGTGCCGGCTTCGCCGAGGTTGCGCTTGACCGAATCGCTGGCGGTGGGGTTGGTGGGGCTCATCGGGTGTTCCTCCGTTCTCGCGTGGGGGTGGGTGGAGCGGGGATCATTGCATTGCCAGTGTGCCCGCCGTGTCGCCGCGGACCACCTGGAGGACCAGGCTGCCGGCGCGCGGGTCGGCCGCGACGACCAGGGCGCGGAAACCCGCCAGGTCCTCGAACCGGCCGCCGCTGGTGGCGACCACCAGGTCGCCCTCGCGCAGGCCGTTGCGCGCCGCCCGGCTGCCGGGCTCGAGCGCCTCGACCAGGACGCCGGCGATGCCGGCCTGGCGCAGGCGCTCGGGGAGTTCCGCGAAGACCGCACCCGACAACCGCGGGTCCAGCACGCCGCCGGCCTGGGTGCGGGGCTGCTCGCGCAGGCGTGTCTCCAGGCGCAACGTCTCGTTGTCGCGGCGCACGTCCAGCACCACGGCCGCGCCGACCGGCTGCAGGCCCTCGAAGTTGTGCAGGGCGGCCGGGCCGTCGATGCGCTCGCCGTTGGCCCCGACGACGACATCGCCCGGCCGCACGCCGGCGTCGGCGGCGGCCGAGTCCGGATAGACCCGGGTCACCAGTGCACCGCGCGTGGCGTCGAGGGCGAGCGCCTCGGCGACGCGCGCGTCGATGGCCTGCGTCTCCACCCCCAGGACGCCGCGACGGACCACGCCGTCGTTGGCGATCAACTGCTCCATGATCCCGCGCGCCAGGTTGCTGGGGATGGCGAACCCGAGCCCGATGTTGCCGGCCATCGAGCCGCGCGGGTTGAAGCTCGCGGTGTTGATGCCGACCAGCTCGCCCTGCAGGTTGACCAGCGCGCCGCCGGAATTGCCGGGGTTGATCGACGCGTCCGTCTGGATGAAGTCCTGGAAGCCCAGGCCGGCCAGGCCGGTGCGGCCGACCGCGGACACGATGCCGGAGGTGACCGTCTGGCCGATGCCGAACGGGTTGCCGACCGCGACGACGAAGTCGCCGACCTGCAACGCGCTCGAATCGGCGAGCGTCACCTCGCTCAGGCCCTCCGCGGGGATGCGCATGAGCGCCACGTCCGTGTCCGGGTCGGAGCCGATGAATTCCGCCTCGACCGTGCGTCCGTCGGACAGGGTGACCTGCACTGCGTCCGCGCCTTCGATCACGTGGTGGTTGGTGAGGACGTAGCCGTTGTCGGCATCGACGATGACCCCCGAGCCCAGCGACTGGCGGATGCGCTCCTGCGGCAGGCCCGGGAACATGCGGCGGAAGATCGGGTCGTCGAAGAACGGGTTGCTGATGCGCACCCGCTGCGTGCTGTGCACGCTCACCACGGCCGGCGTCACGTCTTCAAGCATCGGCGCCAGCGAAGGCAGCGCGCGTCCGCCCACTTCGGCCGGCAACGCACCTGCGACGGGCAGCGCCGGGGTGGCGTGGGCGGGCTGGTCGACCGCATCGCGCAGCGCGGTCGCGGCGAAACCCCCGAACGCGGCGGCGGCGAGCAGGGCGAGGACGGTCGGGATGCGGCGCATGGTCGGTCGGCGCAAGGCGGCTCGGCGCATTGAAGGAAGTGTCCCCTGTTCACGAGTGTCAACGACGTGAAGTGTCGTCCCCGGCACTTAAACATCCCCTTAAACCGCCCCTGGATGCGCGGCGAAAAGCAAGCACCAACGCAAGTCGCGCTGCCGTCGGGACACGGATCGCCGGGGGCGGATTCCTGTTGACTCGCGCACGGGCCGGGCGTAGCTTGGCCCCCTGCGTTGCCACTACATCTTGTGGTCGGCAACGCCGGAAAGGCCCAAGCACTGGTGGATCGTGCTGGTTTGGGGGACGCAGGAACCAACCTGCGCACAGGACGAGGAGTGGTGACAGGATGAGCACGGGCAAGAACACCCTGCGCGCAGTGAAGACGGACAACCCGGGCGACGGCCGCCACGACGATTCGAAGATCCCGATGCAGCCGGCCTCGGCGGACATCTGGGACAAGAAGTACCGGCTCAAGACCAAGTCGGGACAGCCGGTGGACGCCGACATCGATGGCACCTACCAGCGCGTCGCCCGCGCACTCGCCGACGCCGAGCCCACGCCCGCGCAGCGCGAGCAGTGGTACGACCGGTTCCTCTGGGCGCTGCGCCGCGGCGCGATCCCGGCCGGCCGCATCACCTCCAACGCCGGCGCGCTGGAGCACAAGCCCGCGACCTCGACCATCAACTGCACGGTGTCCGGGACCATCATCGACTCGATGGACGGGATCCTGGACAAGGTCCACGAGGCCGGGCTCACGCTGAAGGCCGGCTGCGGCATCGGCTACGAATTCTCGACGCTGCGCCCGCGCGGCGCGTTCGTGGCCGGCGCCGGCGCGTACACCTCCGGGCCGATGTCCTTCATGGATATCTACGACAAGATGTGCTTCACCGTGTCCAGCGCCGGCGGCCGCCGCGGCGCGCAGATGGGCACCTTCGACGTGTCGCACCCGGACGTGCGCGACTTCATCCGCGCCAAGCGCGAGGACGGGCGCCTGCGCCAGTTCAACCTCTCGCTGCTGGTCACCGACGGGTTCATGCAGGCGGTCGCCGACGACGCCGACTGGCCGCTGGTGTTCCCGATCAACGAGAAGGAGCGCGACGGCACGGACTTCGCGGACAAGGCGAACGTGGTCTGGCGCGAGTGGCCCACGCACAAGACCTACATCGTGCGCGACGACGGCCTGGTGGCCTGCAAGGTGTACGGGCACCTCAAGGCGCGGCACCTGTGGGACATGATCATGGTCTCGACGTACGACTACGCCGAGCCCGGCTTCATCCTCATCGACCGCGTCAACGAGATGAACAACAACTGGTGGTGCGAGAACATCCGCGCGACCAACCCCTGCGGCGAGCAGCCGCTGCCGCCGTATGGCGCCTGCCTGCTCGGCTCGGTGAACCTGACCAAGTTCGTGCGCAACGCGTTCACCGACCAGGCGAGCTTCGACTGGGACGAGTACCGCGAGGTCGTGCG
>JAKFFJ010000007.1:0-2347 GCA_036675265.1 Luteimonas sp.
AGATCGAGTTCTCCGAGTTCGTGGTGAAGGCCCAGGCCTTCGCCGACGCCGTCAACGGCGCGCCCGAGTTCCCCGAGATGCTGCACGAGGTGGCCCGGGCCCGCGAGCTGGACCAGTTCGCAGGCGGACATGACGCGCAACTGGGCTTCACGTTGAGGGCCCGCCAGGCGGCCTGGAGCCCGGGCTTCCTGCACCAGCACGCTGCCCGGTTCGGCTTCGTCACGGGGGCGATTCCCGGCCGCATGGTGCTGCCGGCTACGCAGCCCGGCCATCCGCCGCTGCTGGTGCTGGCCTTCGACAGCCAGGCAGCGATGGCGGAAGACCCGGAGCAGACCGCCATCCGCGAAGCCACGCTCAGCCTGGACGTGCCCCAAGTGCCGCGCAGCGAGCAGCCCTTCGTGCGCATGCGGGACGCCGCGCTGGGTCTTTCCACCAGCCTGGACGGCACGATCACCGACGACAACGGCCGCGAGATCCGGCCGGAGGCGCTGGACGTGGTCGGCGCCGACCTGGAGATGCTCTACGACACGCTGGAGTCGCGCGACCTGGCGGCCGGCTCGCCGCAGGCGCGGCGGCTGTTCGGCTGACGCGGCGTTTTGCTAAGGTCGCGCGCATGACCGCATCGCCCAAGGTGCAGGAGCGCATGGCCGCGCTGTGCGAGCTGCTGCACCACCACGCGCACCGCTACTACGTGCTCGACGAGCCGGAGATCCCGGACACCGAGTACGACCGCCTCTTCCGCGAACTGCAGGAGCTGGAGGCGCAGCATCCCGAGCTGGCCACGCCGGACTCGCCGACGCGGCGGGTAGGGGGCGCGGTGCTGGAAGGCTTCGCCAAGGTGCGCCACCGGGTGCCCATGCTGTCGATCCGCACCGAGACCGACATCGAAGCCAGCGGCGCCCGCGCCTTCGACGGCCGCGTTCGCCGCGAGCTGGGCTTGGGCGAGGGCGACCCGCCGGTGGAGTACGTCGCCGAACTCAAGTTCGACGGCCTTGCGATCAGCCTGCGGTACGAGCATGGCGTGCTGGTGCAGGCCGCCACGCGCGGCGACGGCGAGGTCGGCGAGGACGTGACCCAGAACATCTGCACGATCGGGCAGATCCCTCTGCGGCTGCATGGCAAGAGCCTGCCGGCGGTGCTCGAGGTCCGCGGCGAGGTCTACATGGGCCGCGACGACTTCGAACGCCTGAACGAATTGCAGCGCGAGAAGATCGCCCAGGGCGCGAAGAACGAAAAGACCTTCGTGAATCCGCGCAACGCAGCAGCCGGTGCCGTGCGCCAACTCGATCCGGGCATCGCTCGCCAACGCCCCCTCAGCTTCTTTGCGTATGGCTGGGGCGAGATCGCCGGCGGCCCGGAATTCGGCACCCAGTACGAGCTGCTTGAGGCCCTTCGCGGCTGGGGCCTGCCGGTCTCGCGCGAGACGCGCATCGCGAGCGGCGCCGAGGAACTGGTCGCATTCCACCAGGACATAGGCGCGCGGCGCGACCAGCTGCCCTACGACATCGACGGCGTGGTCTACAAGGTCAACAGCTTCGCCCTGCAGAAGCGCCTGGGATTCGTCACGCGAGAGCCGCGCTGGGCGGTGGCCCACAAGTTCCCGGCCCAGGAGCAGCTCACCACGGTCGAATCGATCGGCATCTACGTCGGCCGCACCGGCAAGTTGACGCCGGTCGCCCGCCTCGCACCGGTGTTCGTGGGCGGCGTGACCGTCACCAACGCCACCCTGCACAACGAGGACGAGGTGCGGCGCAAGGACGTGCGGGTGGGCGACACGGTGATCGTGCGGCGCGCCGGCGACGTGATCCCGGAGGTCGTGAGCGTGGTGCACGCCGCGGCCGGGGGGCGCGAGCGGGGCGCGATCTTCACCATGCCCCGGCATTGCCCGGTCTGTGGCAGCGAGGCCATGCGCGAGGAGGGCGAAGCCGACCACCGCTGCACCGGCGGGCTGATCTGTGGCGCGCAACGCAAGCAGGCCCTGCTGCATTTCGCACAGCGCCGCGCCATGGATGTCGAGGGCCTGGGCGAGAAGCTGGTCGACCAGCTGGTGGACGCCGGCATCGTCAAGACCTTGCCCGACCTGTACCGCCTGGGACTGGGCAACCTGGTGTCGCTGGAGCGCATGGGCGAGAAGTCGGCGCAGAACCTGCTGGCGGGGCTGGAGCAATCGAAGCACACCACCTTGCCGCGTTTCCTGTACGCGCTGGGCATCCGCCACGTCGGTGAGGCGACCGCGCGCGACCTGGCCAGGCACTTCGGCCAGCTCGACGCCATCATGGATGCGAGCGCCGATCGCCTGCTGGAGGTGCCCGACGTCGGCCCCATCGTCGCCGAAAGCATCCACACC
>JAKFFJ010000011.1:0-14194 GCA_036675265.1 Luteimonas sp.
GCCGTTCTTCGACCCGGCGCGGGGCGGCGACCCGCTGCTGTGGCAGCACCTGTTCTGGATCTTCGGCCACCCGGAGGTCTACATCATCTTCCTGCCGGCGATCGCGCTGGTGGCGATGATCGTGCCGACCTTCGCCCGCCATCCCATCGTCGGCTACGGCTGGATCGTGCTGGCCGCGGTGGGCACCGGCTTCCTCAGTTTCGGGCTCTGGGTGCACCACATGTTCACCACCGGCCTGCCGAACATCTCGCTGGCCTTCTTTTCCGCGGCCTCCCAGGCGGTCGCCCTGCCGACCGGCGTGCAGGTCTTCGCGCTGCTCGCCACCGTGATCGCCGGCCGCGTCGTGCGCAGCGTGCCGATGCTGTTCGTGCTCGGCGCGCTGGTGATCTTCGTGCTGGGCGGATTGACGGGCGTGATGGTCGCGCTGGCGCCGTTCGACTTCCAGGCGCACGACACCTATTTCGTGGTGGCGCACCTGCATTACGTCCTGATCGGCGGCATGGTCTTCCCGGTGGTCGCGGCGGTGTACTACTTCTTCCCGCTGATGGCTGCCCGGCAGTTGTCGCCGCGCCTTGGCAGGCTCGCGTTCTGGCTGATGTTCACCGGGTTCCACGTCGCGTTCCTGCCGATGCACGTCTCGGGCCTGGCCGGCATGCCGAGACGCGTCGCCACCTACCGCGCCGACCAGGGCCTGGACCTGCTGAACCTGGTGTCGACCATCGGCGCGTTCGTGCTCGCGGCGGGCTTCGCGGTGGTGCTGGTCGATATCGTGCGCGCGGTGCGACGCCGAGCGCCGGTGCCGGACAACCCGTGGAACGCGGGCACGCTCGAATGGCTCGGCGGCATTCCCAACCAGCCCTGGGGCGTGCGCTCGATCCCGGTCATCGAGAGCCGCTACCCGGTGTGGGACCAGCCGAACCTCGCCGACGACGTCGAAGCGGGCCGCTTCTACCTGGCGGACGCGCCGGAGGGCCTGCGCGAGACCCTGGTCACCTCGCCGCTGGATGCGGTGCCGGAACAATGCCTGCGGGTGCCCGGCCCCACGTTCCTCACGCTGTGGGCGGCCGCGTTCACCGGCGGCGCCTTCATCTTCCCGGTGTTCGAGCTGTACGTCGCGGCGGGGATCAGCGGCGTCCTCGCCATCGCCGCGATCCTCGCCTGGTTGTGGACCGGCACGGCGCTGCAGCCGGAACGCGCCGCGAAGGATGTCGGCCTCGGCCTCGAGTTGCCGCTGTATGCCTCCGGCCAGGCGTCCGTCGGCTGGTGGGCGATGTTCATCACGATGATCGGCGACATGGCCGCCTTCGCCAGCCTGGTGTTCGGCTACTTCTTCTTCTGGACGGTGCATGACCAGTTTCCGCCGCAACCCGGCGGTGGTCCGGGCCTGGCCTGGCCGGTGCTGGGGCTGGTGCTCGCGCTGGCGTCGTGGGGCGCGACCCTGTTGGCGCGCCGCTGGAACCGGCGCGATGCCGGCCTTGCGTTCCATGCGGCCTGTGCCGCCGCCGTCCTGCTCGCGCTGGCGGCGTGCGGCGCGCTGCTGGCGGGTCCGTGGCTGGCAGGCATGGACCCGACGCGCCACGCCTACGACGCGACGGTCTGGCTGTTGCTGGCGTGGACCGTCGCGCACGTGGCGGTCGGTGCGCTGATGCAGGCGTACTGCATCGCGCGGCGCATTGCCGGCAGGATGACGGCCGCGCACGACATCGACATCCGCAACGTCGCGCTGTACTGGCATTTCGTCGCGGTCACGGTGGCGGTCACCGTCGCGGTGGTCGCCGGCTTCCCGTTGCTGGCGCACTGAGGACGAGGGATGGCGACTGGCGGCAGGCAAATCCGCGGGGCACCCAGGCACGGCGGGCTGTGGACGCTCACCGCCGGCCCGCTCGTCTGGGCCGCGCATTTCCTGGCGTCCTACGTGACGGCCGCGATCTGGTGCGCACGCGCCGCTCCCGCCGCTCCGCTCGGCGCAGCGCGCACCGCACTGCTTGCCTATACCGCGGTCGCGCTGGTCGCGATCGCCTGGCTGGGCTGGCGTGGCTGGCGCAGGCACCGCGCCGGGCGCCAGCCGCCGCCACACGACGAAGCCACCCTCGGCGACCGCCACCGTTTCCTGGGCCAGGCCACTGCGCTGCTCTGCGGGCTGTCGTTCGTCGCCGTGGTGTACGTCGCACTCGGTGCGGTCCTGATCGGGACGTGCCGCTGATGGATGCCTCGACGCGCAGGCAGGCGCTGGTGGCGGGCGGGCTCCTCGTGCTCGCCGCCGCGTGGCTCGGCCCGCTGCCGGCGTGGTCGCGGCACTCGTTTGCCGCGCACATGCTGATGCACATGGCGGTGGTCGCGCTGGCCGCGCCGTTGCTCGCGCTGGGCATCGCGGGGACCCGCTGGGATCCCTCGTGCCGCTGGCCCGTCGTGCTCGGGGCCGGTGCCGCACCGGTCGTCGCATCGGTCGTGGAGTTCGTCGTGGTCTGGGCGTGGCACGCGCCCGCCTTGCACCATGCCGCACGCGTGTCTTCGGCGATGCTGGTCCTGGAGCAAGGCACCTTCCTCGCGGTCGGGCTCGCGCTGTGGATCGCGGCGTTCGGCGGTCGCGCGGCGCGCAGGCGGGAGGGCGCCGCGGCCGGCATCGGCGGGCTGTTGCTGACCTCGATGCACATGACCCTGCTGGGCGTGCTGCTGGCGCTCGCAACGCGTCCGCTCTACGGGCACGGCCCCGGCGCAGGCACCGCGTCGCTGCCCGTGTCGCTCACGCCGCTGCAGGACCAGCATCTTGGCGGCGTCCTGATGCTGGTGTTCGGCGGCAGCGCGTACCTGGCCGGTGCGTTGTGGCTGCTGGCAGGCCTGCTGCGCGAACGTTCGGGGACGGTGGCCGATGGCTGAGCAGGGACTGCACGCGTGGATATCGCGCCAGGCCCGCCGGGCCTGGCGCTGCGTGGCCGGGGACGGCTGGCGGCAGGCGGTGTGCCGCGCGCTGGTCGTGGTGGCGTTGCTCGGCATCGGTGGGCTGGCGTTCGTCGCGGCCGGGCTGATGCCCATCGCGGCGAGCGAAGGCCACTGGGCGGTCACCCGTGCATTCCTGCAGTTCACGATGCGCAGTTCCGTGCGAACCCGGACGCTCGGCATGGAGGTCCCGCCGCTGGACGATCCTGGTCTCGTGCTCAAGGGCGCCGGGCACTACGCCAGCAGTTGCCTGCCCTGCCATGGGGCGCCGGGCGAACCGCGCGCCCTTTTGGTTCGCGGCATGACGCCCGAGCCACCTTACCTGCCCGAGGGGTTTGGCACCCTGCGCGACGCGGAGTTGTTCTGGATCGTCCGCCACGGCATCAAGTACACCGCCATGCCGGCCTGGCCTGCGCTGCAGCGCGAGGACGAGGTGTGGGCCATGGTGGCTTTCCTGCGTGCGTTGCCGCAACTGGACGTCGAGGAATTCCGGGCGCTGGCGTACGGCGATGCCGACGAACGCCATGCGGCCCTGCTCGGCCGGCCGATGCAGGCCGCGCTTGCCGATTGCCAACGTTGCCACGGCGCCGACGGCATGGGCCGCGGCAACGGCGCGATCCCGCGGCTGGCCGGGCTCGACGAGGCCTACCTGCTGGCCAGCCTGGCGGCCTTCGCCCGCGGCGACCGGCACAGCGGGATCATGCAACCGGTCGCCGCCGGGCTGGACAGCGCGCAGATGCGCGAGTTGGCCCGGCACTTCTCGTCGATCGAAGGCGAAGCCCCCGCGGCGCGCTGCAACGCCCCGGACGCGTTCGCACGCGGCGCACGGCTCGCGGCCGAGGGCGACCCGGCGCGCAAGATCCCGGCCTGCGCGGCCTGCCACGGTCCGGGTCCCGGCGCCCGCAACTCCCTGTATCCGGACCTGGCGGGACAGCACGCGGACTACCTTGCGTTGCAGCTCGCGCTGTTCCGGAGCGACCGGCGCGGCGGCACCGCCTACGCGGGGCTGATGCGCGCCGCGGCGGACCGGCTCGAGGACGGCGACATCCGGGACCTGGCCACGTATTACGCCGCACTGCCCGGCGGTTGCCCCAACGCAGGCCAAACGACGCCGTGAAGGCACGGGGCGTCCGTCACACCCCGGCGTGCCCGTGGTTGTGCCCGGACAGGTGCGATGCTGCAATCCGACGCACCTGGCATCGAAGGAGGACCGCCATGCCCCTGTCCCGACCGCTCCTGGCCCTGGCCGCCTGCCTTGCGCTGCTTCCTGCCGTCGCGGCGGCGCAGGCCAGCGACAAGGTCTACAAGTGGACCGATGCGAACGGCGTGACCCATTACGGCGACGCGCCGCCCGCGGCGGGCGAGTACGAAGCCAGTCCCATCCCCGCGGGCGACCGGGTCGTGCGCGCACCGGACGGCACCACCGACGCGGCCGCGGACGCAGCCGCGACGCCCGTCGCCGGCGAGGACCCCCAGTGCGCGGACGTGCGCAAGCACCTGGCGCTGTTGCGCGGCGACAGCCAGGTCCAGCAGGACACCGACGGCGACGGCAAGGCCGACAGGATCCTGTCGCAGGCCGACCGCGAGGCGCAGGCCCGCCTGGCCGAGGGGATGCTGGCGACGAACTGCACCGCGCCCGCGGCCTGAGGCACGGCGGCCGCGGTACGCGGACTAGAATGGCGCCTTTCCGCTCGCGAATATCGCCCAGGAAGGGTCGCCCCCGATGCGCCTGTCGCAGTTCCATCTTTCCACCAGCAAGGAAACACCCGCCGAAGCCGAGGTCGCCAGCCACAAGCTGATGCTCAAGGCGGGCATGATCCGCAAGCTCGCCGCCGGCCTCTATACCTGGTCGCCACTGGGCCTGCGCGTGCTGCGCAAGGTCGAGGCGGTGGTCCGCGAGGAGATGCAGGCCGCCGGCGCCATCGAGCTGCTGATGCCCGCGGTGCAGCCCAGGGAGCTGTGGGAGGAGACCGGGCGCTGGGAGAAGTTCGGCGGCCAGCTGCTGAAGATGCAGGACCGCAAGGAGGCCTGGTACTGCTTCGGGCCGACCCACGAGGAAGTGATCACCGATTTCGCGCGCAACGAGCTGCAGTCGTACAAGCAGTTGCCGGTGACCTTCTTCCAGATCCAGACCAAGTTCCGCGACGAGATCCGGCCGCGCTTCGGCGTGATGCGCGCGCGCGAGTTCCTGATGAAGGACGCGTACTCGTTCCACCTCGACGACGAGGGCCTGGACCGCGAGTACCGCAACATGTACGACGCCTACGGACGGATCTTCACCCGGCTGGGCCTGCGCCATCGCGCGGTGTTCGCCGACACCGGGGCGATCGGCGGCAGCGCCTCGCACGAGTTCCACGTGCTGGCGGACTCGGGCGAGGACGCGATCGCCTTCTCCGACGCGTCGGACTACGCAGCCAACATCGAACTGGCGGAAGCGGTGTCGCCGGGCGAGCGTCCGGCACCCGCCGAAGCCATGCGCAAGGTCGGGACGCCCACGCAGAAGACCTGCGAGGACGTTGCCGCGTTGCTCGGCATCCCACTGGCGCGCACGGTGAAGTCGATCGCCCTCATGGGCGACGAGGCCGGAACGGGAACGGCCTTCGTGCTCGCGCTCGTGCGCGGCGACCACGTCGTCAACGGCATCAAGCTCGCCAAGCTCCCGGGCCTGGCCGATTACCGCCTGGCGACCGAGGCCGAGATCCGCGACCACCTCGGAAGCACGCCGGGGTTCCTGGGGCCGGTCGGTCCCGCGAAGCCGATCCGCGTCGTCGCCGATCGCTGCGTCGCGGCGATGGCCGACTTCGTGGTCGGCGCGAACGAACCCGGGTTCCACCTCGCCGGCGTCGCCTGGGGCCGCGACCTGCCCGAGCCGGACCTGGTCGCCGACATCAGGAACGTCGTCGCGGGTGACCCGTCGCCCTGCGGGAAGGGGACCCTGGGCATCGCGCGCGGCATCGAGGTCGGCCACGTGTTCCAGCTCGGCCGCAAGTACGCCGAGGCGATGGGATGCACGGTGCTCGACGCCGGCGGCAAGGCCGCGGTGCCCGCGATGGGCTGCTACGGCATCGGCGTCTCGCGCATCGTGGCCGCCGCGATCGAGCAGAACCACGACGACGCGGGCATCCTGTGGCCCGCGGCGATGGCGCCGTGGACGGTCGCGATCTGCGTGATCAACCCGAAGCAGGACGAGGCGGTCGCTGCCGCTGCCGACGCGCTCCATCGCGAGCTCGCCGACGCGGGCGTGGACGTCGTGCTGGACGACCGAGGGCTGCGACCGGGCGCGATGTTCGCGGACATCGAACTGATCGGCATCCCCCACCGGGTGGTGGTTTCCGCGCGCGGGCTGGAAGCAGGTACCTACGAGTACCGGGCGCGCACCGCGGCGGAAGCGGAACAGCTTGACCGCGCCGCGCTGAGGGAAAGGCTGGGCGTCGCGCGCTGACGCCCCGAAACCGCGGCCCGAATATCGCCGCGAGTTTCCCCGCCCCTTGCGCGGGATATTCCCGCATTTTGCACGGCCCTGGTTTCAGATTATGCTGCCCGCCTTTATCCCCACGCCCGCGGAGGCAACATGACGATCGACCTGGATAACCTGTCCAGCAAGGAACTCGATACGCTGATCACCAAGGCCAGGAAGCGCAAGGTCGCGCTGAAGAAGCGCAAGCCGGCCGCGGTCGTCCGCCGGAAGATCAGTTCGCTGGCCAAGGCCGAGGGCTATACCGTCGCGGAGCTGTTCGGTGGTGCGGGTGCGACCGGTGCGACGGGCCGCGCCGGCCGCGCGCCGCGCAAGGCGTCGGCGACCAAGGGCCGCAAGCTGGGCAAGGTCGCCCCGAAGTACCGCAACCCGGCCAAGCCATCGGAAACCTGGACCGGTCGCGGCAAGCAGCCCCGCTGGATGGCCGCGGAAACCGCCAAGGGCAGGAAGGTCGAGGATTTCCTGATCAAGTAGGCCGCGGTCAGAGGTTTCTGCGCGCCGATACCAGCAGGTTGCCGAACAGCAGCCCGGCGACCAGCGCCGCCAGGATATTCAGCACCCCCAGGATCGCGACCTGGCCACTGGCCACGTCCTGCTGCTGGACCAGGGTGAGCAGGCTCCGCAGGCTGGCGCTGCCCGGCACCAGCATGATGATCCCCGGGACGCGCACCAGCGCGCCCGGGCGGTTCCACCAGCGCGCATACGCATTGCCCGCCGCGGTCAGCAGGAAGGCGGCCAGGAAAATGCCGGCAGGGCTGCCCCAGGCCAGGCCCGCGTAACGCGACACCAGGTAGCCGGCCGCGGCACTGAGCATCACCGCCGGGTAATCGCGCGGCGCCGCACGGAACAGCACCGCGAACGACAGGGCGGCGGCCAGCAGCCCGCCCCACTCCACCCATTCCGGCTGCGGGCGCAACGCCCGCACGACCGGCTCGATGCCCGCCATCCCGGCCAGCGACACCGCCAGCACGGTCCCGACGGTCAGCTTGAGCACCGACATGACCGCCCCCGAGAACCGCGCGGTCCCCGCGACCAGGTGGCCGCTCGCCAGTTCGCTCATGGCATTGGTCAGGGTCAGGCCGGGCAGCAGCGCGATCAGCGCCGCGATGATCACCGTGTTCTGGTTGAGCGGTCCCACGTAGGCGGCGACCAGCACCACCACGAAGCCCGCCAGCAGTCCCGCCACGGCCTCTTCCGCCTCGCGCAGCCGGGGCCGCGGCCGCGCCAGCTGCACCAGCGCGCCGAGCAGCAGCCCGGTGCCGCCCGCGGTCGCGATGTCCAGCCACGGGAGCCGCAGCAACGCGGCCACCGCGGCGGCGACCACGCCGAACCCGACCGTCTCCAGTACGCGCTGGCGCTGGCCCGGCGCACGCCCGAGGCGATCCAGCGCCGCCTGCCCTTCCGACAGCCCGGTCGTTCCGGCCAGCACGGACTCGGCGATGCGGTCGGCCTCCACGAGCCGCCCCAGGTCGGTGTCGCCCGGCGCCAGCCGCAGCACCCGGGTGGTGTCGCTGGTGCCGAGCGGCAGCGACGGGTCGCTGAAGGACAGGATCATCCCCGTCGGGTTGGTCCACGGTTCGCATTCCAGCCCGAGGCGTTGCGACACCGCGACGATCGCCAGTTCGAGCCGCTGCGTCGTGGTCCCGTACGCGTGCAGGTGCTCGGCCAGTCCGACGACGAAGGCGACGCGGGCGGCATAGGAGCTGTCCATCCGTGAAGGATCGCATGCCACCGCCGGCATGTATCCTCGCGCGGATGCTGCCGTCCACCGTCCACGCGCCGCCGGAATGGACCCTCGACGAGGCCGACCCGACGCGCTTGCGGCTGTCGGGCCGGTGGACCCTGCGCTATGCCCGCGAGATCGGGGAACGCCTGCGGGATGTCCCGCCGTCCGCGCGGGTCTTCGACGCGCGCGGCGTGGACCGCCTCGACTCCACCGGCGTGCTCCAGCTGCTGCGGCACGCGCGCCGCGGCGACCTGGACTTCACCGCGTTCGAGTTCGACGAGAGCCACCTGGCGCTGGTCGAGACCATCGAGGACGTGCACGACGATCGCCCGAAACGGCGCAAGGAATACGGGTTTGCCGCGGCCATCGGGCGGCTGGGTTTCGCCGTGCACGACAACGCGCACGAGGTGATGGCGCTGGTCGGTTTCCTGGGCCGGAACCTGGTCGCGCTGCTCCGGCTGGCGCGCGAGCCGCATCGCTTCCGGCTGACGTCCACCGTGCACCACATGGAGCAGGTCGGCCTGGACGCCGTGCCGCTGGTGCTGCTGCTGTCGTACCTCGTCGGCGCCGTCATCGCGTTCCTCGGGGCGAACGTGCTGCGCGAGTTCGGCGCGGAGATCTTCGTGGTGGAGCTGGTGTCGATCGCCTTCCTGCGCGAGTTCGGCGTGCTGCTCACCGCCATCCTGCTGGCAGGCCGCACCGCGAGCGCGTTCACCGCGCAGATCGGCGCGATGGTCAGCCGCGAGGAGGTCGACGCCATCCGCACGCTGGGCCTGGACCCGGTCGACCTGCTGGTGCTGCCGCGGCTGCTGGCGTTGCTGGTGATGCTGCCGCTGCTGACGTTCCTGGCGATGGTCGCGGGGATGGCGGGCGGCCTGTCCGTGGGCGCGCTGAGCCTGGACATCCCGCCCGAGCAGTATTTCAACCGCATGCAGGAGACGATGCAGCTGCGCCATTTCTGGGTCGGCATGTCCAAGGCCCCGGTGTTCGCGGTGGTGATCGCGCTGATCGGTTGCCTGGAAGGCCTGCAGGTGAAGGGCACCGCGCAGTCCGTCGGCGAGCGCACCACCTCGTCCGTGGTGCAGTCCATCTCGCTGGTCATCATCCTCGACGCCCTGGCGGCCATGTGGTTCATGTACATGGACCTCTGACACCCGGACCCCGCATGCCCACACCCCCCGACACCACGATCCGCGTCCGCGGGCTCGACAACCGCTTCGGCGACCAGGTCGTGCACGAAGGCCTGGACCTCGACGTCCGCCGCGGCGAGGTGCTCGGCATCGTCGGCAGCTCCGGCAGCGGCAAGTCGGTGCTGATGCGCTCGATCCTGGGCCTGCGCACGCCCGATGCCGGCGAGATCGAGGTCCTCGGCGTCGACGCGCGCAGCGAGGACCCGGAGGACCGCACCTACATCCAGCGGCGCACCGGCGTGCTGTTCCAGGACGGCGCGCTGTTCTCCTCGCTCACCGTCGGCGAGAACGTCCAGGTGCCGCTGAAGGAACACCACCGCGAACTGCCCGACTCCCTGCGCTACGAGCTGGCGCTGCTGAAGGTGAAGCTGGCCGGCCTGCCCGCCGAAGCCCTGGACAAGCTCCCCTCGCAGCTGTCGGGCGGCATGCGCAAGCGCGCCGGCCTCGCCCGGGCCCTGGCGCTGGACCCCCCGCTGCTGTTCCTGGACGAGCCCACCGCGGGCCTGGACCCGATCGGCGCGGCCGCGTTCGACCGCCTGGTGCGCACGCTGCAGCAGGCGCTGGGCCTGACCGTGTTCCTGATCACCCACGACCTGGACACGCTTTACGCCATCTGCGACCGGGTGGCGGTGCTGGCCGACCGCAAGGTCGTCATCAATGCGCCGATCGAGGAGGTGGAACGTTCCGACCACCCCTGGATCCGCGAGTATTTCCACGGCCCGCGTGCACGCGCCGCTCGCGAGGCGGGGGTATCCTCCTCCACGACCGCCTGACGAGACCGCATGGAAACCAAGGCCAACTACGTCCTGATCGGCGCCTTCACCCTGGGCGTGGTCGCGTTCCTGCTGCTGTTCGCCCTGTGGGCGGCGCGCTGGTCGTCGCAGCAGGCCTGGGACGTGTACGACATCATCTTCAACGAGGCGGTCACCGGCCTGTCCGAGGGCGGCACCGTGCAGTACAACGGCATCGCGGTGGGCACCGTCGAGGACCTGTCGCTGATGCGCAACGACCCGCGCAAGGTCGTCGCCCGCATCCGCGTGGAAGCCGACACCCCCGTCCGCGTGGATACCCGCGCCAAGCTCTCGATCACCGGCCTGACCGGCACCACCTTCATCCAGCTCACCGGCGGTTCGCCCGGCGCGGCGCCCTTGGTCGCCACCGGCGGCCGCGAGGTGCCCATCATCCCCACCGAGCCGTCGGCGCTGCAGAACATCGCGCAGACGGCGGACCGGATCGTGGCCCGGGTCGACGAGATCCTGAGCGAGGAGAACGTCGAGAGCGTCACCGCCACGCTCGAGAACCTGGAAGCCGTGACCGGCGCGCTCGCCATGCAGCGCCAGGACCTGTCGGAACTGGTGCGCTCGGCGCGCGCCTCGAGCCAGGAACTGGAAGCCACCCTGCGCGCCACGCGCGGCGCGGTGGAAGGCATCGACCGCGAACTCGTCTCCGAGCTGCCGCGGCTGGTGGACAAGCTCGACAGCGCGCTCGTGCAGCTCGAACAGGCCAGCACCAACGCCAACGCGCTGATCGCCGAGAACCGCGCGCCGATCGCCGAGTTCACCCAGGGCGGCCTGCAGCAGGTCGGCCCGACGCTGGTCGAACTGCGCACCCTGATCCGCGACCTGCGCCGGGTGACCAACCGGCTCGAAGGGAATCCGGCCGGCTTCCTGCTCGGGCGCGAGCAACCAAAGGAGTTCGAACCCCAATGACGACCCTCCTGCGCTGCGCCCTCCTGGCCGCCGTGCTCGCCGGTTGCTCGGTCCTGCCGGAGAAGACCGCGATCTCGCTGTTCGCGCCGGACCCGCGCCTCCAGGCCGACCCGTCTTGGCCGACCGTGGACTGGCAGCTGGTGGTGCCCCGGCCCGTCGGTGCCGCGCTGGTCGACTCGGCGCGGATCGCGGTGCGCCCTGCTCCCGCGGCGCTGCAGGTCTACAAGGGCGCCGCGTGGACCCAGCCGGCGCCGGACATCGTCCACGATGCCGTGGTGCATGCGTTCGAGGATTCCGGCCGCATCGGCGGGGTTGCGCGGCGCGGGGAAGGGATCGACGCGGATTTCCAGCTGCTGCTGGACGTGCGCCGCTTCGATTCGGACTATGCCGAGCCGGGCGGTCCGGCCGCGGTGGTGGAGATCGGGGCGAAGCTGCTCGCCGACGACGAGGACCAGGTGGTCGCCAACCGCGTGTTCCGCGCGTCGGTCCCGGCCGGCGGCACCGACATCACCAGCGTCGCCGCGGCGTTCGAGCAGGCACTGGGGGAGGCGACCGGAGGCATCGTCGGATGGGCGCTCGTCGAGGGCGACCGGCACGAGGCGGGCCAGTGACGGAAGCAGGACAAACGGCCGACCGCGACACGATGGAATACGACGTGGTGGTGGTGGGGGCGGGCCCGGCGGGCCTGTCCTTCGCGATCCGCCTCAAGCAGGTCTCGCCCGACACCAGCGTCTGCATCATCGAGAAATCCTCGACGATCGGCGCGCACATCCTCTCCGGCGCCGTCATCGAGCCGGGTCCGCTGGACGCATTGCTGCCCGGCTGGCGGGACGCGCCGCCGCCGATCTGCATCCCCGCCAAGGACGACGAGTTCTGGCTGCTCGGCCAGGACAGCCAGCGCCGCCTGCCGGTGCCGCCCGGCATGCGCAACCACGGCAACTTCATCGTCAGCCTCGGCGCGATGTGCGCGTGGCTGGCGCCGCAGGCCGAGGCGCTGGGGGTCGAGATCTACCCCGGCTTCGCCGCAGCCGAGACGCTGCACGACGCCGAGGGGCGCGTGGCCGGCGTGCGCATCGGCGACATGGGGGTCGCGAAGGATGGCAGCCACAAGCCGGGGTACACGCAGGGCATCGACATCCGCGCGAAGGTGACCGTGCTCGCCGAGGGGGCGCGGGGCCACCTGACCAAGCGCCTGGTCGAGCGCTTCGGGCTGGATGCCGACAGCGATCCGCAGGGCTACTCCATCGGCATCAAGGAGCTCTGGCAGGTCCCGGAGGATCGCGTGTCGCCCGGCAGGATCGTGCACACGCTCGGCTGGCCGGCGGACACCAGCACCTACGGCGGCAGCTTCCTGTACCACCTGGACGGCGGGCGCATCGCGCTGGGCTACGTGAGCGGCCTGGACTACCGCGACCCGCACTACAAGCCGTGGGAAGCCTTCCAGCAATGGAAGCACCACCCGCTGGTCAAGCCCTTGCTGGACGGCGGGACGATCCTGTCGGCCGGCGCCCGGGCGATCGTCACCGGCGGCTGGCAGTCGTTGCCGCGCGTGGAGATGCCGGGCGCGCTGCTGGTCGGCGACACCGCCGGGCTGCTGAACGTGCCGAAGATCAAGGGCACGCACCAGGCGATCCGCAGCGGCATGCTGGCGGCCGAGCACCTTGCGGCCGCCGGGCTCGCACCGGAGGGCTTCGACGCGAAGCTCCGGGCCTCGCCGGCGATGGACGAGCTGCGCCGCGTGCGCAACATCAAGCCGGGCTTCAAGAAGGGGCTGTGGCTCGGCATGTTGAATGCCGCGTGGGAAACCGTGACGGCTGGCCGTTCGCCGTGGACGCTGCGCAACACGCCGGACTGGTGTTCGCTGGAGAAGGTGGGCGAATACGCAGCGCCGGAACGCGACTACGTCCAGCGCGACCTGGCGCCCCGCGACCGCCTGGCCGGTGTGTATTTCGCAGCCACCGAGCACGACGAGGACCAGCCGGTGCACCTCATCGTGCACGACCCCGAAGTGTGCGTGACCCGTTGCGCGGCGGAGTACGGCAATCCCTGCACCCGCTTCTGCCCGGCCGGCGTCTACGAGATCGTGGACGACGCCGCCTCGAAGCACGGCCGGCGCCTGCAGATCAACGCCGCCAACTGCGTGCACTGCAAGACCTGCGACATCAAGGATCCGTACGAGATCATCACGTGGGTCACGCCCGAGGGCGGGGCCGGGCCGAATTACCAGAACCTCTGACGTGGCCGACTTCCGACGCCGCCTGAGCGACCTGGCGTTCCGGGGATTGCGCGCCGGATTTCGCGTGCTGCCACTGGACGAGGCAGCGCGTGACCGGCTCCGGCGACGATTCACCGATCGATTCCCTGGCATCGTGCCGATGGAACCGGGTGGCCAGGTGCCTGGCCCGGTGTTCCCGCATCGAG
Source organism: Luteimonas sp. (assembly GCA_036675265.1). Lineage (GTDB taxonomy): Bacteria > Pseudomonadota > Gammaproteobacteria > Xanthomonadales > Xanthomonadaceae > CAMPJU01. The sequence goes on from JAKFFJ010000011.1 coordinate 13,459, forward strand.
CCCTGTCGCGCGCCGACCTGCCCGCCATCGGCTTCCGGCCGCCGGCTGCCGGATCGCTGCCCGAGCCGTTGCCCGCAACCGTGGTCGCCTTCTACCTGCCGCAGTTCCACCCCATCCCGGAGAACGACGCCTGGTGGGGCCCCGGCTTCACAGAATGGCGCAACGTCGTCCGCGCGCTGCCGCAGTTCGAAGGCCACGCGCAACCGCGACTGCCGGGCGACCTGGGCTTTTACGACTTGCGTAATGCCGAACCGATGCGCGCCCAGGCCGCCCTGGCGCGCGAGCACGGCATCGGCGCGTTCTGCTTCTACTTCTACTGGTTCCAGGGGCGCAGGCTGCTCGACGCGCCGCTCGAGAACTGGCTGCAGGACCGTTCCATCACCCTGCCGGCATGCGTGTGCTGGGCCAACGAGAGCTGGTCGCGGCGCTGGGATGGCCGGCCAGGCGACATCCTCATCGGGCAATCGTACGACGCCGAGGACGACCTGGCCTTCATCGCGCATGTCGCGCGGTACCTGCGCGACCCGCGGTACCTGCGGGTCGACGGAAAACCGCTGCTGCTGGTGTACCGGCCCGAGCTGATGCCCGATCCCGCAGCGACGGCCGCGCGTTGGCGCAGGTGGTGCGCCGACAACGGCATCGGCGAAATCACGATTGCGTACGTGCAGGGTTTCGAGCGTCCCGATCCGCGCGACATCGGTTTCGACGCCGCGGTCGAGTTTCCGCCCAACCTGGC
>JAKFFJ010000078.1:0-13737 GCA_036675265.1 Luteimonas sp.
GACGAAGGTCTCGTAGGTGCCCTGGACGATGCCCTGCGAGCCGATGTAGATCCAGCTGCCGGCCGTCATCTGGCCGTACATCATCAGGCCCTTCTTATCGAGCTCGTTGAAGTGCTCCCAGGTCGCCCAGTGCGGCACCAGGTTGGAGTTGGCGATCAGCACGCGCGGGGCGTCGGCGTGGGTGGGGAAGATGCCGACCGGCTTGCCGGACTGCACCAGCAGGGTCTCGTCGTCGCCGAGGGTCTTGAGCGATTCGATGATCGCGTCGTAGCAGGCCCAGTCGCGGGCGGCGCGGCCGATGCCGCCGTACACCACCAGGTCCTCCGGGCGCTCGGCCACCTCGGGGTCGAGGTTGTTCTGCAGCATCCGGAACGGCGCTTCGGTCAGCCAGGAGCGGCAGGTCAGCTCGGGGCCGCGCGGGGCGCGGATGCGGCGGGACGGGTCGTGGCGCGGGTCTGGCATGGGGCTCCCCAGGGTGTGGCGGCGCCGGCGGGTCACGGCGCGGGAACGCGGATTATCTCACCGCTCGTCGGGCCGACCCGGGCCGCCCTCCCGCGGCGCCCGGCCAGCCCTATGCTGCGCGCTTCGCCCTGGGGAGAGGTGTCATGCGCTCGATCGTGATGGTGGTGCTGCTGCTGGTGCTGGCCGGGTGCAAGACGATGCAACCGGTGGCGCATGACGACTGGAAGCTGGCGGGCCAGGTCGAGCCGGGCGACCGGGTGGAGGTCGTGACCACCGACGGTCGCACCGAGTCCTTCGTCGTCACCGAGGTGACCGACGACGCGCTGGTCGGCAGCGATGTCCGTGTCGAACGCACCGACATCGCGCAGCTCCGCGTCCGCGCGGTGCACAAGGGGCGCACGATCGGCGCAGCCGTCGGCGGTGCCGCCATCTGGACCTGGATGGTGCTCATCGCCGCCACGGCCTCCCTGCTCGGCGGCTGACGCAGGCCACCTTCAGAGCAGGCGGGGGTCCAGCGCGCGCAGCGCGTCCTCGAGGTTGGTGGCGCCGGTGCGGTCGATGTCCTTGCGGGTGTGGACCGTGCCGTTGCCGATCGCGCAGTCGTGGCCGTCGCGCTCGGTGGTGTCCCTGGCGGTGGCCGGCTGCGGGTCGGCGGTGACGCGCGAGCCGGTGGCCTCGAGGCAGCGGCGGTCGACGTCCAGGTCTTCGGCGGCTTCGGCTTGGCCGGACGTGGGTTCGACGGTCGGGTCGACCGGCCGCGCGGTGGCGGCGAACGCCGTCGTGGACAGGGCGGCCGCGAGTGCGAGGGGCAGGAAGTGCTTGGTGCTCATGGGGAACCTCCGGGGTCACCCCACCTTACGCCGCGCGCGGACGGGTGGTCGCAGGCGCCGATCCCCGGTTTAGCCGGCTCTCAGCGCGGGGGCACGGCGTCCCCGTTCAGCCCTGCGGGCAGGCCTCGCGGCGGGCGGCGTGGAAGGCGGCGACCTCGGCCTCGGTCGCCGGGCGCGACGGGATGCCGTCGTCGAACAGCACCCGCCAGGTGCCGTCCTCGCCCCGGTGCCAGACGGAGTGGAAGCCGCCGAGCATGTAGCGGTGCTCCGCGGCCGGGTCGAGGCGCTCGAAGATCGACGGACCGCTGGACCAGGCGACATCGCCCTCCCCGCCGATCGTCGTGCGCGTCGGGTACCAGTGCAGCGCGACGCCCTTGCCCTGGACGATGTCGGACCACTGCTCGGCGATCGTCGCGCTCCCGCGCTGGGGCCTGGCGCGGCTGCTGCCGAACGCGGCGCCGGGATGGAGGTGGTCCGCGAAGGCGGCCGCATCGTGCTCCGCCACGGAACGCGCAAAGGAGAGCTCGCGGGCCCAGACCTCGCATTCGGCGTCGGTCAGGACCGGCAGCAGCGCCCCGGCCGGCCCGCCCTCCCCTGTAGGAGCCGCCATGGCGGCGAACCCATTGCCAGCGATGGCTGCGCCCGCAAGCGCAGCTGCGATAAGGATCTGCCGATTGCGTGCCATGGCCGATTCCGACGGGATGCGAAGCGCGACTGTGCGCCGGTCCCGGGGTGGGTGCCAGCGACGGAAGTCATGCCCGAAGGGGGTCATGGGGCGCCGTTATGATCGGGCGATGCGATCAGTCTTTCGTGCGGCGCTCGCCGCGGTTTTCCTCCTGCATCTGTCGGCATGCGCGACCAGGCCCGGCGACCCGGCCACGAGGAGCGTGCTGCTCGTGTCGGTCGATGGGCTGGGTGCGGAGATGCTCGGGGCGCAGACCACGCCGCGGATCATGGCGATGGCCGACGCCGGCGTGCGCGCCGAATGGATGGTCCCCTCCTACCCGGCGCTCACGTTCCCGAACCACTACACGCTGGTGACCGGCTTGCGTCCGGACCGGCATGGCGTGGTGCACAACAGGATGGTGGATCCCGACCTCGGCAGCTTCTCGACCCGCGCGTCGGCCGGCAGCGACCCGCGCTGGTGGAGCGGCGGCACGCCGGTCTGGGTGTCGGCCGAGCGAGCGGGCCTGCCGACGGCGACGTACTTCTGGCCCGGCAGCGATTCGGCGATCCATGGCGTCCGGCCGACGCGCTGGAAGGCGTACGACGACGAGGTGACCAATGCCGAGCGCGTGGCGACGGTGCTGGACTGGCTGTCGGAACCCGCGGCGACGCGGCCGCGGTTCGCGACGCTGTATTTCTCCGAGGTGGACCATGCGTCGCACGACCACGGGCCGGCGTCGCCGCAGGCGCGCGCGGCGTTGCGCGCGGTCGACGGTGCGGTCGGGGTCCTGCTGGATGGCCTGCGCAAGCGTGGTGTCGCGGACGCGGTCGACATCGTGCTGGTGTCTGACCACGGCTTTGCGGCGGTGCCGCCGGGCCAGGCGATCGCCACCGAGTCCATGGTCGATCCCGCGATCGCGCCGTTGGTGAGTGACGGTCAGTCGGTCGGCTTCGCGCCGCGGCCGGGGCAGGAAGCAGCTGCGGAGGCGCGCCTGCTGGGTGAGCACGACGGTTACGACTGCTGGCGCAAGGCGGCGTTGCCGGCGCGGTGGGAGTACGGCGATCACCCGCGCGTGCCGGCCATCGTTTGCCAGATGCATGAAGGCTGGGATGCCCTGCCGGGCGAGCGGCTTGCACGCCGGGACCCGGCCGAGGCGCGCGGTTCGCATGGCTACGATCCGGCGCTGCCGTCGATGCGCGCGGTGTTCGTCGCGGGCGGGCCGTCGTTCCGCGAAGGCGTGGTGCTGCCGCCGATCGACAACGTGGATGTGTATCCGTTGTTGATGCGGTTGCTGGGGTTGGCGGCGGGGCCGAACGATGGTGACGCGGATGCCCTCAAAGCGCTTCGTTGAAGTCCCGTCATCCCCGCGAAGGTGGGGATCCACGCGCCTGCATCCGGGCTACCCCCCCGAAGTCCCGTCATCCCCGCGAAGGCGGGGATCCACGCGCCTGGATTCCCGCCTTCGCGGGAATGACGGGGCTACGCGGGAATAACGGGGCTACGCGGGAATGACGGGGCTACGCGGACGCGGATACATGTCCGAATCCGGCGAGTCCGGGCCGCTGCCCGGTGCTAGCCTGCGGGCATGGTCACCGCCTCGCTCGCCGCCACCCTCCCGGACCCCCGGGTCTGCGAGCAGGCGCGGCTGAGCCGGGACCCCCGCTTCGACGGCCTGTTCTTCACCGCCGTGGCGAGCACCGGCATCTACTGCCGCCCCGTCTGCCCTGCCCCCGCGCCGCGGCCGTCCAACGTCCGCTATTACGCATCCGCCGCGGCGGCCGAGGCGGCCGGCTACCGCCCTTGCCTGCGTTGCCGGCCTGAACTCGCGCCCGGCGAAGGCGCCTGGCGCCGCAGCGACGAGACGGTGGCCCGCGCGCTGAAGCTGATCGACCAGGGCGCGCTGGCCGACGCGCCGCTCGCAGCGCTCGCGAACCGCGTGGGCATCGGCGAGCGCCAGTTGCGCCGCCTGTTCGTCGACCGCGTGGGCGCGGCACCCATCGGCGTGCACGGCACCCGGCGCCTGCTGTTCGCCAAGCAGTTGCTGACCGAAACCACGTTGTCGGTGACGGACGTCGCGATGGCCGCGGGCTTCGGCAGCCTGCGCCGCTTCAACACGACGTTCCGCGAGGCGTACCGCATGGCGCCGCGCGACCTGCGCCGCCGCCCGCGCGCGCACGGCGACGACGCGCTGGTGCTGCGCCTGGGGTATCGGCCACCGCATGACCTGGCCTCGATGCTGGCGTTCCTGCAGGGGCGCGCGTTGCCGGGCGTGGAGGTCGTCGATGGCGGCGGCTACACGCGCCTGATCGCAGCGCCTTCGAACGGCACCCCAGCCGCCTGGTTGCGCGTCGGCCCCTGGCCCGACGGCGAACACGCGCTGCGCCTGGAACTGCATGGCGTGCCGCCAACGCACCTGCTCGACGTGGTGGGGCGCGTGCGCCGCATGTTCGACCTGGACGCCGATCCCGCGACGATCGCCGCCACCCTGTCCGCGTCGCCGCGGCTGCGCCCGCTGTTGCGCAAGCGCCCGGGGCTCCGGCTGCCCAGCGGCTGGGACGGCTTCGAGATCGCGGTGCGCGCGATCCTCGGCCAGCAGGTCAGCGTTGCCGCGGCGCGCACGCTGGCCACGCGCATCGCGCACCGCTTCGGCACTGCGCTTGAGTCGCCACCCGCGCCCGGGCTCACGCACCTGTTCCCCCGGCCGGACGCCCTGGCCGAGGCCGACCTCGCCGGCATCGGCCTGACCCGCGCGCGCGCCGACACGGTGCGCGGCATGGCGCGCGCGCTGCTGGACGGCCGCATCGACTTCAGGCCCGAACGCACGCTCGCGGATTTCGTCGAACGCTGGACCGCCCTGCCCGGCATCGGCGCATGGACCGCGCACTACGTCGCGATGCGTGCGCTCGGCCATCCGGATGCCTTTCCCGCCGATGACCTGGTGCTGCGCCGTGCCGTGGCCACCGACGGCACGCCGCCCACGGCGCGCGTGCTCACCGCGATCGCCGAGGCCTGGCGCCCCTGGCGCGCCTATGCCGTCATCCACCTGTGGCGCGACGCCACCCCGAGGACATCCGCATGACGCTCTACACCACGATCGACAGCCCGGTCGGCCCGCTGCTGCTCGCCGCCGGCGACGACGGCCTGCGCGCGATCGAGTTCCACGCCTCGCGCCATCCCGTGCCGCGCGACGCCGACTGGGAACCGGGCGACCATCCGCTGCTGCAGCGGACGCGCGAGCAGCTCGCCGAGTACTTCGCCGGCACGCGCCGCACGTTCGACCTGCCGCTCGCCCCGCGCGGCACCGAGTTCCAGCGCGAGACCTGGCAGGCACTCGCCACCATCCCGTACGGCAGCACCATCAGCTATGCCGAGCTCGCCACGCGCGTGCGCCGGCCGAAGGCGATGCGCGCGGTGGGGGCCGCGAACGGTCGCAACCCGCTGCCGATCGTGCTGCCGTGCCATCGGGTGATTGGCGCCGATGGCAGCCTCACCGGCTTCGGTGGCGGGTTGCCGACGAAGCAGTTCCTGCTGGAACTGGAGCGGCGCGCCAGTGGATCCCCGCCTTCGCGGGGATGACGCTCAAGTCGCGGGGATGACGGTCAAGTCGCGGGGATGACGGTCAAGTCGCGGGGATGACGCTCAAGTCGCGGGATGAGGGTCAAGTCGTCATTCCCGCGAAGGCGGGAATCCAGCCCCTTGACTCGCGTCATCGGCCAGCAGCGCACGCACCGCGGTGCGGTAGCGCGCGGCGATCGCATCGCGGTCACGATGGCGGCCATCCTCCACCACGCGCTGCCCCGCAACCTCGACCGCACGCACCAGGTTGCGGTTGCCGCTGAAGATCCAGCGGTCCACCAGGTCGACCACGGTCGCACCCGCGAACTGCGGCGCGTCCAGGTCCAGTTCGATCACGTCGTCGTCCGCCGGCTGCCCGGTGGCCCGCGCCGCGCTCGACACCACGTCGCACAACAGGGTCTCGCCGACGCTCGGCGACCCCGGCTGGACCGCGATGTTGCGATGCCGGGTGTCCAGCCGCTGGCCATACTCCAGCCAGCGCAGTTCCTCCACCGGCGAGACGGACACATGCGAGTCCGAGCCGATGCCCCAATGGCCGCCGGCATCCAGATACGCACGCAACGGGAACAGGCCGTCACCCAGGTTGGCCTCGGTGGTCGGGCACACGGCGACCGTCGCGCCGGTCGCCGCGATCCCGCGGACTTCGTCGCCCGTCAGGTGCGTGGCATGCACCAGCGTCCAGCGCCTGTCGACCGGCGCATTCAGCAGCAGCCATTCGACGGGGCGCGCACCGCGCAACGCGACGCAGTCCTGCACCTCGCCGATCTGCTCGGCGATGTGCACGTGGACGGGCATGTCGTCCGGCAGCACCTCGAGCAGGTCGCGCATCGGCTCGTGCGGCACTGCGCGCAGGCTGTGCAGCGCGCACCCGATCCGCAGCGTGTCGCCTTCCTCCGCGCGCAGCAGGTCCAGCAATCGCACGAACCCTTCGACGTCGTGCCCGAACCGGCGCTGCCGCGGCGTCAGCGGCCGTCCGTCGAAGCCGCCGGTCATGTACAGCACCGGCAGCAGCGTCAGCCGGATGCCGGTGTCGCGCGCGGCGCGGATGAGCGCGCGCGACATCGCCGCGGGATCGTCGTAGGGCGTGCCGTCCGGCGCATGGTGCAGGTAGTGGAATTCGCAGACGCTGCCGTAGCCGGCCTCGAGCATCTCGACGTACAGCTGCGATGCCACCGCATGCAGCCGGTCCGGATCGAAGCGGCCGGCCATCCGGTACATCGTCTCTCGCCAGGTCCAGAACGAATCCTTCGGGTCGCTCTGCCGTTCGGCCATGCCGGCCATCGCCCGCTGGAACGCGTGCGAGTGCAGGTTGGCGATGGCGGGAACCAGCCGCGCGCCCGGCGTGGCGCCGGGGGCATCGACCCAACCGGCGGCGGTCCACTTGCGGGCGAGGGCTGGCATCGGGCGATTCTAGCGGTCGCCCGCTACCATGGCTGCATGAACGAAACGGGTTGGGATGGCCTCATCGTCGGGGCCTCGCTGGCGACGCTGGACGGGCCGGGCTACGGCACCGTCGAGGACGGCGCGCTCGGCTGGAAGGACAGCGAGCTGGTGTTCGTCGGCGCGCGCGCGGCATTGCCCGGCGCGCCCGAAACCCTCGCCCGTGAAGTCCTGCAAGCAGACGGTGGATGGATCACCCCGGGCCTCGTCGACTGCCACACGCACCTGGTCTTCGCCGGCGACCGCGCGGGCGAATTCGAGCAGCGCCTGCAGGGCGCGAGTTACGAGGACATCGCGCGGGCCGGTGGCGGGATCCTGTCGACCGTGCGCGCGGTGCGCGCCGCCGACGAGGACGCGCTCTTCGCGCAGTCGCTGCCCCGCGCGCAGGCGCTGGTGGCCGACGGCGCCACCACGCTCGAGATCAAGTCCGGCTACGGCCTGGACCTCGCCAGCGAACGCAAGATGCTGCGCGTGGCCCGCCGCATCGGTGACACGCTGGGCATCACCGTCCGAACGACGTTCCTGGCCGCGCACGCCTTGCCACCCGAATTCGAAGGCCGGCAGGACGCCTACGTCGACGCGGTGGTCGAGTGGTTGCCGGTGCTGCACGGCGAAGGCCTGGTCGACGCCGTCGACGCCTTCTGCGAAGGCATCGGGTTCAGCCCCGCGCAGGTGCGCCGCGTGTTCGAGGCGGCGCGCGCGCTGGGCGTGCCGGTGAAGCTGCACGCCGACCAGCTGAGCAACCTGGGGGGCGCCGGCCTGGTGGCCGAATTCGACGGGTTGTCGGCCGACCATGTCGAACACACCGGCGACGACGGCGTGCGTGCGATGGCCGCGTCGGGCGCGGTGGCCGTCCTGCTACCGGGCGCGTTCCACGTGCTGCGCGAAACGCAGTTGCCGCCCCTGCAGGCGTTCCGGGCGCACGGCGTGCCGATGGCGGTGGCCACCGACTGCAACCCCGGCACGTCGCCGTTGCTGTCGCTGCGCCAGGCGATGCAGCTGGCGTGCACCCATTTCAGGTTGACGCCCGAAGAGGCGCTGCGCGGTGCGGCCACCCATGCGGCCCGCGCACTGGGCTTGCCGGACCGCGGCGCGTTGCGCGTCGGGATGCGCGCGGACTTCGTGCACTGGAACGTGGGGCAGCCGGCGGAGCTGTGCTACTGGCTCGGTGGGCGACTGGCCCGCGCGGTGTACGCGTCGGGCCATCGGGTGGCCTGACCGCCCAACGCAAAAGCCCCGCCTGGGCGGGGCTTTCGAGACACACGCCGGAAGGCAAATCAGCCCTTGGCGACGACCTTCTTCGCGGCGGCCTTCTTTGCCGGCGCCTTGGTGACGGTCTTGGTGGTCCTGGTGGCCTTCTTCGCGACCGGGGCGCTGGCGGCGCCGGTGGTCTTGCTCGTGGCCTTGCGCGCGTTGCCGTAGCTGCTGTTGTAGCGCTTGCCCTTGGCGGTCTTGCGGTCGCCCTTGCCCATCGTTGCTGCTCCTGAGTTTCGCTGCAATCCGCGCGGGTGCGCGTAAGCAGCCGATTTTAGCAAGAAAAGCCCTAGCGGGCCTTCGCGGCGTGGGTCAGGCGCAGGTTCGCCAGGTGCGCCGCCGCCAGCAGCAGGCCACCGACCACCATCACCGCCAGGTGGCCCAGCGTGTGGTCGTGCAGCGCGGTGAACGACCCCAGCCACACCAGCACGAGCGCAGGCACCAGCAGCGCCCACGCATGGAACGCCCGGTGCCGGCGATAGCCCAGTGCGAGGGTGGTCGCGGCGAGCAGCGATGCGAACACGACGAAGGCCTGGTCGAAGTCGACCCAGCCGCCAAAGGTCAGCCCCAGCGTGGGCGCCAGGCCGATCAGCACCGGCAGCAGCGCGCAGTGCACGGCGCAGACGGCCGCCGCACCCATCCCGACGCGGTCGGCGGTCGCGAGCCGGTCGGGACCGGGTTGGCGGTTCTGTGACATGGCGATGGTCCGCGGGTGGCTGCCCATAGTGAAACATTATAACATTTCGCCCCATGAAACCTGCCCTCACTGTCCTGGCCGCCCTCCTCCCCCTCCTGGCCTGCGGCACGGCACAGGCCACCGGCGCCGCCCAGGACGAGCGCCACGATCCGGCCGTCGACCTCGACCCGGTCGTCGTCCGCGCCACGCCGCTCACGCTCACTGCCGAGGACCTGGCCATGCCGGTCGAGGTGCTGTCGGGTGCCGAGCTCGACAAGGCCAAGGCGGGCACGCTGGGGGACACCGTCGACGGCCTGCCGGGTGTCCAGTCGTCCTGGTTCGGTCCGGGCGTGGGCCGGCCGATCCTGCGCGGCATGGACGGCCCGCGCGTGCGCGTGCTGAGCGACGGCCTGGGCAGTGGGGACGCTTCGACCACCAGCGCCGACCACGCGGTCAGCGTCGAGCCGTTCCTGGCCGACCAGGTCGAAGTGCTGAAGGGTCCCGCGACATTGCTCTACGGCAGCGGCGCCATCGGGGGCGCGGTCAACGTCATCGACGGGCGGGTGCCCGACGCGGTCACGGACGAGCCGATCGAAGGACGGGCCGAACTGCGCGGCGGCACGGTCAACGACGAACGGACCGCGATGGGCCGCATCGACGCGACGGCCGCGAACGGCCACCTGGTCCTGCACGCCGACGCGTTGCATCGCGAAACCGGCGACCAGGAGATCCCGGGTTTCGCCGAGCGCGATCCGCACGACGGCGAAGCGCCCGGCGTGCTGCCCAACAGCGCGCTGCGCACCGACAGCGCGGCGCTCGGCGCCTCCTGGGTGACCGATCGCGGCTTCCTCGGCGGCGCCTGGTCGCTGTATTCGAGCCGCTACGGCGTCCCGGGGCATGCGCCGCTGGAAGAGGAAGACGGACACGGCGGGGAGGAAGCAGCCGGGGAAGGCCACGGCGACGTCCGCATCGTGCTCGACCAGCGGCGCGGCGAAGTGCGGGGCGGCGTCGACGACGTCGGCCCGTTCGACACGCTGCGCCTGAAGGCCGCACGCACGGCCTACACCCATACCGAGTTCGAAGGCGATGCCGTCGGCACGGTGTTCGACAACACATCGATGGAGGGCCGCCTCGAGCTGGTCCATGCGCCGCTGGCAGGTTGGCGCGGTGCGTTCGGCGTGCAGTGGAGCACGCGCGATTTCGTCGCCATCGGCGAGGAAGCGTTCGTCCCCGGCTCGCAGGGCCGCGACACCGGCGTGTTCTGGATCGGCGAGCGCGCGTTCCCCGCTGGCGACCACGGCCGGTTCAAGCTGGAAGCCGGCGCACGCCTGGATCGCAACGCCGTCGAAGTGGACACCGCCGAGGCCGGTCCCGACCGCGACTTCTCCATGGCCAGCGCGTCGGCCGCGCTGCACTGGGAGGCGAACGAATCCTTCCACGCCACGCTGGGCCTGGACCGCGCGCAACGCGCGCCCACCGCGGAGGCGTTGTATTCCGATGGCCCGCACGTGGCCACCGGCAGTTACGAACGCGGCGATTCCACGCTGGACGAGGAAACGGCGACCCGCGTCGAGCTCGGCGCGCACTGGCACGGCGAGCGCGTGCAGGTCGACGGTGCGCTGTACCGCGTCGACTTCGATGATTTCCTGTACCTGGCAGCCACCGGCACGGCGTTCGACCACCTGCCCGTCCGCCAGTGGCGGCAGGCGGATGCGCGCTTCACCGGCATCGAGGCGGAAGCCGAAGTGGTGCTGTCCGACAGCGACCGTGGCGTGTGGACGGCGCGCGTCTTCGGCGATCGCGTCCGCGCGGAACTGGACGCGGGCGGCTACCTGCCGCGCATCGCGCCGGCGCGCCTGGGCGCCGGCCTGGACTGGGAGCACGGCCCCTGGCGGGCTTCGCTGGACGCCACCCGCACGTTCCGCCAGGACGAAGTCGCCGAAGGCGAGAGCGCCACGCCGGGCTACACGCTGGTGGATGCCCACCTGGCGTGGCACCACGACACCGACGCGGGCAACGCGTGGGAAGTCTTCCTCGACGCCAGCAACCTCCTGGACGAGGAAGCCCGCCCCCACGTCTCCTTCCTCAAGGACGTTGCCCCCCTGCCCGGCCGCGGCATCGCCTTCGGCCTCAGAGCGTTCTTCTAAAAGCTATTAGCCACAGATTTCACAGATGACACTGATCAAGCAAAAGCTCTTTCAAAGATTCCGCTCTTGCCCTATCTGTGTCCAACTGTGAAATCCGTGGCCAAAAAAGCTCTTCAGTCGCGTTCCTGCGACTCGGGGTCTTCTTCGATGTCGTCGCCGTCTTCGGGGGCGACTTCGGCTTCGTGCACGGCTTCGGCTTCGCTGGTCGGGTCGCCGAGGTGGAACAGGGCGAAGCCCGGCAGCACCTGGCGGTTCTGCGACATGCCCAGCACGTGGCCGGCCGACGGCGCGCGGACCTCGACTTCGCGGTCGCGCAACGGATCGATCACGCGCCCGAGCAACTGGCCCTTGGCGACCACGTCGCCCAGCGACACCGCCGACAGCAGCAGGCCCGGCGTGTCCGCGCGGATCCAGCGCGACGCGTAGAACACCGCCTGAGGCACCTGCTCGACCGCCACGCCGGTCTCGATCATCCCCAGGCGCTGCATCAACCGCTCGATCGCCGCGACCGCGATGTCGATCACCGGCGGCTGCAGCACGCCCGGCGCGCCCACCTCGAACGTCGCGGCCGCCACGCCGGCATCGCTCGCCGCGCGGCGCAGCATGCCCTGCTGGCCGGGGCTGTGCAGCACCACCGTCTCGCCGAAGCCGCGCGCGAGTTCCAGCGACGGCACCGAGCGCAGGTCGGCGCGCACCTGCGGCAGGTTGTCGCGGTCGAAGGACCCCGTGTGGAAATCCACCAGCGCGTCGCAGTGGCGGACGATGCCCCGGAACAGCGCATCGGCCGTGCGCGCGGCCGCGCTGCCGCGCGGGCTGCCGGGGAACGCGCGATTGAGGTCGCGCCGGTCGGGCAGGTAGCGGGAGCCGCGTGCGTACCCGCCGAGGTTCACCACCGGTACCGCGACCAGCGTCCCGGCGAGCGTGGCCGGATCGGTGCGCTCCAGCACGCGCCGGACGCTCTGGATGCCGTTGAGTTCGTCGCCGTGCACCGCCGCGAACAGGCACAGCACCATCCCGTCGCGGGTGCCATGGACGATGGACACGGGCAGGCCCTGCCCGGTGCCGTCGCCGCCGATCCCGTCCCAGGCCACGTCCTTGCGGCTGCCCGGCTCGAGCGTCTCGCCGATGAGTTCGAACGGTTCGGGCGGCGGCGGTGTCGCGTCCTGCAGGACCGGTGCCATGCACACGACCATGCCGTTCTGGGCCGTCACGCAGACCGACGTGGACGCGGGCGCTTCCGTGGGCGGCGGCGCGGCGTCGGGCACCTGCGCGCGGGCGGGCGCCAGGCAGCACGCGCCCAGCAGGCAGGCCGACAGGCTCAGCCGCTGCAGCGCGCGCACAGGCCGTGCACCTCGAGGGTCTGCGCCTGTGGCTCGAAGCCCAGGGCCCTTGCACGTGCATCCAGCAGGTCCACCACGTGGCGATCCTCCAGTTCGACCGCCGCATGGCAGCGGTCGCAGATCAGGAACGGTACCGAATGCTGCGCGGTGCTGGGATGGTGGCAGGCAACGAACGCGTTCACCGATTCCAGCTTGTGGATGAAGCCGTTGGCCAGCAGGAAGTCGAGCGCGCGGTACACCGTGGGCGGCGCTGCGGCGCCGGCGCCTTCGCCTTCCCGGACCTCGTCGAGCAGGTCGTAGGCCTTCAGCGGCTTGCCGGCCCTGGCGACCAGGCCGAGGACCCGCGCCCGGATCGGCGTCAGCCGCAGCCCGCGCTCGCGGCAGGCGACCTCGACGGCCGCGACGAACGCCCTGGCGTCGTCGACGTGGTGGTGCGGGTCGATGCAGGCATGCGCGGTCATGTCATCGCCAGGGCCGCGTCGATCCGCCGCAGCGCCTCCTCCCGCCCGGCCAGGTAGACGGTGTGGCCGATGTCCGGGCTGACCTGGGTGCCGGTGATGGCGACCCGCAGCGGCTGCGCGACCTTGCCCATGCCCAGCTCCAACGCCGAAGCGGTGTCGTGCAGGGCACCGTTGATCGCCTCGACCGTCCAGTCGGCCAGGGCCGCGAGGCGGCTGCGCGCGTCTTCCAGCGGTGCGCGCGCGGCCGGCTTGAGGTGCCTGGCCACCGCCGCGTCGTCGTAGGCGGCCAGCGGACCGAACCAGACGGCGGCGCGCTCGGCCATTTCCTTCAGGGTCTGCACGCGGTCGCGCAGGGCGACGACGATGTCGGCTGGCGCGGGGCCGCTCGCTGCGTCGAGCCCGGCGGCCTGCAGGTGCCATGCCAGGTGCGCTGCCACATCGACCGGGTCGTCGTGCTTCAGGTACTGCTGGTTGAGCCAGCCGAGCTTGGCCGGATCCAGTCGCGAGGCCTTGGCGTTGACGTCCTCCAGTGCGAACAGCTGCTGCATCTCGGCGATGGAGAACACTTCCTGGTCGCCGTGCGACCAGCCCAACCGCACCAGGTAGTTGAGCAATGCGTGCGGCAGGTAGCCGGCATCGCGGTAGTGCATGACGTCGGCCGCGCCGGTGCGCTTGGACAGCTTGGCGCCCTGCTCGTCCAGGATCATCGGCAGGTGCGCGAACGCCGGCACGGTGGCGCCGAGCGCCTGGTAGATGTTGATCTGCCGCGGCGTGTTGTTGACGTGGTCGTCGCCGCGGACGACGTCGGTGATGCCCATGTCGATGTCGTCGACCACCACCGCGAAGTTGTAGGTCGCGTAGCCGTCGGGGCGGAAGATCACCAG
>JAKFFJ010000039.1:0-2230 GCA_036675265.1 Luteimonas sp.
CAGCGTTACTTCGGCCAACGCGGAAGGACGGTCGATGGGGTGGCCTTGTGGTGCGATCCAGTAGGCCTGCAGTCCCGGCCGCATGCGCTCGGCGGCGAGGAAGGCGCGCAATGCGGTGGCGTCGTCCTCCGGGCGGGCGTCGTGCCGCGCGGCCTCGCGCAACCGCGCGACGTCCCAGGGAGCCTCGCTGCCGCGCGCGAGCGTGTCGCCGAGCGAAGGAACGTCTTCCAGCACCAAGCCCTCGAACGGCACGTGCGTCGCCAGCTCGCGATAGAGGTCCAGGGCATGCCGGCTGTCGCCCACGCGTCGCAACACGGCGCGGTGGGGCAGGCGGACGATCACGTCCACGCCGGCGCGCGCACGCATCTGCGCGGCGAAGCGGCCGAGCACGTCCTCGCGCACCGGTACCCGGGCGTTGGGGAACCAGCTGCTTTCCAGGCGCCCGTCCGCCGAAATGGTGCCGCCGTCGAGCATCACGTGGGTGGCACCCAGCGCGACCAGCCGTTCGATTGCCTGGCCCAGGCGCGCGTCGGTCTGCGCGGCGTCGCCGCCGGCCAGGCGGGCGGGATCGAACGCGACGATGCGCAATGCCGACGGCCACGGGTCGTGGAAGCGCAGGTTGTCGACCCAGGTCGGAAGTGCCGGGTCGCCCGTGGGCAGGAACCGCGGGATCGCATCCGGGCGCAGTGCATCGGCAGGGCCTGGCTGCAGCGTCATCGCGAAGGCGAAGCCGAGCTCCGCGGCGATATCCAGCGCATCGCCGTTGTAGCGACCGTAGGGCCACACGATGGTCCGCGGCGCACGGCCGAGTTCGGTCAGCATGCGTTGCCGGGAACGCGACAGGTCTGCGCGAATGCGCTCGCCGAACGCGTCCCGGGTTTCGTACCGGTCGTCGAAGCGGATCCGGTTCTGTCCCGCAGGCAGCAGGTTGCCTTGCGGATTGGCGCGCACCACGGTGTGCAACGCCTGGCTGTGCGAGGCGAACTCGATCCAGCCGGAGGCCTGCATCTCCCGGGCCTGCTCCCAGCTGATGAAGGCGGAACGCGGCAGGATGCGCTCCCCGTAGCGGACCTCGCCGCCCTCGGGTACGTCCATCCATTCGCCGACCAGCGCGGCGACCACGGGCATGCGGTAGGCCATCGCAAGCGGATAGACGCGCGAATACAGACTGGCCAGGCCGTCGTCGACCGTGATCAGGACTGCCTTGGGCGGCAACGGTGCAATGCCGCGTCGCGCACGGTCGATGTCCTCCAGGGAGACCGCGGTCCAGCCGTTGCCGGCCAGCCATTCCAGCAGGACCACGAGCCGGTCGCCGGTGACGCTGTCCGCGTCGAGCTGTGCCGGCGCATCGACCACGTCGTGGAGCGCGATCGCCACGAAGGCGGTGCCACCGTCGGCGCCGGCGCTGCTATCGGCTGCGCGGACGCGCTGCGCGCCTGTCGCCGCGAGGACGAGGATCAGCAGCCAGCACATGCACATGCCGATGCGGTCCATCTCAGAACCTCCGATCCATGCGCACGAACAGGCTCAGCGAGCGCTCGGTGTCGCCATCATAGGCCTGCCATCCGCAGGCCACGCCGTAGTGCCACTCGATGCGGGGATCGTGGCGGTAGACCTGCCCGTATTCGATGCGCCCGACCGCTTCGTGCCCGTAGCCGGACTGGTGGTATCCGCCGAGCGTGACCTGCAGCCGCTGCGTGAGGTTGCGCTCGAAGCGCCGCCACAGCCGATGCTGCAGGTCCGCCGTCAGCGAGAGCGAGGCATCGCGGACCGGGTTGAAGTACGGCGCATCGGTCAGGGAGTTGCGCGACGCGTACAGCGCCGGGCGCAGGATCAGTTCCAGGCCTGGCCGGTCGAGCACCACGCGGGCGATATCCAGCAGGCCCTCCCAGCGCCGGTTGCCATCCGTGAAATCCAGCGTCTTCAGCGACACGGACATCACCGCCCGCTCGCTCCAGGCATGCGTGGCGCTGAGCATCGCCGCGTCCGCGCGCACGCCGGCCTCCAGCGCGCGCAGCGGCGTGGCCGCGGAGAACGCCTGCACGCCTGCGCCGAACGTCCAGTGGTCGCCCGGCTGCCACTGCACGTTCGCGTCGGCACCCGCATGCGCCAGCAGGCCGTGGTTGGACCACGCCACCAGCTCCACGGTCACGTCGGGCCAGCGGCCCTCGAGGCCGGCGCCGTAGCGGTTGCGCGCCAGGCGCTGGTCGTCCGGTTCGTCCAGCTCGCG
>JAKFFJ010000066.1:0-57911 GCA_036675265.1 Luteimonas sp.
GGCCGCGACGACAACCTGAAGGTCACCACGCCCGCGGACCTGGACCTGGCCAACCACCTGCTCGCGGCGCGTGCCGCCGCAAGGCACCCGGGATGAACCTGCGCATCGGCCACGGCATCGACGTCCACGCCTTCGGCGAGGGCGACCACGTGATGCTCGGCGGGGTACGCGTTCCGCATGCGCGCGGCATCCGCGCGCACAGCGACGGCGACGTGGTGATCCACGCGTTGTGCGACGCGATCCTGGGCGCGCTGGCGCTGGGCGACATCGGTCGCCACTTCCCGCCGTCGGACGAGCGCTGGCGCGGCGCCGACAGCCGCCAGTTCCTGCGCCACTGCCGGGCGCTGGCGATGGAACGCGGCTGGGTGGTCGGCAACGCGGACATCACGGTCGTCTGCGAGCGGCCCAGGATCGGGCCGCACGTCGACGCGATCCGCTCGGCGCTCGCGTTCGAGCTGGGCGTCGACCTGGACACCATCAGCGTCAAGGCCACCACCACCGAGACGCTGGGCTTCACCGGCCGCGAGGAAGGCATCGCCGCGCAGGCGGTCTGCCTGCTCGCGCGCGCGTGAGCGTCCCGCCGGACACCATGCCGCGCGCCCTCGGCGCGCCCGTGCTGCAGGCACGCATGCGCGAGGCGCCCGAGGACTTCCGGGTCGACGAAATCGACGGCTTCGAGCCCAGCGGTGCCGGCGAACACCTGTTGCTGGACATCGAGAAGCGCGGGATGAACACCGGCTTCGCCGCGAAGCGGATCGCGGCGTGGGCCGGCGTCCCGGAATCCGCCGTGGGCTACGCCGGCCTGAAGGACCGGCACGCGGTCACCCGCCAGCGCTTCAGCGTGCAACTGCCGGGGCGCGAGGCGCCCGATCCCGCCGCGCTGGAGGACGCGTCGCTGCGGGTGCTCGGACAGGCGAGGCATTCGCGCAAGCTGCCGCGGGGCGCGCTGGCAGGCAACCGGTTCGCGCTGGTGCTGCGTGGCGTGCAGGGCGATGCGGACGCGATCGACGCGCGCCTGCGGGCGATCGCCACGCGGGGCGTGCCCAATTATTTCGGCGAGCAACGCTTCGGCCAGGGGGGCGGCAACGTCGCCGAGGCGCTGGCGATGTTCGCCGGCCGGCGCGTGCGGCGGGAGCAACGCGGCCTGCTGCTCTCTGCGGCACGCTCGGCGCTGTTCAATCGCGTGCTGGCCGTGCGCGTGGCGGGCGACACCTGGGACCGCCCGCTGCAGGGCGAAGCCTGGATCCTCGACGGCAACCGCAGCGTGTTCGGGCCCGAACCCTTCGATGACGTGCTCGCCGCACGGCTGGCGGCCTTCGACATCCATCCGAGCGGCCCGCTCTGGGGGCGCGGCGCATTGCGGACGACCGGCGACGCGCTCGCGCTGGAACGCTGCGTCCTCGAGACGCCGGAGGCCGCGGCCCTGGCAACCGGCCTGGAGCAGGCGGGCCTGCGCCAGGAGCGGCGCGCCCTGCGGCTGCGGCCTTCGGGGATGGCCTGGGAGCACCCGGCGCCGGGCGTGCTGCGGCTGTGCTTTTCGCTGCCGCCGGGCACGTACGCCACCACGGTCCTGGCCGAGCTCGGGGACGTCGCCGACGCCGCCGGGCGCCGCTGATCGACCGTCCGGCGAGCCGTTCGTCGGAACCTGCCGGACCGCACTGGCCGACCTGAACAGGTGGGCGTATGACCGGAGGCGTCACCACCTGGGAGACGTCGCCATGAAGACACGCACCCGCACGTTGCTCGCCACGTCACTGCTCGTGTCCACCGCCCTGGTCACCGCCTGCGCCAGCCTGGACGACCGCAGCACGCTCACCCCGGGATACGAGGGGAAGATGGTCAACGATGCCGCGTACATCGCCGCCGTCGAGAGCATGGCCGCTGCGCGCGGCGTGGACGTGAAGTGGATCAACCCGCCCAAGGTCAAGGCCTCGGACGACTGAACCTCAGCGCCGCCCCGGCGGCGCCAGCAGCACCAGCACGACGCCGGTGCCGCCCGCGCGGGGCGGCGCCGAGTGGAACGCCAGCACGTCCGAGCGCTGGCGCAGCATCCCGTCCACCAGGTTCTTGAGCACCGGCACGCCGCCGCGCCCGAAGTCGTCGGTGCTGTGCAACCCCTTGCCGTGGATCACCCGCACGCAGCCGTGGCCGGCGGCGCGTGCGTCGGCGATGAACGCGCGCAGCAGGGACTCGGCCTCGCGCACGCCCGCAAGGTGCAGGTCCAGTTCGTCCTGGACCGCGAACTCGCCGCGGCGCAGCCGCTGCAGCGTGCGCCCGGGCACGTCGGCCCGCCGGAACGAAAGCGCATCGCCCGCCTCCAGCAGCGGTTCGTCCATCGCGCGCACGAATTCGCCGCGTGCATCCGCTTCGTCGCGTTCGGCCATCACGGCGCGCGGGCGTGGCTTCGGCGGTGCCGGTGGCGCGGGCCGTTCAGGCAACGTGCGCACCGGACCGATCGCATCGCGGAACAGCGCGGCATCGTCGTCGCCGTCGACGGGCGCGACGGGCGTCGCGGGATCGTTCTTTCGCGGTGGCCTGGCCATGCGCCAAGGGTAGCGTGCGGCTATCATGACGGCCTCATGCGAATCCTTGTCAGCAACGACGACGGTGTCGACGCCCCCGGCATCCGCATCCTCGCCGAAGGCCTCCGCGCGGCCGGTCACGACGTCGTGGTGGTCGCGCCGGATCGCGACCGCTCGGGCGCCAGCAATTCGCTGACCCTCGACCTGCCGGTGCGCGCGGTCCAGGTCGACGACCGCACCTGGCGCGTGCACGGCACCCCGACCGACTGCGTCCACCTCGCGCTCGCGGGCCTGCTGGACGACGAGCCCGACATCGTGGTGTCCGGCATCAACACCTGCGGCAACCTGGGCGACGACGTCATCTACTCGGGCACCGTCGCCGCGGCGATGGAAGGCCGCTTCCTGGGCCTGCCGGCGCTCGCGCTGTCCCTGTGCACCGTCGAGGGCAGCCGCCGCCAGTACGACACCGCGGCGCGCGCGGCGGTCGAGCTGGTCGCCAGGCTGGCGACCGACCCGCTGCCCGCCGACACCATCCTCAACGTCAACGTGCCGGACCTGGGCTGGAACGAGATCGCCGGCTTCGAGGTCACCCGGCTGGGCAACCGCCACCGCGCGGAGCAGTGCGTGTCGCAGGTCGACCCGCGCGGGCGCCGCTGGTTCTGGATCGGGCCCGCCGGCCCCGAGCAGGACGCGGGCGTGGGCACCGATTTCCACGCCATCCGCACCGGCAACATCTCGGTCACGCCGATCCACATCGACCTGACCCGCTACCAGGCGCTCGACCAGGTGGCCAGCTGGGTCGGCGGCCTGGGCGAGGCCCTTGCGCGCGGGGCGGCCGCATGACGGCGCGCATGCACCTGCAACCCGAAGCGGTGGGCATGGGCATGACCGGGCAGCGCGTGCGCGACCGCCTGATCGAGCGCCTGCGCGACGGCTCGCCAGGCGTCGCCGGCATCCGCGACGAGCGCGTGCTCAACGCGATCCGCACGGTGCCGCGCCACCTGTTCGTCGACGAGGCGCTGGCCGCGCGCGCCTACGAGGACAACGCGCTGCCGATCGGGCACGGGCAGACGATCTCCCAGCCCTGGGTGGTGGCGAAGATGACCGAGGCGGTGCTCGAAGGCCTGCCACCGCACGCGCCCGGCGAGGCGGCGCCGAAAGTGCTCGAGGTCGGCACCGGATCGGGCTACCAGGCCGCGATCCTCGCCGCACTCGGGCTGCAGGTATTCACCGTCGAACGGATCGGCGAGCTGCTGCGTACCGCGCGCAAGCGTTTCCGCACGCTCGGCCTGCACGTGCGCAGCAAGCACGACGACGGCCGCGCCGGCTGGCCCGAACTGGGCCCGTACGACGCCATCGTCGTCACCGCCGCGGCGCCCGCCCTGGTGGACGTGCTGACGGCGCAACTCGCACCGGGCGGCACGCTGGTCGCGCCGGTGGGCGGCGCGCAGGGCCAGTCGCTGCTGCGCCTGCGCCGCCAGGCGGACGGTTCGCTGGAGCGGGCCGACCTGGGCGCGGTCGTGTTCGTGCCGCTGCTGTCCGGGTTCGTCGACCGGTGATCGCCTTCCGGGTGGCGGCGCAGCGGGTGGCGGCATGAAACTGTTCGGGCCGCTGTACGCGCGCACCATGGCCTGGGCACGGCATCCGCGTGCACCCGCGCTGCTGGGGCTGCTGAGCTTCGCCGAGGCGGTGGTGTTCCCGGTCCCGCCCGAGGTGATGCTCGCGCCGATGTCGCTGGCGCAGCCCAGGCGCTCGTTCCGGTTCGCGACCATCAGCCTGCTCGGTTCGCTGGCCGGCGCGGTGCTCGGCTATGCGCTCGGGCATTTCGCGTACGAGCTGGTCAAGCCGCTGTTCGAGTCGCTGGGCTGGATCGACAGGATCGAGGCACAGGTGGCCTACCTGCGCGACATCGCGGAGCAGTCGCCGTGGAAGGCGTTCTGGATCCTCGTTCTGGCGGGGTTCACGCCGATCCCGCTGAAGATATTCACCTGGGCCTCGGGCATCGTCGGCGTGCCGATGCTGCCGTTCCTCGCCAGCATGCTGGTGGGGCGGGGCAAGCGGGTCTACCTGGTCGCGCTCGCCATCCGCCTGGGCGGCGCGCGCGCCGAGGCGGCCTTGAACCGCTACATCGAGCCGGTAGGCTGGATCGCCACGGCGTTGCTCGCCGGGCTCGCCGGCTGGCTGGCGTGGCACGCATGGGGGACGTGATGACCACACCATTCCGTACGCTCGCGTGGCTGCTGTCGGTGGCGTTCCTGGTGTCGTGCACCCACGCGCGCGTCATCCCCGAGCGCGGCACGACCCGCGCGGCCAGCCGCGACGGGGCGACCACCATCGTGCGGCGCGGCGACACGCTGTACGGCATCGCGTTCCGCAATGGGCTGGACTATCGCGACGTCGCGGCCTGGAACGGCATCGGGCCGCCGTACACGATCTATCCGGGACAGCGCCTGCGGCTGTCGGGCGGGGCGGGCGACCGCCGCGTGGCGACGCGCCCGGCGAGCGAACCCGTGCGCAGGCCGACCACGTCGTCCACCTCGACCCGCCCGCCGACGCGACCGCCGACGCAGGCGCCGCCGCCCAGCGCCCCGGCCAGCAAGCTGGGCTGGACCTGGCCGGCGGAGGGCGCGCTGATCGGTACCTTCTCCGGCGGCGACCCGACCCGGCAGGGCATCGACATCGCCGGCAAGCGCGGCGACCCCGTGCGGGCGGCCGCGGACGGCGTCGTGGTGTATTCCGGCTCGGGCCTGGTCGGCTATGGCGAACTCATCATCGTCAAGCACGACGAGTCGTGGTTGTCGGCCTATGGCCACAACCGCGCACGGCTGGTGGCCGAAGGCGCCAAGGTGCGCGCGGGCCAGCAGATCGCCGAGATGGGGCGCACCGGCGCCGACCGCGACATGCTGCACTTCGAGGTCCGCTTCGACGGCAAGCCGGTGGATCCGCTGCGTTATTTGCCGAAACGTTGAGCCGTCATCCCCGCGCAGGCGGGGATCCAGTGGATTCCCGCCTGCGCGGGAATGACGATTCGTCCAGGATCAGGGCGGCGACGACCTTGCGGCCTTCGCCGGCAAGCACGTGGAACGTCCGCGCGGCGGCCGCGTTCGCCATCACCTCGATCCCGATCCCGCGCGACAGGCAGGCCGCCATGACGCTGGCGGGCGGGAACACCTGCCGTGCGCCGGTGCCGAGCACCACGACTTCCGGCTGCAATGCCAGCACCGGCGCCAGGTCGGCGGGGACGAGCGCGGATGCCGCGGTGACCGGCCAGTCCTCGACCAGCTGGTCCGGTGCGATCACGAAGCTGCGCAGCAGGGTGCGCTCGTTGACCAGCGCGCGCGCACCATCGGCGCCGCGCAGCACGTTGGCATAGTCGGGCCGGTCGTAGTCGAGTTGCATCGGCGTTGCCTGGCGGACGATTTCAGCGCGGCAGCACGATCCGCCGCTTGTCCTTCGACGGCCGGTAGAGCACGGCCGTGTGGCCGATGCGCTGGACCAGCGCCGAACCGGTGCGGGTGGACAGGTCGGCGATCGCCGCGTCGCGCGCCTCGCGCTCCTGGCCGGAGATCTTCACCTTGATCAGTTCGTGCTGCTCCAGGGCCAGGTCGACTTCCGCGACCAGCGCGTCGGTGACCCCCTTGGCGCCCGCCTGCAGCATGGCCCTGAGATCGTGCGCCTGGCCGCGCAGGAAGCGGATCTGGGCGGAGGTCAGCGGGGTCGACATGCAGTGTTCTGGCGGGGAAAAGTGGGGTCGCAGGGTATCATGCAGGGCATATGCCGACCCGCAGCAAATCCAGCCAGCGCTGGCTGAAGGAGCACTTCTCCGATCCCTACGTGAAGAAGGCGCAGGCGGCGGGATTGCGTTCGCGCGCGGCCTACAAGCTCGAGGAACTGGTCGACCGCGACCGCCTGCTGAAGCCGGGCATGGTGGTGGTCGACCTGGGCGCCGCACCCGGCGGCTGGTCGCAGTGGGTTCGGCAGGAACTGGCGCAGATGGACCCGGCCAACCCCGGTCGCGTCATCGCGCTGGACATCCTGGAGATGCCCCCGCTGGCCGGCGTGGAGTTCCTTCATGGCGATTTCAGGGAGGATGCGGTCCTATCGACGCTGGAAGCCAGCCTCGGTGGCCGGCAGGTGGACCTTGTCCTGTCCGACATGGCCCCCAATAAAAGCGGTATGGACGCGGTCGACCAGCCGCGGATGATGCACCTGGCCGAACTGGCGATGGAATTCGCCGACCACCACCTGCGCCCCGGCGGCGCGTTCCTGATCAAGCTGTTCCATGGCACCGGCTTCGACGACTACGTGCGCGAGCTGAGGCGCCGCTACGGCAAGGTCGCGATCCGCAAGCCGGCGGCGTCCCGCAAGCGTTCGCCAGAGGTCTATGCGCTGGCCCAAGCTAAACTCACGGTGCCGAAGTAGGCCCCGCCCCACGGAAACGACATGAACGACCTGGCCAAGAATCTGATGCTCTGGGTGATCGTGGCCATCGTGCTGATGGTCGTGTTCCAGAGCTTCACCCCGCGCACCGGCCCCGCCGGCGGCAGCGAGGTGCTGTATTCCGAGTTCATGCGCGACGTCCGCGCCGAGCGCATCGACAGCGTCGAGATCGCCGGCGACGAAAAGACCATCACCTTCGAGCGCAGCGACGGCTCCACCGGCACGACCATCGCGCCGCGCCGCGACGAGCGGCTGATGGACGACCTGCTCAACCACGACGTCGCGATCGACCAGCAGCCCACCGACACCGGCCCGTCCTTCTGGATGCTGGTGCTGAACTTCGCCCCGTGGCTGCTGTTCATCGGCATCTGGATCTACTTCATGCGGCAGATGCAGCAGGGCGGCGGCAAGGGCGCGATGTCCTTCGGCCGCTCGCGCGCCAAGCTGCTCAACGAGGACCAGACCAAGGTCACCTTCGCCGACGTCGCGGGCTGCGACGAGGCCAAGGAGGAAGTGTCCGAGCTGGTCGAGTTCCTGCGCGACCCCGGCCGCTTCCAGAAGCTGGGCGGCAAGATCCCGCGCGGCGTGCTGATGGTCGGCCCGCCCGGCACCGGCAAGACGCTGCTGGCCAAGGCGATCGCGGGCGAGGCGAAGGTGCCGTTCTTCAGCATCTCGGGTTCGGACTTCGTCGAGATGTTCGTCGGCGTGGGCGCATCGCGCGTGCGCGACATGTTCGAGCAGGCCAAGAAGCACGCGCCGTGCATCATCTTCATCGACGAGATCGATGCGGTCGGCCGCCACCGCGGCGCTGGCCTGGGCGGCGGCCACGACGAGCGCGAGCAGACGCTCAACCAGCTGCTGGTCGAGATGGACGGGTTCGAGGGCGGCGAAGGCGTCATCGTGATCGCCGCGACCAACCGTCCCGACGTGCTGGATCCCGCGCTGCTGCGCCCGGGCCGCTTCGATCGCCAGGTCGTGGTCGGGCTGCCGGACGTCAAGGGCCGCGAGCAGATCCTCAAGGTGCACATGCGCAAGGTGCCGCTGGCCGACGACGTCGAGCCGATGGTGGTCGCGCGCGGCACGCCGGGCTTCTCGGGCGCGGACCTCGCGAACCTCGTCAACGAGGCGGCGCTGTTCGCCGCTCGCGAGAACGCCAAGGACGTGCGCATGGAGCACTTCGACCGCGCGCGCGACAAGATCCTGATGGGCACCGAGCGGCGGTCGATGGCCATGAGCGAGCAGGAAAAGACGCTCACTGCGTACCACGAGGCCGGCCACGCGATCGTCGGCCGCCTGGTGCCGGAGCACGACCCGGTCTACAAGGTGACGATCATTCCGCGCGGCCGCGCGCTGGGCGTGACCATGTACCTGCCGGAGGGCGACAAGTATTCCTACAACCGCACCGCGATCGAGTCGCAGCTGTGTTCGTTGTACGGCGGGCGCGTGGCCGAGGAGCTGATCTTCGGCGACGACAAGGTCACCACGGGTGCCTCCAACGACATCGAGCGCGCGACCAAGATGGCGCGCAACATGGTCACCAAGTGGGGCCTGTCCGAACTCGGCCCGATCACGTTCGGGGAAGAGGACGACGAGGTGTTCCTGGGCCGCTCGGTGACGCAGCACAAGAGCGTTTCCGACGACACGGCGCGACGCATCGACGAGGTGGTGCGGTCGATCCTGGACGGCGCCTACGAGCGCACGCGGGGGATCCTCACGGAAAACCTGGACAAGCTGCACACGATGGCCAAGGCGCTGCTGCTGTACGAGACCATCGACGCGCCGCAGATCGAGGCGATCATGAATGGCCGCGAGCCGCCGGTACCCGCCGGCTGGACCGGTGGCAACTGGAACGACCAGCCCGACAACGCGCCGCCGCGCCCGCCGCTCGCCCCGATCTCCGGCCCCGCCGCGCAATCCTGACGCGCGATACTTTGTGGGAGCCGCCATGGCGGCGACGCCTTTCGCCGGCGTGCCGGCTCCCACAGGATCGATGCGATGTTCGATGTCATTCCGCAACTCGACTGCGCCGGCCGCATCCTGCGGCTCGACGTCCCGCGCGTCCTCGGGATCGTCAACGTCACGCCCGATTCGTTCTCGGACGGCGGCGAGCACGCGACCGCCGAGGCGGCCGTCGCACACGGGTTGAAGCTGGCGGGGGAGGGCGCCGACGCCCTCGACATCGGGGGCGAATCCACGCGGCCCGGCGCCGACGACGTCCCGCTCGAGGAAGAACTCCGGCGCGTCATCCCGGTGGTCGAGCGGCTGGCCAGGGAAACCGCGCTGCCGATCAGCATCGACACGTCGAAGCCCGAAGTGATGCGCGCGGCGGTCGAGGCGGGCGCGGGAATGATCAACGACGTGTACGCGCTCCGGCGCGACGGGGCGCTCGAAGCGGCGGCATCGCTCGGCGTCCCGGTCGTGTTGATGCACATGCTCGGCGAGCCACGCTCGATGCAGGATGCGCCCGCCTACGACGATGTCGTGGCGGAGGTGCACCGGTTCCTGGCCGAGCGGATCTTCGCGGCGGAAATGGCCGGCATCGACAAGAAGCGCATCGTGGTCGATCCGGGATTCGGGTTCGGGAAGACGCTGGCGCACAACCTCGCGTTGCTGGCCCAACTCGAGAGGTTCACCGAGCTGGGCGTGCCGCTGATGGCCGGGTTGTCTCGCAAGCAGGGCATCGGGACGCTCACCGGCCGCGAGGCGCCGCACGACCGGGTGCACGGGTCGGTGGCCGCAGCGCTGATTGCCGCCCAGCGCGGCGCGCGCCTGCTGCGGGTGCATGACGTCGCGGCCACGGTGGATGCGCTGAAGGTGTGGACTGCCGTCGCGGCCGTGCCGATGCCGAAGGGAAAGGCCGCTGCCCCCTCGATTCGCTGGCCCGACGACGACTGACCCCGGGCGTCATTCCCGCGAAGGCGGGAATCCATGCGACCCGACACGTGGGTCCCGCCTTCGCGGGGACGGCGGGTTGGAAATATCCCGGATTCCGTCTTCGGCTGCATCCGGGCTACGCTGTGCGGGGGATTCCGGGGGACCTTGCATGACTGCCAGCACGCCGCTGCTCGTGACCTTCGCCGTGTACCTGCTGGCGATGGTCGCCATCGGGTTCATGGCCTGGCGCGCGACGCGCAGCTTCGACGACTACATCCTCGGCGGCCGTTCGCTCGGCAGCTACGTCACGGCGCTGTCGGCCGGTGCGTCGGACATGAGCGGCTGGCTGCTGCTCGGCTTGCCCGGCGCCCTGTACGCGCGCGGCCTGTCGGAAGCCTGGATCGCACTCGGCCTGGTGCTCGGCGCCTGGGCCAACTGGCGCTTCGTCGCCGGCCCGCTGCGCCTGTACACCGAGCGCACCGACAACGCGCTGACGCTCCCCGATTACTTCACTACCCGGTTCGCGGAGGGCGGGCGGCTGCTGCGGATCGTCGCGGCGGTGGTGATCCTGGTGTTCTTCGCGGTGTACGCCGCCTCCGGCATCGTCGCCGGCGCGCGCCTGTTCGAAAGCGTCTTCGGGCTGCCCTACGCACAGGCGGTGTGGTGGGGCGCGGCGGCGACCATCCTCTACACGCTCATTGGCGGCTTCCTGGCGGTGAGCTGGACCGACACCGTGCAGGCGACGCTGATGATCTTCGCGCTGATCCTGGCGCCGGTGATGGTGGTGGTGGCCACGGGAGGGCTGGCGCCGAGCCTCGAGGTGATCGAGCAGGTCGATCCCGCGCGCCTGGACTGGTTCGCGGGCGGTGCGCTGGGCGTCGTCGGCATCGTGTCGCTGCTGGCCTGGGGCCTGGGCTATGTCGGCCAGCCGCACATCCTGGCGCGCTTCATGGCCGCGGACTCCGTGCGCACGATCCCGAAGGCGCGCCGCATCGGCATGACCTGGATGATCCTGTGCCTGCTCGGCTCGATGGCGGTCGGCTTTTTCGGCATCGCGTATTTCGGCGCGCACCCGGAGCAGGGTGCGATGGTGCGCGACAACCCGGAGCGGGTGTTCATCGCGCTGTCGGAGCTGCTGTTCAATCCCTGGATCGCCGGCGTGCTGCTGTCGGCGATCCTCGCCGCGATCATGAGCACGCTGTCGTGCCAGCTGCTGGTGTGCTCGAGCGCCCTGACCGAGGACTTCTACCGCGGCTTCGTGCGCCCGGCGGCCAGCCAGCGCGAGCTCGTCTGGTTCGGGCGCGCTTCGGTCCTGGCCGTCGCGCTGGTGGCGATCTGGATCGCGCGCGACCCGGACAGCCGCGTGCTCGGGCTGGTCGCGTACGCGTGGGCCGGCTTCGGTGCCGCCTTCGGGCCGGTCGTCGTGTTCTCGCTGTTCTGGGAACGGATGACGCGCATCGGTGCCTTCGCCGGCATCGCTGTCGGCGCGCTGACCGTCGCGTTGTGGCCGATGACCGGCAGCGCGCTGTACGAGATGGTGCCGGGCGTCGCGTTCGCCTCGATCGCCGTGGTCCTGGGCAGCCTGCTCGACCGCCCGCCCCCCGCGCACATCGTCGCCACGCATCGCGCCGTCCGCGACGAATTGCGCACCACCGGCTACTAGGGCGTGGAAGGCGCCATTGCCCTGATGGGCCCGACGGCATCGGGCAAGTCGGCGCTGGCGCTGGAATGGGCGGAGCGGCTGGGCGGCGAGATCGTCAGCGTCGATTCGGCACTGGTCTACCGCGGCCTCGACATCGGCGCCGCGAAGCCGACCGCGGAAGAACGCGCCCGCGTGCCGCACCACCTGCTGGACCTGCGGGACCCCTGGGACCCGTACTCCGCCGCGGAGTTCGCCAACGATGCCCGTGCCGCCATCGACGGCATCGTCGCCCGCGGGCGCGTGCCGATCCTTGCCGGCGGGACCGGGCTGTATTTCCGCGCGCTGCTGCACGGGCTGTCGCCAATGCCCGAGGCCGACCCGGACACGCGCGCAGCCATCGAATCGGAGGCGGCAGGGCACGGATGGCCCGCCATGCACGACGCACTGGCCCGCGTGGACCCCGTCGCCGCGTCCCGCATCC
This sequence comes from Luteimonas sp., assembly GCA_036675265.1. GTDB lineage: Bacteria > Pseudomonadota > Gammaproteobacteria > Xanthomonadales > Xanthomonadaceae > CAMPJU01. The sequence continues at coordinate 11,960 of JAKFFJ010000066.1, forward strand.
GTCCCAACGACGCCCAGCGCATCCAGCGCGCCCTGGAGGTCTGGCGCCTGACCGGCCGCGCCATCAGCGACTGGCAGGCCGAACCGCCGCCCCCGGGGCTCCCGTTGCGCATCCTCCGGGTGGTCGTCGCGCCCGCCGCCCGCGCCGAGTTGCACGCCCGCATCGAGCGCCGTTTCGACGCGATGCTCGAAGCGGGTTTCCTGAACGAGGTTGCCCGGTTGCGCGCCATGCCCGCACTGCGCGACCACCCGCGCCCGCTGCACCTTCCCGCGCTGCGCGCCGTCGGGTACCGGCAGGCCTGGGAGCATCTCGATGGCGCCACCGACGCGGCCGGATTCCGCGACCGCGCCATCTTCGCCACCCGCCAGCTGGCCCGCCGCCAGCTCACCTGGCTGCGCGGCGAACGCGACGCTCGCTGGTTCGACCCGGCCACCGACCGCCCCGCGCTGGACGCCGCGATCGACCAGTTCTTTGTGTAACATCGCTCGCGTCGCGTGCCTCGGGGAGTGTGCACGCGACGCGGTTCACGGCCGCGGGTTGCGGCCGGCCGCCAGGCACACTCGAAGTTGGGGAAAACACCAATGTCCAAGGGGCAATCCTTGCAGGACCCGTTCCTGAACGCGTTGCGTCGCGAGCGCGTCCCGGTTTCCATCTACCTGGTCAACGGCATCAAGCTCCAGGGCACCATCGAATCGTTCGACCAGTTCGTCGTCCTGCTGCGCAACACCGTCAGCCAGATGGTCTACAAGCACGCGATCTCCACCGTGGTGCCCGCGCGCAACGTGCGCGTCGGCCCGGGTGGCGGCTACGTCCAGTCCGGGAACGGCGACGACGAAGAAGGGAACGGCGAGCCCGACGGCGACGCCGACAACGACTGAACCATGTGGGAGCCGCCATGGCGGCGAAGCGCTTCGCCGGCATGCCGGCTCCCACGAAAAGAACCTTCCCCAGGTTGAACCGCCGCCTCGACGCCCCCATCCTCGGGCGATGTTCGAACGATCCCGCAGGGGCGAGACCGCCCTCCTGATCCAGCCCCACGCCGGCGGTCCGCCCGACGAGGGGTTGGCCGAGGAATTCGCCGACCTGGCCCGCTCCGCCGGCGCCACCGTCGCCGCCCAGCTCAACGCCCGGATCGACAAGCCCAACCCGGCCTTCCTGATCGGCAGCGGCAAGCTCGAGGAAGTGAAGGCCGCTTGCGAGGCGACCGGGGCCGACCTGGTGCTGGTCAACCACCCGTTGAGCCCGGTCCAGGAGCGCAACCTGGAAAAGGCGCTCGAGCGCCGCGTGGTCGACCGCACCGGCCTGATCCTGGACATCTTCGCCCTGCGCGCGCGCAGCCACGAAGGCAAGCTGCAGGTCGAGCTGGCCCAGCTCAAGCACATGGCCACGCGCCTGGTCCGCGGCTGGACCCACCTGGAGCGCCAGCGCGGCGGCTCGATCGGCCTGCGCGGCCCGGGCGAGACCCAGCTCGAGACCGACCGGCGCCTCCTGCAGAAGCGCCTGGAACAGTTGCAGAAGCGCCTGGACAAGGTCGAGGTGCAGCACACCCAGATGCGTCGCGCGCGCGTGCGCAGCGAATTGCCGCGCATCGCGCTGGTGGGCTACACCAACGCCGGCAAGTCCACCCTGTTCAACGCGCTGACCGGTGCCGAGGCGTACGCCGCCGACAAGCTGTTCGCCACGCTGGACCCGACCGTCCGCCGCATCGCGCTCCAGGGCGGGGACGCGGTGCTGGCCGATACCGTCGGCTTCGTCCGCGACCTGCCGCACGCACTGGTCGCGGCGTTCCGGTCCACCCTGAGCGAGGCGCGCGAGGCCGACCTGTTGCTGCACGTGGTGGATGCCGCCGACCCGTTGCGGGAGGAACGCATCGTGCAGGTCGACGAAGTGCTTGCCGAGATCGGCGCGGGGGAGATCCCGCAACTGCTCGTCTACAACAAGATCGACCGGCTCGAGGGCGCCGTCCCGCGCCACGACGGCGCCGAGGCGGCGCAAGCCGCTTCCCTGAACCAGCCGGTGCGCGAGAAGGTGTGGCTGTCGGCCCGGGACGGTGCCGGGCTGGACCTGCTCCGCACGGCACTGGGCGCGCGCCTGGGCCTGCGCCGGGTGGCCGGCGAGATCGTGCTGCCCGGCGACGCCGGCCGCCTGCGCGCCCGCCTGCACGACCTGGGCGCGGTGCGTTCGGAGGCCCACGACGAGGACGGCTGGCGCCTGCAGCTGGACCTGGCCGAGGCCGACGCGGCACGGCTGGCCGCGCTCGACTTCGGAGCGCCACTGCGCCCGCTGCTGGGCGACGCGGCCGGGCCATAGCCGGCACGGACCGGCACGTTAGAATCCCTCGTTCAATTCTCCGCGCGCACGACGCGCGCGGCATCGCGACTGGAGCAGGCATGGCCTGGAACATCCCCGGCGGCAGCGGCAAGGACCGCGACCGCGGCACCGGCGGCAACGGCCGCAACCCCTGGCCGCCGCGTCGCGGCACCGGCGGGGGCAGCATCCTGGACCGCCTGCCGGACCCCCTGCGGGGCATGTTCGACGGCGGCGGCCCGTGGCGCTGGGTCGGCCTCGTGCTGCTGCTGTGGCTGCTCTTCAGCAGCCTGGTGCTGATCACCGAGCAGCAGCGCGGCGTGGTCCTGCGCTTCGGCGACTACTCGCGCACGCTGCAGCCTGGCTTGAACTTCAAGTGGCCGTGGCCGGTGGAGCGCGTGACCAAGGTCAACGCGACCGAGATCAAGACCTTCAGCGACAACGTGCCCGTGCTGACCAGCGACGAGAACATCGTGCAGGTCGAGATCAACGTGCAATACCGCATCGCGGATCCCGAGAAGTTCCTGTTCGGCACCCGCGACGCCGAGCAGGTGCTGCAGCAGGCCGCGCTGAGCACCGTGCGCGAGCAGGTGGGCCGGTCCTCGCTCGACACCGTGCTGGGCGCGCGCAACGCGCTGTCGGTGTCGGCGAGCGAGCAACTGCAGGCCTCGCTCGACGCCTACAACACCGGGCTGGTGGTCACCGAGCTCAACCTGCCCAACGCGCGCCCGCCGGAGGAGGTGAAGCCGGCGTTCGACGACGTCAACAGCGCGCAACAGGACAAGGACCGCCTGATCAGCGAGGCCGAGGCGTACGCCGCCAAGGTCGTCCCCGAGGCGCGCGGCGCCGCCGCCCGCGTGCGCACCGCCGCCGAGGGTTACGAGGCCGCCGTGGTCGCGCAGGCCACCGGCGAGGCCGAGCGGTTTTCGCTGCTGCTGGCCGAGTACCAGGCCGCGCCGGAAGTGACCCGCAAGCGCCTGTGGTTGCAGACCCTCGAGGAGGTGCTGGCCGAGAACCGGAAGGTCGTCGGCGCCGACTCGCGCCAGCTGATCTACGTGCCCATGTCCGGTGACGGCCGGGGTGGGCAGGGCACCGGCGGCAGCGCGTCGCCACCGATGATCCCGCCGGAGGTCGTCGCGCCGACGACCACGAGCACGCCGTCGAACGACAGCAGCAGCCTGCCGCGCCCCCCGCGCACCAACACGGAGCCGACCCGATGAGCCGCACCGTCTGGATCGCCCTGGCCGTGCTCGCGGCCTTCCTGCTCCTGAGCTCGACGTACGTGGTCCGCGAGGGCGAGACCGCGATGGTCTTGAAGTTCGGCCGGGTCGAGCGCACCACCGGGCCGGGCCTGCACTTCAAGATCCCGATGATCGAGGTGGCGCGCGTGTTCGACCGCCGCCTGCAGGTGCTGGACGCCGAGCCCGAGCGCTACCTCACCTCCGAGCGCAAGGACGTCAGCGTCGACTTCTTCGCCATCGGCATGATCGAGGACGTGGGCCAGTTCTACCGCGCGACCGGCGGCAACGAGGAAGTCGCCGTGCAGCGCCTGGCGCCGATCATCAAGGACGCACTGCGCAACGAGATCAACGCGCGCACGCTCACCCAGGTCGTCTCCGGCAACCGCAGCGAGCTGATCACCGAGCAGCTCGCTGCGATCAACCGCGGCGCCGAGACCGTCGGCGTGAAGATCGTCGACCTGCGCATCAAGCGCATCGACCTGCCGACCGACAGCCAGGTCATCCAGGACGTGTACCGCCGGATGCGGGCGCAGCGCCAGCAGGTGGCCAGCGCCCTGCGCGCCGAGGGCGAGGAAGCCGCCCAGACGATTCGCGCCGAGGCCGACCGCGAGCGCACCGTCGTGCTGGCCGAGGCCGAACGCGACGCCGCGCTGCTGCGCGGTGCCGGCGATGCCCAGGCCGCGCGCGTCTATGCGGCCGCCTACGGCGACGACCCGGCGTTCTACGCGTTCCACCGCAGCCTGCAGGCCTACCGCGAAGCGTTCGCGGACGGGCAGGGCGTCGTCGTGCTGGAAGAGGACGACGAGTTCCTCGAGTACTTCAAGGACGCGCGCTGAGGCTGGCCCCGGGACCTCGAAACCCGGATAATGCCGAAAAGCCGGATGGGGATCGTCCCCACCGGCTTTTTGCGCGCATGGGAGCCGGGTCATGGGTCAGTCTGTCGTCGTGTTGGGCGCCCAGTGGGGCGATGAGGGCAAGGGCAAGATCGTCGACCTGCTGACGCAGGACATCGGCGCGGTCGTGCGCTTCCAGGGCGGGCACAACGCCGGGCACACGCTGGTCATCGGCGGCAAGAAGACCGTCCTGCACCTGATCCCGTCGGGCATCCTGCGCGACGACGCGCTGTGCCTGATCGGCAACGGCGTCGTGCTGCATCCCGGTGCGCTGCAGAAGGAGATCGCCGAGCTGGAGGGCAACGGCGTCGAAGTGCGCAGCCGGCTGAAGATCAGCCCCGCGACGCCGGTGATCATGCCGTACCACATCGCCCTGGACCAGGCGCGCGAGAAGAAGGCCGGCGGCAAGGCGATCGGCACCACCGGCCGCGGCATCGGCCCGGCGTACGAGGACAAGGTGGCGCGCCGCGGCATCCGCATCGCGGACCTGCATTACCCGGAGCAGCTGTCGGAAACGCTGCGCAACGCGCTGGACTACCACAACTTCGTGTTGACGCAGTACCTGGGCGTGGAGGCGATCGACTTCCAGCAGACACTCGACGAGGCCCTGGCCTTCGGCGAGTACGTCGAGCCGATGAAGTCCGACGTCGCCGGCATTTGCCACGAGTTGCGCAAGCAGGGCAAGCGCGTGCTGTTCGAAGGCGCACAGGGGTCGCTGCTCGACATCGACCACGGCACCTATCCGTACGTCACCTCGTCCAACACGACGATCGGTGGCGCGCTGGCCGGCGCGGGCGTCGGTGCGGACGCGATCGACTACGTCCTGGGCATCGCCAAGGCCTACGCGACCCGCGTGGGCGGTGGCCCCTTCCCGACCGAGCTGGACGACGCCGTGGGCCAGGGCCTGCGCGACCGCGGCCAGGAATACGGCGCCACCACCGGCAGGCCGCGCCGCTGCGGCTGGATGGACATCGTGGCGCTCAAGCGCGCGGTGGCGATCAACGGCATCAGCGGGCTGTGCATCACCAAGCTCGACGTGCTCGACGGCATGGAGAAGCTGAAGATCTGCATCGCCTACGAGTATCGCGGCAAGCGCACCGAGTACGCGCCCCTGGATGCGGGCGGCTGGGACGAGTGCACGCCCGTGTACCTGGAATTCCCGGGGTGGCAAGAGACCACCCACGGCATCACCGAGTGGGACCGGCTGCCACCCGCCGCACGCGCCTACCTGCGCGCGCTGGAGGAACTGGCAGGCTGCCCGCTTGCCATCGTCAGCACCGGGCCCGACCGCGACGCCAACATCGTCCTGCAGGATCCCTGGGCGTAGTCCGGGGCCGGGTGGCCGACGCGGCCACCCGTTGGCGTTGACCCAGGGTGATCCCGGGGAGCGTCGCCATGACCACCGAACTGTTCTACCTGGCCTGTGCCGCCACGCTCACCGCGCTGCTGTGGGCGCCGTACATCCTCGACCGGTTCGCGACCCGGGGCGTTCGGCGCGCAGATGGTGTTCGCCTGGCAGGTCCTGGTGGCCTGAGGACCCGGCACCGGCCGATCACCGCCACAGGCGCGTGATCTTCTGGAAGAACTGGCTGTTGGGAATCTGCAGCACGGTGTCGGTGCCGTCCTCCCTGGCCTCGTGCAGCGTGGTGTGCACGAAATTGATGTCGACCACCCGCCCGCCGAGGCCGGGCTTGTCCCCGTTCTCCAGGAGCTCGATCCGGTCGCCGAGGCGGAACGGGCGCGTGGTGAGGATCAGCAGCGCGCAGAAGATGTTGGACAGGACGCTCCACGCGGCGAAGAACGCGACGGCAGCCACCGCGATGAAGCCGGTGAGCGTGCCCCACAGCACCGCGCCCGACACGCCGAACGCCTGCATGATCGCCAGGAACGCGGCGGTGTAGACGACGATGCCGAGCACCCGTCGCGTGCCGATCGCGAAGGCACGCTCGAAGTCGTAGCGCGTGCACAGGCGGTCGAGCGACCGGCGGACCAGCCAGTTGAGGACCCACGCGGCGACCAGGATGATCGCCGCGTGCAACAGGGACCCGGCGGCGATGTCGAGCTGGGTCGGGGTGCCGACGGTCGGCGGATTGAGCCAGGGAATCGGGTTGCGCATGGGCGAACTCCAAAAAAACGGGCCGCATGCGCGGCCCGCTTCCCGTCGGCATCGGTTTCGCCATCGCGAGGACCGCGCCTGGGTGGTTGGCGCGACCCGCGCGCCGGTGTTCGTGGCGGACGAGGGTGCGACATGCGGGCGGGAAGGCAGGGTGAAAAAGGGGAAACGGATTCAGGCAGTGGTTCGATTCGGCAGTCATCCGGCCACGGCTTCGGACCCGTCCAACCGCATTCGCGCGTCGTGCAGGCGCCGATAGAACGGCATGCACGCCGCGGCCACCTCGGCCGGGGGGCCCGACAGCGCGGGCGCCCCGGGCGGCTCTTCCGGCGTCTCGAATCCGGTCGACGCCCAGACACGCGCATACCAGTGCGGTGCCCAGATCCCGTCGCTCGCACGTGGCCCGGGCGGCCAGCGCAACATGCGGGCCGTGAACGCGATGCCCAGCCAGGCGCACAGTGCCCGCAGGTACGCCTCGGGTGCGCGCAGGAAATCCCCGGCGTCGACCACGGGCGGGGGATCACCCGCGGCGCACAGCGCTTCATGCAGCGCGACCTGCTGCGGAAGGCCGATGTCCTCGGCGGTCACCTCCGCACGCGCCTTGACGTAGCTGGCCACGACCTCGCGCGGATCGCGGATCAGCAGCACGTTGCGCAGGCCCGCGATCCAGCCGCGATCCATGTGCGGCAGCAGGTGGTGGGTCATGTGCTTCTGGTACCAGACCGGCCGGCCCTCGGGCGCAGGACCGAGCAGGCCGTCGACCACGCGGCGCCAGTCGGTCTCGCCGGTGGCCACCACCGCGTCGCGACCCGGATGGTCCAGCCCGGTGTGCGCCAGGTAATGCGCGTAGAGCGGCTCGTCGCTGACCGCGCAGTCGCCGCGGTGCTCCCAGGCGCGCATCATCGCCGTGGAGATGTTGCGCGGGCCGGACCACATGGCCACGCGCACGGTCATGGGCGCTTGCGCCCCGCGACGTCGCGGCGGACCAGCGCCCGGTAGAGCGCCTGCAACCGCCGCACCATCGGCCCCCGGTTGTCCTCCCCTGGCGTTCCCACCAGCACATCCCCGCCGATCCATCGCCCGTCGATGGTGTGCACCGGCACCACCCCGGCGAACGTCCCGGTCACGAACGCCTCGTCCGCCCCGTACACGTCGGTCAGGCTGAAGGACTTCTCGAACACCGGGATGCCCGCCTCGCGGCAGATCCCGATCACGTTGCCCCGCGTGATCCCGCCCAGGCAGTACTGCCCGGTCGAGGTCCACACCTCGCCCTTGCGCACGATGAAGAAGTGGGTCGAGTTGCACGTGGCGACGAACCCGTGGGGATCCAGCATCAACGCCTCGTCCGCGCCGGCCTGCGTGGCCTGGATGCAGGCGGTGATGCAGTTGAGCTTGCTGTGCGAGTTGAGCTTCGGGTCCTGGACGTCGGGGGACCCCCGGCGCACGTGGACCGTGTGCAGCGCCACCCCGCGCGCCGCGGTGGCGGGCGAGGCCGCCTTGTGCTCGGCGATGATGACGATGGTCGCCTTGCCCTCGGTCACCCGCGGGTCCTGGTAAGGGGTGCGTCGCACGCCGCGGCTGGCCATCAGGCGCACGTGGACGCCGTCGCCGTCCATGCCGTTGGCATCCAGGACCTCGTAGATGCGGCGGGCGAGGGCGGACCGGTCCACGCCCAGGTCGATCAACAGGGCCTTGGCGCCCTCGTGCAGACGGTCCAGGTGCGCCTCGAGGAACGCGGGATGGCCGTCGACGATGCGGAAGCCCTCCCAGACCCCATCGCCAAGGACGAATCCCGAGTCGAAGACGGAAACGGTGGCCTCGGCGCGGGGGACGAGGGATCCGTTGATGGAGATGAGGATCGCGTCGTTGCGCGGGTCGTCCGTGGCGTGCTGGGTGCCCTGCGTCATGGGCCGATTGTAGGGCGCCATCACGCAAGGCTGCTGCGCGCCTCCGTAATTTCGCCTCGACCCCGATCCGGACAGCCCCCATGGCCGAAGACACCCCCAAGACCCCGCTCGAGCACGTCACCGACCTGGCCAGCCAGCTCAAGGAAATGCGCCACTACGCCAAGAACAACGTCGAGCTGCTCACGGCCCAGTGGCTCAAGTTCGACGAGGGCCCGCTGAAGAAGCTGGGCGAGTCCGACACGATCGAGACCCTGATGCTCAAGCAGGGTGAGTTCTACGACGCGCTGGAGGCGGCCATCGGGGAACTCGAAGAGTTGCGCGAGACCCTGGTGCCGCCGCCTGCGGCATAGTGGGCCGGTCCACCGCGCCGGGCCGTCCCGCCATGTGCTACTCCGCGCAGCTCAAGGCCGATTATCGCCAGTTCCTGCGCGACACCGGGGCGCGCATCGACATCGACGAATTCATGCGTCTGTACTGGGAGCGGTCGGAAGGCGCGAAGCACAGGATTCCGCGGGCGATGGATGCCCTGTTCGCGACGCCGTCCACTGCGGGGGAGAAGCGCATCGCCGGGCTGATCGCCGCCTTCGACCAGGCCGAAGCGGCCCGCCTGGAGCAGCTCGTCTTCACCCAGCGCAAGCGGCTGGCCGACGCCGAACGCAAGCTCCGGCAGAAGCACACCATGGCGGCCGCGGAGAGCCGGCGGATCGCGACCGACAAGGTCCGCTGGGCGCTCGGCAAGCTGGCGGCGCTCAAGCGCGCGACCCTCGTGCCCGACGACGCCCGCATCTTCCCTGGCTGGCAGGCACCGGTCCTGGTGGAAGAGGGCGGCGAGCGCCTCGCCAGGCCCATGCGCTACCAGTGCCGCCCGGCCGGCAAGCCCGAGGCCTACGACCGCAAGTACCCCGGCACGTACAACGCGCGCCGCGACAACCTCGAGGGCTTCTGGAAGGGGCAGTTCGGTGCCAGCCACGGCATCGTGGCGTTCAATGCCTTCTTCGAGAACGTGGCGCGGGACGGCCGGAACGTGGTGCTGGAGTTCCGCCCGGAACCGCCCCAGGACATGCTGGTCGCATGCCTGTGGTCGCGCTGGCGGGCGCCGGCCGGTAGCTCGCTGCCGGACCTGCTGTCGTTCGCCGCCATCACCGACGCGCCGCCGCCCGAGGTGGCGGCCGCGGGCCACGACCGCTGCATCATCCCGATCAAGACGGACCACCTGGACGCCTGGCTGCGCCCCGGTGCCGACCTGGCAGGGGCGCAGGCGATCCTCGACGACCGGGCGCGCCCGCACTACGAACACCGGTTGGCGGCCTGATGCCGCGAGGCGCCGCGGTTACCGGTCGGGCCGCACGTCGTCCAGCAGCGCGCCCAGCACGCGGATGTCCGTGGGCTTGCTGAAATGGTGGTCGAACCCGGCCTCGCGCGCACGCTGCCGGTCGCGCTCCTCGCCCCAGCCCGTCATCGCCGCCAACACCATGCCGGCGCCGGAGTCGCGTTCGCGCAGCCGCCGCGCCAGGGTGTAACCATCCATCCCGGGCATGCCGATGTCCAGCAGCGCGAGGTGGGGGCTGAACCGCTCCGCCTGTTCCAGTGCCCCTTCGCCCTCGTGGGCCACGGCGACGTCCACGCCCATCGCTTCCAGCAGCATCGCCATGGACTGGGCCGCGTCGCGGTTGTCGTCCACCACGAGCACCTTGAGGCGAGGCGCATCCTCCTGCACGGCCGCGGCCGCGGCCGTGGACGCGGTAGCCCCGGGCTCGTGCGCCCCCGTGCCGTGTTGCATCGCGCCCGACAGCGGCAGCCGCACCACGAACTGCGCGCCCTTGCCCTTGCCGTCGCTATGCGCCGTCACCGTGCCGCCGTGCATCGCCACCAGCCGGTGCACGAGCGCCAGCCCGATGCCCAGGCCGTCGTGCAGCCGGTGCTGGCTGCGTCGCCCCTGCGAGAACAGCTCGAAGATCCGGGGCAGCAGTTCGGGCTCGATGCCGTCGCCGTCGTCCATCACGCCGACCACCACCTTGTCGCCGTCGTGCCGCGCCGCCACTTCCACCGTGCCGTCGGGCCGGCCGTATCGAATGGCGTTGTTGAGCAGGTTGCCGAACACCTGCGCGAGCCGCACGGGATCGGCGTCGACCGCCAGGGGCTGTTCGGGGAGCGCCAGCTGGATGTGCGGCGCGCCGTCGGCCCGCGACCGCCGCGCCAGCTCCACGGCGTCCTCCAGCACCTGCCGCAGGTCCACGGGGCAGCGTTGCAGGTTGATCTTGCCCTGCGACAGGCGCGATGCCTCCAGCAGGTCGTCGACCAGCCTGACCATGTGTTCGACCTGGCGCAGCATCATCCGTCGCAGCTGCTTGCGACGCGCCGGATCGTCGTCGTCGATCTCCAGGATTTCCAGCGCGTTGCGGATCGGCGCCAGCGGATTGCGCAATTCGTGCCCCAGCATGGCCAGGAATTCGTCCTTGCGCTGGGCCTGCTCGGTCTCGGCCATCCGCGCGCGTTCCAGTTCCGCGAGGTGGTTCTGGATCTGGTATTGCCGGGCCCGCGCCCGCAGCGCCGCACGCACGGTGCTGACCAGCGCCGCCACTCGCAGCGGGCGCTCCATCAGCGTCACGTTGCCGAGCGTGTCCATCGCTTCGTCGATCGTGGCGGAACTCGGGCCACTGTTGGTGACCAGCAGTACCGGGAGGTCGGACCACCGGGGCTGCTCGCGCACCGCGTCCAGCAGCACGGCATGGATGCCGTCGGCCAGCACTTCCTCGGAGACCAGGATGGCACCGACGCCACTGCGGACTTCGTCGGCCAGGTCGCAGCCGTTGCGGCAGCCCTTGACCGGGATGCCGTTGCGCCCGAGCAGTTCCGCCGTGAGCTCCGCGTCGCGCGTGGTCGGCAGCAGGGACAACACCCGCAGGTGGGGTCCCGGGTCGCCGGCGGTCATTGCCCTTCGCCGTCCCGCGGCACCAGGCGCTCGAAGGGCACGCCGGTCAGCACGCCGCGGAACTGGCGCAAGGGCTCGCTGATGCGCACGCCCCCGCTGCAGATCTCCAGTTCGCGGATGGTGCGCTCGTGCAGGCCGGTGCGCTTCTTGAGGACCGAGATCGCCTGCTTCACCTCGCCTTCCGCCTCGTAGTACCGCAGCAGGATCACGTTGTCGGCCAGGTAGCTGACGTCCATCGAGTTCTGCATCTGCCCGATCAGCCCTTGCTGGGCACTCACCAGCAGGGTGAGGACGCCCTGCTGGCCCAGGTAGGCGAGGAGTTCGTGCAGCTGCACCAGCACGAACTTCTCCTCCGGCATCGCGTTGAGGTAGCCGTTGAGGCTGTCGATCACGATGACCCGCGCGTTGTCGACCTCCACGGCATGGCGGATCGCGGTGATGAATTCGCCCGGCGAGAGCTCGGCCGGATCCACCGACCGGACCTTGATGGAGCCGTCCGCCATCCGCGCCTCGATCGGGAACCCGATGCCCTTCGAGCGCGTGACCAGGGAGCGGATGCTTTCGTCGAAGATGAACATCGCGGTGTGCTCGCCGCGTTCCGCGGCGGACATCGCGAAATGCATCGCCAGCGACGACTTGCCGGTGCCGGCGGCGCCGATGAGCAGGGTGCTGGTGCCGCGGTCCAGGCCGCCGCCCAGCAATGCATCCAGCTGCACGGAGCCGCTCGTGGCGACCGTGGCCTCAAGTTCGCGGCGATGTTCGGAGGCGACCAGCCGCGGGAAGACCCGCACCCCGCCCGTCTCGATCTCGTAGTCGTGGAAGCCGCCGCGGTACCGTCGCCCGCGCAGCTTCGTGATCCGCAGCCGCCGGCGATCGCCGCCGTATTCGGGCCGCAACTGGTCCAGCGCGATCACGCCGTGGACGATCGTGTGCACGTGCAGCGCATGCTCGCCGATGTGGCTCTCGTCGATCAGCAGCACCGTCGCCTTGCGGCCGTTGAAGTACTGCTTGAGCGCCAGCACCTGGCGCCGGAAGCGCAGCACCGCGCCCGCCAGCAACCGCACTTCGGCCAGCGAGTCGAAGACGACCCGGTCGGGGCGCAACCGTTCGACCTCGGCCAGGATGTCGCGCGTGGTCGAGCCGAGCTCCACCTCGGAGGGGTGGAACATCGTGTACTGGCTGTCGGGATCGAGCTGGTCGCCACCGGGCTGGATCTCGTGGATGTGCACGCCGTCGAGCGACCAGCCGTGCGACGCGGCCACTGCGCGCAACTCCTCCTCGGTCTCCGACAGCGTGATGTAGAGGACCTTCTCGCCGCGGCGCGCGCCCTCCATCAGGAACTGCATGGCGATGGTGGTCTTGCCCGACCCCGGTACGCCTTCGATCAGGTACACCCGATCTGCGGTGAGGCCGCCGCCGAGGATGGCGTCCAGCCCGTCGATGCCCGTGGCGACCAGGTCGCCGGCTTGATTGTCTGCGCCCATCGATGTCCCCTGGGCGCGTCGGCCTGCCCTGGTGTCTTCATTTCACGTAATGGGGCGTCAAACTCGCGTAGAAGGCAGGACAGCCGTTCAGGTTCCGGAAGGGCGGATGCTTCGCCCATCGCCACGGTGCGTTAATTTCAAATGACATGACCGATCCAGCCCAGGCACGCGCCGCCGTCCCGGCCCTCTCCGATGCCGATTACCGCCGCATGGTCCAGGCGGTGGGCGACTACGCCATCTTCATGCTGGACCCCAGGGGGAGGATTGCCAGCTGGAACCGCGGGGCGGAACTGGCCAAGGGCTATACGGCCGACGAGGCCATCGGCCGGCACTTCTCGATCTTCTATCCCCAGGACCGGATCGACGAGGGCTGGCCGGAACAGGAGCTCGCGCTGGCGCAGGAGCACGGCCGCATCGAGGACGAAGGCTGGCGCATCCGCAAGGACGGCAGCCGGTTCTGGGCCAGCGTGGTCATCACGGCCCTGTACGACGAGGCCGGCGGCCTGCGTGGTTACGCCAAGGTGACCCGCGACCTGACCGAGCGCCGCCAGCAGGAGGAGCTGTTGCGCCAGAGCGACGAGCGCTTCCGGCACATCGTCGAGGGCGTGCGCGACTACGCGATCTTCATGCTGGACCCCCAGGGCCACGTGGCTACCTGGAACCTCGGCGCGCAGCTCAACAAGGGGTACCTGGCCGAGGAGATCCTGGGCCGGCATTTCTCCGTGTTCTACACGCAGGAGGACATCGATCGCGACTGGCCCGGGCGCGAACTCGAGCTCGCACTGCGGGACGGCCGGTTCGAGGACGAGGGGTGGCGCGTCCGCAAGGATGGCTCCCGGTTCTGGGCCAACGTGGTGATCACCGCGCTGCACGACGTCGACGGGACGCACCGCGGCTTCGCCAAGGTGACGCGCGACCTGACGCAGCAACGCCGCGTCGACGCGCTGGAGGACCAGGGACGGCAGTTGACCCGCTTCCTCGCGGTGCTGGGCCACGAGCTGCGCAATCCGCTGGCGTCCATCGCCAATGTCGTGTCGGTCATGGAACTGGAGGAGTCGCAGAACCCGCGGATCCGCCGCGTGCGCGACGTCCTGACGCGCCAGGTCGGGCACCTCAAGCGGCTGGTCGACGACCTGCTGGACGTCGGCCGCATCGTCAGCGGCAAGGTCCGGCTGGACCGTGCCCCGGTCCGCCTCCAGGACGTGGTGGCCGGGGCGGTGGAGACGGTCATGCCGGAAATGGACCGGCACCGCCACGTGCTGCAGCAGGACATCGAGGCCCGGCCGCTGTGGGTGTCGGGCGACCGGGTGAGGCTGGTCCAGGTGCTGGTCAACCTGCTGCACAACGCGGCCAAGTTCACGCCCGGCGAGGGCCGGATCCGCCTGGTGCTCCGCCGCGCGGGCGATGCCGCCGAACTGGTGGTGTCGGACAACGGGCCGGGGATCCCGCGCGAGCGCCTGCGCCACATCTTCAAGCTGTTCGCCCAGGGCGAGGAGGACCATGCGGCCCGGCAGCACGGGGGCCTGGGCATCGGCTTGAGCCTGGTCTACCAGATGGTGCACCAGCACGGCGGCGACGTCAGTGCGTTCAGCAACGGCGAACCCGGCCAGGGTGCCGAATTCGTGGTCTGCCTGCCGTTGATCGACCCGCCCTGAGACCCCCGGGAGACCAGGATGGCTTCCAGGCAGCTCCGCGTCGCCACCTTCAACATCAATGGCATCCGTTCGCGGTTGCCGTCGTTGCTGGCATGGCTGGCGAAGGAGAAGCCGGACATCGCGTGCCTGCAGGAGTTGAAGGCGCCGCATGACGCATTCCCCCTGGCCGCGATCGAAGGCGCGGGCTACCAGGCGCTGTGGCAGGGCCAGGTGTCGTGGAACGGCGTGGCCATCCTGTCGCGCGGGAGCGCGCCGATCGAGGCGCGGCGCAAGTTGCCGTTCGATCCCGCGGACACCCAGGCGCGGTACCTGGAGGCGGCCGTGCAGGGGATCATCGTCGCCTGCCTCTACCTGCCCAACGGCAACCCGCAGCCTGGCCCGAAGTTCGACTACAAGCTGCGCTGGTTCGACCGGCTGATCCGCCACGCGAAGACGCTGCAGGCAAGCCCGCACCCGGTGGTGCTGGCGGGCGACTTCAACGTGGTGCCGACCGACTTCGACATCTACAACCCGAAGTCGTGGCGGCGCGATGCGCTGCTGCAGCCCGAGTCGCGCGAGCGCTACCAGCGCCTGCTGGACCAGGGCTGGATCGACGCGATCCGCCACCTGCATCCGGAGAAGCAGGTCTTCACCTTCTGGGACTACTTCCGGCAGCACTGGGAGCGGGACGCGGGGCTGCGCATCGACCACCTGTTGCTCAACCCTGCGCTGGCGCCGCGGCTGGCGTCGGCGGGTGTCGACAAGTGGGTCCGCGGGTTGCCCAAGGCGAGCGACCACGCGCCGGCATGGATCCGGTTGCGGCGGTGACCCCGGATTCCGCTTCGCTGCATCCGGGCGACGTGGCGCCGTAGCCCGGATGGAGGCGCGCAGCGCCGCAATCCGGGGTCACGCGCGGATCGCGCGGCAGGGCATGACCTCGACCTCCATCTCGCGCAGCACCGCCAGCGCGTTGCGATGCCGCGTCGCGGTCATCGACGCAGTCCCGTCACTGGCCACCACCACGTCCAGCTCCCGCATCCGCGCATCGATCGCGCTCGCGAGGATGCACTGGTCGCTGCTGATGCCCGTGAGCACCACCCGGCCGATGCCGAGCTGCGAGAGCAGCACTTCCAGCGGCGTGTTGTAGAACGCGGAGTGCTGCGGCTTGAGCAGGTTGTAGTCGTCCTGCTCCGGCGGCAGGGCGTCGATGAGCGGGGCGCCCGCCACGTCGGGCTGGCTGCAGATGGCCACGAGCTGTCGGAAGTCCTCGCGCCAGTGGGTGAAGTTGTCGTTGACGAAGACCACCGGCACCCCCTGCGGCTTGAGGCGGGCGCGGAGGCCGGCGATCCGGCGGGCGGCGGGCAGGGCGTGGCGGAGCAGGGACCGTGCCTTCGGGAAGTCGAGCGGGTTGACCATGTCGACGACGACGAGGGCGGTTCGGGCGTTGGTGGCCATGTCGCCAGCATGGCGCCGCCCGCGTGTGGCCGCCGTATTCGCCAAGAAAAAGAAGCCCGGCTTGCGCCGGGCTTCGAGCTGCCACCCCTGGAGCGGATGGATCAGTTGAACAGGTAGCTGAACTCCACGAAGACCTCGCGGCCCACGGGGCTGAAGGCCCGCCAGAAGTACGGGTAGCTGTTGAAGGTGTCGTCTTCCGGGTGGATGTCGTCCAGCACGTTGTTGACGTACAGGGTGAGCTCCGCGTTGTCCGTGATCTGCTTGGACACGTTGACGTTCCAGATGGTGTGGCCGTCGATGCGGAAGGTCTCCGCCCAGTTCGGCAGCGACCCCACGCGGTAGCCATACAGGCCCACGCCCCAGTCGTCGCGCTGCCAGGTGAACTGGCCGGTCACGCGGCTGCGGAAGTTGAAGTACTGCATGTGGTCGCGGATGTTGACCACCGGCTCGCCCTCGAACTCCTGCGACTCCAGCTTCAGCACGTGCGTCCAGGCAAGGTCGATGCCGAAGTCGCCCCAGCGGTCGGTGTCGATGCCGTAGGTCCAGCGGGCGTCGATGCCGGAGGTCTCGACCAGTGCCTGGTTGAACGGCAGCGACTCGAAGGTGTCGATCTCGTCGTCGTTGATGCCGTCGGTGCCGGCGCGGTCGATCAGCCCGGTGAAGAACGCGCAGGAATCGGAGCCGGAGTCGACCGGCGTGCCGTCGCGTTCCTCGCCCAGCAGGCAGTCCGCCTCGTTGCGCAGCAGGTAGCCGGTGTCAATGTCCGACACGCCGCCCTCGAGCTTGATGTCGTAGTAGTCGGCGGAGAACGACATGTTCTCCATGATGTCCCACACCAGGCCGAAGGTCAGCGACTCGCCGGTCTCTTCCTCGAGTTCCGGGTTGCCGTGCCGCGTGCCGAACACGCTGTACACGTACTCGGTCGTGCTGCACGGGTTCGGGGTGGCGGTCGGGTCGAACCCGTCGCGCCGGCACCGGTACTCGTCGAACACGGTCTGGAAGAAGCCCGAGTTGTCCGCGAACACGTAGTGCATGTCCGGCGCGCGGAAGCTGGTCGCCTTGGTGCCGCGCACCAGCAGGTTGTCGAACGGACGCCATTCCAGCCCGGCCTGCCAGGTCACCGCGTCGTCCACCGCCGTGATGTCGTCGTACCGGTCGTAACGGCCGGCAAGGCTGGCGGTGAGGGTGTCCAGCACCGGGATGTTGAACTCCATGCCGAACGCGTAGCGGTCACGCTCGCCGCCGCCGCCCGTGCTGGTCAGGTTGTAGATCGGTTCGGGACCGGTGTAGTCCGGCGAGGTGCGCGGATCCGGGTTGATCTCGTAGCTCTGGGTCGCGAACTCCACGACCGAGGCCATGGCCAGCGGACCGGCCGGCAGCTCCCACAGGTCGCCCGAGAACACCAGGCTGGCCTGGGTCACGTCGGACTCGGCATCGGACTTCACCCGGGTGTTCAGGGCCGCGAAGTCCTCGGCCGAGATCGGGTTGAAGAACCGCTCGTCGTTCAGGTCGTAGACCGGGTACCCGAAGATCGGGTCCTCGCCCAGCTGCTCGCCCAGGAAGTAGTCGTTGAGCGGATTCTCGAGGAACCGCGGACGGTCGATGTCGATCTTGTACGCGGCGTGCGACAAGGTGGCTTCCCAGTCGAAGCGGCCGTCGAACATGATGCCGCGCAGGCCGGTCGCCAGGTCGTACGCCTGTTCGTCGTACAGCGAGTTCTGCGCACCGATGCCGCCGACTTCGTCGGGCGTGAAGATGCGCTGGGTCTGCACCACGGCGCCGCCGGTGTACGGGATGCCGAAGCGACGGAGGAACGACGCCAGCCCGGGTGACGTCAGCGTGGGGTCGAAATACGCCGGGCTTGCCCAGAACTGGGTGTTGCTGGCCAGCTTCGCGTCGGCCGACGTGAAGTTGAACTGCGCCCAGCCCTGCATGTCGTCAGTGAAGTCCCAGGTCCCGTAGGTGTAACCAGAGAAGTTGCGGTCCGAGTTGCGGATCGCCTGGGTCGCCGGGTAGCCGAAGTAGCCGCAGCGCGGGCCGCGGTACACGCCGGAGGTCTCGAAGAAGAAGGTGTCGAACTCGGAGAAGCGGGCGCAGGCTTCCTGGCCGGTCGCGCCGTCTTCGCCGAAGTAGCGGGCACTGCTGATGAGGTCGATCAGCAGCAGGCCTTCCACCGGGTTGACGTCCTCGTCCGGCACGGACGGGTCGTCGAGGTACGAGTCCATGAAGTCGCGCTGCGAGGCGTAGATCTCCTCGCGCTCCAGGGCCTCGAAGGCGTAGGTCACGCTCCAGTTGTCGCCCATCTTGCCGCCGATCCACTGGACGCGGCCGGTGTCGCCGCCACCGCGGGTGGTGGTGCCACCCATGATGTTGAGCATGTCGCCTTCGTAGTCCGTCTTCATGATGACGTTGACCACGCCCGCGACGGCGTCGGAACCGTAGATCGCCGAGGCGCCACCGGACAGGATCTCGATGCGCTCGATGGCCGCGGCGGGGATGTTGGACAGGTCGACCGCGTTCGACTGGCTGTTGTAGGGCAGCGGGTAGTCGGCGGCGCGGCGGCCGTTGATCAGCACCAGCTGGTACCCGGGGCCGAGGCCGCGCAGGTTGAGGAAGCTGGCGTTCGGGGTGAACCCGTTCTGGGTCAGTTCGTTCTGGACCGAACCGGTGAACTGGGTGAGGGTGTTCAGCGCGTCGTAGACGGTGCTGAAGCCCTGGATCTCCAGGTCCTCGGCGGTGATGACGGTGACCGGGGCGGGGCCCTCGACCTCCGCGCGGCCGATGCGCGAGCCGGTGACGACGACGCGCTCCAGCTCGGTCGCGTCTTCGGCCTGGGTCTCTTCGGCTTCTTCTTCGGTGGCCTCCTGGGCGAGGACCATGCCCGTGGTGGGCAACAGCAACGCCGCGACGAGGGCGGCACTCAAGCGGCTGCGCTGCAGCCGGTTCCTGGAAACACGCATTCGATAACCCCTTCTGGTTGCGTAATGAGGGGTAATGCTGCAATCCCTGCCCCAGACGTAATGTGGGCTTCCTGCCCGTGTGATCACCCGTGTCAGCACCCCTGACCGGGCGAAATTAACATGGTGTTAACAGAGCTGCCACAATAGGCAGGCCTCCCGTGATTACGGAACCTGAACGACGTGAATGCCCCTTCCAGGGCCGAGACAGCCCTCGGCCAGCTGCTCCTCCCGGACACACCCGTCACCCTCGCGGCAGCGTGCGCGAAGGTGCAGGTCGCGGTGGATGGCACGCGCGCGGCGGTCTCGCTGGTGCTGGGCGTGCCGTTGCAGGGGACGCGCGAGGCCCTGGAGGCCGCGGTCCGCTCGGCGCTCGCCGGCCTGGGGCTCGAGCTCGGCCACCTGGAACTGCAGCAGCGGATCGTCGCGCACGCGCCGCAGGGGGCGCTGATGCCCGTGCCCCGCGTGCGCAACATCCTGGCGGTGGCCTCGGGCAAGGGCGGCGTCGGCAAGTCGACCACGGCGGTGAACCTGGCGCTGGCGCTGGCGGCGGACGGCGCCCGGGTCGGGCTGCTCGATGCCGACGTGTACGGCCCCAGCGTGCCGACCATGCTGGGCCTGTCGGGCCGGCCCGACAGCCCTGACGGCAAGTCGATCGAGCCGATGCGCGCGCACGGCATCGAGGCGATCTCCATCGGCCTGATGGTCGAGCAGGACACGCCGATGATCTGGCGGGGCCCGATGGCGACCTCGGCGCTGACGCAACTGCTGGAGCAGACGCTGTGGGGCGGGGAGGACGGGCTCGACTACCTGGTGGTCGACCTGCCGCCGGGCACCGGCGACATCCAGCTGACCCTCGCGCAGAAGATCCCGGTCGCCGGCGTGGTGGTGGTCACGACGCCGCAGGAAGTGGCGACCATGGACGCACGCAAGGCCGTGCGGATGTTCGAGAAGGTCAACGTGCCGGTGCTGGGCCTGGTCGAGAACATGGCGGTCCACGTGTGCACCCATTGCGGCCATGCCGAGCACCTCTTCGGCGAGGGCGGCGCGGCGCGCATGGCCGGGATGTACGGGCTCCCGCTGCTGGGCGCGTTGCCGCTGGAGCGCGTGATCCGCGAGCAGGGCGACGTCGGCGTGCCGGTCGTCGCGTTCGCGCCCAACTCCGCGACCGCGGCCACCTACCGTGCGATGGCGCGCAACGTCGCCGCGCACCTGGCCGCGCGCCCGCGCGCACCCATGTCCATCGGCGCCTCGCTTCTCTAAGATCGCTGCTTCAATCCTGCAATGCCTAGTCCCGGGGACCATCGATGAGCATCAAGTCCGACCGCTGGATCCGCCGCATGGCCGAATCGCACGGGATGATCGAGCCGTTCGAGCCGGGGCAGGTCAAGCAGTCCGCCGATGGCCACCGGATCGTCAGCTACGGGACGTCCAGCTACGGCTACGACGTGCGCTGCTCGCGCGAGTTCAAGGTGTTCACCAACATCAACTCGACGATCGTGGACCCGAAGGCGTTCGACCCGGGCAGCTTCGTCGACATCGACGCGGACGTCTGCATCATCCCGCCCAACTCGTTCGCGCTGGCGCGTACCGTCGAGTACTTCCGCATCCCGCGCGACACGCTCGTGGTGTGCCTGGGCAAGAGCACCTATGCGCGTTGCGGGATCATCGTCAACGTGACCCCGCTCGAGCCGGAGTGGGAAGGGCACGTGACCCTCGAATTCAGCAACACCACGCCGCTGCCGGCACGCATCTACGCCAACGAGGGCGTGGCGCAGATGCTGTTCTTCCAGGCCGCGGCGGACGACGTGTGCGAGACGAGCTACCGGGACCGCGGCGGGAAGTACCAGGGGCAGCAGGGCGTCACGCTCCCGCGCACCTAGTGTTCGGCACCGGCCGCGACGCGCCGGTCGGTGGGGGTGGCAAGGGCGGTGCGCACGGCGATGCGCAGCGCCTCGGTGGCGAGCGCCACGGACAGGCTGGGCGCACCCGGCCGCGACGCGGCCTCGGCGGGCGCGTAGGGGACATGGATGAATCCGCCACGCACCCGTGGCGTGCGCCGCAGCGCGTGCATCAGGCCGTAGAAGACGTGGTTGCAGACGTAGGTGCCCGCCGTCTGCGAGATCGCGGCGGGGATGCCCGCGGCGCGCAGCGCCAGCAGGATCGCCTTGATCGGCAGCGTGGCGAAATATGCGGCGGGGCCGCCTTCCACGACCGGCGAGTCGACCGGGCTCGCGCCCGCGTTGTCGGGAATCCGCGCGTCGTCGACGTTGATCGCGATGCGTTCGATCGACACTTCGGTGCGGCCCCCGGCGACGCCCACGCAGAGCACCAGCGCGGGCGTCGCTTCCCGGAGGGCCGCGCGCAGTTCGCGCAGCGAGCGCCCGAACTCCACGGACAGGCAGCGGGCGACGATGCGGTGGCCGCGGATCCGCGTGCCGTCGAGCGCGCGCACGGCCTCCCAGCTCGGGTTCGACCCGTCGCCGCCGAACGGCACGAACCCGGTGAGCAATACGGTGGGCGTCGTCGTCTTCGCCATCAGGCCAGCCATGCCATCAGCACCAGGTTCACCGCCATCAACGGCAATGCCGTCGCGACCTGCATGCGGATGACCGCGTTGGGGTCGTCGAGTTCCAGCAACGCGGCGGGGATCAGGTTGAAGTTGGCTGCCATCGGGGTCAGCAGGGTGCCGCAGTAGCCGGTGAGCATGCCGATCGCGCCGAGGATGGCCGGTTCCGCCCCGTGCTGCTGGATCAGCAGCGGCAGGCCGATGCCCGCGGTCATCACCGGGAAGGCGGCGAACGCATTGCCCATGATCACGGTGAACAGGACCATGCCCAGGCCGTAGGCGAGCACGCACGCCAGCCGGCTGTCGGTCGGGATCACCGCCGAGACCAGCGTGGCGACCGCCTCGCCGACCCCGCTCGCGGCGAACACGCCGCCCAGGGTCGCCAGGACCAGCGGCAGCAACGCGGCCCAGCCCATCGTGTCGAGCAGGCGCCGTCCTTCCGCCGGCGCGGCCGACGGTGGGAGCCGCGTGACGCCCACCGCGGCGATGGCCGCGATGACGCTGGCGAGCGACAGGCCGATCAGGGTGGCGCTGCCTGCGCCGAGCAACGCGACATCCCCGAACGAGACGTGGCCGCCGAGCATCGCCACCAGCACGGTGATCAACGGAATGAGCAGGGCGGGCAGGAACAGGCGGTGGCCGAGGCGCGCCGCCGAGGCGCGGCGTTCCTCCACCGGTGCCTCGGCGATGTGCTCTCGCTTCATCCGCACCGCCAGCAGCGCGATGGCGATCAACGCCGCGCCGGCGAGTTGCGCGGGCAGGTCGTTGCCGGCGTCGCTCGCCGCCAGGATCCCGTCCCCGCCGCCGAACGTCGCCGCCAGCAGCGCCCAGAAGCCCGCATGGGCCCAGCGGCGCTGCCGCGCGTTGCACCACGCTGCGTACAGCAGGAATGCGCCGAGCAGCCAGTAGAAGTAGGTGATCTCAAGCATCGCCGTGCCTGCGGACGAGGGCGCGCTGGAACAGGGCGATCCGGACCGCATGGATGGCGAACGCCGCGATCGCGGTCGGCAGCGCCCACAGCGCTATTTGCAGGGGCTCGAGCACGATCCCGTACTCGGCATAGAACCCCTGGATCAGCAACACCGCGCCGATCGCCACGAAGACGTCCTCCCCGAAGAACAGCCCGACGTTGTCGGTCGCCGCGCCGAGCGCGAGGATCTCCTGCCGCTCGCGTTCGCCCACGTCGCCGACGGTCTTGCCGGCGGCCGCCTCGCTCATCGGCGCCAGCAACGGACGCACGGTCTGCGCGTGTCCGCCGACATGGGTCAGCCCCACCATGCTCAGCAACTGCCGCAAGCCCAGGTAGCTGGTCAGCAGGCGGGCAAGCGTCATGCCGCGCATCGCGAGGATCCAGCCGTGTACGTGCTCGCGCAGTCCCGCGCGCTCGAGCAGGCCGATGGCGGGCAGCGTCAGCAGGTACAGCAGCAGCGCGCGGTTCCCGACGAAGCTCTCGCCCAGCAGCGCCAACAGCTCGGCCGGCGACATCCCTGCCAGCAGGCCGCTGGCCAGCCCGGCCACGACCACGACCAGCACGGGGTTGTAGCGCAGCACGAAGCCGGCGACGACGATCGCGATGCCGAGCAACGGCCAATAGTTCACGGTTTCGGTCATCGCGGGGCTTCCACGGAGATGCCTTCGGCTTCCAGCGCCGTGCGCAGGGCGCGCGCGAATGCGGCGGCATCCGGGCGGTCGCCGTGCAGGCAGAGCGTGTCCGCGCGCAGCGGGAGGCGGGTGCCGTCGCGCGCGACCACCGTGCCGTCGCGCAGCAGCGACCGGACCTGGCGGAGCGCGGCCGGGACCCCTTCGAGCACCGCGCCGGGCGTGTCGCGCGGCGCCAAGTGGCCACCGGCGTCGTACGCGCGTTCCGCGAAGGCTTCGTGCGCGGTGCGCAAGCCGGCGGATTCGGCCGCGGCCGTGGAGGCCGAACCCGCCAGGCCATACAGCACGAGCGAGGCGTCGAATGCCTGCACCGTGGTGGCGATGACGTCGGCGACCGCGCGGTCGCGCGCAGCCAGGTTGTACAGCGCGCCGTGCGGCTTCACGTGCGCCAGGCGCATGCCCTCGGCCGCGGCCAGCGAGGCGATGCGCTGCAACTGCGTTTCCACCAGCGTGCGCAGCGCTTCCGCAGGCAGGGCGATGTCCCGCCGCCCGAAGTGGGCGCGGTCTTCGTAGCCGGGGTGCGCGCCGACAGCCACGCCGTGGTCGCGGCACAGCCGCAACGTCGCGCGCATGGTGGCGTCGTCGCCGGCATGCGCGCCGCAGGCGATGCTGGCCGAACTGATCCACGGGACGATGGCGGCGTCGTTGGCGCAGCCTTCGCCGAGGTCGCAGTTGAAGTCGATCGTGGTCATCCCGCGCCCATGGGTCATGTGCCCCATTGTCGCGCGCCGATGGCAAGGGCGATGCGCGCGAGGCGGCTGGCCTGCTCGCGGCGCAGGCGCAGCGCCTCGGCGGGCGTGCATGGCGAGAACCGGACCGTGTCGCCCGGCCGCAACTGTGCCAGGCGTGGCAGGTCGCTCGCGATGGCGTGGCCGATGCGCGGATACCCGCCATGGGTCTGCGCGTCGCCCAGCAGCACGATCGGCTGGCCACCGGCCGGCAACTGCACGGTACCGGGAGCGACTGGCTCCGACGCGCGCCCGGTCGAGGCGGGCGGCTCCAGCACGAGGGCGGGGCCGTCGAGCCGCAGCCCCTGGCGGTCGCTCGCCGCGGCGACACGCCAGGACGTGGCGTACAACGCATCGCGGGGCGCGGTCGCGTCGTGTCCGGGAAGGACGCGCACCGTCGTGGAGGCGCCGAACGCCAGGTCCGGCGACGGATCGATCCACCAGCGGGCGATGCGCATGGTTTCGCACGGCGGCCCGGCGGTGCGCGACACCGGCAGGACGTCGCCGGCCACCAGCGCGCGTCCGCGCATGCCGCCGAACCCGCCGCGCAGGTCGGTGCTGCCGCTGCCCAGCAGGTTCGGCACCGACCAGCCGCCGGCGATCGCCAGGTAGAGGCGCGCGCCTTCGCGACAGCGACCCACGCGCAGTTCGCTGCCCGCGGGCAGGTCGACCGGTCGCCAGCCCGGGACCGCGAGGCCGCCGACACGCGCGTCGACGGTCGCCCCGCACAGTGCGATGCGCGCCGCCCGCTCGAACCGCAGCGACGGGCCGGCCAGGGCGGCCTCCAGGACGGGTGCGTCGACGCGATTGCCGACCAGCAGGTTCGCCACCGCATGCGAGTACGGATCCAGCGCGCCCGCGCTGCCGACGCCCAGGTGGCGGAACCCGTGCCGGCCTGCGTCCTGCACGGTCGCCTGCAGGCCCGGCGCGAGCACGCGCACGGTCATGGCGCGGGGACGAAGCGCACGTGGTGGCCGGGCGCGAGCAGGGCGGGCGGGTCGCGTACGGGATCGAACAGCCCCAGCGGCGTGCGCCCCACCAGCCGCCAGCCACCCGGGCCTTCGCGCGGATAGATGCCGGCCTGCGTCGCGCCGATCGCCACGCTGCCCGCCGGCACGCGCGTGCGCGGCGTGTCCAGGCGGTCCATCGCGAGCAGGGGATCCAGGCCCAGCAGGTAGGGAAAGCCTGGCGCGAAACCGAGCATCGCGACCTGGTAGGTGGGCGCGCAGAAGCGGGCGATGGCGTCGGGCTCCGACAGGCCGGCGGCTTGCGCGACGGCCGCAAGGTCGGGGCCGTCGTCGTCGCCGAACCGCACCGGGACCACGATGACAAGCTCGTCATTCCCGCGCAGGCGGGAATCCATGTCGCAGGGTGGCACGTCGGTGGATTCCCGCCTGCGCGGGAATGACAGCGTAGAGGCAATCCACGCTTGCGCAACCGCCAGCGGCTCGGCGACATCCCCCATCGCCAGCACGTCCACGAACACCGCCAGCGTCGCGTACGCCGGCACGATGTCGCGCACCCAGGCCGGACGCGTGGCGTGGAGGGCCGCGGCGAGCGCATGCACCCGCGTGTTCGTGGGCAAGTCGGCGTCTGCGCCGAGCCGCAACAGCAGCGCGTCCTCCCCGAGCGGCTCGACGACCCTCATCCAGGCGCAGCCGGCGTCATGTGCCGGCCAGGCCTCCACGCAACGTCGCGATGCGTTCGACCAGTGCCTCCGGCGTGTACGACCGCGGGGTGGCCTGGCCCCAGACCGGTCTTGGCCAGGCGATGTCGCCGGTGTACCGGGCGATGACGTGCACGTGCAGTTGCGCCACCACGTTGCCGAGCGCGGCCACGTTGAGCTTGTCGGGCGAGAAATGCTCGCGCAGCAGGCGGCTGGCCCGCGACACCTCGCGCACCAGCGCGTGCTGCTGCTCGTCCGACAGGTCGATGAGTTCCGTGGCGCCCGCCACGCGCGGGACCAGGATCAGCCAGGGATGATGGCTGTCGTCCATCAGGCGCAATTCGCACAGCGGCCATTGGACCACCGGATGGGTGTCGTCGGCGAGCCGTGCGTCCAGCCGCCAGTCGTTCATGGCAGCACGCATCCCAGAAACGCCATTGTCCGCCGGTGCGCCAGCCGGGCGGCGTCGGCGCGGTAATCCGCGCGCAGCTCGCAATTGAACCCGTGGCCGGCGGGGTACACGTGCACGGGGGCATCCGGGTACGCGGCGCGGTGCCGGTCGACGTCGGCGGGCGGGATGACCGGGTCGTGTTCGCCGAAATGGAACAGCATCGGCGCACGCAGCGCTTCGCCGAGGAACGGCACGCTGCGGCCACCGTAGTAGCTGACCGCCGGCAGCCCGAGCCGGGTGTTGGACAGCAGTGCAAGGGTGCCGCCCCAGCAAAAGCCGACCGCGGCCACGTGCAACCCGTCTTCGCGCAGCTTCGCCGCGGCGGCGTCGATGATGCCGATTGCGCGGTCGAAACCGAGGTCCGCCGCCAGCGCGCGGCCCTTCGCAACGCCGGCGTCGTCGTAGGCCAGCTCGACGCCGCGCTCGATGGGGTCGAACAGTTCGGGGGCCAGCGCCACCCAGCCTTCGGCGCAGTAGCGTTCCACCAGCGAGCGCACGTGCGCGTTGACGCCGAAGATCTCCTGGATCACCACCAGCCCGCCGACCGGCTGGGCCACCGGGTCCGCGCGCCAGGCACAGACGCGTCCGGAGGGGGTGTCGAGGGCGATTTCGCGACCCATGTTCAGGTCCGATGCGGCGGCCAGGGCATTCTAGCCCGGTAGAATGCGCGCCCCACGCCGCACCAGGCCGATTCCCGATGTCCATCTCCACACCGGCCCGGCCCGGCCCCAGGGTCGGGTTCGTCAGCCTCGGCTGCCCCAAGGCGCTGGTCGACTCCGAACGCATCCTCACCCAGCTGCGGGTGGAGGGCTACAACCTGGTGCAGGCCTACGACGACGCCGATGTCGTGGTGGTCAACACCTGCGGGTTCATCGACTCGGCGGTGGCCGAATCGCTGGACGCGATCGGCGAGGCGATGGCCGAGAACGGCAAGGTGATCGTCACCGGCTGCCTGGGCAAGCGCGCGGACGTGATCCGCCAGGCCCATCCCGGCGTGCTCTCGATCAGCGGCCCGCAGGACTACGGCACCGTGATGGACGCGGTGCATGCGGCGGTGCCGCCTGCGCATGATCCGTTCGTCGACCTGTTGCCCGACTACGGGTTGAAGCTGACGCCGAAGCACTACGCGTACCTGAAGATTTCCGAAGGCTGCAACCACCGCTGCAGCTTCTGCATCATCCCGTCGATGCGCGGCGACCTGGTGTCGCGACCGGTCGACGAGGTGCTGCGCGAGGCCGAGCGCCTGGTCGCCGGGGGCGTGCGCGAACTGCTGGTGGTCTCGCAGGACACCTCGGCCTACGGCGTCGACGTGCGTTATGCGCCGCGCGAGTGGCGCGGGCGGCAGTACGAGACGCGCATGAAGGCCCTGTGCGAGGGCCTGGGCGAACTGGATGCCTGGACGCGGCTGCACTACGTGTACCCGTACCCGCACGTCGACGAGATCATCCCGCTGATGGCGCAGGGCAGGGTGCTGCCTTACCTGGACATCCCGTTCCAGCACGCCAGCCCACGCATCCTGAAGCTGATGAAGCGGCCGGGCGCAGTCGACAAGACCCTGGAGCGCGTGCAGCGCTGGCGCGCGACGTGCCCGGACCTGACCATCCGCTCGACCTTCATCGTCGGCTTCCCCGGCGAGACGGAAGCCGAGTTCGAGGCCCTGCTCGATTTCCTCGACGAAGCGCAACTGGACCGCGTCGGTGCGTTCGCCTATTCGCCGGTGGAAGGCGCCGCGGCCAATGCGCTGCCCGACCCGGTGCCCGAGGACGTGAAACAGGAGCGCCTGGCCCGCTTCATGGCGCGGCAGGCGGACATCAGCGCCGCGCGGCTCGAGGCCAAGGTCGGCACGGTGCAGCGGTGCCTGGTCGACGCGATCGATGGCGAACTGGCCATTGCCCGCTCGAAGGCCGACGCGCCGGAGATCGACGGGCTGGTGCAGGTCCAGGATGGCCGCGATGCCGGCCTGCGCCCCGGCCAGTTCGTCGACGTCGAGATCCTCGGCAGCGACGAACACGACCTCTACGGCGAGGTGCAGCATGAAAACCAAGTGCTTTGGCCACAGATTTCACAGATGACACAGATAAAGCAGGACAAATGATTCGGCTTTTGCCTTATCTGTGTCCATCTGTGGAATCTGTGGCTGAAACGCCTTTTGCTTCGTATTCGACCGTCGTGATGACGTAGCGCCTGGGGCCTGCTGGGAGGTGGGCTTCGACTTCGTCGTCCACGCGCTTCTTGAGCAACGCGCGGGCGAGGGGGGAGTCGATGCTGATCCAGCCGCGCTTCGCGTCGGTCTCGTCCGGTCCGACGATCCGGTAGCGCGCGACCTCGCCGCTGTCGGCGTCCTCGAGTTCGACCAGGGCACCGAAGTACACCGCTTCCGGGTCGCTCGGCGCGGTGTCCACGACGCGCAGCGCTTCCAGCCGCTTCGACAGGTAGCGCACGCGACGGTCGATTTCGCCCAGTTGCTTCTTGCGATAGCTGTATTCGGCGTTTTCCGAGCGGTCGCCCTCGGCGGCCGCGGCCGCCAGCGCGCGGACCACTTCGGGGCGCCGCACGCGCCACAGGTCGTCGAGTTCCGCCTGCAGCCGGGCGTGGCCCGCGCGCGTGACCAGCGCAGTGCCCTGTTCGGCCGGGGGGCGCCAGCGGCCCATGCGTGCCTGCGTCGCGTCGAGGTCAGGCGCCGTCGCGGCGAAGGACCTGGCCGCCCTCGACCGAGGTCAATGCGTCGTTCGAAGTGATGGCGTAGCGGCGGTCCGGTTCGTCCTTGCTGGCGGGATCGAGCAACAGCTCGGCGCCGTCGGCCTCGACGGTCCAGGTGCCGGTGGTGGCGAGGTCCGCGTCCGCGCTCTCGGCATGGACGACGAGCGTGTAGGTGCCGTCCGGATCCAGCCGGAGGTTCGCGCCTTCGGTGGCGAACGTGCCCGCGAAGGCCTTCACGTCGAAGCCCGGTGCGGCACCGGCGACCGGCGCGCGGTCGACCACGCTGGTGGCGTCGATCTGCCCGGAAGGCGCGGTGGCCACGGGCTCGGCCGCGCGCCTGGTGGCGTCGACCGGCGCGTCGACTGCGGGCGCGTTCTCGGGCTGGCAGGCCGCGAGCGACAGGGCCGCGCCGGCGGCGAACACGATGGCGGTGGCGGAACGCACGGACATGGGGGACTCCTGCTGCTCAGCGGCCGCCCATGATGCCACCCAGGATTCCGCGCAGGATCCTGCGCCCGACCTGGCTGCCGATCGTGCGCGCGACCTGCTTGCCGAAGGTCTGCGCCGCGCCTTGCCGCCGCTTGGTGCCCCACAGCCACTCGCCGGCCGCCTGGCCGAACCCGCCGCCTTCGTCCTCTGCCTGCGTCTTCGCTGGTGGTGCGTCGGCGCGCTCGGTGGCCGCGGCGACCTTCTTCGCCAGCATTTCCGCCGCCGATTCGCGATCCACCGCCTTGTCGTACTTCGCCCCCACCGGGCTGACGGCCCGCACCTGCACGCGCTCGGCATCCGTGAGCGCGCCCATGCGGCAGCGCGGGGGCGCGACCAGCGTGTGCTCGACGGGCATCGGGATGCCCTTGGCCTGCAGCGTCGACACCAGTGCTTCGCCGACGCCGAGCTTGCCGATGGTCGCGGCGACGTCCAGCGCCGGATTGGCGACGAAGGTCTCCGCGGCGGTGCGCACCGCCTTCTGGTCGCGCGGGGTGAAGGCGCGCAACGCATGCTGCACGCGGTTGCCGAGCTGGCCGAGCATGTCGCCGGGGACGTCGTCCGGGAACTGCGAGCAGAAGTACACGCCAACGCCCTTGGACCGGATGATCCGCACCACCTGCTCCACGCGCTGCACCAGCGCGGGCGGCGCGTCCTCGAACAGCAGGTGGGCCTCGTCGAAGACGAAGACCAGCTTCGGCTTGTCCAGGTCGCCCACCTCGGGCAATTGTTCGAACAGCTCCGACAGCAACCACAGCAGGAACGTCGAATACAGCCGGGGCTGCAGCACCAGCCGGTCGGCGGCGAGGATGCCGATGACCCCACGCCCGTCGGGCGTGGTGCGCATCAGGTCCGCCAGCTCCAGCGCGGGCTCGCCGAAGAACCGGTCGCCGCCGGCGGAATCCAGGCGCAACAGCGCGCGCTGGATCGCGCCGATCGAGGGCGCGCTCACCAGCCCGTACGCGGTCGACACCGCCTTGCGTTCCTCCGCGACCAGGTTGAGCAGGGCCCGCAGGTCGTCCAGGTCCAGCAGCAGCAGCCCGCGGTCGTCGGCGAGCTTGAACACGATGTCCATCACGCCGGCCTGCGTGTCGTTGAGTTCCAGCATCCGCGAGAGCAGGGTGGGGCCCACCTCGCTGACCGTGGTGCGCACCGGGTGGCCGCGTTCGCCCGACAGGTCCCAGAAGACGACCGGGTTGCCCGCGTTGGTGTAGCCGTCGATGCCGATCTGCGCGATGCGCGCCCGCAGCTTGTCGCTGGTGGTGCCGGGCACGGCCAGCCCGGACACGTCGCCCTTGACGTCCGCCATGAACACCGGGACGCCGATGCGCGAGAACCCTTCGGCGAGCGTCATCAGGGTGACGGTCTTGCCCGTGCCGGTCGCGCCTGCGACCAGGCCGTGCCGGTTGCCGTATTCCGGGTGCAACACGACCAGTCCGCTGGAGGGCGTCGTGACGGCCTTGCCGACGAGGATGGGGTCCATGTTCAACCAGTGGCAGGAGGATGAATCGATTCTATCCGCGAGCCTGAATACACGCGGCCTTCACGGTTGTTTTCACGGGCCTTGGCGACCGAGACTGGCATCCTCCACCGCGACCAGCGGCCTGCGCCGCCCACTGCCATGACCTTGCGTTCCCGTGTTGCCTCCCACTTCCTCGTCGCCGCCGCGTTGCTGGCCGTGCTGCCGCCGATCGCGATCGCGCAGTCCCGGCTGGAACGTGCCGTGGACCGGCTCGAAGTCCGCATGGCCGCGGCCGAGCACCGGTACCGCGAGGCACTGGTCCTGATCGGCAACAACGACCCGGCCGGCGTGGCGGAAGCCGATGCCGCGCTCGAGGACATGGAGGACGTCGTGGTCGCGTGCGAAGCGCAGCGCGGCTGCAACACCAGCAACATGCTCGCCGCGTACAAGCGCCTGCTGAAGCAGGACGCCGACGCGCAGCGCGTGGGCCTGGACGAGCCGGGCAGCGATGCGGGCGGCGTCCTCGGCGGCCTGGTCGGCGACGTGCCGGAGGCCGCGCGCGCCGCGCACCTGCTGGAGGATGGCCACGGGTTCGACGAGATGGTCGAATTCAATCCGGCCGTGCAGCAGGCGATCCGCCGCTGGCTGACCGACATGCGCCCGGAGCTGATGACCAGCTACGAGAACTACCAGTACCTGCGCCACGAGATGTGGCCGCACTACGAGCGCGCGGGCCTGCCCGAGGCGCTGCTGTTCGGGATCATGGCGAAGGAATCGCACGGCCGCGTGCATGCCACCTCGCGCGCAGGGGCCGCGGGCCCGATGCAATTCATGTACACGACCGGCATCCGCTTCGGCCTGGGCCAGGACGCCACCGGCTTCGACACCCGCTACGATCCGGGCGCCGCGTCCGAGGCCAGCGTGGCCTACCTGCGCGAGCGTTTCGGCGAGCTCAACAAGAGCATCGAGTTGTCGCTGGCCGCCTACAACGGCGGCGAGGGCCGTGCGCGCCGCGTGCACGAGGCCCATCCGGGCCAGGGCTTCTGGGACGCGTCCGTCTACAACGAGTTCCCGGAGGAGACGCGCGACTACGTGCCGATGGTGATCGCCGCCGCGTGGCTGTTCCTGCATGCCGACGAGTACGGCCTGGAATTCCCGCAGGTCAACGGGACGCAGCCGACCACGCTCGTCCTGGAGAACCCGGCGTCGATCTACGAGCTGACCATCTGCCTGGGCAACACGGGCGCCCGCAACGGTTACATGCGCGCGCTGCGCAACCTCAACCCGAAGTACGACGCCGACAGCTGGCTGCCGGCCGGCACCCGGCTCAACGCGACGGTCGGCATCGCCAACCTGTACCAGTCCTGGTGCGTCGAGGGCCCGCGCGCCCAACTCGCCCAGCGCCTGGTCAACAGCGACCCCGACTCCGCCATCGTCCGCGCCGCCGCGAAGTAGCGGCAAAGCGAAAGCAGCCACAGATTTCACAGATGACACTGATAGAGCAAAGGCAAACTCTTATTGCTTCTGCCATATCTGTGTCTATCTGTGAAATCTGTGGCTAAGAGAGCTCTTTTAGGGTTGCCAGGCGCTGGCCGAGGCGGACGGGGGACTGGGCGCGGAGGGACGGGTCCAGGTCGGCGATGCCGGGGGGCAGCAGGACGATGGCGGTGCTGCCGTAGTTGAAGCGCGCCATCTCGGCGAAGCGCTCGCGGACGATGCCGCTGCCGCGGTAGTCCTTGACCGTCACCGGGCCGCCGTAGGGCGGGATCTCGATGCCGCTCCAGGTGGTTTCCACGCCCGACACCAACAGCGCGCCGACCATCACCACGGCCATCGGCCCGAAGTCGCAGTCGAAGTGGCACACCAGCCGTTCGTTGCGCGCGAACAGCCGCGAGACGGAGCCCACGGCGTCTTCCCCGACCGAAAACAACCGTCCGGGCACGTGCACGGTCTCGCGCAACGTGCCCGTCCAGGGCATGTGCACCCGGTGGTAGTCCCTGGGTGACAGGTAGACCGTCGCGAACAGGCCGCCCTCGAACGCGCGCGCGGCGTCCTCGTCCCCAAGCAACTGCGCGACGGTGAAGCCGCGGCCCTTGGCCTGGAACACATGCCCGGCGTCTTCGTGCTGCACGCCTTCGTCCGCGCGGCCGATGTGGCCGCATTCGCTGACCTGTCCGTCCGCCGGCACCAGGATGGCGCGCGGGTCGGGATCCGGCACCCGCACCCCGGGCCGCAAGCCGCGGGTGAAGAATGCATTGAAGCTGGGATACGCGGTGGGGTCGGGATCGAGTGCCTCGGACATGTCGACGCCGAAGGTCCGGATCACCTTGTCGATCAGCCATTGCTTGAGCCGCGGATGTCGCGAATGCGCGAGGCGACGCGCCACCGAGGACAGGAACCGGTGGGGCAGGACGTACGTCAATGCGGTGATTGGTTTCATTGGCGTTCGTCATTCCCGCGAAGGCGGGAATCCAGGTCCGCGGTGAAAGTCACTGGATCCCCGCCTTCGCGGGGATGACGGCGGTCAGCGCCAGCAGGTCGGCGGCAATGGCGTCGGGCTTCAGCGGCGGTCGCAGCAGGCCGGCCATGCGGCCCTGCGGGTCGACCAGCACGAGCGTCGAGGAGTGGTCGACGCTGTACTGGCCGGCCGGCGCGCCGTCCGGCGGCGGCACCTTCATGAACACCATGCCCAGCGAGGTCGCGAACGCCTCGAGCGCGGGAATGTCGCCGGTGGCGGCCAGCGTGTCGGGATGGAAGTGGTGCGCATAGCGGCCGGTCGCTTCCGCGGTGTCGCGCCCGGGATCCACCGAGACGAACAGCACGCGCGGCCGCGTCGCCTCGGGCACGCTTTCCCACTGCGCCTGCGCCATCGCCAGTTCGGCGAGCGTGGTGGGGCAGACGTCGGGGCAATGGGTGAAGCCAAGGAAGACGATGGTCCAGTGCCCCGCCAGGTCCGCGGGCGCCAGTCGCGTCCCGTCCGCCTGGGCCAGGTCGAACGCGGGGATGGCGCGCGGCGAGGGCAGCAGGCGAACCGCCTCCAGCGCCGGCACGGGCGCCTCGGCGGCCCGGGAAAACAGGTGGCGCCCGGCCAGCAGGCCCAGCCCGGCAGCCAGCGCGACCACCAGGACGACGACGATGCTGCGGTTGAACATGGGGACGGCTCCGTGGGGGCGATCCATGATAACGGTGCAAGCCGTGGCGACCCCGTGCGCGCCCCTATAATCGAGCGCTTCCCCGAGCGCGACGCCCCATGCACGACGAACTGCACACCATCGTCGACCTGATCCGCTACGGCGCCAGCCGCTTCAACGCCAACGGGCTCACGTTCGGCCACAGCTACGACAACGCGATCGACGAGGCGACGCAGCTGGTGCTGCACGCGCTGCACCTGCCGCACGACCTGGGCCCGGCCTATGGGCAGGCGCGCCTGACCGCGGCCGAGAAGGCCGAGATCCTCGGGTTGTTCGCGCGCCGCATCGACGAGCGCGTGCCGGCGGCCTACCTGACCGGCGAGGCCTGGTTCGCGGGCCTGTCGTTCAAGTCCGACCCGCGCGCGCTGGTGCCGCGCTCGCCGATCGCCGAACTCATCGAGTCCGGCTTCGAGCCCTGGCTCGGTGACCTCGAAGTCGAGCGCGCCCTCGACCTGTGCACCGGCTCGGGCTGCATCGCGATCGCGATGGCGCACTACAACCCGAACTGGGACGTCGTCGGCATCGACATCAGCGCCCAGGCACTGGCGCTCGCTGAAGAGAACAAGGCGCGCCTGCACGCCGGGAACGTGTCGTTCCGCGAGTCCGACCTGTTCGGCGCGCTGGAAGGGGAAGTATTCGACCTGATCGTCACCAACCCGCCCTACGTGACCCACGAGGAGACCGATGCGCTGCCGCCGGAGTACGCCCACGAGCCGGAACTGGGCCTGCGCGCCGGCGACGACGGCCTGGACCTGGCGCTGAGGATCATGCGGGACGCACCGGCGCACCTGTCCGCGGACGGGCTGCTCATTTGCGAGGTCGGCGAGGCCGAAGGCGCGCTGGTCCGGTTGCTGCCCGAGGTGCCGCTGGCGTGGGTCGAGTTCCGGGTCGGCCAGATGGGCATCTTCGTAGCCACCCGCGACGACCTTCTGCAGCACCACGACCGCATCGCGGAACTCGCCGGCGCGCGCGGGTGAGCAACACCTTCGGCAAGCTGTTCGCGGTCACCACCTTCGGCGAGAGCCACGGGCCGGCGATCGGATGCGTGGTGGACGGCTGCCCGCCCGGACTGGCGTTGGCGGCCGGGGACTTCGCCCACGACCTCGCGCGCCGGGCGACGGGTCGCACGCGCCACACGTCCGCGCGCCACGAGGCGGACGAGGTCGAGATCCTGTCGGGCGTGTACCAGGGCACGACCACCGGCACGCCGATCGCGCTGCTGATCCGCAACACGGACGCGCGCAGCAAGGACTACGCAGGCATCGCCGACCGCTTCCGCCCTGGCCACGCCGACTACACCTACCTGCACAAGTACGGCCTGCGCGACCCGCGCGGCGGTGGCCGCGCCAGTGCGCGCGAAACCACCATGCGCGTGGCGGCGGGGGTGATCGCCAGGAAATGGCTGGCCGAGCGCCACGGCGTCACCGTGCGCGGGCACCTCGCGCAGGTGGGCGACCTGCATCCGCGCAGCCACGACTGGGCCGTGGTCGAGGACAACCCGTTCTTCTGGCCCGACTCGGCGCAGGTGCCGGAGCTCGAGGCCTTCATGGATGCGCTGCGCAAGTCCGGCGATTCTGTCGGCGCACGCGTGGACGCGGTGGCCGACGGCGTGCCGCCGGGCTGGGGTGCGCCGGTCTACAGCAAACTCGACGCCGAGATCGCCGCGGCGATGATGTCGATCAACGCGGTGAAGGGCGTGGAGGTCGGCGACGGCTTCGCATCGGTTGCACAGCGCGGGACGCAGCATCGCGACGAGGCCACGCGCGACGGCTTCCTGTCCAACCACGCCGGTGGCGTGCTCGGCGGGATCAGCAGCGGCCAGCAGGTGCGGGTGTCGGTGGCGTTCAAGCCGACGTCGAGCCTGCGGCTGCCGGCACGCGGGCTCGATGCCGACGGCAACGAGGTCGAGGTCGTCACCACCGGCCGGCACGACCCCTGCGTCGGCATCCGCGCCACCCCGATCGTCGAGGCCATGCTCGCGCTGGTCCTCATCGACCAGGCCCTGCGCCACCGCGCCCAGTGCGCCGACGTCCGCTCCGTCACCCCCCGGATACCGGGCTGACAGCAACAGCTAAATCGTTTTAGCCACAGATTTCACAGATGAACACAGATGGAGCAAGAAACTGTTGAAAGCACTTTTGCTTGATCAGTGTCATCTGTGAAATCCGTGGCTAATGGTTTTTCTCGGAGTAACGAATGAAGCAGTTCAAGGTTGCGGTCGTGGGCGCCACCGGCGCGGTGGGCGAGGCGATGCTGGCGGTGCTGGCGGAGCGCAAGTTCCCGGTGTCGGAACTGGTCGCGCTGGCGAGCGAGCGCTCGGCCGGCGGCACGGTGAAGTGGCGCAACCGCGAAGTGGTGGTGCGCGACCTGGCCGGTTTCGACCCGGCGGGCGTGGACATCGCCCTGTTCTCCGCCGGCGGGGACGTGTCGCGTGCGCACGCGCCGCGGTTCGCCGCGGCAGGCGCGGTCGTGATCGACAACTCGTCCGCCTTCCGGGCCGACCCCGACGTGCCGCTGGTGGTCGCCGAGGTGAACCCCGGGGCGTTGCGCATGCGGCCCAGGGGGATCGTCGCCAACCCGAACTGCTCGACCATGCAATTGATGGTCGCGCTGGCACCGCTGCACCGCGCGGCCGGCATCGAGCGGATCAACGTGGCGACCTACCAGTCGGTCTCCGGCACCGGGCGACGCGCGCTGGAGGAACTCGGCCGGCAGACCGCGGCCCTGCTCAGCTTCCAGGACGTGCGCCCCGAGGTGTACCCGGTGCAGATCGCGTTCAACGTGATCCCGCACGGGGGCGACTTCGACGCCGACGGCAACACCAGCGAGGAAATGAAGCTGGTGACCGAGACCCGCAAGATCCTCGGCGACGACGGCATCCGGGTGAACGCGACGGTCGTGCGCGTGCCGGTCTTCTACGGCCATTCCGAAGCGGTGAACATCGAGACGCGCGACAAGCTGTCGGCGGCCGAGGCACGGCGGCTGCTCGAAGCCGCGCCCGGAATCGAGGTGGTGGACACGCGGGAACCGGGCGGCTACCCGACGCCGGTGACCCACGCCTCGGGCAACGATCCGGTCTACGTCGGCCGCATCCGCGAAGACCTGTCGCACCCGCGTGGACTCAACCTCTGGGTCGTTGCCGACAACATCCGCAAGGGTGCCGCCCTGAATGCGGTGCAGCTCGCGGAGCTGGTGGCTGCCGGCGGCTGAGCCCGGCGACGTGACGGCGGTCGCCACTTTGCGCCCGCCAGCGTTGCGGATCGCGCCCGCACGCGGCTAGAGTCGCGGGATGGGGAGGGGAAACAACGTGCGCAACCGGTGGCCAATCGTCGTGTCGAGCCTGCTGGCGTTCGCGCTGGCCGTGGTGTCGGCGCCCGTGGGGGCGCTCGGCCTGGGCCAGATCGAGGTCCTGTCGCGCCCCGGCGAGCCGCTCGTCGCCGAGATCCCGGTCATCACCACGGATCCCGCGGAACTCCGGCAACTGCAGGCGCGCCTGGCATCGCCGGAGACTTTCCGCCGCATCGGCCTGGAGCCGCCGCAGGGCGCGGTGTCGAACCTGCAGTTCTCGGTCGCGCTCGACGCGCAAGGCAATCCGGTGGTGCGCGTCACCAGCCCGGCACCGATCGACCAGCCGTTGCTGACCTTCCTGCTCGAAGTCGACTGGGGCCAGGGGCGGCTCGTCCGCGAGTATTCCGTGCTGGTCGATGCGCCCGAGAGTGCGGTCGCCATCGCGCAGCCGCCGATCCAGGCACCCCGGCCCGCGCCGCCTTCCACCGTCGTGCGCCCGCCCGAAGCGGTGCAGCCGGTCGCCACCACGCCGGAGGTGACCGCCGAGCCGTTGCCGCCCGCGCCCCAGTCGACCCAGGCGCAGCCGGTGCCGCAGCAAGTGCCAGTGCCGCCGCCGGCAAGCGTCGTGGCGCCGCCGCCGCCGAGGCAGCCCGCCGCGCCTGGCGAATACGCGGTCGCGCAGGGGGACACGCTGTCGGAAATCGCGGCCGGCCTCGGCCTGGGCGACTACAGCCTCAACCAGACGATGCTGGCGCTGCTGCGGGCCAACCCGGACGCCTTCATCGACGGCAACATCAACCTCGTGCGCGCGGGCGCGGTGCTGCGCATCCCGGGGCGCGACGTGCTGGCCGAGCTGAGCCCCTCGGAGGCGAACGCGGTGGTGCAGGCCCAGGTGCGCAGCTGGCGCGACCGCCAGGCGCCGCCCGTGATCGCCGCCGATGCCGTGTCCGAAGGCGCCGGGGCGGACAATGCGGAGGTGGCGGACCGGGACGCCGACGCGGATCCGGCTTCCGACGGCCCGGAGGTCGCGGACGCACGACTCCAGATCGTCCCGCCCGCGGGCGAGGACGGGCAGGCACCCGGTTCACGATCCGGCCTCAGCGCCGGTGGCGAGGGCGACATGTTGCGGAACGACTTGCGTCAGGCGAACGAAGACCTTGCCGCGCGCGATGCGGAAGTCGAGGAACTGCGTGCGCGCCTGGCCGAAGCGGAAGCGCTGCAGCGCAAGCAGGCGCAATTGCTGGACCTGAAGGACAGCGAGCTGGCCGCGGTGCAGCAGCGCCTGGCCGAAAGCCGCGCGGATGGCACCCCGGCGGATCCGGCCGATGCGCAAGCGACGGTGGCCCAGCCCGGGCGCGATGCATCGGCCTCGCCGTTGCCGCTGCCGTGGCTGGTCGGCGGCCTGTTGCTGCTGCTGGCGGCTGCCGCCGCCTGGTGGTGGACGCGCCGCCGCCCGGCACCGGTCGCTGCCACCCCGGCGCCCCGGCGCAACTACGACACGGCCGCCATGGCCGCGGGCCTGGCTGCCACCGGTCGCGACGAGTCCGGCGCCCGGGCGCCGCAGGCCAAGGCACCGCCCGCGAAGGCCCCGCCGGCAGCGGCGCCCCCCGTGCGCTCGGCACCTCCGGCCCCGCCTGCGGCCGTGGCTCCGCCGCCCGCGCCGGCCGAACGCACGCCCGAGCCCATCCCCACGGCAGCCACCCCGACACCCGCCACCGTCGATGTCCCGCCGCCGCCGGCGGACGACGTCGCGCCGACCTGGCATGCGGGCGTCGTCCCGGTGGTGGCCGATCCGCCGGCCGCTCCGGACGTGCCGCTGGATGCCAGGGGCCAGGCCCATCCGGCCGGCCGCGACGGGCTGGAACTGGCCCGTGCCTACCTGGATCTCGGCGACCACCAGGCTGCCCGCACCCTCCTGCGCGAGGTCCTGCTGGGCCGTGACCCCGGCGCCCGCGAGGAAGCCGCGCGCATGCTGCGCGAGATCGGCTGACGCGCTTCGGCGCGCCTGCCCGTTACGCTGTCGCGATGCGCTACGCCCTCGGCGTCGAATACGACGGCACCCGCTATTCCGGTTGGCAGCGCCTGTCCGCGCACGGCGAGGCGGGGTTGCCGACCGTGCAGGGCACGCTGGAGGAGGCGCTCGCCTTCGTGGCCGATGGCCCGGTGGCCACGACCTGCGCCGGCCGCACCGATGCCGGCGTGCACGCCGCCTGCCAGGTCGTGCATTTCGACAGTCAAGCGCGGCGTGACCCGCGTGGCTGGGCACTGGGCACCACCACGCGGCTGCCTCCCGATGTCTGCGTGCGCTGGTGCGTGCCGGTGGGCGACGACTTCCATGCGAGGTTCTCGGCGCGCGCGCGCCGATATCGCTACCGCATCCTCAACCGCCCCGTGCGTCCCGCGCTCGGTCGCGAGCAGCTGTCCTGGCACCGGCGCCCGCTGGAAGCCGGTGCGATGCATCGCGCCGCCCAGGCCCTGGTGGGCGAGCGCGACTTTTCCGCATTCAGGACGATCCATTGCCAGGCGCCGCACGCGCGGCGCGACCTGCAGCGCATCGCCGTCACGCGCGACGGCGACATCGTGGTGGTGGAGGTGCAGGCCAATGCGTTCCTGCACCACATGGTGCGCAACATCGTCGGTTCGTTGCTGGCGGTAGGCAACGGCGACCAGCCCGAGGACTGGCTGGCCACGTTGCTGGCAGGCCGCGATCGCACCGTGGCGGGTCCCACGGCGCCGCCGCAGGGCCTGGTTTTCCTCGGTCCGCTCTATCCCGCAGAATGCAGGTTGCCCGGGGAGGTAAGCCTGTGACTCGCACCCTGTTCCGCACGCGCATCAAGTTCTGCGGCCTGACCCGCGCCGGCGACGTGCGCCTGGCCAGCGAGCTGGGCGTGGACGCGATCGGGTTCGTGTTCGCGGCCGACAGCCAGCGGCGTGTCCGCGCCGAGGAAGCACGCGCCATGCGCAGCGCGCTCGAGCCGCTGGTCGACGCCATCGCCGTGTTCCGCGACAACGAGGCCGAGGACGTGCGCGAGACCGTCCGCCAGGTGCGTCCCACGGTGCTGCAGTTCCACGGCAGCGAGGACGACGCCTTCTGCCGCGGCTTCGGGCTGCCGTACATCAAGGGCATCACGATCGGCGACGGGCCGGTCGACAACGCGGTGGCGTTGCAGGTGAAGTACCCCGCCGCTTCCGCGTTCCTGTTCGACGGGCCGGCGCCCGGCGACGGCGTCGCCTTCGACTGGTCCCGCATCCCGACCGGCCTGGGCAAGCCCTTCATGATCGCCGGCGGCCTGCGGCCGGGCACCGTGTTCGAGGCGATCCAGCTCACGTTGCCCTGGGGCGTGGATGTCTCCAGCGGCGTCGAGAGCGAACCGGGTGTCAAGGACGGCGAGCGCATGCGTCGCTTCGTCGAGGAAGTGCGCCGCGCCGATTGCCACGTGGATCCCGACGAGGAAGCCGACCGGGCGCCCGGCGTGCAGTCCTCGCAGTGACTGCGGCGGTCGACTACCTCGCGCAACCCGACGCGTCCGGCCACTTCGGCCGCCACGGCGGACGCTTCGTCGCCGAGACGCTCGCGGGGCCGCTGCAGGCACTGGCCGACGCCTACGACGCCGCGCGCGCAGACCCGGCGTTCATGGCCGCGTTCGACCACGACCTGGCGCATTACGTTGGCCGCCCGAGCCCCCTGTATGCCGCCGAGCGCCTGTCTTCCGAAGCCGGCGGCGCGCGCATCCTGCTCAAGCGCGAGGACCTCAACCACACCGGCGCGCACAAGATCAACAACACCATCGGGCAGGCATTGCTCGCCAGCCGCATGGGCAAGACCCGGATCATCGCCGAGACCGGCGCGGGGCAGCACGGCGTCGCCTCGGCGACCGTGGCCGCGCGCCTGGGCCTGGAATGCGTCGTCTACATGGGCGCGACCGACATCGAGCGCCAGAAGATCAACGTGTTCCGGATGCAATTGCTCGGCGCGCGGGTGGTGCCGGTCACCAGCGGCTCGGCCACGCTCAAGGACGCGTTGAACGAGGCGATGCGCGACTGGGTCACGAACGTGGACGACACGTTCTACATCATCGGCACCGTCGCGGGCCCGGACCCGTATCCGCGCATGGTGCGCGACTTCAACGCCATCGTCGGCCGCGAGGCGCGCGCGCAGGTGCAGGCGCAATACGGCCGCCTGCCGGACGTCGTCACCGCCTGCGTCGGCGGCGGCAGCAACGCGATCGGCATCTTCCACGCGTTCCTCAACGACGCCGGGGTCCGCCTGGTCGGCGCGGAGGCGGCGGGCGAGGGCATCGGGAGCGGCCGGCACGCCGCGTCACTGTCCGCCGGCCGCGTCGGCGTCCTCCACGGCAACCGCACCTACGTCCTGTGCGACGACGACGGGCAGGTGACCGAGACGCACTCGGTGTCGGCCGGCCTGGACTACCCCGGCGTCGGCCCGGAGCATGCGTTCCTGAAGGACACCGGCCGGGCCGAATACGTCGGCGTCACCGACGACGAGGCCCTGGCCGCGTTCCACCAGCTCGCGCGCACGGAAGGGATCCTGCCTGCGCTCGAATCGAGCCATGCGCTGGCGCAGGCGGTGAAGCTGGCACGCGAACTCCCGCGCGACGGCATCGTCCTGTGCAACCTGTCCGGGCGTGGGGACAAGGACGTCCATACGATCGCCGCGAGGGAAGGACTGTCGCTGTAACGCGCGCAACAAAAAACCCGCCGAGGCGGGTCCTTCGTCTGGAATGATTGGTGGAGCGGAGGGGGATCGAACCCCTGACCTTCGCGATGCGAACGCGACGCTCTCCCAGCTGAGCTACCGCCCCACGTTGATGAACAGCATGCCCGGCATGCGCCGGAAGCCGCGCAGTTTAGCGACCGGCCGGGGCTTGCGCCAGTAGCGGCGCCAGCACGGGTTCGAGTTCACGCCGTCGCCAGCCGCCCAGCGATGCCGGCCATTCCGGCGTGCCATCCAGCACCGAACCGAGCAACGCCTGCAGGCTGCGCCGTGACGCGAGCACGCCGTCGGGCAGCCCCAGCTCCGCGCTACGTGCGGCCGTTGCGTCCTGCAGCGCGCGCAGGCGGGTCTTGTCGCGGTCGTCGGCGCGCGCAAGCGGCATGCCCGCTTCATCCGGCAGGGGCGTGGACAGCGCTTGCCAGATCGCACCGCCGAGCGAGCGGGGGGCCTTCGGCGTGCTGTCCAGCAGCGCCTGCAACGCGGCCTGGTCGCCTGGGGGCATGCGCGCGAGCCCGGTGGCCAGTTCGTTGTCCAGGATCCAGCTCCGCGGCCGGTCGCTGCTGCGCGCCTGCGCCTCGCGCCAGCGCAGCAGGCGCAGCAGCCGCGCCTGGCCCGCCGGATCCAGGAACTGCCCACCGCGCAATGCCAGGTGCGGCCAGCGGTCGCCATCGTCGTCCGCGGCGTTCTCCAGCATCCTTGCGCAGTCCGCGGCCAGCCAGGGCAGCCGGCCGAGGTCCTCGAGCCTGGGTGCCAGCGCGCCATGCAGCGCGAACAGGTGCCTCACGTCGTCCGCGGCGTACTCCAGCTGGGATGCCGACAAGGGCCGGCGCAGCCAGTCCGAGCGGGTCTCGCCCTTGGCCAGCTGCACGCCCGTGACGTGTTCGACCAGCTTCTGGTAACCCATCCCGCCGCCGATGCCGGCCAGCGTCGCCGCGACCTGGGTATCGAACAGCGGCGCCGGCAGCGCACCGCACGCACGCTTGAGCGCGACCAGGTCCTCCCCCGCGCTGTGCATCACCTTCAGGACGTCCTGGTCGGCCAGGATCGGCGCCAGCGCGGCCGCGACGCCAGGCCGCGTCGGGTCCACCAGCAGGATCTCGTCGCCGACGGCCAGTTGCACCAGCGCCAGTACCGGCCAGTAGGTGCGTTCGCGGATGAACTCGGTGTCCAGTCCGATGCGCGGCGGGCGGTGGGCCAGCGCGGCGGTCAGCTCGGCGGGATCGGCGATCCAGCGGGACGCATGCGGAACGGGGTCGGGCAGGGACATGGGCGGGCCGTCGGCAGGGGCGGGGACCATACCATTGGCTATCATCCGCGTGATGCACCCGCGCACCCTCGTCCTGGCCGGCCTTTGCACGCTGGCCCTGCTCGGCGCCTGTTCCGA
The DNA here is from genome assembly GCA_036675265.1 of Luteimonas sp. GTDB lineage: Bacteria > Pseudomonadota > Gammaproteobacteria > Xanthomonadales > Xanthomonadaceae > CAMPJU01. The sequence continues at coordinate 55,202 of JAKFFJ010000066.1, forward strand.
CCAGGACGGCGACGGACGTGCATCGCCCCAGTCGGCCGGACCGCGCGTGGTGGTCGGCGAGGACCAGCCGGTGCCGAACTGGCGGCCCCCCGACGTGGAGGTCCCCGCGACGGCCGTCGAGGCCGTGGCGGCCGAAGCCGAAGCAGCACTGGAAGCAGGCCGGCTCTACGGCGGTGATCGCGACGCGATCCCGCTCTACCTGGCCCTGCGCGAGCAGGCGCCCGCCAACCCGGACATCGCGCGCGGCTTCGAGGCGGCCGTCGCCGCACTGCTCGCCGCGGGCCGCTCGGCGCTGGCCGAGCCGGACACCGACTTCGACGCAGTGCATCGCGCCCACGAGATCGGCGCGGTGGCACGCGCGATCGACCCCACGCGCGAGGACATCCGCGCCTACCTCGGCGAGCTGGACCGGAGCGACGAGGTGGCGGCGCTCAATCGCCAGGGCGAGGCCGAGCTGCGCGCCGGGCGCCTGGGCGAATCCGGCGGCGGCGCGCTGGCGAAATTCCGGGAGGCGCTGGACATCGCGCCGGAAAGCGCGCGGGCACGCCAGGGCATCGCCGCGGCCGAGAGCGCCCTGATCCGTCGCGCGGAACTCGCCGCCGCCGAAACCGATTTCGCCGAGGCCGGGCGCTGGCTGGACCTCGCCGCACCCATCCGCCCGGACCTGGACACCGTGCCCGACGCGCGTCGCCGCATCGCCATGGAGCGGTCCGCGCAGGTGCGTCGCCTGCGCGACGAGGGCCTGGCGGCGTTGTTGCGCCGGGATGGCCTGGAAGACGCCCGCCGTGCCCTGGCGGCGCTGCTGCGCATTGCCGAACCGGGCAGCGACGCGGCCACGGAACTGCGCAGCCGCATCGACCTCGCCACCCATTACGGGCTCTACCGGCCCGGCCAGCAGTTCACCGATGCGCTCGAGGACGGTGGACGCGGCCCCTTGATGGTCGTCGTGCCGCACGGCGGGTTCCGCATGGGCGCCGCGCCGGGCGAAGCGGGCGCGAGCGACGCGGAGCGACCACAGCATTACGTGCGCTTCGACCGCGGCTTCGCGATGGGGCGCACCGAAGTCACCGTCGGCCAGTTCCGGCGCTTCATCGAGGCGACCGGACACGAGACGCGGGCCGAGCGCCGCGGCTTCTCCACTGTCTACGACGAACGCCGCGGCAACCTGGTCAAGCGCAGCGGCGTCGACTGGCGCCACGACTACACCGGTGCGCCGGCGGACGACGCGATGCCGGTGCTGCACGTCAGCGCGCGCGACGCGGAGGCGTACGTGCAATGGCTGTCAGCGCAGGCCGGGGAAGGCTACCGCCTGCCGAGCGAAGCCGAGTTCGAGTACGCGATGCGCGCCGGCAGCGAAAGCCGGTTCCCGTGGGGCGAGGGCAATCCACCTGCCGGCGCGGGCAATTTCACCGGCGGCAAGGACGAGTCGCCCAGCGGCCGCGAATGGCGCAACGCGTTCCAGGGTTACGGCGACGGCCATTGGGGGCCCGCCCGGGTCGGCACGTTCGCCGCCAATGAATTCGGCCTTCACGACCTCGCCGGCAATGTCAGCGAGTGGATCGCGGACTGCTGGCACGACGGGTATCGACGCGCACCGGTGGATGGGGCGGCCTGGGTCAACCCGGGGTGCCGCACCCGCGTGGTACGTGGCGGTTCCTGGGCCAGCGCACCGGTGCAGACGCGTTCGGCGTGGCGCCTGTCCGCCGATGCCGACACCACGAACGCACGGCTCGGCTTCCGGGTGGTGCGCACGCTCTGAACCGAGGACGACGCGCATGAGGATGAACCCTTTCGGGACCCGCAGGACCGCCGACGGCCAGCCGCGACGCCGGGGAGGCGGCATCCGCTGGTGGATCCTGCTGCTGTTCGCGGGCTACGCCGCGTACTACTGGATCTCCAACCGCACGGTCGACCCGTACACCGGCGAGAAGGTGCTGATCGACAAGAACCTGACCGCCGAGGAGGAGGAGACGCTGGGACTGCAGGCGTTCGAGCAGATCATGGCGCAGGAGCAGGCGGTCGACCCGAACACCGAGATCGCGCAGCAGATCCGCTCCATCGCCGACCGGCTGGTCGACAAGATCGACGAGGTGGAAGGCGCGCTGGCGGCGGAGCAGGGACTGGAAGCACAGGGCTTCTACGAGGAATTCGACTGGGAGGTCCAGGTCCTGGATTCCGAACAGGTCAACGCCTTCGCGCTGCCCGGCGGGAAGATGGCCGTGTATACCGGCCTGGTGCCGGTCGCGGAGAACGCCGACGCGATGGCCGCGGTGATGGGCCACGAGATCGCCCATGCCCTGCAGCGCCACGGCGCGCAACGCATGACCGAGGCGAAGCTCGCGCAGATCGGGCAGATGGCCGGCGCGGCCAGCGGCATGGACGCCGGCCAGATGCAGGCGGTGATGGCGATCTACGGTTACGGCCGCGCGTTGCCGTACGCGCGCAAGCACGAAACCGAAGCCGATTACGTGGGCCTGCTGCTGATGGCCGCCGCCTGCTTCGACCCGCGCGAGGCGGTGCCGCTGTGGGAGCGCATGTCGGCGGCCAGTGGCGGCGCATCCCAGCCTGAATTCGCCTCGACCCACCCGAACCCGGGGACCCGGATCGAGAACCTGCAGTCGTTGATGCCCAAGGCGATGGAATACCGCGAGCGCTTCTGCGAAACCGCGGGCTAGCCAGCCCCGCGAAGGCTAGTCATCCCCGCGAAGGC
>JAKFFJ010000060.1:0-2203 GCA_036675265.1 Luteimonas sp.
TCGCCGGTGAGGGTCAGTTCGCCCGGGCCGGCGTTGAAGGCGTAGTAGTACGACACCGGTCTGCCGATGCCATCGGCCTTGATGCGGTTGCCCGCCAGGCGCGTGGGTGCGTCGATGTCGGTGGAGCCGGCGCCGGCGACGGTGCCGCTCGCGGCCGCCGTGTGTGCGGCCGGCAGGGTCACCGGCCCCGACAGCGCGATCGCATGGTCCAGCGACTCCGGGCTCAGGTCCAGGCGCAACAGCAGCGGCTGCGGCTTGTCGATCTGGCAATTGAGCACGAGGGTCTTGTCGTCGGTGGTATTGCCGTGCGAATCGAAGCACAGGCGGTTCGCGGCGCGGTCGTACAGGGCGAAGCCCAGCGCCTGGGTGGCGCCACTGGGCGAGTTCTTCGCAGTTGCGGTGACCACGATCGTGCCGGCGCCGGCATCGAACCCGTAGTAACGGCTCTCGGCCTTGCCGGCGCCGGTGCCCCTGAACTGCAGCGCGGGCAGCGGGAGCGGATTGTCCGGGTCCGAGGGCGGCACGCTGGTCGAAGCCGCTGCGGCATCGCCGGTGGTCGCCGCGCCTGCCGTGGCGGCATCCGCTGGCGCATCGTGCGTCGTTGCCGTCGGCGCAACCGCCGGGTCGACGACCTGGCGGGCGTCGACGTCGTTGTTGCCGCAGGCAGCGAGCAGCAGGACGCTGACGACAGGAGTGATCCACGGTCCGGTGCGTTTCATCGACGAGGGAGTCCCTGGTGGAGGCGGTGGCGCCCAATCGTCGTCGTGCGGCGTGGGCCGGTCAAGGCGAGGCAGGCGCCACATTGGCCCGGTCCAATGGCCGCAATCGGCCCTGTCCAGCAAGTTGTGGCGAGCGGACACTGGGTATTCCAACTCGACCGGAGCGCCCGCATGGCATCGATACGCAGGGAAATTGAAGTGGCTGCCACGGCTGCGCACGTGTGGGATGCGCTGCGCGACGTCGGTCGCATCCATGAGCGGCTGGTGCGCGGGTTCGTGACCGACTGTCGCCTCGAAGGCGATGCGCGCGTGGTCACGTTCGGCAACGGCATGACCGTGCGCGAGCGCATCGTCGACATCGACGACAGCCAACATCGCGTCGTCTGGTCGGCGGTGGGCGCGCCGTTCACGCATCACAACGCCTCGGTGCAGGCGTTCGCAGAAGGCGCCGACCGCACCCGGCTGGTCTGGATCGCCGACCTGTTGCCCGACGCGCTGGCAACGCAGGTCGGCGCGATGATCGACCAGGGCATGGCCGCGATGAAGCGCACGCTGGAGCACGGCGACGCGTAGCAGGTCGCACACCGCGGACGCGCGCGGAGATTCGTGTGCCGCATCCACACGTCCAGGCCCGGGGCGGCTTTCGCACTCGTGACTCGCCGTCGACACTGCGGGCGTATGCTCCGGTCATGCGATTCCACACCCACCTGCAGGCGGCGACGCCGACCGAGGCGCCGGCCGACTACTCGCTCAAGCTGACCCGTGCCGGTGCCGGCCTGCGCGCCGAGGTGCGTGGACTACGCACGCTGGAAACGACGATCGCGTACTGGGAGGTCATCCTCGACCACGTCAAGCAACGGCGGCCGCGATGGCTGCTGGTGCTGGACGAGTTGCGCGGCAAAGAGCTGAAGGCGGCGGAGTGGAAGGAACTGGTCGAGGCCATGGCCGGCCGCGGCCTGGAAGGCGTGCGCATTGCCCACGTCAAGCCGTTCGGCCTGGACCACATCGAGTACTGCGAGATCTATGCGCGCGAGGCCGGCCTCGACGCGCGCGCGTTTGCCGACGAAGGCGTGGCCGAACGCTGGCTGCGCTACGGCTCGGACAGCGCCAACTAGCTGCGCCGCAACGCATGCGGCTGTCATTGCGCCTGCAGCTTGGCCGCCTGCATGCGTTCCAGCTCGAGCTGGTCGCGCTTCTCCTGCTGCCTGCGCAGCTCCTCGCGGCGGATGGCCTCGACCTCCTCGGGGCTGGGTTCCTCGTGCAGCGACAGCGAGGTCGCCAGTGACGTCGCGGGCTCGCCACGCTTGCTCTTGAGCTTGATGTTCAGGCGCAGCTCGTTGGCCGAGTCGGCGTTGCGGATGGCTTCCTCGTAGCTGATCAGGTTGTCGTTGTAGAGCTCGAACAGCGCCCAGTCGAAGGTGCGCATGCCGAGCTCGCGCGACTTGTTCATCACGCCCTTGAGCTCGTTGAACTCGCCCTTGAAG
>JAKFFJ010000080.1:0-2086 GCA_036675265.1 Luteimonas sp.
GGCGCGCCTGCGAATGGGCGAGTCTAGCGCAGCCCCCCACGCGCGCCGGCCGGCCGCATGTCCCGATAGTCAGCTGGAGTTGCACATCTTGATCCCCACCTCCGCGGCGGAGCTGCGGTTCCTGGTCGAACGGGCCTCCGGTCTCTGGCGACGTGGCGTTGCCAGCCTGCGCACCCGGGGCCTGCGCGCCAGCTGGCGGCGGCTGGCGCTCCACCTGTCCCCGTCGTCGCGCCATGCGGGCGATGTCGGCCTGTATGCGCCCACATCCGGCATGGGCGCCCCGGCCGCCGTGCCTGCATCGGCGTCACCGCGCGCAAGCATCGTCATTCCCGTGCACGGCCAGCTGGCCCGCACGCTCGACTGCCTGCATGCGCTCGCCGCACACCCCCCGGCGACGGCCTGCGAAGTGATCGTCGTCGACGATGCGTCGCCGGACGACACCGCGGCCGTCCTCGCCGGGGTCTCCGGCCTGCGATTGCTTCGCCGCGACACCAACGCGGGTTTCATCGCGGCCTGCAATGACGGCGCGGGTCTCGCAAGGGGCGATTGCCTGGTCTTCCTGAACAACGACACGGTGCCGCAGGCCGGATGGCTCGAGGCGTTGCTCGACACCTTTGGTGAGCACCCGGGCACGGGACTGGTGGGTGCGCAACTGCTCTACCCCGACGGGCGGCTGCAGGAAGCGGGTGGCATCGTCTTCGCCGACGGGTCGGCGTGGAACTACGGTCGTTTCGAGTCTCCGGGCGATCCCCGGTTCGCCTTCGTCCGCGACGCGGACTACTGCTCCGGTGCCGCGATGGCGATCCCGCGCGACCTGTTCGACAGGGTCGGCGGGTTCGACGCGCAATACGCGCCCGCCTACTACGAGGACGCCGATCTCGCGTTCAAGGTGCGGGCGGAGGGCTTGCGCGTCGTCTACCAGCCGCTGGCGCGGGTGGTGCATGCGGAAGGCGCCACGGCAGGCACGGATCCGGAACGCGGGGCCAAGGCCTACCAAGCGCGGAACCGGGCCGTGTTCGTCCGGCGTTGGGCCGACGCGTTGCGCGCGTACGCGCCACCCCACGAACCCGACCCCTCCGGCGTCGCCGGCGCCCGGCCCCAGGTCCTGGTGGTCGACACCCTGACGCCCGCGGCCGACCGCGACTCGGGATCGGTGCGCCTGGTGAACGTGATGCGCCTGCTGGTCGAACTGGGGGCGCATGTCGTGTTCCTGCCGGCGGACCTGCGGCACGCCGGCGACGACACCGTGGCACTGCAACAGGCGGGCGTCGAATGCTGGCATGCCCCGTGGGTGCGCGGGCTCCCCGGCTGGCTGCGCAGGCACGGCGGTCGCTTCGATACCGTGCTCGCCTGCCGGCACTACCTCGCCCGGGAACTCCTGCCGCTGGTGCGGCGCCATGCGCCGCGCGCGCGGCTGGTGTTCGACACGGTGGACCTGCATTACCTGCGCGAGCAACGCGGCGCGGAGCTCGCAGGCGATGCGGCGATGCTGCGCGCGGCGCGGCGGACGCGCGAACTCGAACTCGACGTGGTGGCCCGCGCCGACACCACGCTCGTGGTCAGCCACGTCGAGCAGGCGCTGCTGGCCGGGGACTCACCGGAGGCACGCGTCGAGGTGCTGTCGAACGTGCTCCGCCTCGCCGGCCCCGGCGCCCCGTTCGCGCAACGACGCGACCTGGTGTTCGTCGGCGGTTTCCGGCATCCGCCGAACGTCGACGGCGTCCGCTGGTTCCTGGCCGAGGTGTTCCCGCTGGTGCGCGCACGGCTGCCGGACGTCCTGTTCCATTGCATCGGGGCAGAGCCCCCCGACGAGATCCGGTCGCTCGCGGGCATCCCCGGCGTGCGCCTGCACGGCCACGTGCCGGACATCGCCCCGTGGATGGACGACTGTCGCGTGGCCATCGCGCCGCTGCGCTTCGGCGCGGGCGTCAAGGGCAAGGTCAACCTGAGCATGGCCCACGGGCAGCCGGTCGTGGCCACGCCCTGCGCCGTGGAAGGCATGTTCCTGCGCGACGGCGAAGACGTGCTGGTGGCCGGCGATGCGCCGGGGTTCGCCGACGCGGTGGTGCGCCTGCACGAGGACGAA
>JAKFFJ010000026.1:0-55516 GCA_036675265.1 Luteimonas sp.
CATCTCGCTCATCACGGTGCGCACGTCGGCGAAGTCGACGTTGATCAGGCCCGGACGCACGATCAGGTCGGCGATGCCCTGCACGGCGCCGAGCAGCACGTCGTTGGCGGCGCGGAACGCCTGCACCATCGTCGCGTTGCGGCCCAGCACGGTGATCAGCTTCTCGTTGGGGATGGTGATCAGCGAGTCGCAGTGGTGGCTGAGTTCCTCGATGCCCTTGAGCGCGACCTGCATGCGCCGCCGGCCCTCGAACGGGAACGGCTTGGTGACCACCGCCACCGTCAGCACGCCCATCTCCTTGGCCAGCTGCGCCACCACTGGCGCCGCGCCGGTGCCGGTGCCGCCGCCCATGCCCGCGGTGATGAACACCATGTCGGCGCCCGTCAGCGCCTCGATGATGCGCTCGCGGTCCTCGAGCGCCGCCTGGCGCCCGACCTCGGGATTGGCGCCCGCGCCAAGGCCCTTGGTGACGTTGCTGCCCAGCTGCAGCTGCAGCTTGGCGCCGCAGTTCTTGATGGCCTGCGCGTCGGTGTTGGCGGTGATGAATTCCACCCCGTCGACGCTGTTGCTGACCATGTGCGCGACGGCGTTGCCGCCACCGCCGCCCACGCCGACCACCTTGATGATCGCGTTGGGTGCCATCTTTTCCATCAGTTCGAAGTGCGCCATTGCCGTGTCCTCCGTCATTGTTATGTAGTGCTAGAACTCGCCCCGGTACCACTCTTTCAATCGGTTGAAGAACGAACCCGCCCGCCCGGTGGAGATCACCGGCCTTCGCGGGTTCTCGATCTGGCTGCCCATCAGCAGCAGGCCGACGCCGGTGGCGTGCACCGGGTTGCCGACCACCTCGCCCAGGCCGGTGACGTGCTGCGGGATGCCGACTCGCACCGGCATCTGCAGCATTTCCTCGGCCAGCTCGACCACGCCTTCCATCTTTGCCGCGCCCCCGGTGAGCACCATCCCGGCGCGCACCAGCTGTTCGAAGCCCGAGCGGCGCAGTTCCGCCTGCACCATCTCGAAGATTTCCTCGTAGCGCGCCTGCACCGCCTGCGCGAGCGACGCGCGCGGCATGCGCCGCGGCGGGCGGTCGCCGACGCTGGGCACCTGGATCGATTCCTCGGCGGTCGCCAGCTGCGCCAGCGCGCACGCGTAGCGCACCTTGATCTGCTCGGCTTCCGGCGTCGGCGTGCGCAACATGTGCGCGATGTCCTCGGTCACCTTGTCGCCGGCGATCGGCAGGCTGGCCGAGTGCGCGATGGCGCCCTGCACGAACACCGCGATGTCGGTGGTGCCCGCGCCGATGTCGACCAGCACCACGCCGAGTTCGCGCTCGTCGGGCGTGAGGACCGCCGTGCTGGACGCCAGCGAGGCCAGGATCAGGTCGTCGACCTGCAGCCCGCACCGCTGCACGCACTTGCTGACGTTGGCCGCGGCCGATTGCGCGCAGACCACCAGGTGCGCGTGGACCTCCAGGCGCACGCCCGTCATGCCCACCGGGTTGCGGATGCCTTCCTGCGAATCGTCCAGCACGTAGTCGCGCGGGATCGCGTGCAGGATCCGCTGGTCGGCCGGGATCGCGACCGCCTTGGCCGCTTCGAGCACCCGGTCCATGTCCGCGTAATCGACCTCGCCGTCGCGGATCGGCGCGATGCCCTGCGAGTTGCGGCACTGCACGTGGTTCCCCGAGATGGAGCAGTAGACCGAGCGCACCTCGCAGCCGGCCATCAGCTCGGCCTCCTCCACCGCGCGCTGGATCGACTGCACCGTCGAATCGATGTCCACCACGACGCCCCGGCGCAAGCCTCGCGACTCGTGCGAGCCGATCCCGATCACCTCGATCGGGTGGCCGGCCCGGAGGCTGTCGGTGGAGTACTCGCCGACCAGCGCCGTCACCTTGGAGGTGCCGATGTCCAGCCCGACGATCAGCGACTTGTCGCCCTTTCGGTTCATGCCTGTCCTTCCGTATCGATGCCTGGGCGCGGCTCGGCCCATTCGAGGGCGAAACCGTTCGTGTAGCGGAGGTCCGCGCGCGCCAGCGGGCGCGCCGCATCGCCGAGCAGGCGCGGCGCGATGCGCGTGAACCGCACGAGGCGGGCAAGCGCGTCCTGCCGGCCGACCAGCACCTGCGCGCCGCCGGTCAAGCCGAGCGTCCAGCTGCCCCGCGCGTCCAGCACGACGTGTTCGACGTCCAGGCCGGTGGGCGCGAACAGGGCACGCGCTTCGTTGTAGAGCGCCACGACGTCCGCCGCCCGGCCGTCCGGGCCGGACAGGCGCGGCAGGCCCGCGGGCACCGCGATGCCGGCGGCGGGGAACAGGCGGCCGTGGTCGGAGAGCAACCGGTCCTCGCCCCACCGGGCGAAGGGACGGTGCTCGGCGACGGTGACCTCGAGCACGTCGGGCCAGCGCTTGCGCACTTCCGCGTGCTCCACCCACGGCAGGCCGGCCACGGCATCCTGCGCGTCGCGCAGTTCGACCGCGAAGAACCCGTCCTTCGCGAAGGGTGCCAGTGCGGCGCGCAACTGCGCCTCGTCCACCCGGTCGAAGGTGCCGTGCACGCGCAACGTGCGCAGCGGCCAGCGCTCCGCGCCGATCCAGCCTTCGAGCACCGCGACCACCGGCAGCAGCACGAGCGCCACCGCCAGCAGCCATCCCGAGAGGCGCAGCAGCGCGCTCACGTGGCACGCCCCGGCAGCGAATCCCCGGGGAGGGACGTTTCCAGGATCCGCCAGCACAGGTCCTCGAACGAGAGGCCGGCCTCGCGCGCCGCCTTGGGCACCAGCGAATGGCTGGTCATCCCGGGCGCCGTGTTGACTTCCAGCAGGAAGCATCCGCCACCGTCGCGATCGCGCATGACGTCGACCCGGCCCCAGCCGCTGCAGCCCGCCGCATCGAACGCCGCCAGGCACAGGGCGCGCAGGGCGTCCTCGTCCGCGCCGTCCATGCCCGGGCACAGGTACTGCGTGTCCTCTGCGACGTACTTGGCCTCGTAGTCGTACCAGGCGCCCTTCGGCACGATGCGGATCGACGGCAGCGCGACGTGGCCGTCGCCGGTCGCCAGCACCCCGACGGTCAGTTCGTCGCCTTCGACGAGCTGTTCCATCAGCAGCTCGCCGTGGTAGCGCGATGCCAGGGCGACCGCGGCATCCAGGTCGGCGTCGTCGAACACGCGCGAGATGCCGACGCTCGATCCTTCGCAGGCCGGCTTGAGGATCGCGGGGAAGCCGAACGCGCGCGCTGCGGCGTGCACGTCGTCGCCCGGCGCCAGGCGCAGGTAGCGCGGCGTCGGCAGGCCCAGCGACAGCCAGACCTGCTTGGTGCGGATCTTGTCCATGCTCAACGCGGAGCCGAGCACGCCGGATCCGGTGTACGGCACCCGCAACGCGTCGAGCAGGCCCTGCAGCACGCCGTCCTCGCCGCCACCGCGGTTGCCGTGGAGGATGTTGAAGACACGGTCCACGCGCCCCCCGCGGATGGCATCGACCAGCGCCGGGATCCCGTCGACCGCATCGGCCGCCACGCCACGCGCGCGCAGGGCATCGAGCACGTTGCGGCCGGAGTCCAGCGACACCTCGCGTTCCGGACTGGTGCCGCCCATCAGCACCGCGACGCGGCCGAAGTCCGCGGCCCGGCCGGTGCGTGGCGCGGGGAAGGCACGTGCGTTCATGCGTCCTCCCCGGAGAAGCCGTGGCGCGCCACCTGCTGCGCCGCCTGCCCGATGTCGCCCGCACCCATCATCAGCAGCAGGTCGCCGTCCACCAGCACGTGCGGCAACACCGCGGCCAGTTCCGGCGCCGAGCCCACCACCACCGGGTCGATCCGGCCGCGCGCACGGATGGCACGCGCCAGCGACTTGGCGTCGGCACCGGCGATCGGTGCCTCGCCGGCCGGGTACACCTCGGTCAGCACCAGCGCGTCGACCGTCGACAGGACCGCGGCGAACTCGTCGAACAGGTCGCGCGTGCGGCTGTAGCGGTGGGGCTGGAACGCGACCACCAGCCGCTTGTCCGGCCAGCCACCGCGCGCGGCCTCGAACACCGCGGCCAGTTCCTTCGGATGGTGGCCGTAATCGTCGACCACGGTCACCGCGCCGCCGCGCGGCAGTGGCGTACGGGCCAGCAGGTTGAAGCGGCGACCGATGCCGGCGAAGCCTTCGAGCGCCCGCGCGATCTGTCCGGGCTCGACGCCGAGCTGCCATCCGACCGCGGCCGCGGCCAGGGCGTTCTGCACGTTGTGGCGGCCGGGCAACGCCAGCGTCACCGCACACCGCGCGCCCTCCGGCAGGCACAGGGTGAAACGCATGCGCGCGCCGGTCTGCGACACGTCCTCGGCGCGCACGTCCGCGGCGGGGTCGAAGCCGTAGGTCATCACGTGGCGCGAGGTGTTCGCCGCCAGCGCCGCGACTTCCGGATCATCGATGCACAGCACCGCAAGTCCGTAGAACGGCAACCGGTGCAGGAACTCGGCGAAGGCCGCCTGGACCCGCGCGAAGTCGCCGCCATAGTTCTCCAGGTGGTCGGCATCGATGTTGGTCACGATGGCCACGAGGGGGTTCAGGCGCAGGAAGCTGCCGTCGCTCTCGTCGGCCTCGGCCACCAGCCACTGGCTGCCGCCCAGGCGCGCGTTCGCCCCCGCGGCGAGCAACTGGCCGCCGATCACGAAGGTCGGGTCCAGGCCGCCTTCGCCCAGCACGCTGGCCAGCAGCGAGGTCGTCGTCGTCTTGCCATGGGTGCCGGCCACCGCGATGCCGCGGCGGAAGCGCATCAGCTCGGCGAGCATCTCGGCGCGCGGCACCACCGGGATGCGTTGCGCCCGCGCCTCGAGCAGCTCCGGGTTGTCGGGCCTGATCGCGCTGGACACCACCACGCAGTCCGCGCCCAGCACGTTGGCGGCGGCATGCCCGCGATGGACCGTCGCGCCGAGCGTCGCCAGTCGGCGCGTGGCCACGTTGTCCGCGTTGTCCGAGCCCGACACCTGGTAGCCGAGCGTGCAGAGCACCTCCGCGATCCCGCTCATGCCGGTGCCGCCGACGCCGACGAAATGCACGCGTGCATATGCACGGGCGAAGTCCTCGCGCGCCAGGTCGCCCGGCTGCTGCAGCCGGCGCTTGGAGGTATCGCCGTGGCGGCGGTCAGCGGTCGTCATCGGGGTCTCCCTGGATGCCCGCGTCCGGCAGGCGTGCTTCCTGCATCACGACCTGCGCCACCCGCTCGGCGGCATCGGGCCGGGCGATCCCGCGCGCAGCGATCCCCATGGCCATGCGCTGCCCGCGATCGCGGGCCAGCGGCGCGAGCACCTGCGCCAGGCGACTGGCCAGTCCTTCGCCCTGCGGCAGCAGGCGGGCCGCCCCACGTTCGACCAGGTATTCGGCATTGCGCGTCTGGTGGTCGTCCACCGCGGCGGGGTACGGCACCAGCACGCTGCCGACACCGGCGGCGCACACCTCGGCCAGGGTCAGCGCGCCCGCGCGGCAGACGACCAGGTCCGCCCAGGCATACGCTTCGGCCATGTCGGCGATGAACGGCTCCACGGATGCCTCCACGCCTGCATGCGCGTAGGTGGCGCGGGCTTCGGCCTCCAGTGCGGCGCCGCACTGGTGGCGGACCTGCACCTGCGTGCCCGCCATCGCGGCGATCGCGCCGGGGACTGCTTCGTTCAGTGCGCGCGCTCCCTGGCTGCCGCCCAGGACCAGCAGGCGCAACGCGCCGTCGTGTCGCGACAGCCGACGCTCCGGCGGCGCGATCGCGGCGATCTCGGCGCGCACCGGATTGCCCACGTGTTCCTCGCGCCGCGAGAACGTCTGCGGGAAACCGGTGAGCACGCGGCGGGCCAGCTGGGCGAGCACGCGGTTGGTGAACCCCGGCGCCCGGTTCTGTTCGTGGACGATCAGCGGCGTGCCCCGCAGCCATGCGGCAAAGCCGCCCGGCCCCGCGGCGTACCCGCCGAAGCTGAGCACCGCACGCGGGCGCCGCGCGCGCAGCACGCGCCAGGCGGCCCCGACCGCACGCGCGACGTGCAGTGGCGCGACCGCGAGCGTCGCCAGGCCCTTGCCGCGCAGTCCCCTGACCGGGATCGTGTCGAGCGTGATCGCGTGCTGCGGCACCAGGCGCGTTTCCATCTGGCCGTCGGCGCCCAGCCAGGTCACCGGCACGCCGCGCGCGTGCAGCGCGGCAGCGACGGCCAATCCGGGGAAGATGTGCCCGCCGGTGCCGCCGGCGAGGATCATGACCGGGGTGTCGAGGCGCTCGCCGCGATTCATCCGTGCCTCCCGAAGACCGGTTCGACGCGGGCACGTGCGCGCGGCGCGGCGCGGACGCTGCCGGCCGGCGCCGCGGTGGCGGCAGGCGGCGTCCCGGTGGCCGCGGTCGACGGCTTGGCGGGCGCCTGCGCATCGCCACGCAGGCGCGCGACCTGGCGCTGGGCGCGGTCGAGCTCGTAGGAGATGCGCAGCAGCAGGCCGAACGCCGCGCAGGTGAGGAGCACGCTGGAGCCGCCGTACGACACCAGCGGCAGGGTCAGGCCCTTGGTCGGGAGCATGCCAAGGTTGACGCCGATCGACACGAAGCTCTGCAGGCCGATCCACAAGGCGATGCCGAACGCGGTATAGCCGGCGAAGTGGCGGCGCATGTCGACGCAATGCAGCCCGATGCGGAACGCACGCCCGACCACGGTCGCGTACAGCGCGATGACCGCGCACACGCCGAAGAAGCCGAGTTCCTCCGCGATCACGGCCAGGATGAAGTCGGTGTGCGCCTCCGGCAGGTACGACAGCTTCTGGATCGACCCGCCCAGGCCGACGCCGAACCATTCGCCGCGACCGACCGCCATCAGCGCATTGGTCAACTGGTAGCCGCTGTCGAACGGGTCGGCCCACGGGTCCAGGAAGGTCGTCAGCCGCTGCATGCGGTACGGCTCGGCGATGGCGATGATCGCCAGCAGGGGCAAACCCACCAGCACCGGCGCGAACATGCGCGGCATGTTGACGCCGCCCAGCACCAGCATCCCGGCCGTGATCGCCAGCAGGAGCGATGCCGAGCCGAAGTCCGGCTGCAACAGCAGCAACGCCACCAGGCCGCCAGCGACGAACAGCGGCTTGAGCATCGCCCGCCAGGTCGCGGTGACTTCCTCCGCGAAGCGCTTGAGGTAGCTGGCCAGCCAGACGATGTACATCAGCTTGACCGCCTCGACCGCCTGGAACGTCTGTCCGCCCACGCCCACCCAGCGCTGCGCGCCGTTGACCGTGTGGCCGATGCCGGGCATGAACACGAGCAGCAGCAGCACGAAGCAGCCGAGCAGCAGCAGCCGGTCGTGCTGCTCGATCCACTTCAGTTCGGTGCGCGAGACCCACGCCGCCAGTCCCGCGCCGGCGAGCAGCAGGACCACGTGCCGGCCGAGGAAATGGAACGGCCCGACGCCCAGTCCCTCGGCGATCGCGATCGAGCTCGAGCCCACCATCACCACGCCAAGGCAGGCCAGCGCGAGGGTCGCGCCCAGCAGCCACGGATCGAAGCGGCCCTCGATCGCGTCCAGTCGTGTCGCCTGGTGGCGGGGTTCGGCCATCAGCGCACCTTCAACGTGGCCAGGCCGACCAGCACGAGCACCACCGAGATGATCCAGAAACGCACGATCACGCGCGGCTCCGGCCAGCCCTTGAGCTCGAAGTGGTGGTGGATGGGCGCCATCCGGAACACGCGCTTGCCGGTCAGCTTGAACGACGCCACCTGGATCATCACCGACAGCGTCTCGATGACGAACACGCCGCCCATGACCACCAGGACCAGTTCCTGGCGGACGATCACCGCGATGGTGCCCAGCACCGCGCCGAGCGACAGCGCACCGACGTCGCCCATGAACACCATCGCCGGATAGGTGTTGAACCAGAGGAAGCCGAGCCCTGCCCCGGCGATCGCCGCGCAGATGATCACGAGTTCCCCCGCCCCGGGGATCTGCGGGATCTGCAGGTAGGTGGAGAACACCGCGTTGCCCGACGCATACGCGAACACGCCGAGCGCGCAGGCGACCAGCACCGTGGGCAGGATCGCCAGGCCGTCCAGGCCGTCGGTCAGGTTGACCGCGTTGGAGAAGCCGACGATCCAGAAATACGCCACCGCCACGAACAGCACGCCGAGCGGGATCGCGACGTCCTTGAGCAGCGGGAAGAAGAACGTGGTCGCCGCGGCGGTGTCGGCCGTCAGGTACAGGAAGACGCCGGCGGCCAGGCCGAACACGGACTGCAGCAGGTACTTGTAGCGCGACTTCAGGCCGTTCGGGTCGCGGCGGACGATCTTGATCCAGTCGTCGTACCAGCCGATGGCGCCGAACGCGACCAGCACCGCGAGCACCACCCACACGTAGCGGTTGCGCAGGTCGCCCCAGAGCAGGGCCGACACCGCGACCGAGAGCAGGATCAGGCCGCCACCCATGGTCGGCGTGCCGGCCTTGGAAAAGTGGCTTTGCGGGCCGTCGCTGCGGATGGGCTGGCCGCCCTTGAACTGCGCGAGGCGCCGGATCACCGCCGGGCCCCACCACAAGGACAGCGCGAGCGCGGTGAGCGCCGCGACGATCGAGCGGAACGTGATGTAGCGGAACAGTCCGAACAGGCTTTCCACCTGCTCCAGCCATCGGGCGAGTTCAAGCAGCATCGACGTCCCCCTTTCCATGCGAGGCCAGCAACGCGGCCACGATCCGGTCCATCGCGCTGCCGCGGGACCCCTTCACCAGGACCTGCAGTCCGCCCGGTGCATCGCGCAGGTCGGCGCGCAGGGCGTGGGCGAGCGCGTCGTGCGATTCGAACACCCGTGCCTCTGCGGCCCAGGCGCGCGCGGCTTCGGCCGCCAGCGGGCCGAGCGCGTACAGGCGGGCGATGCCGGCCGCGCGCGCCTGCCGCCCGGCCTCGGCATGCAGCGCCGCGGCGTCATCGCCGAGTTCGCGCATGTCGCCGAGCACCAGCCAGGCCGGCGCACCGGCGGAGGCCAGCGTCTCGATCGCCGCGTGCAGCGAACCGGGGTTCGCGTTGTAGCTGTCGTCCACCAGCGTCGTGCCGCCCGCGAGGCGATGGGCGACCAGCCGGCCGGCCACCGCACGGGCGGCCTGCAACCCGGCGACGATCTGCGGCAGGCCCGCGCCTGCGCCGAGTGCGAGCGCCGCCGCGGCGAGCGCGTTGCGCACGTTGTGGCGACCGGGCAGGGCAAGCGCGACCACGGCCTCGCCCACGGGCGTCTCGAGCACGAACCGCGAACCGTCGGCGTGCTGGCGGATGTCGCGGGCGCGGATGTCGGCATTGCCGTCGATGCCGAACCGCAGGAGCCTGCGCCCGTGCGCCCGTTCGGCGAAGAATGGGGCAAACGCATCGTCGGCGTTGATCGCCGCCACGCCGCCCGGTGGCAACGCGTCGTAGATGGCCGCCTTGGTGTCGGCGACGCCGAGCAGGCTGCCCATGCGCTCCAGGTGCGCGGGCGCGATGTTGTTGACGAGCGCGACGTCGGGCCGCACGACCGCGGTCAGGTAGGCGATGTCGCCGGGCTTGCCGGCCCCCATCTCGTAGATGGCGAAGTCGGCGTCGTCCGGCGCGTCGATCACCGCCAGGGGCAGGCCGATCTCGTTGTTGCGGTTGCCCGGGTTGGCATAGGTGCTGCCCACCCGCTGCAGGATCGACAGGACCAGCGCCTTGACGCTGGTCTTGCCGTTGCTGCCCGTGATCGCGACCACCTTGCCGGTGCGATCGCGCTGGGTGGATGCGGCGAGGTCGGCGAGCGCACGCGTGGTGTCGGCAACGACGACCTGCGGCACGTCGGCATCGACCTCGCGCGACACGAGCAGCGCGCACGCGCCGGCGGCCGCCGCCGCCGGCGCATGGTCGTGGCCGTCGAAGCGCTCGCCGCGCAGCGCGACGAACAGCACGCCGGATTCCGCGCGGAGCGTGCGGGTGTCGGTAGCCACCGAATCGATCACCGTGGGAGCCGCCATGGCGGCGAAGCTTTCGCCAGAGCGTTCGCCGCCAGGGCGGGTCCCACAGACCTTTCCGCCCGTGGCGCGTGCCACCTGCGCGAGCGTCATCGGCCTCATGGGCGCGACTCCAGCGCATGGCGCGCGACCGCGGTGTCGTCGAACGGATGACGCACCCCATTCACTTCCTGGTACGGCTCGTGTCCCTTGCCAGCCACCAGCACGATGTCGCCGGGGCCGGCCGCGCCGATCGCGCGCTCGATCGCGGCGCGCCGGTCGCGCTCGACCAGCACGCCGTCCTTCCTGGCGAAACCGGCGAGGATGTCGGCGACGATGGCATCGCCGTCCTCGCCACGGGGGTTGTCGTCGGTGACCAGCACGACGTCCGCCAGGCGCTCGGCGATCTCCGCCATCTGTGGCCGCTTGCCCACGTCGCGCTCGCCACCGCAGCCGAACACGCACCACAGCCGCGCACCGGCGTGCCCGCGCAGCGACGCGAGCGCCTGCTCCAGCGCGTCGGGCGTATGCGCGTAGTCGACCACCACCAGCGGACGGCGCGCGTCGCCGCCGAGCCGGTTCATCCGACCGGCCACGGGTTCGAGCACGCCAAGCACCGCGGCGATGTCGGCGGTCGCGTCACCGAGGGCATGCAAGGCCCCGGCGACCGCCAGCAGGTTGTCGACGTTGAAGCGGCCGAGCAGCGGCGAACGCACCACGTGCCGCTGGCCATCCATCACGAGGTCGAAGGCGATGCCGGCGTTGTCGAGCCGGACCTCCTCGGCACGCACGTCCGCGCCCGGTGCGCCGCGCGAACTGAGCCCGAGGCTGCGCAGGCCGGCAGGCAGCTGGCTGCGCATCCGGCGCCCGTGCGCATCGTCCAGGTTCAGCACCGCGGCGCGCAGGCCTGGCCAGGCGAACAGCCGGGCCTTCGCCGCGCCGTAACTGTCCATGTCGCCGTGGTAGTCGAGGTGGTCGCGGGTGAGGTTGGTGAACACCGCGACGTCGAAGTGCACGCCGTCCACCCGGCCCTGGTCGAGCGCGTGCGAACTGACCTCCATCGCCACCGCGCGCGCGCCGGCATCGCGCAGCTCGGCGAGCAGGCCATGCAGCTGCAGTACCTGCGGCGTGGTGAACCCGGTCGGGCGGACATGCCCGTGCAACCCCGCGCCGAGCGTGCCGACGCTGGCACCCCGCACGCCGCGCCGATGCCAGGCCTGCGCCAGCAACTGCACGGTCGAGGTCTTGCCGTTGGTGCCGGTGACGCCCACCACGTCCATGTGCGCGCTGGGGCGGCCGTGGAACTGGTCGCCGAGCGCGCCGAGGCGCGCGCGCAGGCCCGGCACCGCGATCGCACCGTCGGGCACGGGCATGCCGCGCGGCGCCGGCGGCTCGTACAGCACCGCGGCGGCGCCTGCCGCGATGGCGCGCTCGGCGAAGGCCAGGCCGTGCGTGCCGAAGCCCGCGATCGCGACGAAGGCATCGCCCTCGCGCACCGCGCGGCTGTCCTGCACCAGGCCGGCCACCACGCGGTCGCCAGGCACGCCGTCCACGTCCGGCAGGAGTTCCCGGAGCGGCATCGGGCGCGTCATGGCGCCGCGCCCGCGGTTTCGGCGCTGTCGACCGGCGGCGCCACCTGCGCGACGCCCGGCATGGCGGCCTGCGCCTTCGCCTGCGCCGCGAGCCAGGTCTCGATGTCGTCGGGCGGCACGTCCATCAGCCGCAGCGTCCCGGCCATCACCTCCTTGAACACCGGCGCGGCCACGGCCCCGCCGCCGTAGCCGTAGCCCTTGCTCGCATCCGGCTCGTTGATCACCACGACCATCGAGAAGCGCGGGTGCTCGACCGGCACGACGCCGGCGAACAGCGAGATGTATTCGTTCGAGTAGCCACCAAGCGGGCTGTACTTGCGCGCGGTGCCGGTCTTGCCCGCGACGTGGTAGCCGAGGATCGCCGCCCCGGTCGCGGTGCCGCCGGGCTCGATGACCGTCTGCATCATCGCCAGCACGTCGTCCGCGATGTCGCGGTCGAGGATGCGCTCCCCCTCGTTGCGCTGGTCCTTGACGAAGGTCGGCGTGACCAGCCGGCCGCCGTTGGCGATCGCGGCATAGGCCATCGCGATCTGCAGCGGCGTGGCCGACATGCCGTAGCCGTAGGACATGGTGGCCTTGGTGGTGCCGCTCCACTGGCCGGGTCCGGCGAGCACGCCCGCCGATTCCCCGGGAAAGCCGCTGCCCGGCTTGCTGCCGTAGCCGAACTTCGCGATGAAGTCGTGGAAGTAGTCGTCCGGGAGCCGCGCCGCCAGCTTGGCGGCGCCGACGTTCGAGCTCTTGGTGATCACGCCGGTGACGGTCAGCGCGCCGTAGTTCTTGAAGTCGTTGATCGTGAAGCGGCCGTTGGCCATGTAGCCGGGCGCGGTGTCGACGATCGTGTCCGGCGCCACGATGCCCTTGGCCAGCGCCGCCGCGATGGTGATGGGCTTCATGGTCGAACCCGGCTCGACCACGTCGGTCACCGCGCGGTTGCGGCGCGCCTCGCGGTCGCCGCCGTCCAGGTCGTTGGGGTTGTAGCTCGGCAGGTTGGCCATCGCCAGCACTTCGCCGGTGTGCACGTCGAGCACCACCGCCGACCCGCTGCTGGCGCCGGATTCCAGGAGCGCGCGCCGCAGTTCGCGGAATGCCAGGTACTGGATGCGGCGGTCGATGGTGAGCGCCAGGTCGCGGCCGGGCTCGGCCGGCTCGACGAGGTCGACGTTCTCGACGATGCGTCCGCGACGGTCGCGGATCACCTTCTTGGTGCCGGGTTCGCCGCGCAGCCAGTCGTCGAACGCGAGCTCGAGGCCTTCCTGTCCGCGGTCGTCGATGTTGGTGAAGCCCAGCACGTGCGCCAGCGCCTCGCCCTGCGGGTAGAAGCGCCGGAACTCGCGCTGGGTCGCCACGCCCGGGATCTCCAGGGCCATGATCGCCCGTGCGTCATCGGGGTTGATGCGGCGCTTGAGGTAGACGAACTCCTTGTCCGCGCGCTGGCCGAGCCGGCGCAACAGGTGGTCGTGCGGCACGCCCAGCGCCTCGGCGAGTTGCGGCAGGCGGTCCGGTGCCTTCAGCAGTTCCTGCGGGTTGCCCCACACCGACTCCACCGGCGAGGACACCGCCAGCGGCTCGCCGTTGCGGTCGGTGATCATGCCGCGCGACGTCGGGATCGGGATCTCGCGGAGGAAGCGCGCGTCGCCCTGCTGGCGATAGAAGTCGTCGTCGACCAGCTGCAGGTCCACCGCGCGCACGACCAGCGCGAGGGAGCAGAGCGCGAGCGCGCCGGCGACCAGCGAAAGCCTGCCGCGCAGGCTGAAGGGCGCGCGGTTGCGCGGCTTCGGCGTGCCCTTGCGCCGCTGCTGGCGGGCGGTCATGGCCGCACCACCACGATCTCGCGTCCCTCGGGGAACTTCATCCCCAGGCGGTTGCGCGCGACCTGGTCGATCCGGTTGCTCTCGGCCCAGGTGGCCTGCTCCAGCTGCAGGCGGCCGAAATCGATCTCCAGCTCGTCGCGCACGTGCTCCAGCCGCGTGAGCGTCGCGAAGGCCTGCCGGTGCAGGTGGCGCGCATAGACGACCGCGATGGCGGACGCGATGTTCGCTGCGACCAGCACCACCAGCAGCAAGCGCACGCTCATGTCCCGAGCCTCTCGGCCACGCGCAGCACCGCGCTGCGCGCCCGAGGATTCGCGGCCAGCTCGGCCGCGCCCGCCTTGACCGCGCCGCCGATGGCACGCAGCGTGGGGGTGAATGCCGCGACGACCGGCATCCGCCGGTTCGCAGGGGGCGCCTTGGCATGCCGGGCGATGAACTGCTTCGCGATCCGGTCTTCCAGCGAGTGGAAGCTGATCACGGCCAGCCGGCCGCCCGGGCGCAGTGCGTCGTGCGCGGCCGCGAGCCCCGCCTGCAGGTCCTCGAGCTCGCGGTTGACGTGGATCCGGATGGCCTGGAACGTGCGAGTCGCCGGATGGATCCGCCCCTCGCCGCGGGGTACCACCGAGGCCACGAGCGCCGCCAGGTCGGCCGTGCGCTCGAGCGGCTGCTCCACGCGACGCGCGACGACCGCCCGCGCGATGCGACGCGACATCCGCTCTTCCCCGAGCGTCCACAGCACGTCGGCGATCTCGCGCTCGTCCGCGCGCGCCAGCCACTGCGCGGCCGATTCGCCGGATTCGGGATCCATGCGCATGTCGAGCGGGCCGTCCTTGCCGAACGAGAAGCCACGCGCGGCCACGTCCAGCTGCGGCGAGGACACGCCCAGGTCGAGCAGCACGCCGTCGAGGCCGTCGCGCACCGCGTCCCACCGGCCCAGGTCGGCGAAGCTGCCCCGGCGGATGGCGACGCGGGCGTCCGCGCCGAATGCGCGCGTTGCCACTTCGATCGCCTCAGGGTCCTTGTCCATCAGCAGCAGCCGGCCTCCGGGGCCGAGTCGTTCCAAAACGTCCCTTGCATGTCCGCCACGCCCGAACGTGCCATCCAGGTACGTGCCGCCGGGCAACACGCGCAGGCCCTGCACCGCCTCCGCGACCAGTACCGGCAGGTGCACCGCCGGCGCTTGCGCGGACCGGGCGTCCCGGTCCGCGCCCGTCACAGCTGCAGGTCGAGCAGGTCCTCGCCCAGATCCTCGTCGGCAAGCACCTGCCGGATCTGGTCGTGGTGCGCCTGCTCGCTCCACAGTTCGAACTTGTCGCCCATGCCGAGCAGCACTGCGCGCCGGTCGATGCCGACGGCATTGCGGTGGCTGGCGGGGATGGAGATGCGGCCGCTGCCGTCCGGCTCGACCGGCGCCGCGGCACCGACCAGCTTCAGCTGGAAGGTGCGGCTGGTCCGGCGGGTCCGCGGGAGCGCATTGACCTGGTCACGCACCTTTTCCCAGATGGCCTGGGGGTAGAGGTACAGGCAGCCTGCCTCGAACGGGTTGTAGGTGATCACGAGCCGGTTGCCGCAGGCGTTGGCCACGACATCGCGATGGACGGTCGGGATCGCCAACCGGCCCTTGTCGTCGATGGTGATGAGGGTCTCGCCCTGGAACATCCGCCCTGCCCGCCTGTGGAGGTGCTGCCAACCACGGAATCCCCGGATTCCCCCGGATTTCCCACATGCCGCCACATTAGGAGTCCGCCCACAGGGTTGTCAACAACTTTCCCGGGCAATTTTTGTTTGCCGGTCAATGAGTTGCGACGAACTTCAGAGTCTGGTTCAAGACTTATCCACTAAGCCCTGATTCGTCTCAATTTCTGAGATCAAGGCCAGGTGAAGGCCGCCAGGCCGCGCGCAGGGCAGGCGCGGGCGGGAGATCGCTGCAGCGCAACATGAACAGGCGCCCGGGCCCCGGGGGACCGGGGCGCGCGCAGGAAAAGGTGGCGGAGCCGGCCGATAAGCCGGGTTCTGTCGTGGACAGTCATTCCTCTAGGCGCAGCGTCACCGCTGTGCTCGAGCAGCCTACCCGGACCCGACGCGGGCCACGTCATGGGGTCCCTATTTGGCCTTGCTCCCGGTGGGGTTTGCCGTGCCGGCCTGTTGCCAGGCTCGCGGTGCGCTCTTACCGCACCATTTCACCCTTGCCTGTGCCCTTGCGGGCCATCGGCGGTATCTTTCTGTTGCACTTTCCGTCGGCTCGCGCCGCCCAGGCGTTACCTGGCACCGTGCCCTGTGGAGCCCGGACTTTCCTCGGCACCCCCGCGCCTCGAAAGGCATGGGGATGACGCGACTGCCTGGCCGACTCCGCCAGGCGCATTGTCGCACGCAGCTCCTGACTATTCGCTGCCGTAAAGGGCCTTGCGCGGCGCGCCGCTGAGCTCGGCGGCGAGCTTGGCGGCGGCGGACGGCGGCAGGTGCTCGCCCAGGCGGGCGTAGAGGCGCCGTCCCTCGGCCAGCTGGCCCGCGGCTTCGTCGGCCGCGCCCTGCACGACCAGTACGAATTCGCCGCGCCGCTGGTCGGGATCGCCGGCCACCCGGGTGCGGATGTCGTCGAGCGTGCCGTCAAGGACGGTCTCGAACAGCTTGGTCAGCTCCCGCGCCAGCACCGCGGGGCGGTCGCCGCCAAAGGCCCCGCACAGGTCCGCCAGCGTCGCCTCGATCCGGTGGGACGACTCGTAGAACACCTGCGTGCGCGTTTCGCTCGCAAGGCGCTGCAGCCTGTCGCGTCGCGCAGTGCCCTTGGCGGGCAGGAAGCCCTCGAACGCGAAGCGGTCCGAGGGCAGCCCCGCGATGCTCAGGGCGGCGATGGCGGCGCAGGGTCCCGGCAGCGGCGAGACCCGGAGGCCCGCCATCCGTGCGGCACGGACCAGCCGGTAGCCGGGGTCGCTCACCAGCGGCGTGCCGGCGTCCGAAACCAGGGCCAGCGATTCGCCACCGGCCAGGCGTGCCACCAGGCGGTTCGCGACGGCTTCCTCGTTGTGCTCGTGCAGGGCCACGAGGGGACGCTCCAGCCCGAAGTGCGACAGCAACTGGCGCGTGCGCCTGGTGTCCTCCGCGCACACCGCGGCGACCGTGCGCAAGGTCTCGAGTGCGCGCGGCGCCAGGTCGCCCAGGTTGCCGATCGGCGTGGCGACCACGAAGAGCGTTCCGGGCGGGGTGGCAGGCGACGGCCCGGGGGCAGGCGCGCCATCGGCGGGAAGTGAGGGAGCCATGGCGGTCCGATGGTTAGAATCAATACGGTACCCCGGATGGAGCCGCGCGACGCCATGACGATGCAGACGAAGACGATGGTGCTCTGCGCCTGCCTGTTCGCGGTGGCCGGTTGTTCCACCGTGCGCGTCACCGAGGCGCCACGCCGCGCGGGACCGGTGGATGCATCGGTCGTGGCCGCGCCGCAGCCTGTCGACGACGGGCGCTGGCGTTTCGACGACGCCGCGCGCATGCCGGCGGCGCCCGACGGCTACGCCCCGCCCACCAGCATCGGATTCCTCCTGCCCCTGTCGGGCCAGTTGGCACGCGCCGCCGCGCCGGTTCGCGATGGCTTCCTCGCCGGCTACTTTGCCGAAACGCGGCCGCGCCCGGCGATCCGTTTCTACGACACCGCCAGCGCAGGCGCCGTGGCGGCATACGGCCGCGCCGTCGCGGACGGCCATGCGTTCGTGGTCGGCCCGCTGGGACGGGACGAGGTGGACGCCGTGTTTTCGAGTGGCGTCCTTACCGTGCCGCTGCTCGCGCTCAACCGCGGCGACGATGCACCGCCCCCTGGCCATGCGAGTTTCTCGCTGTCGCCCGAGGACGAAGGCATCGCGGCGGCCGATTACCTGGCCGAGGGTGGCGCGCGCAACGTGCTGGTCCTGCAGGGCAGCGACGACAGCATGCGCCGCGCCGCCGCCGCGTTCGGCGACCGGCTGGCAGGCGCAGGGGCCCGGGTGTTCCAGTCGCTGGCGATCGGCGACGACGTCGCCGCGACCGCGCCGCAGTTGCAGGCCGCGGCACAGGCGGCCGCCGCCGCCGGGACGCCGATCGACGGCGTGTTCTATGCCGTGCGCGGCAACAAGGCGCACCTGCTGGCCGCGCAACTCTCGCTCGCGGGGCTGTCCGGACTCCCCGCCGTGGCGACGTCGCAGGTGGCCATCGGCACTGGCGATCCGCTGCAGGACGTGATGCTCGACGGCATCGCCTTCCCGACCGAGACGTGGACGGCGCAGGGATTGCCCGGATTGCCGCCCGCCGCGAGCCTCGGCGAGCGGTTGCCGACCGCGCGGGGTCCCGCGGCGCGCCTGTTCGCCTTTGGCTACGACGCCTGGCTGGTCACGGCCTATCCGTCGGTCGCCGCGGGCGCCGGCGAAGGCGGGTTGCGCGGCGCGACCGGCCGCCTGCGGGTGGATGCCGCGGGCAACGTATTGCGCATGCCGACCTGGTCGACGTTCCGCGAAGGCCGGCCGGTCCCGCTTCCCTGATGGCGGGCGCCGACGGTGCGGCAACGACCGACCGGCGCGCACGGGGCGCCGCGGTCGAGGGGGCGGCGCGCAACCACCTGTTGCGCGCCGGCCTGCGCGATGTCGCGGCGAATGCAAGCTTCCGGCTCGGCGAACTCGACCTGGTGATGATCGACGACGACGCGTTCGGCGGACCGACGCTCGTCTTCGTGGAAGTGCGTTACCGGCGCGACGACGGGTTCGGGGGCGGCGCGGCGTCGGTCGACCACGCCAAGCAGCGCAAGCTGGTGCGCGCCGCGGAACTGTTCCTGCTCGCGCATCGCCGACTGGCCGACATGGCCTGCCGTTTCGACGTGGTGGATGCCTCCGGCGATCCCGCGGCACCGGACCTGCACTGGATCCGCGACGCGTTCCGCGCGGACGGGTGATGCCTGCCCTCCCCGCCGGATTCGAACGCGCGATGGCCGCGCTGCTCGGCGACGACGGCTGGCGCGTCGATGCGTCCGAGCGCCTGACCTACGGCTACGACAACTCGCGCCGGCATGCCCAACCCGACGCCGTGGCGCTGCCGCGCGAGGCCGCGCAGGTGCAGGCACTCGTGCGTGCCTGCCGGGAACACCGCGTGCCCGTCGTCGCCAGGGGGCGCGGCACCAATACCACCGGGGCCGCGGTGCCGGTGGCCGGCGGCGTGGTGGTGTCGTTCGAGCGCATGGACCAGGTCCTGGAGATCCGCCCCGGCGACCGCTGCGCTGTCGTGCAACCCGGCGTGCTCAACGGCGACCTGCAGCGCGCGCTGGCGCCGCACGGCCTGTTCTGGCCACCGGACCCGACCAGCGCGGACTACTCGACCGTCGGCGGCAACCTCGCCTGCAACGCCGGGGGACCACGCGCGGTGAAGTACGGCGCGAGCCGGGACAACGTGCTCGCCCTCGAAGCGGTGACCGGCGCGGGCGACCTGGTGCGATGCGGCGCCGCGACGACGAAGGGCGCCACCGGCTACGACCTGCAGCGCCTGCTGGTCGGCAGCGAAGGCACCCTGGCGCTCGTGGTGGAAGCAACGCTCCGGCTCACCCCGATGCCGCGCGCCCGGCGCCTGTTGCGCGCGCTCTACCGCGACGTCGGGTCGGCCGCTGCCGCGGTGGCGCGCCTGATGGCGCAGCCGGTGACGGCGTCGATGCTCGAGTTCATGGACGGCGACTGCGTGCGGCTCGCGCGCGACGTGGGGGGTGTCGACCTGCCCGGAGGCGCGGGCGCGCTGCTGATGATCGAGGCGGACGGCGACGTGGCCACGATCGCGCATGCGGTCGACGCGCTGGCGGCGGCCGCCGCGGGCGACGGCCTGCTGCGCATCGACGACGCGGACGACGAGACGGGCCGGGCGCGGCTGTGGGCGGCGCGCAAGGCCCTCTCGCCCGCGCTGCGCACGCTGGCGCCCGGCAAGATCAACGAGGACGTCGTCGTGCCGGTGTCGCGGATCCCTGCGCTGGTCGCCGGCGTGCGCGACATCGCGCAGGCGGCACGATTGCCCATCGTGACGTTCGGACACGCCGGCAACGGCAACCTCCACGTCAACATCCTTTACGACCCGGCCGACGACGGCGCGACCCGGCGGGCGGAGGCCGCGCTGTCGCGCGTGTTCGCGCTCACGCTGTCGCTGGGCGGCACCTTGTCGGGCGAACACGGGATCGGGCTGGCCAAACGCGACTTCATGGCCGACGCGATCGATGGGCCGACGCTGGCACTGATGCGCCAGGTCAAGGCCGTGTTCGATCCCGACGGCATCCTGAACCCCGGGAAGCTGCTGCCGCCGGCGCCGTGACGAGGCCGCGTCAGTCCGCGGCAGCGAAGTGCGTGTACCCCTTGCGCGGCGGCTGCCACGGCCGGTCGTCGGCGTCCAGCGCCTGCACCCCTGTCCCTTCGACGATGCGTCCGATCCTGGTCACTGGAAGCCCCGCCTTGCGCGCGGCCCCGGCGACCGCCGCACGCTGTCCGGGCGCGGCGGTGAAGCACAACTCGTAATCGTCGCCGCCGGTGGCCTGCAGCACGCGGCGCGACGCCGCATCGAACGCTTCGCGCAGCGCCGGCGACGCCGGCAGCATGTCGAGTTCGACCTGCGCACCCACGCCGCTCGCGTCGCAGGCATGGCCGAGGTCGGCGAGCAGCCCGTCGGACACATCGATGACGCTGGTCGCGATCCCCGCCAGTGCCTGCCCCAGCGCGACGCGCGCCTCGGGCCGGTCCAGCCGGGCACGCAACGCAGGCGGTGCGTCCTTGCCGAGCGAGAGGGCGCCCGCGGCATCGCCCAGCGTGCCGCTGGCCCAGGCGTCGTCGCCCACCCGTGCGCCATCGCGTCGCAGGGCCGTGCCCTCCTCGACCAGGCCATGCACCGTGACGCACACCGACAGCGGCCCGCGTGTCGTGTCGCCACCGACCAGCGCCACGCGATGCAACGCGGCCAGCTCGAGGAAGCCGTCGAGGAAGGCCTCCAGCCAGGCGTCGTCGCCGCGCGGCAACGACAGCGACAGGGTGCACCAGGCCGGCGTCGCACCCATGGCCGCCAGGTCGGACAGGTTGACCGCGAGCGCCTTCCAGCCGATGTCGGCGGGCGCGGTGCCGTCGGGAAAATGCACGCCTGCGTTGAGCGTGTCCGTCGCAACGACCAGGAGCCGGCCGGCCGGGACGCGCAGCAGCGCGGCGTCGTCGCCAATGCCGAGCACGACCCCACCCGTCGCGTCGCCGTGTCCGCCGGCGCGCCGGCGGATCCGTTCGACCAGGTCGAATTCGGGCACGTCGCCGCCTAGCGCGGCGCGCGCACTTCGTCCGGCCGCCACTGGGTGGCGGCGCGGTCGAGCACGCCGTTGACGTAGGTGTGTCCGTGCTCGGAGCCGAAACGCTTGGTGGAATCGATCGCCTCGTTGATCACCACCCGGAACGGCACGTCCGGCCGGTGGCGCAGCTCGTAGGTTGCGATGCGCAATGCCGCGCGCTCGATCTGGTCGACCTGGCCGATCTCGCGGTCGACGAACGCGGCGAGCGCGGTGTCGATGTCCTCGCGCTGTTCCAGCACGCCGCGCACCAGGTCCTCGAAGTACGCCAGGTCGGCGACCTCGTGCGCCTGTTCGTGCGCGAACTCGGCGATCACCTGCTGCGCGGTGCCGCCGGACATCTGCCACTTGTAGATCGCCTGCAGCGCACGCCGCCGGGCACGCGAGCGCGCCACCGGGTCGATGCCGTCGCGGCGCCGGCTCATGCCAGCCGCTCCATCAGGTCGGCCATCTCGATCGCGGCCAATGCGCACTCCTCGCCCTTGTTGCCATGGCTGCCGCCCGCGCGGGCCTCGGCGTCCTCGAAGCGGTCGGTGGCGAGCACGCCGTTGAGCACCGGGACGCCGCTGTCGAGCGCCACGCGCATCAGGCCCTCGGCGCACCGGTCCGCGACGTGCTCGAAGTGCCGGGTCTCGCCGCGGACCACGCAACCAAGCGCGACCAGCGCCGCATGGCGGCGGCCGGCGGCCAGCCGCGCGGCTGCCTGCGGCAGCTCCCAGGCGCCGGGCACGCGCACGACGTCGACCGCGCCTTCGGCCACGCCATGGTCGGCGAAGGCCTTGCGCGCGCCGGCCACCAGGGCATCGCTGATGCGCGGGTTCCAGCGGCTGGCGAGGATCGCGAACCGGGCGCCTCCGTGGACCCGCAGGTCGCCTTCGATGTGGGCCATGGGAAGCCTGCTTGCGTGGGGCGGCCAGTTTACGGCACCTGTGGGAGGAGTTAGCAGGCGCGCCGAGGCGGATGCACTTGCGTTTGATGTCCCACGAGTTCCGGCGATGTTGCAAGGCGCGGTCGTGGTGCCGTGGCGGGATGCTCAGCGCCATGGATGGCGCTGAGTAGCCTACATGGAGGTACTTGCGGCGTGTCCCGACACGGCACCACGGCCGCGCCCCGCGCGTCACGGCAAGTCGACGTACTCGACGACTTCCAGCCCGAATCCGGCGAGGCCGACCTGCTTGCGCGGCGAGCCGATCACGCGCAGCTTGCCGAGTCCCAGGTCGGCGAGGATCTGCGAGCCGACGCCGGTGCGACGCCATTCGGCGAGGGCGCCGCCGCGGGCGCCGCCCGCACCGGCGCCTGGCTCCTCGCGGATCCGCGCCAGCAACGCGTCGGGATCGGCCGGCTCGCCCAGCAACACCAGCGCGCCGGCGCCTTCGGCCGAGATCGCCGCCATCGCATCGCCGGCCGAAGTGCCGAAGTCCGCACGGCGCCAGTGCAGCGCGTCGGCGAGGGGATTGAGCGCGTGCACGCGCACCAGCGTGGGCGTGGCCGCGTCCGGCGTCCCGCGCAGGAGGGCGTGGTGCAGCGCGCGCGTCATCCGGTCGCGATAGGTGTGCAGCCGGAAGGGACCGTGCGCGGTGTCGATGTCGCGCGCGTCGATCCGCTCGACCGTGTGCTCGGTGTCCAGGCGGTGGCGGATCAGGTCCTCGATCGAACCGATCTTCAACCCGTGCGCGCGCGCGAACCGTTCCAGTTCCGGCCGGCGCGCCATGCTGCCGTCGGGATTGAGGATCTCCACCAGGACGCCGGCCGGCTCCAGCCCCGCCAGCAGGGCCAGGTCGCTGGCGGCTTCGGTATGGCCGGCGCGGTTGAGGACGCCGCCGGCCTGCGCCTGCAGCGGGAAGATGTGCCCGGGCTGCGACAGGTCCTCCGGCGCCGCATCCGGGCGCACCGCCGTGCGGATGGTGTGCGCGCGGTCGTACGCCGAGATGCCCGTGGTCACGCCTTCGGCGGCCTCGATGCTGACCGTGAAATTGGTGCCGTGGGGCGAGGTGTTGTCGCGCACCATCGGCGGCAACCCGAGCTGGCGGCAGCGCTCGCGCGTCAGCGACAGGCACACCAGGCCGCGCGCATGCGTGACCATGAAGTTGATGTCCGAGGCCTTCACCAGCTCCGCGGCCATGATCAGGTCGCCCTCGTTCTCGCGGTCCTCGTCGTCCACGATGACGACCATGCGGCCGGCGCGGATTTCCGCGAGCAGTTCGTGGACGGGGGCGAAGCTCATGGGCATCGTTCCTGCAGCAGTCGTTCCACGTAGCGCGCGACCTGGTCGACTTCCAGGTTCACCGGGTCGCCCGGGCGCGTCGCGCCGAACGCGGTATGGGCCAGCGTATGCGGGACCAGCGCGACGTCGAAACCGTCCGCGTCGACGGCGTTGACGGTGAGGCTGGTGCCGTCGACGCAGATCGAACCCTTCGATGCGATGTAGCGCATCAGCGCTGGCGGCGCCATGAAGCGCCAGCGCTGCGCGCGTGCATCGTCGGTCACGGTCGCCACCGTGCCGATGCCATCCACGTGGCCGCTGACGAGGTGCCCGCCGAGCCGGTCACCGGCGCACAGTGCGCGCTCCAGGTTGACCCGCCTGCCCGGTGGCAGCGCGCCCAGCGTGGTGAGCGCCAGCGTTTCGCTGGAGGCGTCGGCCTCGAAGCCGGACGCGTCGAATGCGGTGACGGTCAGGCACACCCCGTTGACCGCGATGCTTTCGCCGAGCGCGATGTCGTCGAACGGAAGCGTGCCGGCATCGACTCGCAGGCGTGCATCGCCCCCGCGCAGGTCGCGCGTGGCCAGGATGCCGATGCCCTGGACAAGCCCGGTGAACATCAGGTCTTCGGACGGAGCAGGACGCGGATGTCCGCACCCAGCCGGCGCGTGTCGACCACCTGCAGCTGGACGCGCTCCGCCATCGTGCCCACATCGACGCCGCCGAACAGCGGGCGCGCTTGCCCCCCGAGCACGACCGGTGCCACGTACAACAGCAGCTCGTCGACCAGCCCTTCGGCCAGGAACGCGCCGGCCAGCGTGGCGCCCGCCTCCACCTGGACCTCGTTGATCCCGCGCGCCGCGAGCAGCTGCAGGACGGCGCGCAGGTCGAAGAGGCCGCGATCCACCGGCACGTGCGCGTGGTCGGCCTCCAGGTTGCGCGGCAGCTTCACGTCCGGCGCATGCAGGTACAGGGTCGGCGCATCGCCTTCGCGCACCTTGCCGCGGCCGGTGGTGGCCAGGCCCGGATCGAGCACGACGCGCAGCGGCGGACTGAAGGGCACGTCCTTCGGCAACCGCACGGTGAGCGAAGGATCGTCGACAAGCACCGTGCCGGCACCGGTGAGCAGCGCCCCGGCGCGCGCGCGCCAGCGTTGCACGTCGGTGCGCGAGGCTTCGCCGCTGATCCATTTCGAGTCGCCACTGGCGAGCGCGCTGCGACCGTCGAGGCTGGTCGCGAGCTTGACGCGAAGCCACGGCCTGCCGCGCACGACGCGCGACACGAAGCCCCGGTTCAACTCGCGCGCTTCCGCCTCCAGCAACCCCGTCTCCACGGTGATGCCGGCGGCCCGCAGCGTCTCCAGCCCGCTGCCGTCCACCTGCGGAAACGGATCCTGCATCGCGGCCACGACCCGGGCCACGCCCGCGGCGATCAATGCGTCCGCGCATGGCCCGGTCTTCCCGGTGTGCGCGCAGGGTTCCAGGGTGACGTAGGCGGTCGCGCCTTTCGCGCGGTCACCCGCGGCCTCGAGCGCATGCACCTCGGCATGCGGCTCGCCCGCGCGCCGGTGCCAACCCTCGCCCACCACCTCTTCGCCCCGGGCCAGCACGCAGCCGACCATCGGATTGGGCCGCGTCGTGTACGCACCGAGCGCGGCCTGGCGCAGCGCGCGCGCCATCATCGCGTGGTCGACCGCGGAGAACACCGGTGCCTGGACCGGCGCGGACGCGCGGGCCTTGCGGGTTGCCATCAGCGTTTCTTCCTTCCCGTGACGGTGGCCGCGTCGCCCTCGAGCAGGGGCAGCTGGTTGTCGACCGGCATGTCGCGCTCCAGCCGGTCGAGTTCCTCGCGGAAATCGGCGACGTCCTCGAACGCGCGGTACACCGAAGCGAAGCGCACGTAGCCGACGTGGTCGAGCTTGCGCAGCTCGGCCATCACGAAGTCGCCGACCTGGCGCGAGGCGACCTCGCGCTCGGTGGTCATGCGCAGCCGGTGCACGACGGCGCGCACCGCGGCCTCCACCTGCTCCTCCGAGACCGGGCGCTTCTGCAGCGCGCGGTCGAAGCCGGCGCGCAGCTTGCGCGCGTCGAATGCCTCGCGCCGCCCGTCGCCCTTGATGATCGCCGGCAACTTGAGCTCGATGGTCTCCAGCGTGGAGAACCGCTCGCCACAGGCCGCGCATTCGCGCCGTCGGCGGATGGTGGCGCCATCGTCGGACACCCGCGAATCGATCACGCGGGTGTCGTCGTGCTGGCAGAAGAGGCAGTGCAAGGCAGTCCTAGGCCCCGGCGCCGCCGTACACCGGATAACGGGCGCATTGCGCGGCCACGGCGTCCCGCACCCTGGCGATGACCGCCTCGTCCTGCGGCGCGTCGAGCACGTCGCACAGCCAGTTCGCCAGGTCGGTGCAATCCTGCTCCCCGTAGCCGCGCGTCGTCACCGCGGGCGTGCCGATGCGCAGCCCCGAGGTGACGAACGGCTTCTGCGGGTCGTTCGGGACCGCGTTCTTGTTGACCGTGATGTGCGCGCGGCCGAGCGCGGCTTCCGCGTCCTTGCCCGTGATGCCCTTCCCGATCATGTCGACCAGCATCAGGTGGTTCTCGGTGCCGCCGGAGACGATCTTGTAGCCGCGCTGCATGATGGTGCGCGCCATCGCCTGCGCATTCTTCACGACCTGGCGCTGGTAATCCTTGAACCCCGGCTCCAGGGCTTCCTTGAAGGCGACCGCCTTGGCCGCGATCACGTGCATCAGCGGGCCGCCCTGGATGCCCGGGAAGACGATCGACTGCAGCTTCTTCTCCAGCGCCTCGTCGGCCTTCGCGACGATGATGCCGCCGCGCGGGCCGCGCAGGGTCTTGTGCGTGGTCGAGGTCACCACGTGCGCATGCGGCACCGGGTTCGGGTATGCGCCCGCGGCGACGAGGCCGGCCACGTGGGCCATGTCCACGAAGAAGATCGCGCCGACCTTGTCCGCGATCGAACGGAACCGCGCCCAGTCGACGACCTGCGAATATGCACTGAAGCCGGCGACCACCATCTTCGGCCGGTGCTCGACCGCGAGGCGCTCGACCTCGTCGTAGTCGATGAAGCCCGCGTCGTCGACGCCGTACTGCACCGCGCTGAACAGCTTGCCGCTGATGTTGACCTTGGCGCCGTGCGTGAGATGCCCGCCGTGCGCCAGCGACATGCCCAGGATGGTGTCGCCCGGCTGCAGCAGCGCCAGGTACACGGCCTGGTTGGCCTGCGAACCGGAATGCGGCTGCACGTTCGCGTAGTCCGCGCCGAAGAGCTGCTTCGCACGGTCGATCGCCAGCCGCTCGGCCACGTCGACGAACTCGCAGCCGCCGTAGTAGCGCTTGCCCGGGTACCCCTCGGCGTACTTGTTGGTCAGCACCGATCCTTGCGCCTCGAGCACCCGCCGGCTGGCGTAGTTCTCCGACGCGATCAGCTCGACGTGGTCCTCCTGCCTGCGGGCCTCGTCTGCGATCGCCTGGGCGAGTTCGGGGTCGAAGCCTGCGATGCGCTGGTCGGCGGGAAACATGCGTTTCGTCCGGGAATCTGGGCCCTTCATGATAACTTGCCGGCCCCCTCTGCCGCGGCGTGCCTGCCTTGACCGATCCCACCTCCGGCAAGACGCCTGCCGACTGGGTGAATGCCGCCTTCGAGTGCTTCGCGGTCGACCGCTTCGGCGAGGGCCACGCCGCGCTGGACGAGGCCCTGCGGCTGGATCCGTCGTTCCTGCGCGCGCGCTGGCTGGCGATGCAGTGTCCGCGGGCGCCTGCACCGGCGACCACGGCCGACATCGAGGCATTCAAGGCGTCCTGGCGCGACGGGGTCGACTGGTTCGAACGGCTGGACCTGGGCCCGGCCGCCGTCCGCGCGCAGGTACCCGGCTGCCTGGCCAGCACGACGCCGTTCTTCCTGCACTACCTGGGCGAATGCAGCGACGACATGCGCCGCTACGGCGCGATGGTGCACCGGCTGATGTCGGCCCTCGACCCGGGCCTGCCGAAGCGCCCGGTCGTCCGCAGGCGCCGGCGCATCGTGTTCTGCACGATGCTGCTGCAGGAGCACACCGTGTCACGGCTGTTCGTCCCGCTCATCGAGCGGCTGGACCGCAACCGGTTCGAGCTGCACGTGCTGCACATGGCCGGCGGCGACAATCCCTGGGCGCGGCGTGCCGCGCGCTGCGGCACCGTGCACGCCGGCCCGCGCGCGGCGATCGACTGGCGCAACCTGCTGGCGCGGCTGGATGCCGACATCGTGGTCTACCTGGACCTGGGCATGCACCCGATGACCCAGTTGCTGTCCTCGATCCGGCTCGCCCCGGTCCAGTGCGCGCTCTGGGGCCACCCCGTGACGACCGGCCTGCCGAGCATGGACTGCTTCCTGGGCCCCGACGCCTTCGAGCCCCCCGACGGGCAGTCGCACTACAGCGAACGGCTGGTCCGCCTGCCCGGCTCAGGCCACGCCCTGGCGCGCCGCGCCGAACCGCCGGCCCCGCTGGAAGGCATTCGCCGCGCCGCGCCGGACAGCCTCGAGATCCTGTGCCCGCAGAGCGTCTTCAAGCTGATGCCGGCCCAGGACGATGCCTTCGCGCGCGTGCTCGAGGCGTTGCCGGAAGCCCGCCTGCACCTGGTGCCGCACCACCGCGACCACGTGCGCGAGTGGCTGCGCGAACGCATGCGGCCCGCGCTCGCGGCGCGCGGGGTCGACGTCGACACGCGCTTGGTGCTGCACGGGCTCATGCCGCTGGACCGTTTCCTCGGCCTGGCCAGCAGCTGCGACTTCGCGATCGACAGCCTGGGCTGGTCCGGCGGGATGACCGCGCTGGACCTGCTGCCGCTCGGCCTGCCGATCGTGGCGCTGGAAGGCGACTGCATGCGCGAGCGCCAGACCGCCGCGATGCTGGGGCACCTGGGGGCCGCGGAACTGGTGGCCACCGATGTCGACGGCTACGTGGCACGGGCCACGCGCCTGGGCCGGGATGCCGTCTGGCGGGACGGACTCGCGGGACGCCTGCGGCAGAACGCACCCGTGCTCTTCGATGCCGAGGCGACGACACGGGCGTTCAGCGAGTTCCTGGCGACCGTGCAGCCCGGCTGACGGATCGAAGCCGCCCGCGCGCCCGGTCGCCGCCAATCGGCTGCCGTCATCGGCGATAATGCCGGTTTCCCGCGCAGCAGCGGCCCATCCGGGCGGCTTTCGCGCGCGGCGGCACCCCCCACGAGGCAGTCCCCCGATGCAATACATCTACACCATGAACGGCGTGTCCAAGACGGTCCCGCCCAAGCGCCAGATCATCAAGGACATCTCGCTGTCGTTCTTCCCGGGCGCCAAGATCGGCCTGCTCGGGCTGAACGGCTCGGGCAAGTCGACCGTGCTCCGGATCATGGCCGGCGTCGACCAGGACTTCAGTGGCGAGGCCCGTCCGCAGCCCGGCATCAAGGTCGGGTACCTGGCGCAGGAGCCCGAGCTCGATCCGGCGAAGACCGTCCGCGAGGCGGTGGAGGAAGGCGTCGGCGAGGTCCTGCAGGCACAGGCGCGCCTGGACGAGGTGTACGCCGCGTATGCCGAGGAAGGTGCGGACTTCGACGCGCTGGCGAAGGAACAGGAACGCCTCGAGGCGATCCTCGCCGCGGGTGACGCGCACACGCTGGAAAACCAGCTGGAGGTCGCGGCCGACGCGCTGCGCCTGCCACCGTGGGACGCGGTGATCGGCAAGCTGTCCGGCGGCGAGAAGCGCCGCGTCGCGCTGTGCCGGCTGCTGCTGCAGAAGCCCGACATGCTGCTGCTCGACGAGCCGACCAACCACCTCGACGCCGAGTCGGTGGAGTGGCTGGAGCAGTTCCTGGCGCGCTACACCGGCACCGTCGTCGCGGTGACCCACGACCGCTACTTCCTCGACAATGCCGCCGAGTGGATCCTGGAACTGGACCGCGGCAAGGGCATTCCCTGGAAGGGCAACTACACCGAGTGGCTGACGCAGAAGGACGAGCGCCTCAAGCGCGAGGAGTCCGGCGAGAAGGCGCGCCAGAAGGCGATCCAGAAGGAGCTCGAGTGGGCGCGGCAGAACGCCAAGGGCGGCCGCTCCAAGGGCAAGGCGCGCCTGTCGCGGATCGAGGAGCTGCAGTCCGTCGACTACCAGAAGCGCCAGGAGACCAACGAGATCTTCATCCCGCCGGGCGAGCGGCTGGGCAGCAAGGTGCTGGAATTCAGGAACGTCTCCAAGCGCTTCGGCGACCGGCTGCTGATCGACGACCTGAGCTTCATCGTCCCGCCGGGCGCGATCGTCGGCATCATCGGCCCGAACGGCGCCGGCAAGTCCACGCTGTTCAAGATGATCACCGGGCTGGAGAAGCCGGATTCGGGCGAGATCGACATGGGTCCGACCGTGAAGCTGGCCTACGTGGACCAGAGCCGCGACGCGCTGACGGGCAACCACAACGTGTTCCAGGAAGTCAGCGGCGGCGCGGACATCCTCAACATCAACGGCGTGGAGATCCAGTCGCGCGCCTACATCGGCCGCTTCAACTTCAAGGGCCAGGACCAGCAGAAGATGGTGGGCACGCTGTCGGGCGGCGAGCGCGGCCGGCTGCACATGGCCAAGACGCTGCTGCAGGGCGGCAACGTGCTGCTGCTCGACGAGCCGTCCAACGACCTGGACATCGAGACGCTGCGCGCGCTCGAGGACGCGCTGCTCGAGTTCCCGGGCAACACGTTCGTGATCTCGCATGACCGCTGGTTCCTGGACCGCATCGCCACGCACATCCTCGCCTTCGAGGGCGACTCGCACGTGGAGTTCTTCCAGGGCAACTACCGCGAGTACGAGGAAGACAAGAAGCGCCGCCTGGGCGACGACGCCGGCCCCCACCGCCTGCGCTTCAAGGCCCTGAAGTGACCGCAAGGACAGGCTGCGGTCATCCCCGCGAAGGCGGGGATCCATCGGTGGTGCGCGACACTGGATTCCCGCCTTCGCGGGAATGACGGAGAAACCGGATGGGGTTCATGCGGCAGTTGCGGCAGCGGTGGGACGACGCGGGCACGCTGGTGTGCGTGGGGCTGGATCCGGAGCCGGCGAAGTTCCCGCCGCGGTTCCGCGATGATCCGGACGGGGTGTTCGGGTTCTGCCGGGCGGTGGTGGACGCCACCGCGGAATATGCGTGCGCGTTCAAGCCGCAGATCGCCCACTTCGCCGCGCTCGGGGCGGAAGGCGCGCTGGAGCGCCTCGTCGCACACATCCATGCGGCACATCCGGGCATCCCGGTGATCCTGGATGCCAAGCGCGGCGACATCGGCAGCACCGCGATGCATTACGCGGCCGAGGCGTTCGAGCGCTACGGCGCGGATGCCGTGACGGCCAATCCCTACCTCGGGCGGGATGCGCTGCAGCCGTTCCTGGACCGGGCGGATCGCGGCGTGGCGATCCTCTGCCGGACGTCGAATCCCGGCGCCGCCGACCTGCAGGACCTGGCGATGGCCGACGGCCGCCCGCTGTACCAGCACGTGGCGCACACCGTGGCGCGCGACTGGAACGGCAACGGGAACTGCCTGCTGGTGGTCGGCGCCACCTGGCCGGAACAGCTGCGCGAGGTGCGGGCGATCGTCGGCGACATGCCCTTCCTCGTGCCGGGCGTCGGCGCCCAGGGCGGTGACGTCGAAGCGGTGGTCCGCAACGGCGCCACGGCCGACGGCACCGGGCTGCTGGTCAGCGCCTCGCGCGCGATCCTCTACGCCTCCCCCGGGCACGACCACGCCGAAGCCTCGGCCAGCGCCGCCCGCGTCCTCCGCGACGGGATCAACCGCTACCGATAGCCGCGCGCGCCGCCGCGAACGGGAAGCGCAGCCAGATGGCGGCGAAGACGGCGGCGCGGGTCAGGACGTTGCGGCGCGAGGCCTCGAACTTGCGGAAATAGCGCCACAGGCCGCGGTGCTTGTGCCATTCCACGAACACGGGCCGGGTGCGGCTGGACACGCCGCGGACGTGGACCACCCGCACGTCGTTGGCGACGGCCACGACCGCACCGGCCTCGCGCACGCGCCTGCACAGGTCCAGGTCCTCGGCATGCAGGCGGTACCCCGGGTCGAAGCCGCCGACGTGCGCGAACAACGCGTGCGGCATCAGCATCAGCGCGCCCGACACGGCATCGACGGCCTGCAGCGCCTCGCCGGGATCGACCGGCACGTCCAGCCGACCCGCGCGCCGACGATGCCACAGGGCGCCCAGCATGGCCCCGAAATCCGGATCCCGGCGGCGCGCCGCGCCATCGCGAACGCCGGCTTCATCGACCAGGTCGGCGCCCACCAGCGCGGCGCCTCCCAAGGCACCGGCATGGGCTTCCAGTCGCGCGAGGCTGTCGCGTTCCACCAGGCAATCCGGGTTGACGAACGCGACCCAGCGTTGCGCGCCCCCGCGCTCGCGCAGCTCGGCGACCCCCTGGTTGCAGGCGACGGCGAAGCCGGGATTGTCGGGATTGGCGACGAAGCGCAACCGCGGGTCGGCCACGGCGAGCCGCTGCACCACCGCCATCGTGCCGTCGCCGGAGGCGTTGTCGACCACGCTCACCGCATCGACGCCGTCCGCGGCAAGCAGGCGCGCCAGGCAGTCCTCGATGGTCTCGAGGCTGTGGTGCGACACCACCACGACGCCGATGCCGGCCGGTCCGGGGGTCATGCCGCGCTCCCGGCGGCCAGGGCGGCCGGGCCTTCGGCGTCGAACAGGTCGGCCTGCGAGGCCGCGCCCGAGGCCGCCAGTCTCGACGACAACATGTCGCGCAACGGATGCAACGGGTCGTCCATCAGGAACTTCGCCAGCCGCGGATGCCACGCGGGCCACCGCGCGGCGAGCACGTCGAGGTCGCCATCGGCCGGCACGCCCTCGCCGGCGCAGGCCACGAAGGCCGTCTCGCACAACGCATTGCGCCAGCCCTGCCCGGCGAGCCGGAGCGACAGGTCGACCAGCGCCGCATACCACGATCCGTAACTGGCGCCGTCCAGCCCACCCGCGCGCCGGCGTGCGCTGGCGCGCAGCAGGACCGCGTGGCCGATCGCCGCCGGCAACTCGGGATGTCGCGGCGGCATGCCCGCGGCCGCGCGCGCAAGGGCGGCAAGCTCGGCGGTCGAAGGCGACGCTGCGACTTCGCCGAGACGCGGCCATGCCGCCGCCTCGCCCGCATTGCTCCAGGACGTCGCGGTGCCGATCGCCGGGTCGCGCGAAAAGCAGGCCGCCAGTTGCTGCAACCAGCCGGGGCCGGGTCGCGCATCGCCCGCCAGCACCGCGACATCCGCGTCGCCGCAGGCCGACAGCGCCTCGTCCAGGTGCGCGACCTCGCCCACCCGGCGTTGCCGTCGGGTGTAGTCCGCGCAGAGCGCGGTCGCGCCGAGCCAGCGTTCGATGATCGCGATGCCGCGCGGGCCCGCGCAGGCGTCGTCGGCCAGCCAGACGCGGGTGCCTGCGGGCGTGCCCGCGTCCAGCGCCGCGAGGGTCGCGTCCAGGGCCGCATCGTCGGGACCCACCGGCAGCAACACGACCGGCAGCGTGTCGACGGCGGCAGGCGCCGCGGCCACTACCGGTCCGCGCCGCCGTCCGTGCGCAGCGGTTCCAGCGAACGGAAGCGCTGGCTGTACTCGTCGGTCAGCTCGCGCGCCTGCATCGGGTTGCGGATGACCGTCGGCGTCAGCAGCACGATCACCTCGCTGCGGTCGGTCCCGTGCGTGCGCGTGCCGAACAGGCTGCCGATCACCGGGATCCTGCTCAGGCCGGGCACGCCGGACGACCCGGTGGTCACGCCCTCGCTGATCAGGCCCGCCAGCATCACCGTTTCGCCGCTCTGCACCGCGGCCTCGGTCTTCAGCCGGCGGGTATCGATCGGCACGTTGCAGTTGATGTCGCAGTTGGCGGGCACCGGGCCGGGCGAGCTGACCTCCTGCACGATGTCCAGGAACACCATGCCGTCGCGGGTGATGCGCGGGCGGACCTTGAGGATCACGCCCGTGTCCAGGTACTGCACCTGGCTCACCGTGCCGGTGCCCCCGCTGATCGGGTCGAAGGACACCGACGACACGGGGATGCTGGTGCCGACGTTGAGTTCGGCCTCGGCGTTGTTGCGCACCATCAGCGATGGCGTCTGCAGCAGGCGCACGTCCGTGACCTCGTCCAGCGCGCTGATCACCGCCGCCGCGTTGCGGCCCAGGAAGGTCCACGCCAGGCCGTTGCCGGCGACGCGTCCCGCGAGGTCTCCCCAGATGCCGCGTCCGTCCGCGTTGGGCAGCCCGGCGCCGCCGGCGACCAGCGGATCGCTCACCGCGTTCTCGAAGTACCAGTTGACGCCGTATTCCAGGTCGCCGGTGAGCTTGACCTCGGCGACCTGCGCCTCGATATGCACCTGCAACGGCATGACGTCGAGCCGTTCGACGACGTCGAGGATCGAGCGCCAGGCCTGCGGGCTCGTGCGCACGAGCAGCGTGTTCGTTTCCTCCACGGCCGACACCCCGACCGCGTCGCCGTCGATCTCGAGGGTCACCGCGGCATCGCCGGCCTCGCGCGGGTCGAGCCGCAGCTGCCCCTCGCCCAGGCCCTCCCCGTTGCCGCCGACGACCGGCGCGCTGCCGTCGCGGTCGCCGAGGCCTTCGTCCTTGAGCGTGCTCGATTGCAGCCCCGTCATCAGCGACGGTTGGCCGCCGCTGCCGCCATCGCTGCCACTGAACACCTCGGACAGCCGCCGCGCGAGGTCGGCGGCCTTGACGTACTTGAGCTGGTAGGAAAACAGCTGCACGCCCTCGCCCGCGCCGTCGATGCGCTCGAGCCACTGGCGGATGTCGGCCAGGTAGGCCGGCTGCGGGGTGATCACCAGCACCGCGTTGGCGCCTTCCAGCGGCATGAAGCGGAACATGCCGGCCACCGGCGATCCGCTGTCCTCGCCGAACACCTTTTCCAGGTCCTCGACCACCCGCGTGGCCTTGCCCGACTGCAGCGGGAACACGCCGACGGACATGCCGGCCAGCCAGTCGACGTCGAACACCTGGATGGTGCGCAGGTAGTTCTCGAGTTCCGCGCGCGTGCCCGCGACCGTGATGACGTTGCGCGCGGGGTCGACGTGGACGATCGCGTTCTCGCGCGCGTAGGGCTCGAGCAGCTTCTCCATCTCGGTCGCGGAGATGTAGCGCAGCGGCACGACGCGCGTCTCGTAGCCGCGGGCATCGGTGGCCGGGCCGGTACGCGGGGCGACGGTGCCGGCCAGGCCCTCCCCGGCGGGCACGATGTTGTAGCGGCCGTCGCTGTAGACCATGCGCGCGCCGTTCCAGCCGAGCACCATCTCCAGCAGGCTCAGCGCCTCGGCCGGGCTCACCGGGTCGGGCGTCGCCAGGGTCACGGTGCCCTGCACGCCGGGCGCGATCACGTAGTTCTGGCCCAGCATGTCGCCCAGGATCGCCTTGGCGACGGCGTGCAGCGATTCGCCCTCGAAGTTGAAGGTCACCGCGCCGCTGGTCGCGCCCAGCCCGGGGGGCGGCGCGGCGGCGGCCGCGCGGTCGATGACGATCCCGGTGCCGGGGCGCAAGCGGGGCTGTGCCTCGTCCAGCGCGGGGTCGGCGACGGCGAGCGTGCGTGGCTGGCCGTCGACGATCACCGTCTCCGTGCGGGCCGCGTCGGCGGTGCCGGCCGGTGCCGTCGCGCGCAGGTCGCCCTCGCGCGAGATGGTCGGCGCCGGGACCGTGGCGCAGCTGGCGAGCAGGAGCGGCGCCAACATGGACGTGGCGAGGAAAAGGCGGGGAAAAACGATCATTCGTCGAACTCTACCGTTGTTGGGTTGCCGGCGGTTGCCGGGCTTCGCGGCGAAGCTGCTCGCGCCGCGCCTCGATGCGCTGGCGGATCGCCTCCACCTGGGCCTCGGGTGTCGC
The DNA here is from genome assembly GCA_036675265.1 of Luteimonas sp. GTDB lineage: Bacteria > Pseudomonadota > Gammaproteobacteria > Xanthomonadales > Xanthomonadaceae > CAMPJU01. The sequence goes on from JAKFFJ010000026.1 coordinate 34,750, forward strand.
CGCGGCTTCCGAATTGGCGGCGTTTTCCTCCGCCAGGGCGGCGGCCCGTGCCGCTTCCATGGCGGCCTTTTGCGCGTCGAGGGCCGCTGAGGCCGCCGACTCGTCGGCCATCGGGCGTGGCGGCCCCGCGGGCACCGGCGCGGCGCGCAGGTCCGCGCCGCCGTCGTAACTGCGCAGTTCCAGCGACTGCTCGCCATCGGGTCCCTCGAACACCGCGCCCCGCGGCGACAGCGCCACCAGCCGCCAGGACGGCGCGCCTTCCGGGGACTGGCCCACCCGCAGGCGGACCGATTCGCCGCCACCGGCCGGCTGCACGATGGCCATCTGCAGGCCCGGCGTCAGCAACACCCCGGTGAGCACGAAATCGAAACGCTCCTCGACCACTTCGCCCTCGCCTTCGGGCTCGAGCGAGAACGGTTGGGGCCGGCGGTCGGGCGACAGCAACGGGCGCCCGCTGATCTCCGCGTAGCCGGAGGGGGGCCCGAGCCGCCCCGCGACCGGCGCCGACGGCGTCGGAAGCGCCTGCGCCAGCGCGGGATCGTCGGGCAGGGGCGCGACGTGGCCACCCATCCCCGCGAGCGCCAGCAGCCAGAGCGCGAACGCCCAGGCCGCAGTCGCCCCGAGCAGCCAGGTGCGCGGGCCCGCGTCGTCAAGGCGCACCGGCCACCTCCGTGGTTGCGGCGGGCATCGCGGCCGGTGCGGGACGCAGGTAGCCGACCAGCTCGAATGTCACGTCGACGCCGCCGTTGCCTTGCGTGCGGTTCGCACCCAGCACGTACCGGCGGATCGGCAGCATGTTGAAGTTGTCGACGAACAGGCGCGGCGATCCGCTTTCCAGTGCATGCAGCACGGCCGCCAGCTCGGGCACGCCGCACTGGACGTGCACCTGCACCGCGATCGGCACGTACCCGGCCTCGGGGGCCGCGCGGTTGACCGGCGTGCGGTTGGTGATCGCGCACGCGGCATTGCCCGGGCTCGCCTGCGCCACCACGGTTTCCAGTCGCTGCACCAGCCCGGCGGTCGCCAGCTCCGCGGTCGCTTCGGGCAGGAAGCCCGACGCGCCCGCCTGCCGCGCACGCACCTGGGCCAGCGCGCGCTGCACGTCGGGCGCCTGCTGCAGGCGGGTGCGCACGCGCAGCTCGCGCTGCCGCAGGTCATCGATGCGTTCCTGCGCCTGGCGCATCGGCACGGTCCACCACGGATGGAGCAGCAACAGGTAGGCCAGCCCGAGCGCGGCGAGCAGCAGCGCCAGCGCCAGCCAGCGATCGCGGTCAGCGGTCCGGGCCACGGGGCGCCTCCGTTCCGGTGGCGGCGGGCACCGGTCGCGTCGCGAGCTCCGCCACCAGCGAGAAGCGGTCGCGGCCAGTGCGCGGATCGGGTTGCAATGCGCCGGTCAGTGCTGGCGAGCGCCACAACGGGGACGGCTCGAGACGGCGCACCAGCGCGGATGCCTCGCTGCTCAGGCCGATCAACACCAGCTGGTCGCCCTCGATCGCGACCTTTTCCAGCCACGTGCCGTCAGGCAGCAGCCGGCTCAGTTCGTCCAGGATCTCCACGGTGGTGGGGCGCGCGGCGCGGCTGCGATCCAGGAAGGCCTGGCCTGCGACGATGGCCACGAGTTCCTGGCGTTCCGCCGCGATCCGGCGTGCCTCCGCGGCGCGGGGCGCGAGCTCGGCTTCGAAGGCGTCGGCGGCGTCGCGGCGGTTGTCGAGGACCTGCCACAGGCCGAGCAGCAGCGCGACCACGGCAACTGCCGCCAGTGCCAGGTTCCAGCGGCGCCAGGGGTCGGCCACCTTGCGGCGCTGCCCGGGCGGCAGCAGGTTGGCGCCCAGCGGCGCGCCGCCCGCGCCGGCGAGGTCGACCCCGGCCAGCGTGCCTGCGAGCGCACCCAGTGCATCGCGATGGACCTGCAGTTGCGCGAGCGGCACGACCACGAGGTCGACATCGAGCTGGCCATCCGGGCGACGGCGCACGATCCGTGCGTCGTAGGCAACGTCGGTGGCGGCAAAGGGCGTCTGCCGGTCGATCTCGAAGGCGAGGACGTCGCGCAGCCGGTCGGCCGCGGCGGCAGGCAACGCCAGGCGCCGCACCAGGCCGCTGGCGGCGGGCAGCAGCAACCAGCGCGGCAGGTCGCCGAGCGCTTCGTCGGGATCGGAAGGCAACGGCCGACGGCCCAGGTCGCGCAAGCCGTCGCCATCTTCCCGCCAGAGCTGGAGCACGACCTCGTCGTCGTCCCCGGACGAGGCGGACACGTCGGGCGCGAGCAGGAGGCGGCCACGGTCGAGGCCCAGCACGCGGCGCCAGCGGCGCGGCAGCCATGCCGCGAGCGAATGCCCCCACCAGGCAAGAAAGCCGCCCGGCCCCGGGCCCAACCGGGCTCCGACGCGTCCGAGCCGGGCGCGCAGCGGGATCATCGCGATGCCTCCTCCTCCCACTCAAGCGGCGTGTAGGTCGAACCGGGCAAGCCGGATCCGCCGGCGCGCACCACCGCCCGCAACACCGTCTCGCGACCATCGCGGAGCCGCGCGCGGCTGTCGATACTATACGTACCGCTACCGGCCCCAACGAGCGGCCCGATGCCGGGCAGCATCGGCGGCGGCAGGCCCGAAGCGGGGTCCCAGGACCGGCGCAACGCCAGCACGCGTTCAGCATCCAGGCCGAGCGCCGACAGCACCGGTGCGGCGGCGAACGCCGCGTCCGGTCGCGGCCGCCCGCTGTGCACGGTGAGGTGGGGCGCGAGCCGCGCGAACAACGCACGGTCCACGCCCAGCACCTGCTGCAGTTCCGAGACGTCCTCGAACGGCGCGTCCTTGGCGCCGTAGGGCAACCGGGCGGCCTGGTACTGCGGGTCTTCCGCGCCGCCCGCCGGCTGGGTGAGCGGATCCGGGTCGCGCCAGTCGAGGATCGCGGCGGCGACCGCATCGGCGTCGCGCCGCTCGCTGCCGGTCGCCCGCAGCAGCCCCGACAGCAGCGGCATGTCCGCGAGGTTGAGGTCGACCTTGCCGTGCTCGTCCACGGCTTCGACTTCGATCGTGGCGCCATGGTAGGTCCACGCATAGGGGCGGCCGTCCGGGATCCAGATGAACCGTGGATCCTGTTCCGAAAGTCGCGCCAGCGCATGTTCCAGGCCGGCGCGCGCCGCCTGGCGGGCGACCACGCCGCGGGACAGCACCCGGCCCTGCAGGTGTTCCACCTGCGCGATCATCGCGAACGCACCGACCAGCGCGGCGAGCAACGCCACCAGCCACAGCACCAGCAACAGCGCCGCGCCCTTCACAGGCCTTCGCCCGATGCCGAGGTGACCGTGCCTGCCAGCGGCAGCGCGACCACCAGCCGCGGCCAGTCGCGTCCCTCGGCATCGCGCACCATGATCTCGACCTGCAGCGGCAACCTGTCGGGCGCGCGCCATTCCTCGCGCCATTCGCCAGGCCGGCCGTCCGCGTCGAGCGCGCGGTAGCGGAAACGCACCGCCTGCAGGTCGCGCGCCAGCGGCTCCGGTGGCGCGGGGTCGGCCGAAGGACCGACGTCCAGCGGTTGCTGGACGGCCAGCGACAGCATGAGGTCGACGTTGTCGCCGCCGGCACCGTCGGCGACGTACAGCTCGTGGATGTACGGGCCGCCGTGCCCGAGATAGTCCGGCAGGTCGGCGACGAAGCGCATGCGATCGGCCTGGCCGATGAACCGCACCGGCAGTCCCGTGTCCTGGTCGATCGCGAACGGGTGCGGCCTGGCGGCCACCAGGCGGGCACGCAGGAAACCGGCGACCGCGCGCATCCGTTCGTTGCGTTGCGCCATGGCTTCGCCGCGTTGCGCGGTGGCGGTGGCCGCGCGCAGCGTGGTGAACGCGAGCGCGAGTCCGGCGGCGAGCAGGACGGTGGCGAGCAGCACCTCGACCAGGGTGAATCCGCGCAGGGACCGGGCACGGACACGATGGTTGCCAACGCGTCGCCACGCGTTGCGAACTCCGCTTTCAGCGGCTTCTGTCACAACCCACCTTCGCCATGGACCCACCGCAACGAGCGCACCGCCAGCCGCTCGCGCTCGCCACCATCGCCCCATGCGACCACCAGTTCGAGTTCCAGCAGCCGCGGCGCGCGCAGGTCGCGCAGCGTGGCCGCGTGCGCGGCGGCCACCGGATCCGGGTCCTGCCACTCCGCCACCTGCAGCGTCCAGCGGTAGCGTCCGTCCTCGAGCACGCCTTCGCGCGTTCCCGGCACCAGCGGTTCGCCGATGCCCACCTGGTGCAGGAGCGATTGCGCGTGCAGTGCGGCGCGACCGGCGTGTTCGGCGTTGCGCACCTGCGTGGTGGCGCGGGTCATGGCGCCGAGCAGCAAGGTCAGCGCGAAGGCGAGCAAGGCGAACGCCACCACGACTTCGATGAGGGTAAAGCCGCGCGCGGTCCTCACGGCCCCGCCTCCGCGCGCGACACCGTCACCTCGCCCGTCAGCCACGCGACATCGATGTCCCACGCCGCGTCGTCGCGCGCCAACCGGATCCGGCCGCCGGTCGCCGCGCCGTCCGGGAAGAACAGGATCGCGCCGACGCCCTCCGCCGGCTGCGCCTCGCGCGCGCCGGTGAACGTGACCGACAACCGTTCCGGGATCTCGCCGTCGCGCCCGTTCGGCGCGGTCCACGCATGCGCCGCGGGATCGACGGTGAAGGATTGCGGCTGGCCGGTGGAGATCGCGCGCGCCCGGGTGTAGCGCAGGTTCGCAGCCATTTCCTTGGCCGTCGACCGCAACGCCATGCCGCGGGAACCGCCGGTGACCGCGGCGGCGGCCAGCGCGGCGGCGAGCGCCAGGATCGCGACGACCAGCAGCGTTTCAAGCAACGTGAAGCCGCGCGCCCGTCGCATCATGTTGCCGTGCCGCGGGCGCTCACTCGTACGCGATGTCGGCGTCGACCGAAGTGCCGCCCGGCTGGCGGTCGGCACCGAGGCTCAGCAGGCCGAACGGGCCGGACTCCCCCGGCACCGTGTACCGGATCGGCTCGTTCCACGGGTCGTTCAGTTCCGGATCCCTGGCGTACGGGCCGAGCCAGCCGATGGCGCCCGGATCGGTGACCAGGTCGTCGAGCTCGGCGGGCAGCACGCCGGTGTCCATCTCGTAGGACTGGACCTTCTGCGCGAGGGTCTGCAGTTGCGACTTGGCGAGGTTCACCTTCGCGCGGTCGGACCCGCCGAGGATGCGGCTGGCCGCGAAGGCGACGATCGCGGCGATCAGCACCACGACGATGATGATCTCGATGAGGCTGAAGCCGCGCTGGCGCGCGGGGGTGGGTGGACGGGTCACGGGACGCTTGCGCATGTTCGGGTCCTTCATGTGGAACGGCAGCGGCCGAGTATTGCCTACCCGATCGCCCCCGTCAGGTCGTAGAGCGGCATCAGCACCGCCATGATCACCACGCCGACCAGCAGCGCCATCACCACGGTGACCACCGGGACCAGCGCTGCCAGCATGCGGTCAAGGGCCAGGCCGGTCTCCTGCTCGAAGGTGTCGGCGGTCTTGAGCAGCATGGCGTCCAGGGCGCCGGATTCCTCGCCGACCTGGATCATCTGCAACGCCAGGCGCGGGAAGCGCTTTCCGCGCGCCAGCGCCACGGACAGGCCGATGCCGTTCCGGACCTCCTCGGCGGCGGCGTCGACGTCCGCGGCGAGCGTGCGGTTGTCGAGCACGTTGCGTGCGATGCCCAGCGCGGACAGCAATGGCACGCCATTCTTCAGCAGCGTGCCGAGCGTGCGCGCCAGGCGCGCGGTCTCGAGCTTGGCGACCAGGGGACCCGCGAAGCGCTGGCGCAGCAACCAGGCATCAAGCGCCTCGCGCGTGGCCGGGTCGCGGCGCCGGCGGTCGAACCACCACAGCGCCAGCGCCGGCGCCACGACCAGCAGCAGCCACCAGTCGCGCACGAACAGGCCCAGGCCGAGGATGAACCGGGAGAAGAACGGCAACTCCGCGTCCAGGCTCTCGTACATGGCGGCGAACTGCGGCACCACGTAGCCGAGCAGGAACAGCACGCTGAACCCGACGAGCACCAGCAGGATCGCGGGATAGATCAACGCGTTGACGACGCGGCCCTTCAGCGCGCGCGTGCGTTCCAGGTAGTCGGCCAGCCGCGCCAGCGTGTCCTGCAGGCTGCCGCCCGCCTCGCCTGCCCGGACCATGTTCACGTACAGCCGGGAGAACGTGCCGTGCTGGCGTTCCAGCGCGGTCGAAAGGGACGCGCCGCCGCGCACGGCGTCGCGGACGTCGGCGATCGTGCGGCGCGCGGACTCGTCCTCGGGCAGTTCCAGCAGGATGGTCAGCGCGCGGTCGAGCGGTTGCCCGGCGCCGAGCAGCGTGGCCAGTTGCTGGGTGAACTGCACCAGCCGCTGGCCGGCGAACGGATTCGACTTGAACAGCGTCCGCCAGGCCGGGTCCAGGCCGCCCTCGCTCGCAAGTCGCGCCTCCACCGGCAGGTGGCCCTGCTCCTGCAGCCGCAGCGCGACCTCGGCATCGCTGCCCGCCTCCATCTGCCCGTCCAGCAGCTCGCCCCGGGCATTCAGTGCCTTGTAGCGGTACAGGGCCATCGCGGGGTCAGGCGTCCCACTCGCCCGTCATTCCCGCGAAGGCGGGAATCCAGAGTCTTTGACGTTGCCGCGTCACGCCGAAATCTCGGGCCACAAATCGCTCCAGGTCGGGTTCCGTTCCTCGATCAGCCGGAGCTTCCATGCCCGGTTCCATTTCTTCAGCTGCTTCTCGCGGGTGATGGCTTCGACCATCCCGCCATGCAGTTCATACCAGACCAGCCGGCCCACATCGTATTTCTTCGTGAACCCTTCAGCCATGTGCTCCCGGTGCTGCCATGTCCGCGCGACCAGATCGCTGGTGACGCCTGTATACAGGGTGCCGTTCCGGGCGCTGGCGAGGATGTAGACGGCGGGTTGCTTTTCCATGAACGGGGGCCTCCTTGCCCGGGTCCTGGATTCCCGCCTTCGCGGGAATGACGGCGGCGCGCTGGATTCCCGCCTTCGCGGGAATGACGGAATGGCTGGATTCCTGCCTTCGCGGGAATGACGGTTGGATAGTCAGGCGTCCTCGGTGACGCGCAGGACTTCCTCGATGGTGGTGACGCCGGCGAGGGCCTTGGCGATGCCGTCCTCGTACATGGTGCGCATGCCGGCGTCGCGCGCGAGCTGCTCGAGCTCGCCCATGCCCGCGTGGCGCATCACGCCGCGGCGCAGTGCGTCGTCCATCACCAGGAATTCCATGATGGTGGTGCGTCCGAGATAGCCGGTCGGCGCGATGGCCGACGGACGCGGGTGGTACAGGAAGATCTCGCCCTCGGGCTGGAAGCGTCGCAGGGCGAACTTCTCGATCTCCTCCGGCGTCGCGCGCACCTTCTCGGCGTGCGTGGGTTCCAGCCGCCGCACCAGCCGCTGCGCGAGGATGCCGTTGACGGTGGACGTCATCAGGTAGTCCTCCACGCCCATGTCGAGCATGCGCGTGATGCCGCCGGCCGCGTTGTTGGTGTGGAGCGTGCTGAGCACGAGATGCCCGGTGAGCGCGGACTGGATCGCGATGCGCGCGGTCTCCAGGTCGCGCATCTCGCCGATCATGATGATGTCCGGGTCCTGGCGCACGATGGAGCGCAGCGCGCTGGCGAAGTCGAGCCCGATCTGCGGCTTGGCCTGGATCTGGTTGATGCCCTCGATCTGGTACTCGACCGGATCCTCGACCGTGATGATCTTGACGTCCGGCGTGTTGAGCTGGCTGAGCGCGGTGTACAGCGTGGTGGTCTTGCCCGAGCCCGTGGGACCGGTGACCAGCAGGATGCCGTGCGGTTGCTCCAGGACCTTCCGGAACTGCGGCAGGAACGCGTCGGTGAAGCCGAGCCGGTGGAAGTCGAACACCACCGTCTCGCGGTCCAGCAGGCGCATCACCACGGACTCGCCGTGCGCGGTCGGGACCGTGCTCACGCGCAGGTCGAGCTCCTTGCCCTGCACCCGCAGCATGATCCGCCCATCCTGCGGCAGCCGGCGCTCGGCGATGTTGAGCTTGGCCATGATCTTGATGCGCGAGATGACCGCCGCGGTCAGGTTGGCCGGCGGGCCTTCGCCCTCCTCCAGCACGCCGTCGACGCGGTAGCGCACCTTCAACCGGTTCTCGAACGGCTCGATGTGGATGTCGGAGGCGCGCAGCTCGACCGCACGCTGGATCAGCAGGTTCACCAGGCGGATGACCGGCGCCTCGGACGCGAGGTCGCGCAGGTGCTCGACGTCGTCCAGGTCGCCGCCCTCGCCTTCGGTCGTTTCCACGATCGCGCCCATCGCGCTGCGGCCCTGGCCGTGCCAGCGCTCGATGACGTCGTCGATCTCCGAGCGCAGCGCAACGCTCGGCCGGACCTCGCGCCCGGTCGCCAGGCGCACCGCGTCGAGCGCGTAGGCGTCCTGCGGGTCGGCCACGAGCACGTCGATGGCACCGCCCGGGGCGTCGCCCGCTTCGGCGATCGGCACCAGGTGGAACTGCTTCATGAACTTGAGCGTCAACGCCGGGCCCTCCGGCGACAGCTCGGGCGGGAGCTCCGGCAGGTCCTTGGCGCTGACCAGCGGCAGCTCGAGCACCATGGCGCAGGTTTCGGCGTGGTCGCGTTCGGACACCAGCCCCAGCCGCGCGAGGAGCCCGAGCAGGCTGCCACCGGTCTCCAGCTGCAGCCGGCGCGCGCGCGCCAGGTCGGCATCCTTCAACCGCCCCTTCGCCACCAGCGCGGCCACGATGCGTTCGTCGGGGGTGTCCTCGACGTCGCCCGCGCCCGGCGCCGCGTTCCCTGCCAGTTGGTCCGCGCCCACGTTCATCGCGCGACTCTAGCAGGGGTCACGGTCACTCAGCCGGCCCACGCACGCGCGTTCCTGAACATGCGCATCCACGGCCCGTCGTCGGGCCAGTCGTCCGGCGCCCAGCTGAAGTTGGCGGTCCGCAGGGTGCGTTCCGGGTGCGGCATCAGGATGGTCGCGCGGCCGTCGTCGCTGCACAGGCCGGCGATCGCGTTGGTCGATCCGTTCGGGTCGTCCGGGTAGGACGCGGCCGGCGAGCCGTCGCCGGCGACGTATCGCAGCGGCACGCACGCGGCATCGCGATTCGCCTCGCTGTCGAAGGCCGCCCGGCCCTCGCCGTGCGCGACCGCGACCGGGATGCGCGACCCCTGCATGCCGGCGAAGAACAGCGACGGCGAGTCCAGGACCTCCAGCAGGCCGAGCCGCGCCTCGAACTGCTCGCTGCGGTTGCGCAGGAAGCGCGGCCAGTGCGCGGCCCCCGGGATGATGTCGCGCAGTTGCGCCATCATCTGGCAACCGTTGCACACGCCCAGCGAGAACGCGTCGCCGCGCGCGAAGAACGCTTCGAACATGTCGCGCAGCGCGGGCCGCTCCAGGATCGAGGTCGCCCAGCCGCGTCCCGCACCGAGCACGTCGCCGTACGAGAAGCCGCCGCAGGCGACGAGCCCGCGCAGGTCGTCGAGCGTCGCGCGACCGGCCACGAGGTCGCTCATGTGGATGTCGATCGCCTCGAAGCCGGCGCGGTCGAACGCCGCGGCCATTTCCACCTGGCCGTTGACGCCCTGCTCGCGCAGGATCGCGATGCGCGGCCGCGCGCCCTTGTTGATGAGGGGCGCCGCGACATCGTCCGCCGGATCGAACGACAGCACCGGTTGCAGCCCGGGTGCGTCGAAGCGACGGACGGCCGCGCGCTCCTGGTCGGCCGACTCGGGGTTGTCGCGCAAGCGCTGCATCGCATGGGTGACCGACCACCATGCGTCGAACAGTTCGTCCCAGCGCCACTCGGCCAGCACGTTGTCCTCGTCGACCACGCGCACCACCGGCGCCGGCGTCGGCCGCGCAATCCGCTGCGCGCAGTCGATCAGCCCGTGCCGCGCCACCAGGTCGGCGAACGCCGCGCGGTCGGCGGTGGCGATCTGCACCACCGCGCCGAGCTCCTCGTTGAACAGCGTGCGATACGGATTCTCGCCCCAGGCGTCCATGGTGATGTCCAGCCCGACGTGCGCGCAGAAGGCCATCTCGCACAGTGCGGCGAAGGCGCCGCCGTCGGACCGGTCGTGGTAGGCGAGCAGCAGCCCGGACGCGCGCGCGTCGCGCATCAGGTCGAACAGCGCACGCAACCGGCGCGGTTCGTCCAGGTCCGGGACGTCGCCCGCGAAGGCCGGCAGCGCGCTGCCACCCGCCCGGGCGGCGACGCTCCAGTCCGGATGCACCTGCGCCAGGATCGAGCCGCCCAGCCGCTGGCGTCCCGCGCCCAGGCCGATCAGCCAGAGTTCCGTGTCCGGGTCGCGCGACAGCAGCGGGGTGAGCTGCGCGCGCACGTCCGCCACCGGCGCGAACGCCGTGACGACGAGCGACACGGGCGACACCGACTTGCCGTCGGGCCACTGCGCCTGCATCGACAGCGAGTCCTTGCCGACCGGGATCGACAGGTCCAGCGACGGGCACAGCGCCAGGCCCACGGCCGCCACCGCGTCGTACAGCCGCGCGTCCTCGCCGGGATGCCCGGCGGCCGCCATCCAGTTGGCCGAGAGCTTCACGCGCTCCAGCGCGTCGACCGGCGCGGCGCACAGGTTGGTGATCGCCTCGCCCACCGCCATGCGCGCTGCCGCGGCGGGATCGAGCAGCGCCAGCGGCGTGCGCTCGCCGATCGCCATCGCCTCGCCCGCGTTGCCCTCGAAGCCCGACAGCGTGATCGCGCAGTCGGCCACGGGGAGCTGCCACGGGCCGACCATCTGGTCGCGCGCGGTCAGGCCGCCGACCGTGCGATCGCCGATGGTCACCAGGAAGGATTTCGACGCCACGGTCGGATGCGCGAGCACGCGCAAGCCGGCCTCGTGCAGGTCCAGCGCGGGGGTCTGCAGGTCGATCTCCACGCCGGCGAGTTCCGGCCATGGCGCCGGGCCGGGGCGGCGGGTGTCGCGGTGCATCTTCGGCGCCTTGCCGAAGAGCACGTCCATGGGGAGGTCGATGGGCCAGGCGTCGCCGCGCCCCAGCGCATCGACCGTCGCGCCATGCCCGACGACCAGGCGTTCCTCCACGGTCGCCGTGCCGACGACGGCAAACGGACAGCGTTCACGCTGGCACAGCGCCGCGAACTCGGCGACGCGCGCCTGTTGCACGCCGAGCACGTAGCGCTCCTGCGACTCGTTGCACCACAGTTGCAGCGGCGACAGCGACGGGTCGTCGCTCGGCACCCGGTCCAGGTCGATGACGCCACCGACGCCCGAATCGTGCAGCAGTTCCGGGATCGCGTTGGACAACCCGCCCGCGCCGACGTCGTGGATCGACAGGATCGGGTTGTCCCCCGCGAGCGCGACACAGCGGTCGATCACTTCCTGGCAGCGGCGCTCCATCTCGGGGTTGTCGCGCTGCACGCTGGCGAAGTCGAGATCCGCGGCGCTCTCGCCCGAGGCGACCGAACTCGCCGCGCCACCGCCCAGGCCGATGAGCATCGCCGGCCCGCCGAGCACGATCACCGCGTCGCCGGGCGACAGCCTGAGCTTGGCGACCATCGGGCGGTCCATCGCGCCCAGGCCGCCGGCAAGCATGATCGGCTTGTCGTAGGCGCGATCGAGGTCGCCGCCTTCCGCCAGCTCGAAGCTGCGGAAATAACCGGTGAGGTTCGGCCGGCCGAACTCGTTGTTGAACGCGGCCGCGCCCAGCGGACCGTCGAGCATGATCTCCAGCGCCGGCGCCATCCGCGGGTTCAACGCGCGCGCGCGTTCCCACGATTGCGGCAGCGTGGGGATGCGCAGGTGCGAGACGGTGAAGCCGCACAGGCCCGCCTTCGGCCGCCCGCCGCGCCCCGTGGCGCCCTCGTCGCGGATTTCGCCGCCCGCGCCCGTGGACGCACCGGGAAACGGCGCGATGGCGGTCGGATGGTTGTGGGTCTCGACCTTGATGCAGAAGGCACTGTCGGCGACGGGCTCGGCCCGGTAGGCGTGCGATACCGGATCCGGCCGGAAGCGGCGCGTGGGATATCCCTCCACCACGGCTGCGTTGTCGCTGTACGCCGACAGCGTGTGTTCCGGCGTCCGGGCGTGGGTGTTGCGGATCATGCCGAACAGCGTCGCCGGCTGCGGGCGGCCGTCGATCGTCCAGGTCGCGTTGAAGATCTTGTGCCGGCAATGCTCCGAGTTCGCCTGCGCGAACATCATCAGTTCGACGTCGGAGGGATCGCGCCCGAGTTCCGCGTACCGTGCCCGCAGGTACGCGATCTCGTCGTCGGCCAGGGCCAGGCCCAGCCGACGGTTCGCCTGCTCCAGCTCGCCCGGCGCAATCCGCTCGACCGCCCCGCGCGCAGGCGTGGCGAACAGCGCCGCCGCCGCGGCCGGGTCGTCCAGCAGCGACTGGGTCATCGGGTCGTGCAGCAGGCGCGCGAGCGCGGCGGCCGCGCCGGCGTCATCCGCCGGCCAGCCGGCGATGTCGAGCCGGGTACCGCGCTCCACGCGCCGCACCGGCAGGCCCGCACCGTGCAGCAGTTCCGTGGCCTTGCTGGCCCAGGGCGAGAGGGTGCCGAGCCGCGGCACGACATGGCGCGTCGTCGCGCCCGGTTCGCAGGGCCGGCGGTCGCCGCTTGCCTGCAGGATCCGCCCGAGGGTGGCGAGGTCGGGCGCTGCCCCCGGATCCGGCTGCACCCAGTAGGTGAACCAGGCGCCGACGATGCGGGCTTGCGGGGCGGTCGCGCGGAGGCGGGTTTCCAGCCGCTCGAGGCGGAACGGCGACAGGGCCGGGAGGCCCTCGAGGACGATCATGTCCGACGCAAACCGTTGGCGAGCAAGGGGCCGCCCATTCTACCGGAGGCGGCCCGGCCGACGGCGACCGGGGTCAGGGGCTGCCGCTGGCACCCGGAGCGGGTGCGGCCGCCGGAGCGGGCTCCGCCGGCACAGGCCCGGCCGCCAGTGCGTCGAGCATTTCGCGCAGGCGCTGCGGCGGGACGTAGCCGCCCAGCTGGCTGCCGTCGGGGGCGACGATCATCGGGGTGCCCGTCAGGCCCAGCCGCTGGCCCAGCGCGTACTGCATCGCGACCGGGCTGGTGCACGTGCCGCGGATCTCGCCGCCGCCCTTGGCCTTGGTGAGCGCGGCACGGGGATCCTCGGCGCACCAGACGGCGACCATCTCGTCGAAGTTCTCGCTGCCCGGGCCCATGCGCGGGAACGCGAGGTACTCGATCGCGATGCCCTGCTGGTTGTATGCATCGATCTCGCCATGGAGCTTGCGGCAGTAGCCGCAGTCCACGTCGGTGAACACCGACACGGTGTACTTCGGGGCCTCGGGCGCGAACACGATGCGGTCCCTGGCCGGTACCGTCGCCAGCAGCTCGCGGCGCAGGTCGGACATGGCGACTTCGTTGAGGTCCTTGCGCTGGGCGACGTCCAGCAACGTGCCCTGCAGCAGGTACTTGCCGTCGTCGCTCACGTAGACCACCTGGCCGCCGACGATGACCTGGCGGAAGCCCGCGATGGGCGCGGCCCCGATGCGGTCGACGCGCAACTGGGGGGCGATCGCGCGGATCGCTTCGCGGGCGCGCGCTTCCGGCGAGCCGGCCGGATAGTCGGATGGTTCATCCACGGCGGCAGTCGCCTTTTCCGCGTCTCCTCCGGACGGTGCCGGCGCCTGTGCGCAGGCCGTGAGGCTGGCCGCGGCCAGCGCCAGGCACAGGGCGGAAGGCGCCAGGCGGCGCAGGCGCGACTCCGGGAACGTGGGCTTCATGCAGGCATCCATCGGGGAGGGTGCGGATCGGACCGCGACGCGCGCGGGAGGTTCCACTGGATTGTCGCATGCACGCCCTGTGTTCCCTGCCCACGCCCGCACGCGGATACCACGGCACGGGCCTGGCAATCCTTCTGTTCAGCCCCGGGGATGGTGCCGCGCGTGCAGCCGCTGCAGGTGCTCGCGGGCGACGAGCGTGTACACCTGGGTCGTGGACAGCGAACTGTGGCCGAGCAGCAGCTGCAGCGCGCGCAGGTCCGCGCCGTGGTTCAGCAGGTGCGTCGCGAAGCTGTGGCGCAGGCCGTGCGGACTGATCCGCGCCGGGTCGATGCCCGCCGCCGCCGCGTGGCGCTTGACCAGCGCCCAGAACTGCTGGCGCGACATCGCCGCGCGGCGGTCGCCGAGGAACAGCGGCACCTCGCCCCGCGCGTCCACCGAAAGCGGCGAACCGCCAGCGAGCGCCGGCCGTGCCTCGTCCAGGTAGCGCTGCAGCCAGTGCTGTGCCTCCTCGCCCATCGGCACCAGCCGGGTCTTGCCCCCCTTTCCGGTGACGCGAAGGACCCCCTGGCGCAGGTTCACGCCGTTGGCCGGGAGCTCGACCAGCTCGCTCACCCGTAACCCGCAGGCGTACATCAGCTCGAGCATGGCGCGGTCGCGCAGGCCCGCGGGTGTCGTCGCGTCAGGCGCGGCGAGCAACGCCTCCACCTGCGCCTCGGACAGGGCCTTCGGCAGCGAGCGCGGAAGCTTCGGCGGGTCCAGCAGCGCGGTGGGATCGTCGCTGCGCGTGCCCCTGCGCAGCAGCCAGGCATGGAAGGTGCGCAACGCGGTGAGCAGCCGCGCGTTGCTGCGCGCGGAATAGCCCTCGCGCGTGCGCATGGCCAGGTAATCGAACAGTGTCGCGCGATCGGCGCCGGCAATCCCGCCGCCCCGCCCGCCACGCCATCGCGCGAACCCGGAAAGGTCGGCGCGGTAGCCTTCCAGCGTGCGGCGCGCCAGTCCCTGCTCGGCCCAGGCCGCATCGGAGAATTCGTCGATGAGCGCGGCGTCCGCATCCGACAGCGGCGGCTGGCGCATCGCAAGGCGTCGGCGGTCGGCTGGCGTGCCCGGCATGGCGCGAGTGTAGGCTCATCGCATGAATCTCATCGGCTGGCGCCTGCTCGCCCTGCTCTATGACCTGTTCCCGGCCGCGGGCCTGTGGTTCGTCGTCGCCGCCGTGTTCGTGGCGCTGCATGGCGACGCCGTGACCGGCGGCGTGCTCGGCCTGGTGGAGTTCGCCGCGCTGTGGTCGGTCACCGGCGCCTACGCCGTTGCCAGCTGGCGGCGCGGCGGGCAGACGCTCGGCATGCGGCCATGGCGGCTGCACGTCACTGGCGTGGACGGCGAACCGCCGACGGTGCGCGCGTTGCTGGCGCGCTACCTCGTCGGGAACCTGTCGCTGCTGCTCGCCGGGCTGGGGTTCTGGTGGGCGTGGATCGATCGCGACGGGCTGACATGGCACGACCGCGCGAGCGGTACCCGGATGACCCGTCGCTAGCCGGAGCGCCGCCGGAACAGGAACGCCGAGATGCCCAGCATGACCGCGGGCGGCACCAGGAACGCGATCCGGTAGTCGAAGCGGTAGACGCTGGCGAGCTTCACGAACTGTTCCTGCAGCATCCAGAACCCGAGCGCGAACACGATGCCCAGGAACAGCCGCTTGCCGGTGCCACCGCTGCGCAGCGTGCCGAAGGCGAACGGGATCGCCGCCAGGCACAGCGCAAGCACGTTGATCGGATAGAACCAGCGCGACCAGTAGATTTCCTCGAATTCCGACGCGTCCAGCCCGTTGCGCTGGTAGTAGGCGATGCTCCTGCGCAATTCGCCGGAGCGCAGGTAGCGCGGACGGGTGACGCCAGCCAGCAGCGCGGTGTCGTCCAGGTGCGACTCCCACGTTTCGGTCGGGGTGGTCGAGCGTTCCACCGCGCTGTCCCCGAAGCGCGTGCGCACCACGTCACGCAGCTGCCAGCCATTGTCGCGATGCTCGGCCTGGCCCGCGCGCGCGATCGACAGCAGCCGGCCGTCGTCGTCGAATTCGTAAAGGCGCACGTCGCGCAGTTCCAGCCACCGGTCCCCGCCCTCGACGCGTTCCATGCCCGTCTGCGCATTGAGGAACACGTCGCCCTCGCGCGCCCACAGGCCGGAGTACTGGGCGACGATCAGGTCGCTGGAGATCGAGGACGCCTTGATCGAATCCGCCCGGCGGTTGCCCCACGGACCCAGGGATTCGCCGCTGAACACCATCACCGCGGTCAGCAGCGCGAGTGCCGCGGCGGCGGCCAGGCTCAGTCGCCGGCGCGACAGCCCCAGCGCACGTAGCGCGGTCAGCTCGGAGGTGGCCGCCAGCTGGCCCAGCCCCATCAGCGCGCCGATCACCGCAGCGGTCGGGAACAGCGTGTAGGCCCGGCGCGGCGCGGTGAACCCCACGTACGCGATCGCCTGCGGGAACCCGTAGTTGCCCTTGCCGATGTCGCCCATCTCCTCGAACACCGCGAGCACCAGGTCGAGCCCGAGCAGCACGGCCCAGGTGAGCAGCACCGTGACCAGCACGACGCGGCTGACATAGAGGTCGTGGACCTTCGGGAAGGTCCAGCCGCGCAGCGCGGCGGCGCTCATTGCCGCCACCGCCAGGCCGGCCGGCCGTCACGCGCGTAGAACCAGACGGCGATCGCGAGCAGCGGAAGCAGCAGCCACCACAGGCCCACCGCCGGCGGAACCTGCCCGGCCGCGATCCATTCCGTGCCCAGGGTCGCCAGGTTCATCCCCACCAGGTAGGCCAGGAACCCGAGCAGGATCCGGCCGTAACGCGTCTGCCGGGGACCGCTGCGCGCAAGCGGTATCGCGAGCAGCCCGAACGCCAGGGCCAGCAGCGGCGGCGCCAGGCGCCAGTGCAGCTGGGCCTGGGCCTCCGGCCGCGGATCGCCGACCAGCTGGACGGTCGTCAGCATTTCCGGGTCGTCGTCGTCCGCCACCTCTTCCCGGTCGGGCAACTTGATCTCGTTGGCGGCGTAGCGCATCAGCCGGTAGTCGAGCCCGCCGTCGACGGGACCCTCGACCCGGAACCCGTCTTCCAGCCGCAGGTAGCGGTCCTCGCCCTCGCCGAAGTACAGCCGGCCGCCGGTCGCGGTCGTCACGTCCATCCGGTCGCCCTCCTGGCGATGCACGAAGATCCGTTGCAGCGACTCGCCGTCGCTGCTCGCCGCGCCGATGTACACCACGCCCCCGTCGGGCAACGGCGTGAACTTCCCCGGCTCCATCCCGGCCACCACCAGGCTGCGGTTGGCTTCCTCGATCATCGCGTTGGACACCCGCTGGCCCCAGGGGCCCAGCCAGAGCGAACACGCCCCGATGACCACCAGCACCGGCACCAGCAGCCAGGCCAGCGGCCGGGACATCCGGCCCGGCCCGACGCCGATCGCGGCCAGCACGGGCATCTCGGAGTCCCGGTAGAGCCGGCCCAGGGCGAGCAGCAGGCCGAGCATCAGCGCCAGCGGCAGGATCAGCGGCAGATAGGACAGGAGTTGCAGGCCGAGCTGGGACAGCATCAGCGATGCCGGCACCTTGCCCCGGGCGATCCGGTCCAGGACCACGCCGACCAGCGCGCTCATGCTGACCATGCCCAGCACGACCAGCGCGGCAAAGGTCGACTGGGCGAATTCGCGGAACAGGTAACGGTCAAGCGTCGGCATGGACTCGCTTCGGCATTGGGCGGGGGCGGCGCTTGCTTTAGAATTGGCGTTCTTTGCGCGCGGTGGCTGACGCCGCGGCGATTGTACGGAAACTCCCGTCTCCGCTCTGGAAACCTGCTCGATGAGCCTCGAATTCACCCTGAACCGCGACCCCGCCCACCTGGCCGACCTCGACTGCGTGGTCGTCGGCGCCTTCGCCGATGGCACCCTGACGCCGGCCGGCAAGGCGCTCGACGCCGTCGCGGGGGGACGGCTCGCGGCGCTGGTCGAACGGGGCGACGCGAGCGGCAAGACCGGCCGCACCGCGATCGCGCACGACCTGCCCGGCGTCAAGGCGCCGCGGGTGCTGGTGGTCGGCCTGGGCGAAGTGGCGAAGTTCGGGGTGGCGCAATACCTCAAGGCCGTGGCCGATGCGGCGCGCGCGTTGCGCACCGGGCCGGTGTCCACCGCGCTGTTCACGCTCTCGGAGCTGGCGGTGAAGGGCCGGGACCGCGCCTGGAACATCCGCCAGGCGGCGATCGCCGCGGACCACGCGTGCTACCGCTACACCGCCACGCTGGGCAAGGACAACAAGCGGCGCAAGGAAACCGGGCTGAAGACGCTGTCGATCGCAGGCGACGACGCCACGGCGCTGGCCCAGGGCCAGGCGATCGCCGCGGGCGTCGCATTCGCGCGCGAACTCGGCAACCTGCCGGCCAACATCTGCAACCCGGCGTACCTCGCGGGACAGGGGCAGGCGTTCGCTGCGCGCTTCGACAACACCGAGTGCGAGGTGCTGGATCGCGACCAGATGCGCGAGCTGGGCATGGGCTCGCTGCTCGCCGTCGCGCAGGGCTCGGCCAACCCGCCGAAGCTGGTGGTGCTGAAGTACCGCAACGCCGGGGACGCGAAGCCCTACGTGCTGGTCGGCAAGGGCATCACCTTCGACACCGGCGGCATCAACCTCAAGGTGCAGGGCGGCGTCGAGGAGATGAAGTTCGACATGTGCGGCGCGGCCACCGTGATGGGCACGTTCGTCGCCGCGGTCGGCATGCAGCTGCCGGTCAACCTCAACGTCATCGTGCCGGCGGTCGAGAACATGCCGGACGGCAACAGCTACCGGCCTTCCGACGTGCTGACCAGCATGTCCGGCAAGACCATCGAGGTCGGCAACACCGACGCCGAGGGCCGCCTGATCCTGTGCGATGCGCTGACCTACGCGCAGCGCTTCGAGCCCCGGGCGCTGGTCGACGTCGCGACGCTCACCGGCGCGTGCATGATCGCGCTCGGCAAGTTCGCCTCGGGCCTGATGAGCAAGGACGACGAGCTGGCCGGCGAACTGCTCGCCGCCGGCGAGGCGACCTTCGACCGCGCGTGGCGCCTGCCGCTGTGGGACGAATACCAGTCGATGCTCGATTCGACCTACGCCGACGTCTACAACATCGGCGGGCGCTGGGCCGGCGCGATCACCGCGGGCTGCTTCCTGTCGCGCTTCACCGAGGGCCAGCGCTGGGCGCACCTGGACGTCGCCGGCACCGCCAGCGACGACGGCAAGCGCGGCATGGCGACGGGCCGGCCGGTGGGCCTGCTGGCGCAATGGCTGATGGACCAGGCCGCGCGCGCCTGACCCGGGATGCCGCGCGCCGACTTCTACCTGATCGGCAAGCCGCGCTTCCGCGACGAACCGCTCCTGCTGGTCTGCGAACTCGCGCGCAAGGCGCATGACGCCGGCCTCTGGACCCTGGTGCTGGCGCGCGACGCGGCGCAGGCCGAGGCGATCGACGACCTGCTGTGGGCCTTCGACGACGATGCGTACATCCCGCACCAGGTCGCCGGACAGGACGACGAGGATGAGCTGGCGCCGGTGCTGATCGCCGCGCCCGGCACCGACGTGCCCCTGCGCCCGCTGCTGATCAACCTGCGCGACGCGGCGCCCGAGGGCGCCTTCGACCGCGTGCTGGAAGTGGTCCCGGCCGACCCCGCCGCGCGCGATCCCTTGCGGGCGCGCTGGAAGCATTACCAGGCGCGCGGTTTCGCGCTCGACAAGCACGACATGTGACATCGCCGACGAAGGCCCCTCGATGAAAGTCATGCTCCTGATCTTCGCCACCGTGTTCATCGCCGAGATCGGCGACAAGACGCAACTGGCCACCATGCTCTTCTCCGCCGAGGGCAAGGCCTCGCCGATGCAGGTGTTCCTCGCATCGGCCGGGGCGCTGGTGGTCGCCGCCGCGATCGGCGTGGCCGCCGGGCAGGTCATCGAGAAATTCGTCAGCCCGCAGGCGCTGAAGGTGGTGGCCGGCGTGGGCTTCGTCGCCATCGGCGCGTTCACGCTGTTCAGCGCGTGGAGGCCGGGCGCATGACCGGCCTCGCGGCGAGCTACGACCCGGCGAGCCTGGAGTCGCGCCTGTACGCCGAGTGGGAAGCCGCCGGCCTGTTCGCGCCGAGCGGCAGGGGCGAGCCGTACGTGATCCTGCTGCCGCCGCCCAACGTCACGGGCACGCTGCACATGGGCCATGCGTTCCAGCACACGCTGCAGGATGCGCTGGTGCGCTACCACCGCATGCGCGGCTACGACACGCTGTGGCAGATGGGCACGGACCACGCCGGCATCGCCACCGAGATGGTGGTCGCGCGCAACCTCGGGCTCGAGGGCAACGGCGAGACGCGCGATTCGCTGGGCCGCGAGGGCTTCATCGCCAAGGTGTGGGCGTGGCGCGGGCAGTCCGGCCACACGATCGAGCGCCAGATGCGCCGGCTCGGCACGTCGGGCGACTGGTCGCGCAGCGTGTTCACGATGGACCCGATGGCCGCCGGCGCGGTGACCGAGGCGTTCGTGCGGCTGCACGAGGAAGGCCTGGTCTACCGCGGCCAGCGCCTGGTGAACTGGGACCCGGTGCTGCAGACCGCGATCTCGGACCTGGAAGTGGTGAACGAGGAAGAGGACGGGTTCCTCTGGTCCATCGCCTATCCGCTCACCGACGGCAGCGGCACGCTGGTGGTCGCGACCACGCGCCCGGAAACGATGCTCGGCGACACCGCGGTGATGGTGCACCCCGAAGACGAGCGCTATGCGCACCTCGTCGGGAAGACCGTGACGCTGCCGCTGAGCGGGCGCCAGGTGCCGGTCATCGCCGATGCCTACGTCGACCGCGACTTCGGCACCGGCGTGGTGAAGGTCACCCCCGCGCACGACTTCAACGATTACCAGGTCGGACAGCGGCACCACCTGCCGCTGGTCAACCTGTTCACGCCGGACGCGAAGGTCAACGACAACGCGCCCGAGGCCTACCGCGGGCTGGACCGTTACGACGCGCGC
>JAKFFJ010000071.1:0-12733 GCA_036675265.1 Luteimonas sp.
GTCTCCCACTTGGTCCCCTGCGGATCCTCGGTCCACAGCTTGTCCGACTTCGCATAGCAGCAGATCGCGGCGTCTTCCGGCACGACGGTGCCGCCGGCGGCGTCCAGGCGCTTGCCCAGCGCGGCGAGCTCGTCGTCGCTGTCCACCTGCAGGCCCAGGTGGTCGATGCCCGGGGCGCGGCCGGTGTTGGAGATGGCGAAGTTGATGCGCGGGTCCTCGAGCATCCACTTGGCGTAGTCGTGCCTGGTGACGGTCGGCTCGGTGCCGAACAGTTCGTTGTAGAACTTGATGCTCGCCGGCAGGTCGGCGACGGTGAGGTGGACGTGGAAGCGGTTCATCGACGGGTTCCCTTCTTGGTCGGGGCACAGGTGGACGCCGGGCCGCATGGGGCGGCGCCGGCGCAGCAGTTCTCGGTGAGGTAGGCCAGCAGTGCGTCCATGCGCGCGTAGTCGGCGCGGACGCGGATGACGCGGCCCTCGCGCTCGTCGGCGGCGAGGCCGGCGGCGCGGAGGATGTTGAGGTGGGCGCTGAGGGTCGCGGGGGGGACGTCGAGCTGGTCGCGCAGCTCGCCCACCGCGAGGCCTTCATGGCCGGCCTGCACCAGCGCGCGGAAGGCGGCCAGGCGCGTCGGGTGGCTGAGGGCGTTGAGGGCGGCGAGGGCGGCTGGGGTGTCCATGATTCCAATATTCCGGAATCATGGAATGAATGTCAATACGGGGTCGCGGCTTATGCCGCTCCTACAGGTGGGGGTTTCACGCGCTCGATGGCCCGCCAGCCGATGTCGTGGCGATGGAACTCGCCATGCCAGGAGATGCCGGCGACTTCGGCGTAGGCGCGTTGCTGCGCTTCGGCGACGGTGTCCCCCAGCGCGCACACGCACAGCACGCGGCCCCCGGCGGTGACGACGTGGTCGCCCTCGACCCGGGTCCCGGCATGGAACACCTTGGTGTCGCGCACGTCGGGCGCGTCCCACGCATTGATCACGTCGCCGGTCCGCGGCGTGCCCGGGTACCCCTCGGCCGCCATCACCACGCCCAGCGAGGCGCGCGGGTCCCACTTCGCCTCGATGTAGTGCAGCCGCCCGGCAATGGCGAACTCGACCAGGTCCACCAGGTCGGACTGCAGGCGCAGCATCACCGGCTGCGTCTCGGGGTCGCCGAAGCGCACGTTGAACTCGATGACCTTCGGCGCGCCGTCGGACGAGATCATCAGCCCGGCATACAGGAAGCCGGTGAACGGCGCACCGTCGGCCACCATGCCGCGCACGGTCGGCTCGACCACCTCGCGCATGATCCGGCCGTGGATCTCGGGCGTGACCACCGGCGCAGGCGAATACGCGCCCATGCCGCCGGTGTTGGGTCCGGTGTCGCCGTCGCCGACGCGCTTGTGGTCCTGGCTGGTGGCCATCGGCAGCGCGGTGTGGCCGTCGACGATGGCGATGAAGCTGGCTTCCTCGCCTTCCAGGAACTCCTCGATGACCACGCGGGCACCGGCTTCGCCGAAGGCGCTGCCGGAGAGCATGTCGCGCACGGCATCCTCGGCCTCGGCCAGCGTCATCGCGACCACGACGCCCTTGCCGGCTGCCAGGCCGTCGGCCTTGACCACGATGGGCGCGCCCTTGTCGCGCACGTAAGCCAGGGCCGCGTCGACGTCCGTGTGCACCGCGTAGTGGGCGGTGGGGATGCCGTGCCGCGCGAGGAAGGCCTTCGCGAAGGCCTTGCTGCCCTCCAGCCGTGCGGCGGCGGCGGTCGGGCCGAAGACGCGGTGGCCCGCATCGCGGAAGCGGTCGACGATGCCGGCCACCAGCGGGCCCTCGGGCCCGACGACGGTGATCGCGACGCCTTCGCGCACGACCAGTTGCAGCAGGCCGTCGATGTCGGTGGGTGCCACGTCCACGTTGGTGCACCTGGGCTCGTGCGCGGTGCCCGCGTTGCCGGGCGCGACCAGCACGTGGGACACGCGCGGCGATTGCGCCAGCTTCCACGCCAGCGCGTGTTCGCGACCGCCGGAACCAACTACGAGGATTTTCATGGGGGGGAACCTCGATCACTGTCATTCCCGCGCAGGCGGGAATCCATCTGGGTCCCCGCCTTCGCGGGGACGACAGGTCGCGCGCGGGGACGACAGATTAAATCGCGGGACGACGCATTGTCAGTGGCGGAAGTGGCGGATGCCGGTGAAGACCATCGCGATGTCGTGCTCGTCGGCGGCGGCGACGACTTCGGCATCGCGCATGGAACCGCCCGGCTGGATCACCGCGCGGATCCCGGCGGCCGCCGCGGCGTCGATGCCGTCGCGGAAGGGGAAGAACGCATCGCTGGCCATCGCCGACCCCGGCACGGGCAGCCCGGCCTCGTCGGCCTTCATCCCGGCGATCCGCGCGGAGACGACCCGGCTCATCTGGCCGGCGCCGATGCCGATGGTCCGACCGTCCTTCGCGTAGACGATGGCGTTGGACTTCACGTACTTGGCGACCCGCCAGGCGAACAGCAGGTCCTCGAGCTCGGCCGGCGTGGGCGCGCGTTGGGTGACCACCCGCAGCTCGTCGCGGGTGACCTCGCGGATGTCGCTGGTCTGCATCAGCAGGCCGGAACCGACGCGCTTGATGTCGAAGTTGTTGCGGCCGTCGCCGTGCGGGATCCGCAGGACGCGGACGTTGGCCTTCTTCTTCGCGATCGCGAGCGCACCGTCGTCGTAATCCGGCGCGATCAGGACCTCGACGAACTGCCGGTCCAGGAGCGTCTTCGCCGTTGCGGCGTCGAGCGGCTGGTTGAAGGCGATGATGCCGCCGAACGCCGAGGTCGGGTCGGTCGCGTAGGCGCGCTCGTAGGCCTGCGCGGTGTCGGCGGCCTCGGCCACGCCGCACGGGTTGGCGTGCTTGACGATCACGCAGGCCGGGCCCGGGAACTGCCGCACGCATTCCCACGCCGCGTCGGCATCGGCCAGGTTGTTGAACGACAGTTCCTTGCCCTGCAGCTGGGTGAACGTGGCCAGCGTGCCCGGCACCGGCCACAGGTCGCGGTAGAACGCGGCCTGCTGGTGCGGGTTCTCGCCGTAGCGCAGGTCCATGACCTTCACGAAGTTGCTGTTCTGCTGCGCCGGGAACAAACCGCGGGTGCCGTCGTCGCCCAGCGCCGAGAGCACGTCGCTGATGCGCGCGTCGTACTGCGCCACGCGGTTGAACGCCGCCACGGACAGGCCGAACCGCGTGGCCGCCGACAGCGCGCCGTCGTTCGCGTCGAGTTCGGCCACCAGCGCGTCGTACTGCGCCGGGTCGACCGCGACGGCGACGCGCGCGAAATTCTTCGCCGCCGAGCGCAGCATCGCCGGGCCGCCAATGTCGATGTTCTCCACCAGCGTGTCGAGCGATGCGTCGGGGTCCGCCGACACCTGCTCGAACGGATACAGGTTCAGCACCAGCAGGTCGATCGCGGGGATGCCGTGCGCGGCCATCACCGCGTCGTCGGTGCCTGCGCGGCCCAGCAGGCCGCCGTGCACCACGGGGTGCAGGGTCTTGACCCGGCCGTCCATCATTTCCGGGAAACCGGTCAGGTCGCTGACGTCCTTGACCGGCAGGCCCGCCTCGCGCAGGGCCCTGGCGGTGCCCCCGGTGGACACGAGCTCGACCCCGTGGCGGTGCAGCGCCTGCGCCAGGGCGACCAGGCCAGACTTGTCCGACACGGACAGCAGCGCCCGGCGCAGTTTCACCGGCCCCACGGTCAATCCATCCCGTATTCGCGCAGCTTCTTGCGCAGCGTGGCGCGATGGATGCCGAGCATCGACGCGGCGCGGCTCTGGTTGCCGTCGCAATGGTTGAGGACTTCGGCGAACAGCGGGATTTCCAGCTCGCGCAATGCGATGTTGTACAGCTCGTCGGTGCCGCACCCGTCCAGGTCGCGCAGGTAGCGGCGCACGGAATTGGCGACATGGTCGCGCAGCGGGGCGCGTGCGCCGGCGCGCTGGTTCGGATCGTTGCGGTCGGCTGCGGCGTTCAAGACCTTCCCCTGGATGGCGCCTTCCGTCGCAAGGTCGGCAGCTGCCGCGACGGGGCAGCGAGTCTAGCGCGGCTGCCGCGCGGGCGCCAATGCGGGGGGCGATGCGGCCGGGTGCCGGGGCGTCAGCGGAAGTCGAAGGTGAATGCGACGATGTCGGGCGCCGGTTCCAGCACGTCGAGCGCGACCGATGCGCGTTGTCCTGGTGCGAGCACGCTGTCGGCCGCGGAGGCGTCGAGGTAGTCGTCGGGGGAGAACGCACGCGCGCCGACGACGCGGCCATCGACGTCCGACAGGGTGAGCATCAACGTGGGCCAGGGTTGCGGCCAGCGCGCGTCGTTGCGGAACGTCGCCGACACCCGCAGGGCACCGGCGGCGGTCGGGTGCGCGCGGACGTCGCGCTCGATCATGGTGAACGCCGCGGGTTCGCGCCACGGGGGCAGGGTGCACCCGACGATGCTGCACAGGCCGCCGACCACGGGGCGCCAGCGCGCATCCGCGGCGAGGGTTGCGCGATCGGCCAGGAGGATCTGCAGCACGAGGGTGACGGCGAGGATGGCGATGCCCGCGAGCACGAGCCTGCGCTCGCGCAGTGCCGGGCGCGGCGGGTGGCGGTCGGGGCGCAGGAAGCTGGGGCGGGGACGGGAAGCCATGGCCGGAAGTGTACGGGCGACGCCGTCATCCCCGCGAAGCCGACACGGTCATTCTCGGGACACTGTCATCCCCGCGAAGCCGACACCGTCATCCCCGCGAAGGCGGGGATCCAGGCGCGCATGGATTCCCGCCTTCGCGGGAATGACGGGTGCGCACGCCGTCGATGCGGATCCAGTCGTCCTCGCGCGCAACCGCGAGATGGTCGAACCATGCGCCGAATCGCTCGAGCAGCGGCCCTTCCTGCCCCGCCAGGATGCCGGACAGCGCGATCCGTCCGCCCGGCGCCACGTGCCCCGCGAGCGTGTCGGCCAGGGCATCCAGCGCACCGGCCAGGATGTTGGCGACCACCACCGGATAGCGCCCCTCCGGCGCATCACCGGGCGCGGCCACCAGCATCCGGTCGCCGACGGCGTTGCGCGCGGCATTGTCCGCGGTGGCGAGCAGCGCCTGCGGATCGTTGTCGATGCCGACCGCCCGGGCGGCACCCAGCTTCAGCGCGGCCAGCGCGAGGATCCCGCTGCCGCAGCCGAAGTCGAGCACCGTGGCGCCATCGAGCGCGCCGTCCGCCGCCAGCCCGTCGAGCCAGCGCAGGCACAGCGCCGTGGTGGGATGCGTCCCGGAGCCGAACGCCAGGCCGGGGTCGAGCCGCACCACGGCCGCATCGGGCGCGTCCGCGCCTTCCGGCAACCCCCGGTTCCACGGCACGATCCAGGTGCGCGCGCCGAACCGCAGCGGCACGTAGCGGTCCATCCACGCGCGCTCCCAGTCGGCGTCGTCGACGCGCCGGAAGCGGGCCTCGGTCCAGCGCAGGTCCGGGTCGAAGGCTTCCAGCGCGGCCAGCAGCACCAGCGGGTCGGTCTCGCCGTCGAACAGCGCGGACAGCGCCACGTCCTCCCACAAGGGCGTCTCGCCGACGCCCGGTTCCAGGATCGCCTGCTCGTCGGTCGTGTCGGCGTCGGCATCCAGCAGCGTCACCGCCAGGGCGCCCACGTCCTCCAGCGCACGCTCCACGCGCGGCTGCGTGGCGCGCGTGCACGGCAACGACAGTTCCAGCCAGGGCATCGGCGCGTCGCTCGTCCGGTCAGCCGATCGAGAGCGACTTGTCCTTGCGCTCGGCCAGCCGCTTCTCGAGGTAGTGGATGTTCTGGCCGCCCTGCTGGAAGCCGGTGTCGGCCAGGATCCGCTGCTGCAGCGGGATGTTGGTCTTGATGCCGTCGACCACCATCTCGCTCAGCGCCACGCGCATGCGGCAGATCGCCGTCTGGCGGTCCGGGCCGTGCACGATCAGCTTGCCGATCATCGAGTCGTAGTTCGGCGGCACGCGGTAGCCCTCGTAAATGTGGCTGTCCACGCGCACGCCCGGGCCGCCCGGCGCGTGGAAGTGCGCCACCAGGCCGGGGCTTGGCAGGAAGGTGTCGGGATCCTCGGCGTTGATGCGGCACTCGATCGCGTGGCCGTCCAGGACGATGTCGGCCTGGCGCAGCGACAGCTTCTGGCCCGCCGCGATCATCAGCTGCTCGCGCACCAGGTCGATGCCGGTGACCATCTCGGTGACCGGGTGCTCGACCTGGATGCGGGTGTTCATCTCGATGAAGTAGAAGCGCCCGTCCTCGTACAGGAACTCGAACGTGCCGGCGCCGCGGTAGCCGATGCGCACGCACGCCTCGGTGCAGACCTTGCCGATCTGGGCGCGCTGTTCCGGCGTGATGCCCGGTGCCGGTGCCTCCTCGACGACCTTCTGGTGGCGGCGCTGCATCGAGCAGTCGCGCTCGCCCAGGTGCACGGCGTTGCCCTGGCCATCGGCCAGCACCTGGATCTCCACGTGGCGCGGGTTCTCCAGGAACTTCTCCATGTAGACCATGTCGTTGCCGAACGCGGCCTTGGCTTCGGTCTTGGTCGTGGCGATCGCGTTGTGCAGGTGCGCCTCGGTGTGCACCACGCGCATGCCGCGCCCGCCGCCGCCGCCGGCGGCCTTGACGATGACCGGGTAGCCGATCTCCCTGGCGATCTTCGCGTTGGTGTCCGCATCGTCGCCGAGTGGCCCGCCGCTGCCGGGCACGCAGGGCACGCCGGCTTCCTTCATGGCGCGGATCGCCTCCACCTTGTCGCCCATCAGGCGGATGGTGTCGGCCTTCGGCCCGATGAAGATGAAGCCGGACTGCTCCACGCGCTCGGCGAAGGCCGCGTTTTCGCTGAGGAAGCCGTAGCCGGGGTGGATCGCCTGCGCGTCGGTGACCTCGGCCGCGGCGATGATCGCCGGCATGTTGAGGTAGCTGCCGGCCGACGGCGCGGGGCCGATGCAGACCGACTCGTCGGCCATCGCCACGTGCTTGAGGTTGCGGTCGACGGTGGAATGCACCGCGACGGTGCGGATGCCGAGCGAGTGGCAGGCGCGCAGGATGCGCAGCGCGATCTCGCCGCGGTTGGCGATGACGACTTTGTCGAGCATCGGACGGGTCACGCGATCACGAACAGGGGTTCGTCGAACTCGACCGGCTGGCCGTTCTCGGCGATCACCTTGACCACCGTGCCCGACACCTCGGCCTCGATCGGGTTGAACATCTTCATGGCCTCGATGATGCCGAGCGTGTCGCCGGCCTTGACCTGTTGCCCGACGGTGACGAACGGCGGCTTGTCGGGCGAGGGCGAGGTGTAGAAGGTGCCGACCATCGGCGCACGGATGACGTCGCCGTCGGGCAGCGCCGCGCTGGCCGGGGCCTCGCCCGACCCGCCGGTGGCCGCGTCGACCGGGGACTGCATCGGCATGGCGCGGGGCGCCTCGTGCACCACGTGGACGGGTGCGGCCGACGGTGCGCCGGCCCGCGGCGCGCGTGCCAGGCGCACGCACTCCTCGCCTTCCTTGATCTCGATTTCGGAGAGGTTCGACGCTTCCAGCAGGTCGATGAGCTTCTTGATCTTGCGCAGGTCCATGTGGGCCTCTACTGGTGTCTGGCGGTGGGTCAGGCGGGCTCGCGGTTCAAGTGCGCAATCGCCGCCTGCAGGGCATAGCGGTAACTGTCGGCGCCGAAGCCGGCGACGACGCCGACGGCCAGGTCGCTGAAATAGCTCTGGTGGCGAAAGGGCTCGCGGGCGTGGGGATTGGACAGGTGGACTTCGATGAAGGGGATCGCCACGGCCGCCAGCGCGTCGCGCAGCGCCACCGAGGTATGGGTGAATGCCGCGGGGTTGAGCAGGATGAAGGCGGTGGCGTCGTCGCGCGCGGCCTGCACCCGGTCCACCAGGACGTGCTCGGCGTTGGACTGCAGGCTTTCGAGTGCGTGGCCGGCGGCGCTGGCCGCGGCCTTCAGCTCGCCCTCGATCTGCGCCAGGGTCGCGTGGCCATAGACCTCCGGCTCGCGGCTGCCGAGCAGGTTGAGGTTGGGACCATGCAGGACCAGCAGCTGCGCCATCCGTGTGCGGCCATCGTGGAAGGACGGGCAGTCTGCGCGAACGATCCGGGGGTGTCCAGTGCGTTACGCACCTGTTCGCCGACGTTCGCCGGGATTTAAGCGTTTGTTTGAGTCAGGGATCGACCTGGTCCGCGACCCAGGCCTCGATTTCGCCGGGCTGGAACGGGCCGATCTTCTGGCGGACCAGCCGCCCGTCGGCGTCCAGCAGGGCCGTATAGGGCAGCACGCCCGCCGGATTGCCCAGCCGGACGCCGGCATCGGCCGGGCCCGGGGCGTCAAGCAGGATCGGGTAGGTCACGGGGATGCGTTGCAGGAACGCTTCCACCGCGTCGCGGTCATCCAGGGCGATGCCGACGACTTGCACGCCGTTGGCGCCCTGTTCGCTGTGGAAGCGCTCGAGTTCCGGCATTTCCTCGATGCAGGGGCCGCACCAGCTGGCCCAGACGTTGACGAGGATCGGGCGGGCGGATCCCGGGGCGGGGAAGGTCGTCTCGCCGCCCGCGAGGGTCTCCAGGACCATGGGCGCCACCCGATCCCCCCGTTTCGCGACCGGCACCCCGTCCGGCGCTTCCGGCGCGGTGGCCGACAGCACGCCCTGCACCGCGCGCTGGCCCACTTCCGTGCCCAGCAACGGGCCCGGGCCGCGCATTGCGAGCGCCGCGACCACGCCAAGGGCACCCGCCGCCAGCGCCACCAGCAGGACCCGCGTCGTCCCCTGCATCACCGCTCCGCCGTCGCGCGGCGCGCGCGCGCGCTGAACGCATCGGCGTCCTCGAACCCGTACAGGCGCAGGTCGCGCCGCTCGGTACCGTCGACGAAGAACAGCGTGGCCGGCGGCCCGACGATCCCGAACCGGCGCATCAGCGCCTGGTCGACCGCATCGTTGGCGGTGACGTCGGCCTTGAGTAGCACGGCGCCGGCGAGCGCCTCGTGCACCTGCGGTTCGGTGAAGGTGTACTTCTCCATCTCCTTGCAGGACACGCACCAGTCGGCATAGAAGTCGAACAGCAGCGGCCGGCCGGCGGCGCGCGCCGCGGCGACCTCGCGGTCGAGGTCGTCCACCGACTTGATCATCCGGAACTCGAGCTTGCGTGCCGGTTCGCCGGAGATCGCTGCGAGCGGGCGCAAGGGGTCGTTGCCGCCGGTCCACGCGCCGACCAGCTGCACGGCGCCCACCACGAGCAGCGCCAGGCCGGCGAAGCGCGCCAACAGACGGGTGCGCGCGCGGGCATCCGGCTTCGCCAGCCCGAACGCCCAGGCCGCGGCGCCCAGCGCGAGCACGCCCCACAGCGCCAGCGACGCCGGGCCCGGCAGGATCCGCGACAGCATCCACACCGCCAGCCCCAGGAACACGAAGCCGAAGACGCGCTGCACCGCGGTCATCCACGGGCCGGAGGTGGGCAGGCCGCGGCCGGCGGCGACGCCGAACGCCAGCAGCGGCAGGCCCATGCCGATCGCCAGCGCGAACAGCGCCGCGCCGCCGAACACCGGGTCGCGCGTCTGCCCGATGTACAGCACCGCCGCGGCCAGCGGCGGCGCGACGCACGGGCCGACGATCAACGCCGACAACGCGCCCATGGCGGCGACGCCCGGCCAGGAGCCGCCGCGTTGGCGATCGGCCACTTCGCCCAGGCGCGCGCGCAGGGCCGGCGGCAACTGCAGTTCGTACAGCCCGAACATCGACAGCGCGAGCGCGACGAACAACGCCGCGAACGCGGTGATGACCCACGGATGCTGGAACGCCACCTGCAGGTTCGCCCCCAGCAGGCCGGCGACCACGCCCGCGGCGGTGAACACCAGTGCGTTGGCCAGCACGTAGACGGCCGACAACGCGAGCGCGCGCCCGGTGCCGAGCCGGCCGCCGTGGGCCGCCGATGCGCCGGCGATCAGTCCGGACAGGATCGGGATCATCGGCAACACGCAAGGCGTGAACGCGAGCAGCAGGCCCGCGCCGAGGAACAGCAGCAGTGCGACGCCGCGGCCCTGGCCTGCGAGTTGTGCGGCGAGGCGTTGGTCCTCGGCTGGCGGTGGGGGTGTGGCTGCACCTGTAGGAGCGGCGTCAGCCGCGATTGGCACTTCGCTTGCGGCATTGCCTTCGATGTCTGCAGGGATTTCGGTCGCGACTGACGTCGCTCCTACAGGGGGGGCAGGAGTCGCGGGCCGCGGCTCCGAAGCCGCAGCCGGGGCACCGTCCGGCAGCGTCACCATGGCCGTCCGGGTCATCGGCGGGTAGCAGATGCCTTCGTCCTGGCAGCCCTGGAAGCGCGCGGTGACCTGCAGTTCGCCGCCCCCGGCGCGCGTGCGGCGCAGCGGCACCGCCACTTCGACCGGTTCGAAGTAGACGACGGTGCTGCCGAAGAATTCGTCCTCGTGCGGGGTGCCCGGCGGCCACTGCAACGCGCCCGCGGACAGGCCGGTGGCGGTCGCGCCCGATCCCGCGAGTTCGACCGACGTGCGATCGCGATACAGGTAGTAGCCCTCCGCGGGCACGAAGCGCAGCAGCAGCGTGTCCGCGTCGCGTGCGATCACGTCGAAGCCGAACGCCTGCGCCTCGGGCAGCGGCTCGTTGCCGGCACCCAGCAGCGACGGCCGCGCGGCGCGCTGCAGCAGTCCGCCCGCGGCCGGCGCCGCGGCGGTGGGCACCGCGACGGTGACTTCGCGCCGCTGCGGTGGGTAGCAGATGCCCAGGTCCGCGCAGCCCTGGAACTTCACCTGCAGGGTCACCGTGCCGTCGCCGCTGCCGGGCAGCACCGCCTCGACGACGTCGCGGTAGGTCTCGACCTCGCCGAAGAATTCGTCGACGTGCCGTTCGCCCGGCGGCAGTTGCAGCGCGCCGGCGCGGAAGGCGCCGTCGACGACGTCCGCGTCCATCCGGTGGCGATAGAGGTAGTAGCCGTCCGCGATGCGCCAGCGCAGCACGATGCGCCCGGGTTCGGGGGCGGTGGCGGTCAGCGCGAACGCCTGGTCGACCGGCAGCAGGTCGTCCGGATCGATCGCGGCCAGGGCCGGTGCCGGCAGGCACCAGGCCAGCGCGAACAAGGCGAGCGCGCCGCCACGCAAGCGGCGCAGGAAGGTGGGCGTCGACATCGGTCAGCCGTCGCGGGTCTGTTCGGCGACCCAGTCCAGGTAGGCGGCCAGGCCGCCCGCCACTTCGAACGCGATCACTTCGGGCAGTTCATTGGGATGCAGTTCGCGGATCCGCTCGGTCAGGGCATCGAGCCGGTCGCGGGTCGTCTTGGCGACCAGCAACACCTCGTCGGCGCGCTCGATCGCGCCTTCCCAGCGGTACACCGACCGCAGCCCCGGCACCTGGTTCACGCACGCGGCCAGCCGCGCCTCGACCAGCGCATCGGCGATGCGCGCGGCGGAGTCGGCGTCGGGGCAGGTGCAGAAGCACGCAAGGACGGGCGCGTTGGTCACGCTGCATAGCCTATCGCGCGCACGTCAGGTTTCCTCGCCGGGGCCCGGCCGATGGCGCGGGCGGCCGCGCTGGCCCGCCAGTTGCTCGGCCAGTTCCACCAGCGGCACGCGGGCCTGCACGGGGGCGTCGCGGTAGGCGGCGAGCAGGCGGCGTTCCATCGGGTCGTCGACCAGCACCGCGTCCACCGCGACCACTTCGTCCAGCCGCGCCTCCGCCGACGGCGACATGGCGCCGCGACCGGTCGCCAGCCATTCGAAA
This sequence comes from Luteimonas sp., assembly GCA_036675265.1. Lineage (GTDB taxonomy): Bacteria > Pseudomonadota > Gammaproteobacteria > Xanthomonadales > Xanthomonadaceae > CAMPJU01. Next base: position 11,736 of record JAKFFJ010000071.1, read on the forward strand.
TGCACGCCGGTGAGCAGGGCGAGCTGGCGCAGGTGGGTCATGCTCGGCTTGCCGCGCTGGGCCTCCCAATGGCTGACCGCACTGCGCTGGAGGCCCAGTTCCGCGGCCAGCTGGGTCTGCGACAGGCCGGCGCTGCGGCGTGCCACCCGGATCCGGTGCGCCGCGCCGGTGGCGTGGCCCGACAGGACGCTGTCCTGGTTCATCGGTGGGTGCCTCCGGCGTGGCTACCGCTGCTCACGGGGTGATCGATACTAGCCCCAAGTTGTCTACTTTCAATAGCCTTTCGTCGAAAAGGCTATCAAATCCGCACATTGCCGCCACTTGGCGCGAAAGGTGCTAGTGCAACTAGCACCCACGCGTCCAAGTCCCTATGTCCATTGGGGTTCGGCCCATGCATCCTCGCGCCGTCGACACGGACGTCGACGCTGCACCGCGAGGTGTGGCCGATACGGAAAGCCGGGGGCGTCCGCGCGTGCCCGGGAGAATCGACCCTGAGCGCGCATTCCCCCCTGGGTGCGCGCTTTTTTTTGTCCGCGTCCCTTGTTCGCGCCCCGCCCTTGAATCGGCGCGCCCGCCCCCCATCTGTGGACGGTCCCGCGCAGTTGCATGGCTGCAGCCGGGCTTTCGTTTGCGCCGGTCGTTGGCAGTCTCGATAGGGGACTGCTAACATCGCCGCCCTTTCCCCGTCCATTCAATCACTTGCGAGGGTCGCAATGAACATCAAGCCGCTCCACGACCGCGTGGTCATCAAGCGCATGGAAGAAGAGAAGCTGTCCGCCGGTGGCATCGTCATCCCGGATTCGGCGACCGAGAAGCCGATCAAGGGCGAGGTCGTCGCCGTCGGCGAGGGCAAGGCCCTGGACAACGGCAGCGTCCGCGCGCCGAAGGTCAAGGCCGGCGACAAGGTGCTGTTCGGCAAGTACAGCGGCACCGAGGTCAAGCTCGACGGCACCGACTACCTGGTGGTGAAGGAAGACGACATCTTCGCGATCCTCGGT
>JAKFFJ010000087.1:0-2011 GCA_036675265.1 Luteimonas sp.
GCTGGAACGCGACCCTTCGCTGCGCTTGACCGCATTGGACGTCGACGCCGCGCGCCTGGACAAGGTGCGCGCCACCTTCGTTCGATTGGCGCTGGGGCGGCAGGCACGGCTGTGGTCCGCCGACGCCAGCGATCTCGGTGCGTGGTGGGACGGCACGCCGTACGACGCCATCCTGCTCGACGCGCCGTGTTCGGCCACCGGCATCGTGCGCCGCCAGCCCGATGTATTGCTGCATCGACGCGAAACCGATCTCGCGGCGTTGCTCGCGACCCAGGCGCGCCTGCTCGATGCGTTGTGGCGCACGCTCGCACCCGATGGCGTGCTGTTGTATGCGACCTGCTCGATCCTGCGCGACGAGAACGCGCATCAGGTCGATGCCTTCCTCGCACGCACGCCGGATGCGCATGCCGAAGCACTCGATGCACGCTACGGCCGCGAAGTAACGTTCGGGAGCGGTGGTGCTGGCCGGCAGAGATTGCCCGGGGAGGACGGCATGGACGGATTCTTTTATGTACGGCTGCGCAAGCACGCGTAACCACCGCTGCGCTATCGTGCGCGGCCGATGAAGCTTGTCCCACGAAGCCCGTCCCGATGACGCACGTTTCCGAACAGCGCCGCGAACTGTTCTGGTTCCTCGCCATGGCCTTGGTGATCCTCGCGGCGGGCATCGGCCTGCGCGATCCATGGCCCGCCGACGAACCGCGCTTCGTGCTGGTCGCCAGGCAGATGTGGGAGTCGGGCGATTGGCTGTTCCCGCATCGCGGCCAGGAGCTGTATCCGGACAAGCCACCACTGTATTTCTGGTTGCTCGGCGCGGCGTATGCCGTGGTGCGTGACTGGACCTGGGCTTTCCTGCTGCCGTCGTTGCTGGCCGCCCTGGGCACGCTGTGCCTGGCCTATGACCTGGCACGACGACTGTGGTCGCATCGCGCCGGACTCTGGGCGGCGATCGCGGTGCTGGCGTCTGCGCAATTCATCTACCAGGCCAAGCGCGCGCAGATCGATCCAAGCGTGGTGTTCTTCATCACCCTCGGCGTGTACGGCGTCGCACGGCACGTGTTGCTCGGTCCGAACTGGCGCTGGTACTGGCTGGGCTGCTTCGCCGCCGGGCTGGGCGTGATCAGCAAGGGCGTCGGTTTCCTCGCGCTGCTGGTGTTGCTGCCGTATGCGTTGATGCGTTGGCAACGCTGGCCCGGGCTGGTGGTGCCGGGACCGGATCGCGTTGGTTCGGGGCATGCCGGTTCGAAGCATGCCGGTTCGGGGCATGCCTGGCATTGGTCGGCCGGCGCGCTCGCATTCCTCGGCGCGATCGCGCTGTGGTTCGTTCCGATGCTGGTGTCGGCGTTGACCAGCGGCGATCCGGGGCAACGCGCCTATCTCGACGAATTGCTGTTCCACCAGACCGCGACCCGCTACACCAGCGCCTGGCATCACCAGCAACCACCCTGGTACTTCCTCGGCGTGATCGCCGGCTTCTGGCTGCCGTTCTCGCTCGCCTTGCCGTGGCTGCTGCCGCGTTGGCGCGCGGCATTGCGCGCGCGCGATGCGAAGGTGTGGCTGCCGCTCGGATGGGCGCTGCTGGTGCTGCTGTTCTTCAGCGCCAGTCCGGGCAAGCGCGACATGTACATCCTTCCGATGCTGCCGATGGTCGCAGTGGCGGCGGCCCCGTACCTCGATGGAATCAGCGGATCGACGCGCTTCCGCGGCTGCTTGCTGGCGCTGGTCGCCGTGCTTGGCATCGCGTTCGTCGGCGCCGGCGTGGCGGCGTTGCTGGGGGAACCGCATTTCGAACTGAAGCTGGAAGCCGAGCGCGGGCTCGCGCCTGCCGCCGACACGCTGTGGTGGCTGCTGGCGGGCGTCGGGGCGGCGACCTTGCTGGTGCTCACCAGCTGGCGCCGCGGCGCATTGCGCGCGGCGGCCGTGGCGCTGTCGCTGCTGGTGGTGACGCTGTTCGTCGGCACCGCGCTGTTGCTCGACGACGAGAACTCCGCGCGCGCGGTCATGCGCCAGG
>JAKFFJ010000053.1:0-54555 GCA_036675265.1 Luteimonas sp.
CGGACTTCGTGCAGAGTCGCGCGACCGCGCAGCTCGACGACTGAAGGGCGGCTACTCGCCACCCACCGGCAAGGCCCCGCGATCGATCACCACGCCGCGTGCCACTACCTCGGCGATGCTGCGTGTGTTGCGGATGTCGGCGAGCGGGTCGCGGTCGAGGATGACAAGGTCCGCGCGCCTGCCCGGTGCGATGCTTCCGAACTCGTCGGCGGCGTCCAGCATCTGTGCGGCGCGGTGGGTCGCGGCGGTGATCGCTTCGGCGGGCGTCAGCCCCGCCTGGACGAGCAGCTCGAGTTCGCGGTGCACGCTGTAGCCGGGATAGACGAAGGGGTTGCCGGTATCGGTGCCCACGACGATCGGGACGCCGGCGGCGTGCATCTCGCCCACGCTGCGCAGCACGTCGGCCCGGTGCCGGCGCATGGCGGCTGGCCGGTCCGTGCCGTCGGGTCCGGCATTGATGTCCCAGTTGCGGACCCAGATCCCCGCGAAATCGCCCTTGAGCGCCGCGATCTCCGCATCGGACACGGTCGCGCGGAAGAAGGGGTCGTCCATGTAACCGGGCGCCGTCAGGAATTCGACCGCGCCGTCGTTGAGGGTGAGGGTCGGCACCACGTGCAGCCCCGCGTCCGCGATGCGCGTGGCGACGCCGGCGTCGGGCAACGGCCGGTCGATGACGGTGTGCACGACGGCGTCGACCCCGCCCGCGATGGCGATGTCCAGCTCGGCGGGCGAGGAGACATGGGCAAAGACCGGCAGCTGGTGGCCGCGTGCCTGGTCGACGATGGCGGACACCATCGGGACGTCCATCAGCGGGTGGTCGTCGCCGAAAGGCATCGGGCCTGACTCGATGGTGACCTTGATGGCGTCCATGCCGCCGGCCGCGCGCTGGTCGACGGCCGTGCGGGCGGCGAGTTCGGTCCGGACGAACGACAGGCCGATCCCGAGCGGGACCAGGTCGACGGGTGCGTCGACGGGCGTGGCGGCAGTCAGCCGGTCGGCTTCGGCTCGCAGGTGCGGCGGGAAGATGGTGTAGATCGGATGGGTGCCGGGAAGCGTGAGGTGCCCGCCGGTGCCGTAGATCCAGGGCGAGACGACGGGGCCTTCGCGGTTGGCGGCCTTGAGGCGCTGGATGGACGCGATGTCGCCATCGGTGGCGCCCAGCTGCAGCACCGTGGTGACGCCATAGAACAGTTCGCGTGCCAGCACGACCCGGGTTTCGTCGGGACGGCGCGGCAATGGGGCACCCCGCGACAGGTGGACGTGCATGTCCGCCAGGCCGGGAATGACGGTGCGTCCGCGCGCATCGAGCACCCGCACACCGGGTGGGCGGGCCACCGCGCCCGCGGCGCCCACTGACACGAACCTCCCGTCGCGGACCAGGATGTCGACGTCGTCGCGCGGCGGTGCGCCGGTCCCGTCGATCAGCCTGGCGTGGGTGACCAGCAGGTCCTGCGCGCTCGCTGCCGGGGTGATGGCACCCAGGGCAAGCAGGCACAGGACGGCGACGGCGCCTCGGCGCATGTCGGACTCCGGGTGATCGGAGCCCGCGACGCTACTCCTCTCCGGCGACACGCTCAACGAGCCGGTCCCGGTGTCGCCCGACAGCGCCATGTGCCATGGCGAAAGGCGGCCAGCGAGCGCCATTCTTGGTAATCTCCGGCCCTTCGATCACCCTGGCCGGCCGGGCCCGGGTGCATGACTCACGGGGGTGGGAGCATGAACGAGGCCCAGGAACGTCGCCGCGCCGAGAAGGAACGCTCGTCGGCACTGAAGCGGCAACTCAACGACGCGCAGCTCGCCACGCTCAATACGCTGGAGCGCTTCGGCTGGGAGATCAAGTTCATCCGCCGCGAGCCGGCGAAGATCGCGGTGCTGTTCGACCCGGACGTCCGCAAGTACGCCATCCTGGGGGACGACGGCGAGCTCGACGAGTCACCCGGGATCACCTTCCGCTGATCCCCGCGGGCCACTGGCTTCCCGGCCGCGTGCCGGGTCAGAACTTGTGGCTCACCCGCACGTAGACATCGCGGTCCACGCGGGCGCGTGTCCCCGGGTATTCCAGTTCGCGACGCTCGCGGAACCGCGCTTCCATCGAGGTCTTCGGCAGGAACTGCCACTGGTACCGGACTTCGGCGGACCGGTCGTTGGGGCGGTAGTCCGGCGACAGCAGCCAGCCGGCATCGGCGCGTCCGACGGCCACGCCGATATGGTGCTTCGGCGCGAAGTCGTAGACGCTCGCCAGCACCTGCCAGGCCACGCCACCCGCATCGCCGGTGCCGCCGGTCCCGGCGACGGACGCGAGCGGCGTGTGCGGTGCGTAGGCGACCTCGGCGCCGGCGACGAAGCGCGGGCCGCCGTCGCGCAGCGGCCACTCCGCAGCGATGCGCGCATCGACCGCCATGTAATCCTCGCGCGCGGGATCGGCCAGGCCGCGTGCGGCCAGGCTTTGCGGCATCCAGGTCAGCGACAGCATCCGCTGGATGACCGGGCCGACGCGCGCCTTGTTCTCCAGTCCGAGGAACAGCGTGGCCCGGCTGCCGTCGTCGCTGAAGTCCAGCGGCGCATGGGCGACCGCGCCACTGCCTTCGGGATGGCGGTATTGCCCGATGACGTGGCCACGCCAGCCGCCCGCGACCGGCAGGTCCAGGTGCACGCCGTCGGTCCAGTTGACGTCGATGTTGGGGCTGTCGTTGCGGTCCAGGCCCTTGGACGCCACGCCGGGCACCGCGAACGCGGACTGGAACCGGCCGACCTTGAACTTCAAGCCGTTATCGGGGGCCTGGTACCCGAGGTAGGCCTCGTCCAGGGTGATGTCGCCGAACGCGGTGCCGGTGCGGGTGGGTGCATGGGCGCGCAGGTACACGTCGCTGCCTTCCTGGTCGCTGCTGAAGCGGCCGGCCAGCCGGGTGCGGACGGTCCAGCGGTCGGCGAAGCCGCGTTCCATCGCCACGCGCAGGCGGGCGTTGAAGGCGTCCTGTTCGCTCTCCGCGCCGTCCCGCGCGGTGCGCTCGCTGGCGAACCAGCCGCCGCGCAGGTCGCCGCTGAGATCCCACCCGTCGGTGTCGGCCGGCGCTGCCGCCGCGCCGGTACTCGTGGCCAGGAGGGCCGCGGCCAGCAGGACCACGGTGCGGGAGGCGGGCAGGGTCGTCGCCATGGAAGGCTCGAGCGTGGGGAGTGGCGGCAGTGTCCTGCGATCCCGCCCCGGGCAGCTTGACCTGCGTCAACCGCCCCTCGACTCACCAGTCGGTCGGCGCGTAGTCCTTGAGGAACTGCCCCCACACGTGCTCGCCCGTGTTGAACCCGTGGATGATCGGGTCGACGATCCGGGCGGCGCCGTCGACGATGTCCAGCGGCGGGTGGAAGCGCTCCTCGATGATCTTGCGCGCGGCGATCTCGGCGGGGTCCTCGTCGGTCACCCAGCCGGTGTCGACGCTGTTCATGTGGATGCCGTCGCCGTGGTAATCGGCGGCCGAGGTGCGCGTCATCATGTTGAGCGCGGCCTTGGCCATGTTGGTGTGCGGGTGCTTGGTGGTCTTGAAGTTGCGGTAGAACTGGCCCTCGACCGCCGAGACGTTGACGATGTGCTTGTCGCGGGTGGGCGCCTCGCCGTCGGGCGTGCGCAGCATCAGCGGCTTCAGGCGTGCGTTGATGATGAAAGGCGCGACGGCGTTGACCAGTTGCGTCTCCAGCAGCTCGACCGCCGGCACTTCGTCCATCTGCAGGCGCCACGAGTTGCGCCCGCGCAGGTCGACCTGCTGCAGGTCCTGGTCCAGCCGGCCTTCCGGGAACAGGTGCGCCTGCGCCACCAGCTCATCGGGCAGCAGCGCCACCTGTGACAGCTCGGCGGCGTTGACGACCCCGGGGGAGTGGACGAGCTGCCGGGCGTGCGCATTGCCCTGCAGCGCGCGCTCGCCTTCCATCATGTGCGCGTAGAACGCGGGCGGGCGGCGCACGGTCTGGCAGGCGTTGTTGATGATGAAGTCCAGGCGCGTGCGCGTGGCCACCAGCTCCGCGCAGAACGCCTCGACGCTGGGCGTGTGCCGCAGGTCCAGGCCGAAGACTTCCAGCCGGTCGCCCCACTCGGCGAAGTCGGGCTCGGCGGCGTAGCGGGCGGCGGAGTCGCGCGGGAAGCGCGTGGTCACGATCAATTCGCAGCCCGCGCGCAGGAGCTTCAACCCGGCCTGGTAGCCGATCTTGACCCGGCCGCCGGTCAGCAGCGCCACGCGCCCGCGCAGGTCGGCGGTCTCGGTGCGCTTGAAGAAGTTCAGTTCCGCGCACGTCGGGCACAGCTGGTCGTAGAAGTGGTGGATGCGCGTGTACTTCTGCTTGCACACGTAGCAGTGCAGCAGCTCGGGCGATACGTTGTGCGAGACCGGCTCGGTCGCATTGTTGCGCGGGTCGTGCTGGCCCGGCGGTTGCGGCGGGAAGTAGTTGGGGGTGGTGAACACCGGCTTGGCGCGCAGGGTGCGGATGCCGGTCCGGTTCAACAGTTCTTCGGTCCTGCGCGCCTTTTCCTTCGCGCGCTCGCGCGCGTCCGCCTTGGCCTGTCGGCGGCGGGCGCGAGGCTCCGGGTGGTGGACAAGGGCGACGGCCTGCAGCAGCCGCTCGCGATCGCCCGTGTCGAGCTGCTGCAGCACGCTGCGGTCGGCGACGATCGCCTCGAGCAGGGCAAGGGCGGCCTGCAGGCGATCGGGGGCATCCGCCGGGCCGGCATCGGCAGGAGGGGGCATCGCGGTGGTCCGGAGGACGGTGAGCCGCCCATTATCATGCGGCGGGCATCCCGAAGGCGAACGAATCCATGGATAGCACCGCGTCGGTCATGCCGCCGCGAACCAGCACGCCTGGTTCATCCGGACGGCTCGCGCCGAGTGCGACGAGCAGCGGCAGGTAGTGTTCTTCGGTGGGATGCGCGCGGCCCGCGAACGGCGCCCGCGCACGGTAGTCGACGAGCGCATCGACGTCGCGCCGGGCCACCGCCTCGCCCACCCAGTCCGCGAACGCGTGTGCGTATTCCGGATCGCGCACGTGCTGGCGGAACTCGTAGAGGTTGTGGGTCAGGCTGCCGCTGCCGATGACCAGCACGCCGCGCTCGCGCAGCGGCGCCAACGCCTGTCCCAGGCGCAGCGCGCCGGCCGGGTCGATCCCGAGCGGCAGCGAGACCTGCAGCACGGGGATGTCGGCGCGTGGCGCCAGGTAGCGCAGCGGCACCCAGGCGCCGTGGTCCAGCCCCCGGCCCGGGTCGACGCCGGCATCGAACCCCGTGGCCCGCAGTCGTTCGGCCACCTCGTCCGCGAGCTCCGGCGCGCCGGGTGGCGTGTACTGCAGCGCGTACAGCGCGGCGGGGAAGCCGCCGAAGTCGTGGATGGTGTCCGGTGCCGCGGTGCCTGTGACCCGCACGCCGCGCGTCCGCCAGTGCGGCGACACGACGAGGATGGCCCGCACGTCGTCCAGGCCGCGGCCGATCGCTTCGAGGTTCGGGCCGAGCACGCCGGGCTCCAGCGCGAACATCGGCGAACCATGGGAAACGAACAGGGAAGGGGCGGTCACGGTGCAGGCTCCTGGCATGGAAGGAATGCCGCGGGCGCTGCGCCCGCGGCAGGTGGGACGGCATCAATGGGCAAGCGCGGGCGCCAGGGTGCGGCGGCGTGCGAGCAGCGCGTCCAGGCTGAGCGCACCCGGGCCGTTGGCTGCAAGCATCAGGAAGCCGCCGGCGAGCGCGACGTTCTTCCAGAACGGCACGAACTGCGTGGCATCCGCGAAGTTGCCGTGGAACAGCACCGCGGCGAGCAGCGAGAAGCCCGCGATCGCAATGGCGGTCCAGCGCGTGAACAGGCCGGCGAAGATCGCCAGGCCGCCGCCCAGTTCGAGCAGGATCACCAGCGGCAGCAGCCCGCCGGGGACGCCCATGGATTCCATGTAGCCCTGGGTGCCTTCGAAGCCGGCGATCTTGCCCCAGCCGGAAATGATGAAGATCAGTGACAGGCCGATGCGGCCGGGCAGCGAGAGATAAGCGTTCATGAGTCGGGTCCTGAAGGGGTGGGGTGCAACCACTCTATTGGCCCGTGCGGATGGGATAAACATGGGATAGAGTGAATTACTGTTCGATATAGCGGAACAATCCAGATGCTCGATCCCCAGCAACTCAACAGCTTCCTGGCGGTGGTCAAGGCCGGCAGCTTCGTGGGGGCGGCGGACGCGCTGGGCCTGTCCAAGGCCGCCGTGTCGCGCCACGTGGCCGAGCTCGAGCAGCGGCTGGGGGTCCGGCTGCTGCACCGGACCACCCGCCGCCTGTCGCTCACCGACGACGGCCAGCGGTTCCACGCCCGCGCGGGCGAACTGGTCGAGGCGCTGCAGGCGCTCGAGGCGGAAACCGCGTCCAGGGGCGGCGAGGCGACCGGGCTGCTGCGGATCAACGCGCCGGTGACCTTCGGCAACCTGCACCTGGCGCCGCTGTGGCCGCGTTTCACCGCGGCCCACCCGAAGGTGTCGCTGGACATCACCCTCAACGACCGCGTGGTGGACCTCGTCGACGAGGGCTACGACCTCGCCGTCCGCATCACCCCGCTGGCGAATTCCCAGCTGGTCAGCCGGCGCCTGGCCACCACGCGGATCGTGCTTTGCGCGTCACCCGGCTACCTGGCGGCCCATGGCACGCCGACGCAGCCGCGCGAACTCGTCGACCACCAGGTGCTGGCCTACAGCTACTGGACCACGGGCGACGACTGGCGCTTCGCCGGTCCCGACGGGGAAGTGGCGGTGCGCGTGCAACCACGCATCCACACCAACAGCGGCGACACCTGTCGCATCGCCGCGCTGGAGCACCAGGGCATCATCCTGCAGCCGGATTTCCTGGTCGGCCCCGACCTGCAGGCGGGAACGCTGGTCGAGCTCATGCCGGATTACCGCTCGATCGACCTCGGCATCCACGCCGTCTACGCAACGCGCAAGCACCTGCCGATGAAGACGCGGCGCCTCGTCGACTTCCTGGTGGAAGCGTTCGAGGCGCCCGCGTGGCGTCCCTAGGCGGGCGCCCCCTCGTCGGGAATCTCCGGCTCCACCAGCTTCCCGAGCAGCACCAGCGATTCCTGCCAGCCCAGGTAGCACGCCTCGACCGGAATCGCGTCCGGGATCCCTTCCTGGACGATCTGCACGTCGGTCCCGACGGACACCTGCTTCAGCGTGACCGTCGTGATCATCGTGCCGGGCAGGTTGGGGTCCTCGAAGCGGTCGTCGTTCCTGATGCGCTCGTTCGGCACCAGCTCCAGGTAGGTGCCACCGAACGAGTGGCCGTTGCCGGTGGAGAAGTTGGTGAACGACATGCGGTACTTGCCGCCGACGGTCGCGTCGAGCTCGTGCACGGTGCAGGTGAAGCCGTTGGGCGGCAGCCACTTGGCGAGGGCGGCGGCGTCGAGGAAGGCGCGGTAGATGCGCTCCGGCGGGGCGGTGAGCACGCGGTGGAGGCGGACGGTGTTGTTGGCCATGGTCGTTTCCCGTGGAAGAGGAGGAGCCCTCACCTGGTCCGACGAACGAGCGGGCCCGGAATCGACAAGGTACGGCCGGATCTCGCCCCCGTTTAACGCCCGTTGGCGTAAAAAGGCCGGAGGACCCACGAGGGGAACGCAATGACGACGACACCAGGAAAGCCCGCCAGCAAGCCGCCCGGCCGGGCGCCCCAGACCGCGGAGGAACGCATCGAACAGGAAGCCCTCGTCGACTTCGAAAGCGAGCAGAGCTTCCCCGCCAGCGACCCGCCGAGCTGGACGCTGGGCCCGGACAGGGAGCCCGCCAATGGGTGACAGCGCCGCGGCCCCGACCCGCCTGCGCATCGACTTCGTGTCCGACGTGGTCTGCCCGTGGTGCGCCGTGGGCCTGGCGTCGCTGGAGCAGGCGCTGGAACGCACGCGCGGCGAAGTCGAGGCCGACATCCACGTGCACCCGTTCGAGTTGAACCCGCAGCTGGGCCCGGAAGGCGAGGACGCGGCCGAGCACCTGCTGCGCAAGTACGGCATGCCCGCGGAACAGCTCGCGGCCAACCAGGACGCGATCGTGGCGCGCGGCGCGGCACTGGGCTTCACCTTCGACATGGACCGGCGGCGCCGCATCTACAACACCTTCGATGCCCACCGGCTGCTGCACTGGGCCGACGGGGAGGGCCGGCAACGCGAACTCAAGCATGCGCTGCTGCGGGCCTACTTCACCGATGGGCTGGACGTGTCGGACCACGCAACCCTCGCCGCGATCGCGGGCAAGGCCGGGCTTCCGGCCGATCGTGCGCGCGAGATCCTGGCGTCCGACGAGTACGCAAGGGACGTCCGCACCATCGAGGGCTTCTGGCAGCAGAACGGCATCCGCGCCGTGCCGGCGGTCATCATCGAACGCAAGCACCTGATCTCCGGCGGTCAGCCGGTCGAGGTCTTCGAACGCGCCCTGCGGGAAATCGCGGCGGGCGCGCCTGCCACCAGGGAGTGACGGCATGCGCTACGCGGGTATTTCGCGATCCATCCTCGACGCCATCGGTGACACGCCGCTGCTGGAGATCGACGGCGTCTTCGCCAAGCTCGAGTTCATGAATCCCTCGGGTTCGATCAAGGCGCGCATCGCCTGGTACATGCTCGAGAAGGCCGAGGCCGCCGGCGTGCTGAAGCCCGGGGACACGATCGTTGAGGCCACCAGCGGCAACACGGGCAACGCGCTGTCGATGGTGGCGGCGGTGAAGGGCTACCGGATGCTGGTGGTGATGCCCGAAGGCCTGTCCAACGAGCGCGTGGCGATCTCGCGCGCCTACGGTGCCGAGGTGAAGTTCGTCGGCCACTTCCACGTCAACGCGGCGCTGGAAGAAGCCAGGCGCCTGGGCGAACAGCCCGGCTACTTCGCGCCGGCCCAGTTCGAGTCCGAATACAACATCGAGGAGAACCGCGAGATCCTCGGCCCGGAGATCCTTGCGCAGCTGGGGGACCGGGTGCCGGACGCGCTGGTGATGGGCGTCGGCACGGGCGGCACGCTGATCGGGGTGGGGCAGGCGTTCCGCGCGGCCAATCCCGCGGTGCGCCTGTTCGCCATGGAGCCGTCCGAGTCGCAGACCATCCTCTGCGGCGAGGTCAGCACGCACGAGATCGAGGGCATCTCCGACGGCTTCGTGCCGGGGATCTTCGCGCGCAACGCGTCGCTGGTGGATTCGACGCTGTCGGTGGACAGCAGCGAGGCCGTTGCCGAGATGCGTCGCCTGGCGCGCCGGCACGGCCTGTTGTGCGGCCCGAGTTCCGGCGCGCACCTGGTGGCAGCCCGTCGCGTGCGCGAGCAGAACCCGGAACTGCGCACGGTCGTGACGCTGTTCTGCGACGAAGGGGAGAAGTACCTGCAGGAACACTTCTCGAAACCATCGACGGACATCGTCGGCGACGCGTTCGGCTGACTTCCCGCGCGGACGGGTCGTCTACCATCCGCCCCTTCGCGCGCCGCAGGCAGGCCCCACGTGACCTCGCATCCCCCCGCCACCCAGGACGCCCCGCCGCCCGACCCGTCGTTGTGGCGGAGCCTCCGCGACGCCATTCGCGGCACCGGCGCCGACTACACGAAGATCCCGCTCCGGCGGGCCGTGTTCCTGCTCGCCGTGCCGATGGTGCTCGAACTGGTGCTCGAGTCGTTGTTCGCGGTCGCCGACATCTTCTTCGTCGGCAAGCTCGGTCCCTCGGCGGTCGCCGCGGTGGGCCTGACCGAGAGCCTGATGTACCTGCTGTACTCGGTGGCGATGGGACTGGCGATGGCCGTGACCGCGGTCGTGGCCAGGCGCGTGGGCGAAGGACGGCAGGAGGCCGCGGGCGGTGCCGCCGTGCAGGCGATCGCGCTCGGGATCCTCGGCTCGTTGCCGTTCGCGATCGCCGGCGTGCTGTTCGCGCCGGAACTGCTCGCGTTGATGGGTGCCGACGCGGAGACGCTGGCGCATGGCGTTCCTTACATGCGCTGGGCACTGGGCGGGAACGTCGTGGTGATGCTGCTCTTCGTGATCAACGCGATCTATCGCGGCGCGGGCGACGCGGCCATCGCGATGCGCGTGCTGTGGGTAGCCAATGGCCTGAACATCATCCTCGATCCCATCCTCATCTTCGGCTGGGGGCCGATCCCCGCGATGGGCGTGGAGGGCGCGGCCATCGCGACGGTGATCGGCCGCGGCACCGGCGTGGCGATGCAGCTGTGGATCCTGTTCCGCGGCGGCGAGCACATCCGCGTCCTGCGCTCGCAACTGCGCCCGGACTGGCCGGTGATGGGCAACATCGTGCGGACCTCGCTGGGCGGCATCGGCCAGATGATCGTCGCGATGACCTCGTGGATCTTCCTGATCCGGATCCTGGCCAACATCGGCAGCGAGGCGGTCGCCGCGGCCACCATCGCCATCCGCATCATGATGTTCATGATCATGCCGGCATGGGGCATGTCGAACGCGGCCGCCACCCTGGTGGGGCAGAACCTCGGCGCCGGCGAACCCGGGCGCGCGGAGTCGTCCGTCTGGCACATCGGCTGGTACAACATGGCGTACCTGGTCGGGGTGTCGGCCCTGTTCTTCTTCTTCCCTGCCGGGCTGGTGGGGTTCTTCAGCGCGGATCCCGCGGTGGTTGCCATCGGCAGCGAGTGGCTGCGGATCCTGTCGTACTCGTTCTTCGTCTACGGCTGGTGGATGGTGGCGGTGCAGGCGTTCAACGGCGCCGGCGACACGGCCACGCCGACCTGGATCAACCTGGTCTTCTTCTGGATGATCCAGATTCCCCTGTGCTGGTATCTCGCGCTGCAGCTGGACTGGGCGCAGACCGGCGTGTTCTGGGGCGTGTTCGTGTCCGAGACCGGTGTCGGCCTGTTCACCCTGTGGCTCTTCAGCCGGGGAGGGTGGAAGTCCGCAAGGGTCTGACCGGTTCGCGCCCGAGCAGGCGCAAGGCATCGTTCTCGTCGAGGACCACGAACGCGTGGCGCTGGATCTGGTCCGAGAACTCCGGCCAGGATTCGGCAAGGACGGACGCGTCCACTTGCGTGGTGTCGAGGAAACGCAGGGGGCCATGGCATTGTTCGGCGCGCCGCGGCGGACGCATCGACGCGTGCACCAGCACGATTTCGGCTCCACGACCCCGATACAGCGCGACTTCCATGGGCACCTCCCCGCATCGGAGCCTAAAGCGTGACGGGGGTCTCGTTCCATGCGTTCCCGCACATATGAATGGGCCGGGTCAGGGGTCCCGCAGGCTCTTCATCATCCGCGCCTGCTCGTCGCGCACGGCCCGGTAGCAACCGCAACTGCGCGCCTCCAGGCCGTCGCGGTCGAGCAACTGGATGTTGCCGCGGCTGTAGGCGATCAGCTTCGCGTCCTGCAAGCGGCTGGCGGCTTCGGAAATGGCCTCGCGCCGGACGCCCAGCAGGTTGGAGATGGCCTCCTGGGTCAGCTGCAGGCGCTCGGAGTTCGCGCGGTCGCAGGCCAGCAGCAGCCATCGGCACAGCTGCTTCTCGACCGAATGGTGCCGGTTGCAGATCACCGCCTGCGCCATCTGGCTCAGCATCAGCTGCGTGTAGCGCAGCAGGATCAGCTGGAACGCGCCGCCGCGCTTGAACTCCGCGTCGATCATCTCCGACTTCAGCATCCAGGCTTCGCCGTCGATCTGCACTTCCGCGCGGGTCGGTGTCGCCATGCTGTCGACCAGGACTGCAATGCCGACTGCGCCCTCGTTGCCGACCATCGCGATCTCGCCGGTGACGCCGTCGTCCATCACGTAGAGCAGGGACACGACGCCGGTCCGGGGAAAATAGATGTGGCCCTGCTGCGCCGAGGATTCGTACAGCACCTTGCCGGCCACCAGCGGCACGCGCTGCAGGTGCGGGCCGACCCGGTCGCAGACGTCGTCCGGCAACTGGTCGAGCAGGCGGTTGGTGGTTTTCCAGTCCTGTGGCTTCGTCATGCGCTGCGGCGTCCCTGTCGGCCCATGCATTCTCGGGTCCGCATTCAGGGTCGTATGTACGGGAACGCACATAACAACCGCATGCGCGTCGTCGGCGCGCCAACGCGTGGTCAGTTAGCTGAACAAGCGGAAACTAGCGGACGGCGACCCAGTGGCTGCTGCGCCCGTCCGCATGGTCCAGGAACAGTTGCTCGGGCCAGCTTTCGGCGATCCGCCATTCGGACGTGCCCTCCACCAGGGCCGATACCGCGGCGTCGGCTTCCATGCGGCCCGTTTCCGCGCAGGCCATCAGCGTGGAATGCAGGGGGCCGATGACCAGGCGGCCGCGCGCGTCCAGCCGGTAGTCGCCGCCGATGTGGTTGCATCCCCCTTCGAGCGCGACCTTGCCGCCATCGAAGGACAGCGTGTGCGCGGCGCTTCCGCCGGGGAATGCCGCGTCGATGCGGGCGCCCCCGGCGTCGGTCGCGCCCTGCAGGGCCCACCGGCCGACCTGGGCCAGGGCATCGGTGCCGTCGCCCGGGGGTGGGACCGGCGCGGTGGCCGTCGTGCAGGCCGCCAGCAGGACCAGACAGGCGGCAGGCACGCGCGCGCGCATGCGCTACGCCTTGATTTCCAGGATCGGCTGGAACCCGCCGTAGATCATCCGCATGCCGTCGAAAGGCATCGGGTTCTTTGCCGGGTCCATGCGCGGGTCGTCCATCATCTTCTTCATGGCGCTGTCGCGCGTGGCCTTGTCGGGCCATTCGACCCATGAGAAGACGACCGCCTCGTCGTCCTTGGCCTGCACCGCGCGCTGGAAGTCGGTCTGCTTGCCGGCCGGCACGTCGTCGCCCCAGCACTCCAGCACCCGCGTCGCGCCGAACTCGAGGAACAGTCCGTCGAACTGGTTGGCGTGGTCGACGAACTTCTGCTTGTTGGCGGTGGGCACCGCGATGACGAACCCGTCGACGTAACCCATGGCTGGCCCCACTCCGGTCGGGCGGCCACGATGCACCCGGCAAGGTTAAGTCGAGGTCAGGGTGCTCGTGCGAGGGGCCGCCCGTTCACCCATCACGGACGCCCGCATTGCAGACAATGGTCCTTTCGACGAACGGGAGTGACCCGCCATGGCGCATGGCGCTGCACGGAACGCGAAAGACCACCTGGACCAGGCGGCGGGCTGGGTGCCGCCGCTCGCGCGGATCGGGTATGCGGCCAAGGGGATCGTCTACATCCTCATCGGCTGGCTTGCCTTCGAGGCCGCCGCGGCCGTGGGCCAGCCCGAAGGCGCGACAGGCGCGCTGGCCACGCTGGCGGACGAACAGGGCGGACGCCTGATGCTGTACGCCATCGCGTTCGGCCTGTTGTGCCACGTGGCCTGGCGCGTGGTGCAGGCGGTACTCGATCCCGAGCACCCCGGCGACGGCGGGCGGATCGGCATGCGGCTGTTCTATGCGCTGAGCGCGTTGGTTTACGGTTCGCTGGCGCTCGGCGCATGGCAGCTCGCGCGCGGCGGCTCGACGGAGGAGGAGGGCACGGAAGTCTGGGTGGCGAAGGTGCTCGGGCAGCCGTTCGGTGCCCTGCTGGTGATGGTCGCGGGCGCGGTCATCGTCGCCTATGGCGTGCACCAGGTCCTCAAGGGGTGGCGCGGTGATGTCGACAAGCACATGGGAGTGGACCCGCGCGTGTCACGCCAGGTCCACCTGCTGGGACGCTTCGGCACCGCGGCGCGCGGCGCAGTCATGCTGCCGATCGGCTGGTTCGTGTTCAACGCGGGCCGGCATTACCGGGCCGCGGAGGCCGCCGACACCGGCGAGGTGCTGTCGATGCTCGACCACGGCTGGCTGCTGGGGATCGTCGGGCTGGGCCTGCTCGCCTACGGGCTGCACCAACTGGCCAAGGCACGCTATCGCCGCATTGCCCCGCCGCGCTGACCCGACGCGTCAGGGCCCGAGCGGCGCGACCCGGAAACGCCGCCCCTTGATCTTGCCGGTCCGCAGGGCGGCCAGCGCCCTGTCGGCCTGGCCCCGGTCGATGGCCACGTAGCTGCGGGTCGGGTAGACGTCGATCTTGCCGATGGCGTCCTTGTGCAGCCCGGCTTCGCCGGTGAGGGCGCCGACGATGTCGCCTGGGCGCAGCTTGTCGGTGCGTCCCGCATCGATCCGCAACGTCGCCATGGGCGCGGCCGTGGCTTGCGGGGTGCGGCCGGCGAGGGGGGCGACGCGCTCCCAGTGCAGCGTGCGGCCCAGGCGTGCCTGGATCGGTTCCGCGCGCGCCTGCTCGCTGGGCGTCGCCAGGCTCAGCGCCAGCCCCGGCCGTCCCGCGCGCCCCGTGCGGCCGACGCGGTGCAGATAGGTGTCGGCGTCGGTGGGCAGCTCGAAATTGACCACGGCGCCGATGTCGTCGATGTCCAGGCCGCGGGCCGCGACATCGCTGGCGACGAGCACGTTGCAGCTGCGATTGGCGAACCGCACCAGCACTTCCTCGCGGTCGCGCTGTTCCATGTCGCCATGCAGGGCGAGCGCGTCGAAACCGTAGTGCGCCAGCGACCCCGCGAGTTCGTCGACATCGCGGCGGGTGTTGCAGAACACCACGCACGAGGCAGGCTTGGACTGCAGCAGCAGCGCCGCCAGCAACGGCGCCTTGCGGCCGGGCTCCGCCTCGAAGAAGCGCTGGTCGATGGCGGCGGGTTCGCGGCCGTCGCCGACGCGCGCCTCGAACGGGTCGCGCAGCATCGCGCCCGCCAATGTCCGGATCGCGTCGGGAAAGGTCGCGGAGAACAGCAGGCCCTGCCGGTCCTTCGGCGTGCGCTTCACCAGCGCGCGGATCGCCTCCTCGAAGCCCATGTCGAGCATCCGGTCGGCCTCGTCGAGCACCAGCGTGCGCACGCCTCGCAGGTCGAGCGCCTCCTTGTCGACCAGGTCCTGGATCCGGCCGGGCGTGCCGACCACGACGTGCGGCGCATGCGCCAGCGACGCCAGTTGCGGGCCGACCGGAATCCCGCCGCACAGCACCGACAGCTTGAGGTTCGGGATCCCGGTGGCCAGCGTGCGCAGTTGCCGGCCGACCTGGTCGGCCAGTTCCCGTGTCGGGCAGAGCACCAGGGCCTGGGTGCGTCCCACTTGCGGGTCCACGTGCTGCAGCAGGCCGAGCCCGAAGGCGGCGGTCTTGCCGCTGCCGGTCGGCGCCTGCGCGATCACGTCGCGGCCGGCCAGGATCGCGGGCAGGGCCTGCGCCTGGACCCCGGTCATCGCGGTGTAGCCGAGCGCGTCGAGGCCAGGCAGCAGGGAAGGGGCGAGCGGCAGGCCGGCGAAGCTGTCGGGCGTGGTCATGCCGCCATGATGGCAGCTTGTCAGCGGCGCTCGTGGCGCTCGTCGTCGTAACTGTCGCTGCGCACGTCGTCGCCGAAGTTGCGGCCCCAGCCGTCGTCGGCCACCTGTTCGTCGAGCTCGGCGCCCAGCAGGTCGCCCGGGCGGTCCACGCCCATGTTGTCGATGGCGGAGATCGCGCGCGGATCCTTCGGGGTGGGGCGGGTGTCGGGGAGCGCGACCTGGTCGTGCAGCCGTTCCTCGCTGGAGGGGGCGTCGGGGATGGTGGGATTGGCCTTGGCCATGGTCGTTCTCCTTCTGGTGCGGGTCACTATCGGCCGGGCGTCGTAAGCGCCGCGAGAAGGGCGGTAACGCTGCGTGCACGGGTGGCGCGGCGTTGATTCATCCACGGTTGTGCCGCCCGGCAGGGGCTGACCCTAGACTGGCCGTTCGCCCTGGCTGGACCCGCGCGATGACCCCACGCCGATGGCCGGATGCCATCCACTTGCTCCCGCTGCTGTTGTTCCCCCTGCTCGTGGCGTGCGACGGCCCGGCGGAACTGGAAAGCGGTGCGCAGTACGGCAGCATGACCAGCGCCGACCACGATCCCCAGGCCGGCACCGCCGGCGCCACCGTCCCCGCCGAGGCGAATGGCGCGCAGGCCGGCGCCGAAGCCATGGGGACGGCGCCGGCGCCCACCGGCGACGACGACACGCTGCCGCCGGGTGCCGCGCGGGTGCCTGCCGCCGACGACACCGGGCCCGACTGGTCGCGCGAGGTCGACCTGGCATCCGGAAAGGCCAGCGTGGCGTGCGACCAGGACTACGCCGCCACGGGGGATGGCGAGCCGCTGGCGTCGCTGGAACGCGAAGACCTCGACGCCGCGCTCGCGGCCTGCGCGGACGACGGCGCGGTCCGCCTGCACTACGACGGCAAGATCGCCGGCGACTTCACCGCGATGGTGGAGCGCGTGGTCGCGGTCGCCGACGACCTGGGCATCGACAACCGCGTGCTGGACATCGATTCCAGCGGCGGCCGCATCGAGGACGCGATCCGTGCGGGCGATGCGATCGCGGAGTCCGGCTGGACGGTCTGGGTGCGCGAGGGCGCGATCTGCCACAGTGCCTGCGTGCTGGTGATCGCCGCGGGCGACATGCGCCTGATCGCCGGCCACGTGGGCGTGCACCGCATGGTGCGCATCGGCTCGTCGGCCACGTCGCGCGCGGAACTGAACCAGGAGCTGCAGGCGGTCTACGAGGAAATGAAGCGCTACCTGCAGCGCAACGGCGCGGCGGTGGCGGTGGCGGACCTGATGATGACCGTGCCCAACCACAGCCTGCGACTGCTCACCGCCGAGGAACTCGACTGGTTCGGGCTGGCGGGTCGCAATGCGGCCGAGGACGACCTGCAGCGCATCGAGCTGGCGCGCCGCTGCGGCGACGCGTTCGTGCAGCGCAAGGACGCGTTCTACCGCGCGTTCGACGCGCGCTGCGCGACCGACGGGGACGCGGTGGAGGAGATGAACGCCTGCGGGCTCGAGCTCCGCGAACAGTTCGGCTTCCCCGATGCGGAATGCCCCGACGACGGACCACTGCTGGAACTCGACGAACTGCAGCAGGTCGCGGCGGAGTAACGGTCAGGCCGCGATCAGGCGCGAATGCGCCTTGCAGATGGCGACGAGCGACTCGGCGGCATCCGCGTCGAAGGCCGCCTTCGGATACGCGCAGAAGAGCGGCAGCGACTCGCGCTTGCAGAACGCGTCCCACAGCTGTTCCAGGCGCACGGTCGCGCTCGCGTTCCCGGCCGCCCACAGCAGGGCGACCATCTCGCCGAACGCGCGGACGTTGCGGCCGTTGCGCCGCGCGCGGGCCAGTACCTCGGCCATCACCCGCTCGAACTGCTCCTCGTCCGGTTGGCCCCCGGCCATGAACTGGTTGAGCGTTGCCTTGGCGTCCATCGGCAGGTACTGGCCCTGCCAGCGCGCGGCCACGAGGTCGAAGCCGTCGACGTTGAGCCGGCGGTCGAGGGCCGCCAGGTGGGCCGGGGTGGCGATCACGACGGTCGCATCGCCCCCGCGCAGGCCGTCGGCGATGAATCCGTGCAGCAACTCGAGCAGCGCGTGTTCGCCGTCGTACAGGTGCACGAAGTGTTCGCACGGCGACATGCCCGCCCAGAAATCGGGTGGGGCCGTGCCGACTGCAGGACGCTGTTGCGCAGTTGCGGAGCTGGACATCGCGCGGAGTCTACACAGCGCCCGGACGCGGGCCTTCATGCTCGCTAGACATGGCTGAAGCCTCGCGCGTCAGCGCCCGCCGCCGCCGCCGCCACCACCGCCGCCGCCGGAGAATCCGCCCCCGCCGCCACCGGACGAACTGCCCGGCGGCGTCGACGCCGAGGCGATCCGTGCATTCAGGGCGCCGCCCACGTCGCTGGCCAGGCGCGACAGGCTGGCGATGTTGCCGCCGTGGTACCAGCCGATGTTGCGGGTGGCTTCCGCGGCGGCCTCCGCGCCAGCCGCGCGCGTGAACTGTTCGGTCCACGCATCCTCGACCTCGAGCGCGACGGCAAAGGGCAGCAGGTGTTCGTAGCGCCCGGCATCGAGCGGCGGCGGGGACTCGCCGGGGCCGGTCATGCGCGCGAGTTCCTCGCGCTCGGCCACGCCCAGGTAAAGCTTCAGGCCCTCGATCTCGTCCATCAGCCGCCGGCCTTCCGGCGTTGGCGCACGCACCAGGAAACCGAAGGCCACGACCACCAGCAGCATCAGCGCGGCGATGGCGATGATCAGGGGGATGCCGGCGCCGCCGCTCGCCACGGCGCTGGCGACCAGCGCGAGGGCGGAACCGACGAGCCAGATGCCGGCGGCGATGCCGATGCTGCGGCCGTTGAGGCGGAACATCGACGGCTGGTAACGCTGCGCGAACGCCGCCGCGTGGGCCTGGCGCGTGGCCTGCAACGTGCCCGCCTGCTTGTTGTCGAGCTCCAGCCGGGGGCCGTTCGAGAAGAGGCCGGCAAGGACCGCGCGCTGGCTCGGCAGCAGGTCGCCGGTCGGTGCGTCCAGCCGTTCGAGCGTCCAGTCGTCGGCGAGCACGCCCTTCTCGCGATGGATGCGCAGGTGCCCGGCGACGGCCAGTGCCAGCAGGTCGGCGGAGAAGGCGAGGTTGTCGGCGCCCATCCTGAGCACGTAACGCAGGCCACCCGGCGTGTGGCCGGCCGGTGGCTCGTAGCGGGCGATCACGACACCCGCTTCCGGATCGCGCCCGATGCGGTTCCAGCGGCGCGCGCAGAACGCCACCAGTGCGACGAGTGCCAGCAGCGCCACCAGCACGCCGAGGTTGTCGCGCAGGAACCAGCCGGCGCGCTGCGCGTCGCCGGGCTCGGCCACGATGCCCTTGGGGAACGACAGCACGATGGTGAGCCCGTGGCCCGGCGGCAGCGGTTTGGTGAGTTCCCAGCGTGCCGTGCCAGGCGAGGGCAACGTGGCGACGTACGCCTGGCCGGTGCTTCCGTACGGCCCGGTGTAGCCCTCAGCGGCCAGCTCCGATACCGGTACCGGTGCGGGCAGGCGCACGACCACGCTGCCGCGTTCGATCGGGAACACCCAGCCGGTGCCGATCGCGCTGAAGTACAGCTCGTCGTGGTCGTCGAAGAAGCCGACCTGGCGGGTCGTGCGGTAGCGCAGGGTGAACGCATGGATCGCCGGCACCGGCAGGAAGTCGTCGTTGCCGGTGTTGAGTCGCACGCCGTTCGAGCGGCCCTCGGTGAACCAGGGTTCCGGTGCGCCGTTGCGCAGGACCTCGACGACCTCGAAGTCGACCACGACGGCATTGCCGTGCCGGTCGCGGTACCGGGTCGGGAAGTCGCGGTAGATGCCGCGGCGGACCTGCCCGCCCTCGGCACGCACGGTGATGTGTTCGGCGATGTCGAGCGCGCCGTCGGCGCGCACGTCGATCTCCACGTCGTAGGCGAGGATGCGTTCCTGCGCCCAAGCCCCTGCAGGAGCCGCCATGGCGGCGAATACGGCCAGCAGCAGGAAGAGCTTCGCCGCCATGGCGGCTCCCACAGGGGGGGCGGGCGGCGCCGCCTTCATGGCAGGTCCACGCGCACGGCGGCGCGCTCGTCGGCGCCGGCCTGGAAGAATTCGGCCGGCGCGAAGCCGAACCCGCGGGCGACCAGCACGTCGGGCACGCGCTCGAGGACGGTGTTGTAGTCGCGCACCGCGCCGTTGAAGAAGCGGCGTGCGTACTGCAGGTGTTCCTCGACCTCCACCAGGTCGCGCTGCAGCTGGAGGAAGTTGTCGCTGGCCTTGAGGTCCGGGTAGGCCTCCACGACCGCGACCAGGCGTCCCAACGCCTGCTCCAGTTCGGCCTCCACCACGCCAAGCGCGGCCGGATCCCGCGTGGCCAGCGCCTTCGCGCGCAGTTCGGTCACGGCATCGAGCGTGGCGCGCTCGTGCCTGGCGTAGGCGCCGACCGTCGCCACCAGTTGCGGCACCAGGTCGTGCCGGCGCTGCAGTTGCACGTCGACATCGGCCCACGCGGTGCGCCACTGGTTGCGCAGTCTCACCAGGCGGTTGTAGGCGAACACGACCCAGGCAACGAGCCCGGCGAGCAGCAGCAGGACGACGAATTTCATGGCGCTCCTCCAACCAGGATCACGGCATCCCCCAGGGCGACCCGCTGGCCGGCGCGGATCTTGGCCGTCTTGCGCAACTCGACCGCGCCGTCCACCCGCACCACGCCGCTCGCCACGACCTGCTTGCCGGCACCGCCGCTGTCGACCAGTCCCACCAGCTTGAGCAACTGGTTGAGCTCGACGAATTCGCGCCCCGGGTCCAGGTTGAAGTCGATGGCCTGCATGCAGCGGGCATCATCTCACGGGCGTTTCGCGTGCCCGGGGCGCACAATGTGCGGCCCCCCACGGCCCGGAAGCCCCATGCCCACCCCCGACGCCGCCGCGGACACCCCGCGTTTTTCCGACCTCGGCCTGTCCGCCCCGGTGATGGCGGCCGTGGCCGACGTCGGCTACGAGACCCCGTCGCCGATCCAGGCCGCCACCATCCCGGCGCTGCTGGCCGGTCGCGACGTGCTGGGCCAGGCCCAGACCGGTACCGGCAAGACCGCGGCGTTCGCGCTGCCGATCCTGTCGAAGATCGACGTGTCGAAAACCAAGCCGCAGGTGATCGTGCTGGCGCCGACGCGCGAGCTGGCCATCCAGGTGGCCGAGGCCTTCCAGACCTATGCCGCGAAGATCCCGGGCTTCCATGTGCTGCCCATCTACGGCGGGCAGGGCTACGGCCCGCAACTGGCGGCGCTGCGCCGCGGCGTGCACGTCGTGGTCGGCACGCCGGGCCGGGTGATCGACCACCTGGGGCGCGGCTCGCTGGACCTGTCGGAGCTGGAGTGGCTGGTCCTGGACGAGGCCGACGAGATGCTGCGGATGGGCTTCATCGATGATGTCGAGCAGGTGCTCAAGAAGACACCGGAGAACCGCAAGGTCGCGCTGTTCTCGGCCACCATGCCCCCGGCGATCCGGCGCATCGCGCAGACCTACCTGCGCAACCCGGTGGAAGTCAGCATCGCCGCGAAGACGACCACCGCGGCGAACACCCGCCAGCGCTACTGGTTCGTCAGCGGGCTGCACAAGCTCGATGCGCTCACGCGCATCCTCGAGGCCGAGCCCTATGACGCGATGATCGTGTTCGCGCGCACCAAGGCGGGCACCGAGGAACTGGCGGGCAAGCTGCAGGCGCGCGGCCTGGCCGCCGCCGCGATCAATGGCGACATGGACCAGAAGCAGCGCGAGCGGGCGATCCAGCAACTGAAGGATGGTGATCTCGACGTGCTGGTGGCGACGGACGTGGCGGCGCGCGGGCTGGACGTGGACCGCATCAGCCACGTGCTCAACTACGACATCCCGTACGACACCGAGAGCTACGTGCACCGCATCGGGCGCACGGGCCGCGCGGGACGCAGCGGCGAGGCGATCCTGTTCGTCACGCCGCGCGAGAAGGGCATGCTGCGCGCGATCGAGCGCGCCACCCGGCAACCGATCCAGGAGATGCAGCTGCCGAGCATCGAGGCGGTCAACGACAAGCGGGTGGAGAAGTTCCTGGGCCGCATCACGGGCACCCTGGCGGCGGCGAGCGATGGCGACGACCTGGCACCGTTCCGCGACCTGGTCCAGCGCTACCAGCGGGAGCACGACGTTCCGGCCGCCGACATCGCCGCCGCACTGGCAAAACTGCTGCAGGGCAAGACGCCACTGTTGCTGCCGCCGGAAAAACCGCGCGAACGTTTCGAGCGCCCCGGTGGTGACCGCCATCCCCGCGAAGGCGGGGATCCACGCCCCCGCGACAGGCAATGGACCCCCGCCTCCGCGGGGGTGACGGAGCGCCCGCGTCCGCGACGCGAGCAGGCGCCGCGCAGCGCGCCCGAGCCAGGCATGGAGACCTATCGCATCGAGGTCGGCCACGTGCACGGGGTGAAGCCGGGCAACATCGTCGGCGCGATCGCCAACGAGGCGGACCTGGAAAGCCGCTTCATCGGGCGCATCGACATCCACGACGACCACGCGATCCTCGACCTGCCCGAAGGCATGCCGCCGGAGACGATGCGCCACCTGCAGAACGTGCGCGTCGCCGGGCAGGCACTGCGCCTGCATCCGGTCAACGGCAGCGCGCCGGCCCCGGCCCCGCGGGGCCCGAAGCCGCACCGCAAGGGCCCGCGGCCGCCTCGTTGACCCGTGGGAGCCGCCACGGCGGCGAAGGGCTTCGCCGGCCTGCCGGCTCCTGCATGGGCAGGCGCGTCAGCGCTGGTTGAGGGAGAAGCGTCCGGGCCCCATGAGCACCAGCGCGAGCGCGGTGAACAGGAACATGCCCTGCAGTTCCAGTGCCCAGCCGCCAGTCTGGTTGATCGTCGTGAGCTCGCCCATGTGCGCCAGGGCGATCGCCACGATCATGTTGATCGCGATGAGCGCGGCGCCGATGCGGGCGTGGAAGCCGAAGATCAGCAGCAGCGGGCCGAGCACTTCGCCCAGCAGCACGGCGTAGCCCAGGAAGCCGGGCAGGCCGGTGCCTTCCACCATGCCGACGATGCCGGCGGCGCCGCCCTTGAGCTTGGCGATGCCGTGCAGCAGGACGAGGATGCCGAGCGCCAGGCGGAGGATGAGCTTGCCGGTGTCGTTCTGGGTCGCTGCGTTCATGCGGTCTCCTTGCGCGGTCGTGGTCAGGGCAAGGGCAGGCGGATGCGCCGGCCATCGGCGGCGAGTATGACGCCGGTGGGGTCGATGCGTTCGACGACGGCGTTGCCGGCGCGGTCGCCTTCGGACAGGCGGTGGCCGTCGAGGATGACGAAGCGGCGGGCGGGGTCTTCGGACCAGAGGTGCATGCTGAGTTTCAGCGGCGGGAGGGCGCGACGTTCGGTGGGGGTGAGGTCGGACAACGCGACGGTTGTTGGCCCCGCTGGAGCGTTGGTTGTTGATGGTTCGCCTGCGGGTGGTTGCGGAGCTTCGGGTGGGGGCGCCGGTGCAGCCGGCGAGGGGGTCGCCGGCATGAGTCCGCGTCCGGCTACCAATGCCGGCCGCAGGCCATCCTTGGCCTGCTCGACCCCCTCGCCGGCTGCACCGCCGCCTTCGGCGTCCCGTGCAGCGATGGCTTCGGTTGGTCGAGCATCGATCGGCTGGGGCGGCTGCGCGACCTGGGCTTCGGGTTCCGGAACCGGGGTTACGGACGGGCCGATCAGCCAGATGGCGAGGGCGGCCAGGGCGATGCCGACGGGGAGGGCGATCCACCAGGCGCGGCTGGGGGAAGGGCGCGTGGCGGCAGGCGGGAGCTCGAGGGACAGGGCGGGGAGTTCGCCGCGGCGGCGTTGGGCTTCCGACTTGCGCAGGGCGTCGAGGATGAGGGACATGGGTCAGTCTTCCGTGCCGACGGTGCGGGCCAGGCGCGGGCCGGGGTCGGTCGCGGCCAGGGCCATGAGCGTCTCCGGGCCGGGGATGCCGTCGGGGGCGAGGCCGCGCGCGGACTGGAAGCGGCGAAGCGCGGGGCGCAGCGTCGCGTCGGCGGCATCCGCGGGGAGGCCGAGATGGTCGCCGATCCAGGCGCGGGCTGCGTCGTCCGGCATCGCGGCGCCTTCGACCAGGGGCGCCAGGTGCGGCGGGCCGCGCCATGCGGCGGCGAACGCGCCGGTCCAGAGCGCGTCGAGTGCGTTGCGGGTCGCTTGCACCCGGGTTTCGCCGAGTTGCAGCAGGACGCGGTCGGTGTCCGCGCCGCGCAACAGCACCCAGTGCGTCGCGCCGTCGCCCGCGAGTTCGAGCAGGGCGGGGCGTGCGAGGGTCTGCAACTTGTCGAGCCTGGCGATGCCGCGCGTGCAGTAGAGGCCGGGCCGGAGGACCGGCGTGCAGCCAGTGGCGACATCGATCGTTGCGTCGGCTCGCGCGCCCCACGCAGCGAGCATCGCGCGCCACGCCGACGGCTGGCGCGGCAGGGCGGCGAGCGCGGCCGACAAGGCGTTCGCGTCCAACGGCGGTTCGGCAACGGCAATGGCGACGGGCGCCGCGGTGCGGGCGGTGGCCGTGCGCGCCGCCGCTGGCGCAGCGGTGCCGGCCGTGGCTTCCGTCGCGGGCGACACCGCAGTGGCCGGGCGCGGCACGCGTCCGGTCCAAGGCAGGGCCAGCAGGGCCGCCAACCCCAGGACGGCGATCCCCGCCGCGACCGCCGCCGGCGCGGCGCGCCGCCCTGGTGTCGCCGGCAGCGCCTCGCGCGCGGCGCGGTCGACGGTGCGCGCGTCGATCGTCGCCAGGTCGTGCGCGTATCCCGCGAGCAGCGCGCGCTCGGCCACCACGTTGACCAGCCGCGGGACCCCGCCGGCGCGTGCGTGGATGCGACGCACGGCACCCGTGTCGAACGGGAAGCGCGTGCCACCGGCGACGCGATAGCGGTGGCGCAGGTACCCGGCGGTCTCGTGCGCGTCCAGCGGCGTCAGGTGGAACCGCGCCGTGATGCGTTGCGCCAGCTGGCGCAGGTCCGGTCGCGCGAGGAGCTCGCGCAACTCCGGTTGCCCGAGCAACACGATCTGCAGCAGCTTGTGCGTGTCCGTTTCCAGGTTGGTGAGCAGCCGCACCTGTTCCAGGGCCTCGACCGAGAGGTCCTGCGCCTCGTCGATGATCAGGACCACGCGCAGTCCGTCGGCGTGCGCGCGCAGCAGGTACGCGTTCAGGGCATCGACCAGGGCCTTGCTGCTGGCGCGGCCGTCCGCGGCCACTTCGACGCCCAGCTCTTCGCAGATGGTCTGCAGCAGCTCGACCGGCGCCTGCCGCGGATTGAGCACCAGCGCGACGCGGGTGTCCTCGGGCAGCTGTTCCAGCAGCAGCCGGCTGAGCGTCGTCTTGCCGGTGCCGACCTCGCCGGTGAGTTGCACGAAGCCACCGCCACCACCCTGGCCGATGCCGAACAGCAGGTGCGCGAGCGCGTCCCGGTGGCGCTCGCTGAGGAACACGAAGCGCGGGTCGGGCGTGATCGAGAAGGGCGGTTCGGCCAGCCCGTAGTGCTCGAGGTACATGCGATTAGTCGACGATCTGCTTCGATTCGGCGGTGCCGAGCAGTTCCGGGTGCCCGACGGGCGCGGCCGCAGCCCCGGCCTGCCTGCGCTCCAGCAGAGGGTACGCGACGACGGCCAGCAGCACGATCGCCACGCCCGCGTAGAACGTCGGTGTCAGCTCGTGCTGCTCGCCCAGCAGCAGGATGGCCAGGACGATCGCGTAGACCGGCTCGAGGTTCACCGCGAGTTGCGCGGCGAACGCGCTCATGTGGCGCAAGGCCACCAGCGACAGCGCGAACGGGAACAGCGTGCAGCCGAGCGAGAGCAGCAAGAGCCAGGCGATGTCGCGGTTGCCGGGCAGCGCCAGCAGGTCGCCCGCGAACGACGGGAACAGCCAGGGCATGACGGGTGCCAGCGCGGTGAGCGCCAGCGTGCCCGCGCCGAGTTCCAGCGCGGTGACCGTCAACGGGTCGCCGTGTTCGACCAGGCGCTTGTTGAGCGTGCCGAAGATGCCCACCAGCAACGCCGACACCGCGCCGACGACGATCCCGATGCGCATGTCGTCGGGGACGCCGCCGACCACCAGCGCCACGCCCGGCAACACCGCCACGCCGAGCGCGAGGTCGCGGCGGTTGAAGCGGGTGCCGGCGAGCCAGGGTTCCAGCAGCGCGGTGAACACGCTGGCCAGCGCGATGCAGGTCGCCGCGACCGACGCATTCGCCAGCTTGATCGCGCCGTAGAACGTCAGCCAGTGCAGCGCGACCAGCACCCCGATGCCGGCGTACGCCCATGCCAGCCGCGGCGGCATGGCGCGCAGGCCGCGCCAGACCCGGGGCACCAGGGCGAGCGCCACGACCACCAGCAACATCCGCCACCACACCAGCGGCAGGGCAGGCAGGGTGATCAGCTTGCCGAGGATGGCGGTGAACCCCCAGAGCACGACGCAGAAGTGGATCTGGAGGAAGGCCTTGCGGGCTTGGCGGGGATCGGTCTGCACGACACAGTGTTGTCCGGAACCGGCGCGTATTGTCATCGGGATGCCCGACAATGGGCGACCCGCCGCCACCGGCCCGCCCGATGTCTTCGTCCCACACCCCGCCCGTTGCCCATGCGGCCACGCCGGCCGCCGCGGTCGACTGGCTGACGCCCGCCGAACTCGGGGTGCTCGGCGCGATCTGGGGCGCGTCCTTCATGTTCCAGCGCATCGCCGCCCCGGAATTCGGCGCGATGGCGCTGGCCGAGCTCCGGCTGGCCTTCGGGGCGCTGGTGCTGCTGCCGTTCCTCTGGCGCGAGCGTCGCCGGTTCCCGGCGGCGCGCTGGCCGATGCTCGCGCTGATCGGCGCGATCAATTCCGCGGTGCCGTTCGCGCTGTTCGCGTGGGCCTCGCAGTACGCGCCGGCGGGCATCGTGGCGATCACCAACGCGATGGCGGTGCTGTTCACCGCGCTGGTGGGGTTCCTGTTCTTCCACGAGGCCATCGGCTGGCGCAAGGGCGCGGCCCTGTTCGCCGGTTTCGCGGGGGTGGTGGTGCTGGCCAGCGGCAAGTCCGCCGGTGCCAGCCTGGGGTGGGCGGTGGTCGCCGGTTGCGCGGCCGCGTTCCTCTATGGCGTCGGCGTGCACCTGCTGAAGCGGCACCTCGCGGGCCTGCCGCCGGCCGCGGTCGCCGCGGCCACGCTGGGGACCGCGACCCTGCTGCTGGCGCCCTTCGCGCTCGCGCAATGGCCGGCCGGCCCGATCTCGGGCGCCGCGTGGTTCTCGGCGACGATGCTCGGCGTGGCCTGCACCGGCCTGGCGTACGCGCTGTACTACCGGCTGGTGCAGCGCGTCGGGCCCGGGCGCGCGGTGTCCGTTACCTACCTGGTCCCGCTGTTCGCCGTGGCCTGGGCCTGGTGGCTGCTGGACGAGCCGCTGACGATCAAGATGGCGATCGCCGGGTTGCTGATCCTCGGCAGCGTCGCAGCCAGCCAGCGCTCGGGAAGGTAGGAGCGGCGTCGGCCGCGATTCGTGCGGGACCGAGGCCGCGGCTCACGCCGCTCCTACAGGCGGTCGATCAATGCCATCGCCGCCGCGGGGTTGCGTTCCTTCGCGGCGGAAATGAAGAAGATGAAGACGTCGCGCGACTTGCGCGGCGGGGCAGGCGGGCCGATGCGAGGCAGGTCCCCCGGCTCGCCGCCACCGGCCCAGGTGCGCGCGCGTCGTGCCCAGGCCGCGAGCTCGGCGGGCCGGTAACCCGTGGGAACGTCGGCGCGGGCGCGCATCAGCCGCGCGTAGGCGAAGTCGGCCGTGATGTCGGCAAAGGAGGGATGCTCCGGGGAATCGGTGAACACCGTCGCGAAGCCGTGGCGGCGCACCAGCGCGAGCACGTCGGCGTCCACGAACCCGGGGTCGCGCAGGTCCAGCACGTGGCGCAACCGCCGGCCGTCGAGCGAGGCAGGCAGCAGGTCGAGGAACGCTGCGAAGTCGTCGCGCTGCAGGCGCCCGCCGCGGTCGAGCTGCCACACGACCGGGCCGAGCGCGTCCCCGAGCGAAAGGATGCCGCCGAGGAATGCGTCCACCTGCCCGCCGGTGGCGGCCAGCACCCGTGCCTGCACGATGCGCATCGGCGCCTTCACCGAGAACACGAAGCCCGCGGGCACCTGGCCCGCCCATTTCGCATACGTTTCCGGCTTCTGTGCGCGATGGAAGGTGCCGTTGACCTCGATCGCGCTGAGCCTGCGGCTGGCGTACTCCAGCTCGCGGCGCTGGACGAGCCCCGGCGGGTAGAAATTGTCCCGCCAGGGCGCGTAGGTCCAGCCGCCGACGCCGACCCGGATGCCATCCACCGGAGCGACGCCGTCGGCCATCGCGTCAGCTGATCGGCTCGTCGAGCATCAGCTGGCGGACGAAGCGCACCGCAGGCGACCCGTAGGACAGCACCTGGTCGTGGTACGCCTTCTGGTCGAAGTCGTCGCCGAGCTTCTGCTCCATCGCCTGGCGCAGGTCCATGTGCTCGCTGTAGCCCACGAAGTAGGTCGGCAACTGCGCCGAGGTCAGCTGCGCGCGCACCCACTTGCCGGCGGCCTCGCGCTCCTGCTGGAAGGTGGTGACGGTCATCAGCTCCATCGCCTGCTCGCGGGTCATGCCGTCGACGTGGATCGCCTGGTCGAGGATGGCGTTGGCGAATGCGCGCAGCGCCCACTTGCGCTGGATGAGCTGCATCAGCGGATCGTTGTCCATGTAGCCGGCGTCGGCCATGATCTTCTCGGCGTACATCCCCCAGCCTTCGATGAAGGGGCCGGAGCCGAGCACCGCGCGCAGCGTGGACGGATACTTGTTGGAGTGCCAGAGCTGCAGGTAGTGGCCGGGCATCGCCTCGTGGATGCTCAGCTCGTGGATCGAGCGGGTGTTGTACTCGCGCAGGAACGAATCGACCTGCGTCTGGGTCCAGTCGTCCGGGATCGGCGAGACGGCGTAGAACGTCGCCAGTTCGCTGTCGAGCGGGCCGGGGGAATCGCAGTAGGCGACCGAGACGCCGCGCTGGAATTCGGGCATCAGGATGACCTCCACCGGCGTGTCCGGCACGGTGACCAGGTCCTTTTCGCGCACGAACGCGGTGGCCTGGACGGTCGACTCCTTGGCGACGTCCACCACGTCCTCGCGGTCCGGGCGGTCGGCGTAGGCCAGCTCGAGCGCGGCCTCGATGACGGCCTGCTGCTGGGCGTCGCTGGGGGCGTCCGGCATTTCCGACGGTGCGTCGTCGCGTCCTTCCAGCACGCCGCGCGCGATGGCGTACATCTCCGCGCGCGTCTCCTTGATTGCCGCCTCGGCGCGCGTGCGGATCTCCGCGCGCGACAGGGGCGAGTTGAGCGCGAACGCGAGCTTCTGGTCGTAGAGGTCGGCGCCGATGCGGAAGTCCCCGGCGGCGTTCGGCACCAGTTCCTCGTCGAGCCATACCTGGTGCTCGGCCACCGCCTCGCGCAGGCCCTCGACCGCGGCATCGAGCCGGGTGCGACCGGCGTCGTCGAGCTCACCGGCGTGCGGCATGACCAGGCTGTCGACGATCGACAGGATGCCGGCGTTCTGGCGGGCCACGGTCTCGGCGTGGATCTTCGGCACGCGCGCCGGGTCGATGTTCTCGCGCATCTGCGCGAACAGGGCCGGGATCGCCTCCATGCGCGCGGTGGCGGACGCCATGCGCTCGGGCAATGGCGCGAACTCGCGCGCCATCAGGCC
The DNA here is from genome assembly GCA_036675265.1 of Luteimonas sp. GTDB lineage: Bacteria > Pseudomonadota > Gammaproteobacteria > Xanthomonadales > Xanthomonadaceae > CAMPJU01. The sequence goes on from JAKFFJ010000053.1 coordinate 28,972, forward strand.
GTACACCGCGCCGCCCGCGAGCTGGCTGTACATCTGCGGGTCCCACGCCCAGGACTGCAGCGTCTCGATGCTCCAGATGTCGTACTCGAGCTGGTTGCGCAGCAGCAGCGCATCGATCTGGTTCGCGCGCGACAGCTTTCCGGCGTCGATCGCGTCGAGCTCCACCAGCATCGTCCGCGCGAAGTCCGTGAACGCCTGCCGGCCCTCCGCGCTGAGGTCGCCGATGCGGTCGTCGTAGCGGTGGTCGCCCACCTGCGTCGCATAGACGGGCTGCAACCGCATGGCCCCGTCGAGCCAGCGCTCCGACAGGGTCGCGAACGCGGTGTCGGCGGCGGACGGTGCGGTGTCCTCCGCGGTGTCGGCGCCATTGGGCGGCGTGGGCGCCTCGCCGCCGCAGGCGGCGAGGGCGGCGGCAAGCAAGGCAGTCACGAGTAGACGCTGGCGCATGGCGGGATCCCCTTGGCGAAAGACCAGAGGATAGCGATCCCCCGCCGGCGCCGGGGTGCCACAAGTCATGCTTCAGGCCGAAATGTGCCCGCCGCCGTTGACGTGGATGATCTGCCCCGTGACGTAGCTGGCGTCCTCGCTGGCCAGGTACACGTACGCGGGCGCCACTTCCGACGGTTGCCCCGGCCGGCCCATCAGCGTCGTGGACCCGAACGTCGCGACCTGCTTCTTGTCGAAGCTGGCCGGGATCAGCGGCGTCCAGATCGGGCCGGGCGCCACGGCGTTCACCCGGATGCCGCGTTCGGCCAGCATCTGCGCCAGCGAGAACGTCAGCGACTGGATCGCGCCCTTCGTCGACGCATAGTCGATCAGGGTCTCGTGGCCGCGGGTCCCGGTGATCGAGCCCGTGTTGATGATGCAGCCGCCGTCCTCCAGGTGGGCCGACGCCGCCGCGCACAGGTACATGTAGGAGAAGACGTTGGTCTCGAACGTGGTGCGGATCTGTTCGGGCGTGAGTTCCTCCGGCGCCTCGACCGGGAACTGCATCGCGTGGTTGTTGACCAGCACGTCGAGCCCGCCGAGGGTGCGCACCACGCGGTCGACGACCTTCCTGCAATGCGCCTGCTTCTTCAGGTCGCCCTTGATGAGCATGCAGTGGCGGTCTTCCGCCTCCACCAGGCGCCTGGTCTCCTGCGCGTCGGCGTCCTCGGACAGGTAGGCGATGGCCACGTCCGCCCCCTCGCGCGCGAAGTGCACGGCGACCGCGCGGCCGATGCCGCTGTCGCCACCGGTGACCAGCGCGATCCTGCCCTCCAGCTTGCCGCTGCCCGCGTAGTCGTCGCGGATCGTGACGGGCTCGGGATGCATGCGCGCCTGCTTGCCGGGCTGGCGGGGCTGGTGTTGCGGCGGGTTGACCCGGCGCTTGGACTTGCTTGCTGCCATGGGGTTCTCCTCAGGGTTTGAGCCAGGATGCTGCGGGCTGTGGTCGGCCGAACAGGTAGCCCTGCGCGACGACGTATCCCATCGCCACGAGCAATTTGCATTGCGCCTCGGTTTCCACGCCCTCGGCGACCACCTCCATGCCCAGGGCCTGGCCCAGCGCGAGGATGGCCTCGACGACGGCGGTGCTGCGTCGCGTGACGTTGTCGCCTTCCAGCGCGGCGATGAAGGAGCGATCGACCTTGATGGCGCGCAGCGGGTAGCGGTGCACCTGCCCGAGCGACGAATAGCCGGTGCCGAAATCGTCCAGCGCGGTGGTGATGCCGGCTTCGCGCAGCCGGTCCAGGATGGCGATCACGTCGTCCGGGTCCGCGAGCAGGGTGCCCTCGGTGACCTCCACCAGCAGGCGCGCGGGGTCGAACTGCGTGTCCACGACGAGCGCGAGCAGGCGCTCGTCGAACCGTTCGGACTGGAACATGCGGGGCGAGACGTTGAGCCCCAGCACGGCCCCGCCCGACACCAGGTCGCGTCCGCGTTCCAGCGCCAGCCGGAACATCCGCCAGTCGATCGCCTCGACCAGGCCGCTGTCCTCGGCCACGGGCAGGAACTCCCCGGGCGGCAGCAGGCCGCGCTCCGGATGCCGCCAGCGCAGCAGCGCCTCGTAGCCGATCACCTCGCGACCGGGCAGCCGGACCACGGGCTGGAAATGCGGCTCGAATTCGTCCCGCGCGAGGGCGCCGCGCAGCGCCTGTTCGAGCTCCAGCACGTCCATCGCGCTGCGCTGCATGGCCTCGTCGAACAGGACATAGCGGCTGCGTCCGGCCGACTTGGCCCGGTACAGGGCCAGGTCGGCGTCGTGCAGCACCTGGTCGGTCGATCCGTAATGCGCGTCGACGATCGCGATCCCCACGCTGGCCGACACCTTGAGGCCGCGCCCATCCACCGCCACGGGGTCGTCGAGCGCGACCAGGATGCGCTTTGCCACCCGGCACGCCGCCTGCGGCATGGGCACGTGTTCCAGCAGGACCGCGAACTCGTCGCCCGCCAGCCTGGACACGATGTCGGGCTGGCGCACGCAGGACGACAGGCGGCGCGCCACCTCCTGCAGCACGCTGTCGCCGGAGCGATGCCCCAGGCTGTCGTTGATCACCTTGAAGCGGTCGATGTCCACGTACAGCAACGCGAACTGCTCGCCGGCGTTGCGGCGCACCCGGGACAGGGCGCGCTCGACCCGGTCGCGCAGGTAGGTCCGGTTCGGCAGGCCGGTGAGTGCGTCGTGCATCACCTGGTGCTGCAGCTGAGCCTCCACCTGTTCACGCACGGCGATCTGCTCGCGCAGTTCGGCGGTCCGTGCCTCAACGCGCGCCTCCAGCGCGGCGTTGGCCTGGCGCAGCAACTCCGCCGCCCGCCGCCGCTGCAGGCTGCTGGCCAGCTGGTAGGACACGAAGGTGAGCAGCTCGACGTCGCGCATGTCGTAGGCCAGGACGTTGTCGTAGCTCTGCACGGCGACGACGCCGAAGGGCCGGTGCTCGTCGTAGAGCGGCACGCCGAGCCACACCCGCGCAGGCGTGTCCATCGGGCGCTTGACGATTTCCCCGCGGGAGACGAGTGCGTCGGCGCGCGCATCGTCGACCAGTTGCGGCTGCCCGGTGCGCAGCACGTATTCCGTGAGGCCGCGCCCGCGCGAACGCGCGGGCCACTCGCGGTCGTACTGGTCGACCGCGTACGGGAACTCGACCGTCTGGCCGTCCTCCGACAGCAGCGCGACATAGAAATTGCGCGCATCCAGCAGGTCGCCCACGGTGGCGTGGACTTCGGCGAAGAACCGGTCGCTGTCCTCCGTGCCGCCCGCCAGCGCGGCGATCCGGTACAGCGCCGCCTGCAGGCGCTCGCCGTGCTCCCGTTCGGCGACCTGGCGGCGCAACGCCTCGTTCGCCTCGTGCAACTGCTGGGTGCGTTCGTCCACCCGGCGCTCGAGGTCGGCCTGGCCCGCCTTGCGCTCGAGCGCGGTCAGGATGTGCTCGGCGACGAAGGCCAGCAGCGAGCGTTCCGCGCCGGTGTAGAAGCGACCCTCGAGGTAGCTCTGCACCACCACGATCCCGCGCACGGCGCCCTCGCGCATCATCGGCACGCCGAGCCAGTCCGTGCTGTCGGCGCCGATCAGCTTCAGCGGGCCGGGCACCTGGCCCTTCAGTTCCTCCGGCGCCCCCATCAACGGCTTCTTGCCGCGGATCAGGTACCAGCTGAGCCCGCCTTCGATGCGGTCGAGCGGGATGGCTTCGTCCGGCGTCGGCGAGATCTCGGTATCGACGGCATCGGCGAAATAGAGGAAGCGCAGGCTGTCGCTGGGCTGGTCGTACAGTGCGATGTAGAAGTTCTCGGCGTACATCAGGTCCGAGACGATCCGGTGCAGCCCGCGCAGCATGTCGGGCATCTCCAGGTCGGAGCCCGCCATGTCGGCGATCGCGTAGAGCGCGCGCTGGAGTTTTTCCGCGTCCTCCAGCCGGGCGACCGCGGCGCGCAGCTGCGCCAGGGTGGGGCCGTTGTCGGCGACCACGCCTGTCACCGCGCGACCCTCAGTCCTCGTCGTCCTGCTCGAACTCGACCAGCACGTCCAGGTCGAACGCCAGGGCTTCGGCGGCTTCGCGCACCTTGCGTGCGGTGGAGCCGTTGGGCGCCTCGACCTCGATGCCATGCACGTCGGGGCCGGACACGTCGCTGAGCCCTGCAGAACTGGAATCGGCATCGTCCATGTGCGGCATCAGGTCCGAGACTTCCTCGACGTGCTCGATCCCTTCCAGGCTCTGCAGCAGGTTCATGAAAGTGCGCGCGTCGTCCTCGCTGCCCGTGACGCGCAATCGCATGGTCGGCATGTGGTTCCTCCTTCGGTGCCTGGTGTGCAGTGCCTGGTGGCAGGCTAGGCACGCTCCGGCCAATGCCGCGTGACGGCGCTACCGCGTTGGCAATGGCCGCGTGGGCAGCGGCACGTTGCACAGGTCGATGTGCCCGGCCGGACGCAGGTACCAGTCGTCGCGTCGGTTGCGTCGAGACTCCACCAGTTCCATGAACAGGGGCGTGTCGGTGCGCAGGACCTGCAGGTGGCTGCGCTCGGCCGCGGGGACGTCCGCCGCGAGGCGCACGCTGCGGATCGGCACGTAGTCCGCCGGGTCTTCCTGGAACCCGAGCGGGCCGGTGCCGCGGGGCAGGGCGGACAGCCGTTCGATGCCGTCGACCACGCGGCCGACCAGCGTGATGTTGCGGTCCAGTTGCCGGGGCGATTGCCCCGTCACCACGTACAGCTCGGTGCCGTTGCTGGAATCGGCCGCCATGCCGCGGCCCGCACCGACCGCGCCATAGCAATGCGCGAGCCATGCGCGGCCCTCGCCGGGGTCGCGCGCCGCGGGAAAGCCGCCGCTGAAGCCGACCTGCGGGGCCCAGCCGTCGACATCCGGCAGCACGGTGAACGGCAGGCCGCCGGCCGGGCGATCGAACTCGGCCGGCAGGTGTGCCTCCGCGTCGCCGATGGGCTTGCGCGCGGCCTCGTCCTCGGTGGGATCGCCGAACTGCACGACGAAGTTGTCATGCGAGCGATAGATGTGCAGCCCGTCCCAGTAGTGCCCCCGTGCCAGGGTCCGGATGTTGGCGACGTGCGCCGGCGCGAACGCCGGTGCCAGTTCGATGACCACGCGCCCGGCGTCGAGCTCCAGGTACAGCGTGTCGCCGGGGTCCAGCGCCCGCCAGTCGGATGGCTGGGAGGCGTCGAGGATCTCCTGCATGGTCCGCGTGGTGGCGGGCGGGGCTGCGACGCCGGGATCCGGCGGCACGGTGGAGCAGGCGGCAAGCAGCAGGGCCGGCAGCGCGATTGCGGACAGGCGAAGGCTGGGCATGGGGTGGTTCCGGAGGGCGTTGCCCGCGATTGTGCCGGGTTCGGTCCCGCCCCCCGGTCCAGTGACTAATGACAGGGGCGCTATACCTGACTTGATACTAGTATTCGGCCATGGGCGATCCGGACCTCCAGTTGCGCAAGTTCCAGAAGGAACTGTCCGCCGGCACGGTGTCGCTGGCGCTGCTGGCCGTGCTGGCCGCAGGCGGCGAGCCCATGTACGGCTACCTCATCGCCAAGCGCCTGGAGCGCGAGGGTGGCGGGGTGCTGGCCGGCAAGCAGAGCGCGCTGTACCCGGTGCTGCGCAACCTCGAGGCCGGCGGCCTGCTCGAAAGCCACCTGGCGCCGTCCGACAGCGGGCCACCGCGCCGCTACTACCGCATCACCGCCGCGGGCCGCGCGGCGCTGGCCGAGTGGGCCGGCGCGTGGCGCGAGACCCGCGATTCCGTCGATTCCGTCCTGGAGGGGGTTCCACAATGACTGCCACGCTGCCGCGGACCATCCCGGCGTACCTGGACCAGCTGCGCGCGGCACTGGCCGGCGCCGACCCGGCGCTGGTGCAGGACGCGCTGTACGACGCCGAGGAGTACCTGCGCTCGGAGCTGGCCGAGCAGCGGGGGCGCAGCGAGGCGGAGGTCATCGCCTCGGTGGCGTCGAGCTACGGCGCCCCGGAGGAAGTCGCCGACATCTACCGCGACACCGAGGTCCGCGTGCAGACCGCCCTGCGCGCGCCCCCGGCGCCGGTGCGGCGCTCCCTCCCGGGCCGCTTCTTCGGCGTCGCCGCGGAGCCGCGCACGTACGCCGCGCTGTTCTACATGCTGTTGTCGCTGGCGACCGGCATCTTCTACTTCACCTGGGTCGTCACCGGGCTGTCGCTGACCGCGGGGTTGGCGGTGCTGATCATCGGCATCCCGTTCCTGGTGCTGTTCTTCGGCTCGGTGCGCGTGCTGTCGCTGGTGGAGGGGCGCATCGTGGAAGCCATGCTGGGCGAACGCATGCCCCGGCGGCCGGTGTACGGGTCGCGCGACAAGCCGCTCCTGCAGCGCATCGCCGACATGTTCCTGGATCCGCGCAGCTGGTCGACGATGCTGTACATGCTGCTGATGCTGCCGCTGGGCATCGCCTACTTCGTGTTCGCGGTGGCCGGCCTGGGCGTGTCGCTGTCGTGCATTGCCGCGCCGATCCTGCTGGCGCTGGGATTGGACCGGTCCCCGGTGTTCGACAACGTCAGCCTTGATTTCGGCGGCTCCGCGCTCGGCGTGCTGCCCTGGGCGTGGCCGCTGGTGTTCCTGGCCGGGGTGCTGCTCCTCTTCGTGACCCTGCATGTCGCGCGCGGGGTGGCGCACGTGCACGGGCAACTGGCCAAGCACCTGCTGGTCAAGGCGGCGCCGGCGTCTCCAGTGCCGTCGCATGGCCCCGCAGTGCCGGCGACAGCCAGCAGTGCGAGCCCAGCTGGGTGAACCCCAGCGCCTCGAACCGGCGGCGGTAGAACGCGGCGGGACGATTGCGGAAGTCGTGCTCGTCGCCTTCGGCCCGGTCCTCGCGCGCGAAGGCCTCCAGGAACGCGACGCCCCCGCAGAGTCCGGCGAGGCCGGGCAGGCCGCGGTCCAGTTCGCGGGCGTCGAGGTAATGCAGCACGTCGCTGCACACCAGCAGGTCGACGGGCGGGCAGGGGCGCAGGCGTGCGAAGTCGCCGAAGCGCGCCAGGTGCAGGTTGCGGCGGGCGCCGAAGCGTGCAACCGCGTACTCGCTGGCATCGAAGCCCAGGTAGCGTGCATCCGGCCGCAGCTTCAACAGGGGCGCACGCCAGGGGCCTTCGCCGCAGCCGATGTCGAGCACCGTGCGCAGGGGACGTTCGAGGTGGTACTCCGCGGTCGCCACGGCGAGCGCGACCTTGCGCGCGAGGCGGCGCGCACCGCCGATGCCGCCCTGCCTGTACCAGCGGTCGAAGTAGGCGCGGTCGTATCGCTTGGGCATCGTGGCATCCTAGCGTGAGTCATTCGGAGCCCGTCGCATGCAGGCCTATCTCTGGACCAAGACCGCGCACCTGGTGTTCGTGTTCGCGTGGGTGGCGGCGGGCTTCTACCTGCCGCGCCTGCTGGTGAACCTGGCCGAGGCGGGCGGGGAACCCGCGGTGCGGGCGCGGCTGGTGCTGATGGGCCGGCGGCTGTATCGCTTCGGGCACGTGATGTTCGGGCTCGCGGTGGCCGCCGGCCTTGCGCTGTGGTTCGGCTTCGGCATCGCCGGCGGCTGGCTGCACGCCAAGCTGCTGCTGGTCGCCCTGCTGCTGGCGCACTTCATCGTCGCGGGGCGCTGGCTGAAGGGCGTCGATGCCGGCCGCGCGCTGCCGTCGGCGAAGGCGCTGCGGCTGTTCAACGAACTGCCGGTGCTGCTGCTGGTCGGGATCGTCTACCTGGTGCTGGCCAAGCCGTTCTAGCCCGCGGTCGGGACCACCTCGGCAGGCACGAATTCCTCGCGCCGCGGGAGCAGCACCGGCACGCCGTCGGCATTGCAGTAGCCCCTGTCGCACAGTCCACTGCGCAACCGCGGCGTCGCCTGCAGCATCAGGTGGAAGATCGCGTTCTGCTCCAGGCTGCCGCGCACCGCGGCGCTGCCCGGCCCGCGCGCCCACACGCCCACGTCGTCGCCGCCGTGGGTCTCCGAGTCCAGCGGCACCATCGCTTCCTGCAGGTAGTCCGGATCGGTGGTGTCGACGCCCGACAGGTCCGGGCGCCCCGGGCCGGCATGGCCGGGCCCGTTCGCGTAGGCCAGCGTGGTGTAGGGCAGCCCGTTCGCGTCGGTTTCGGGCGCACCGCCCGTCGTCTCGCGCACGAGACCCAGGATCGGGTTGCCGCGCACCGGGTAGCCCACGAAGCCGAGCGTGTGCGAATGGTCGGCGGTGACGACCACCAGCGTGTCGTCGGCGGAGGTCATGTCCACCGCGGCCTGCACCGCTTCGGCCATCGCGATGGTGTCGGCCAGCGCGCGGTAGGCGTTGCCGTCATGGTGCGCGTGGTCGATGCGGCCGCCCTCGACCAGCAGCACGAAGCCGTCGCTGTCGCGCTGCAACCGGGCGATGGCCGCGCGGGTCATGTCGGCGAGGCTGGGTTCGCCCGCAGGGTCGGCCGGGCGGTCGTGCTCGTACTGCATGTCCGACGGCTGGAACAGCCCGAGCAGCGGGCCGTCGACGGGCGCCGACGCGAGCTGCGCCGCGTTCCAGACGTAGCTGCCGCCGGGATGGCGCTGCCGCCATTCGGCGATGAGGTCGGCGCCATCGTCCCGTGCGCCGTTGCGTCCCGGGTATTCGGGGTCGGCCTGCGTCGCCGGCAGGAAGAACGTCCGGCCGCCACCGAGCAGCACGTCGGGGCCGATCGTCGACTGCACCAGCTGGCGCGCGAAGTCGACGCAGCCCGCGGCGCGCACCGGGGCGGGCAGGCGTGCATCGAATTCCCAGGCGCGGTCGGCGCCGTGCGCGAACGTCGCGGCCGGGGTGGCATGGGTGACGCGGGTCGTGGTGACGACACCGGTCGCCAGGCCCTGGCGCTCGGCCAGTTCCCATAGCGTGAGCAGTTCCGCCGCCTGTCCCGCGTCGCAGTCGCCCGACGGGGCCGCGGGCCCGACGGAGATATGGCCCGCGCGGGTCTTCACCCCCGTCGCCATCGCGGTCATCGTCCCCGCCGAGTCGGGCGTCTGCGCATCGGTGTTGTAGGTGCGGCTCAACGCGGTGGCGGGGAAGTGCTCCCAGCTCAACCGGTGCGCCTCGCCCGGGTTGCCGGCGCGCTGGCCGGCGAGGATGCGTGCCGCGGCGACCGTGGGCAGGCTCATGCCGTCGCCCACGAACAGGATGACGTTGCGCGCGTTGCCCGACATGGCGCCGCGCGCGGCGGCCTGGGCCGCGCCGTCGCGGAACCACCAGGCGGCGTCCTCGCCCGCCGGGCGGGCGATGTCCGGCACCTCGACCACGAAGGTGGCCGCCTCCGGCGGAGACGACACCGCGATGGGCGTGCCGGCACACGCCGCCACCAGCGAGGACGCGAGTGCGGCGGGGAGCGCCCTGGGCAGGCGGCGGCGCATCGGAAGGCGCGGGTTGCGCATGGCAGGGCTCCTGGAATCGAAACGGCCATTATGCGAGCCGTCGCCGCCCGGTCCACGGATGGCACGCCGGTGTTCCGCCGCCGTCATCGCCGGCGCGCCGTGCGTCCGCTACTGTCCCCGCCTTCGACCGGAGCCCCGCATGGCCATCATCCGCGCCTGGTTGCGTATCCCGTTCTGGCAGCGCGTGCTGGCCGGCTTCGTGCTGGGCGCGCTCGCGGGCTGGCTGGCCGGCCCGGCCGCCGAGACCTGGTTCGGCCCGCTGGGCACGGTGTACGTCACGCTGATCCGGATGATCGCGGTGCCGCTGGTGTTCTTCGCGGTGATCAATGCCGTCGCGTCCCTGCACGGGCAGGAGTCGATGGCGGCGCTCGGCGGACGCACGTTCGCGTGGTTCGCGGCGACCGCGGCGCTGGCGGTCGGCATGGGCCTGGCGATTGCCTGGCTGCTGCAGCCGGGCGCGGGGGCCAGCGGCCTCGTCGCCGCGCCGGACTACGTGGTGCGCGAGGTGCCATCGCCGGTCCAGGTGCTGCTCGACATCGTGCCGTCCAACCCGTTCCAGGCATTGGCCGAGGGCAAGATCCTGCAGGTGATCGTGTTCGCGGGGCTGGTCGGCTTCGCGCTGGTGAAGCTGGGCGAGCGCACCGCGCACCTGCGGCGCCTGGCGGGCGAAGCGAGCGACACGATGATCCAGGTCACGCGCTTCGTGCTGGAGACGACGCCGCTGGGGACCTTCGGGCTGATCGCCGGGCTGGTCGGCAGCTACGGGTTCGAGCGCCTGCTGCCGCTGGGCGACTACGTGTTCGCGCTGTACCTCGCGTGCGCGCTGCACATCGTGGTGACCTACGCGGGCCTGCTGGCGCTGCACGGGCTCAATCCGTTGCGTTTCTTCCGGGGCGCGGCCCCGGGCATGCAGGTCGCCTTCGCGAGTTCGTCGTCGTTCGCGGCCCTGCCGGTCGCATTGCGTTCGGTGACCCACAACCTCGGCGTCGACCGCGACTACGCGGCATTCGCGGTGCCGCTGGGCGCCAGCATCAAGATGGATGGCTGCGGTGCGATCTATCCCGCGCTGACGGCGGTGTTCGTCGCACAGTACTTCGGCATCACGCTCGAGCCGGCGCAGTACCTGGTGATCCTGGTGGCCTCGGTGCTCGGCAGTTTCGGCACCGCGGGCGTGCCCGGCACGGCCATCGTGATGGTGACGCTGGTGCTGAGCGCCGCCGGCTTGCCGCTGGAGGGCATCGGCTTCGTGGTCGCGATCGACCGGGTGCTCGACATGATGCGCACGATGACCAACGTCACCGGGCAGATGCTGGTGCCGGTGCTGGTCGCCCAGGAAACCGGCCTGCTCGACCGCGAGGTCTACGAGGCGGCGTCGAGCAACGTCGGCATCGCCGAAGGCGAGCCCGCCGAAAGCGGTCGATCCTGACGAGCCATGTGGGAGCCGGCATGCCGGCGAAAAGCTGCGCCGCCTTGGCGGCTCCCACAGGTCCGGCTACAGCGACGGTGTCGCGCGGGGACGGGCGAGGCGCGCCCCGGCCAGCGCCGCGGGCACCGGCAGCACCAGGCCCAGCACGCCCATCCACATCGGGTGCGGGAACGCCAGCATCATCATCACCACGCCGGCGACGACGGCGAGCGCGACGACCACCGCGGCGACCCGCGGGTGCTGCACGGCGATGCGCGCGGCCACCCAGCCGCCGGCGAAGGCGCCCAGCACCCACGCGAGGACGACGAATGCCAGTGCGCCCATGGGCATCTGGGCCATGAGCATGGCGAGCGCGCCCGGATCGGACATGTCCACCCCCGGGGGCGGCGGGAACAGTTGCGCGCCGAGGAACTCGACCACCAGGATCACCACGAACATCGCGGCCAGTCCGGCCAGTCCCCCGAGCACCGTGCGTCCCATGGTTCGCGCCTCCCCGACGTGGGGGGCCATCATAATCGCCCCCGTCCCCAGGGAGTCACGATGACCGAGCAGCGCCAGCGCGACCTGACGATGCGGTTCCTCGCCGAGCCGACCGACGTGAATTTCGGCGGCAAGGTCCACGGCGGCGCGGTGATGAAGTGGATCGACCAGGCCGCCTACGCCGCCGCCGTGGGCTGGTGCGGCACCTACGCGGTCACCGTGGCGGTCGGCGGGATCCGGTTCCTGGCGCCGGTGCGGATCGGCGACCTGGTCGCCGTCCGCGCCAAGCTGGTGCGCACCGGCACCACCAGCATGCATTTCTCGGTCGACGTGCACGCCGGCAGCCCGATGGACGCCGGCGAAGCCCCGAGGCTGTGCACGCATTGCATGATCGTGTTCGTGGCCATGGACGAGGCGACCAACGAACCGGTCCCGGTCCCGTCCTGGACGCCCGCGAGCGAAGCGGACCGGCGGCTGGCCGACTACGCGGGCAAGGTGATGGAACTGGGCAAGGGGATCGAGGACACCATCGCCCGCGCCCGCGGGGCTTGAACCTACAGGGCGACGCGCCGCGCCTGCATGAACTTGCTGCCCCAGTAGCCTTCGTCGAGGCTGGACACCATCACGTCCTTGCCGCGGCTGGGGGCGTGCACGAACTTGCCCTCGCCGATGTAGATGCCGACATGGTCGACCCGGCCGCGGCGGCCGAAGAACACCAGGTCGCCGGCCGCCATCGCCGCGCGGTCCGCCACGCGCTCGCCCGCGTGCGCCTGGTCCTGGGAGATGCGCGGCAGGTCGATGCCCAGCGCGGTCCGGTAGACGTAGCCCACCAGGCCGCTGCAGTCGAAGCCGCGATCGGGGGAGCTGCCACCCCAGCGGTAGGGCGTGCCGAGCAGTGAGAAGGCGCGGCGCAGCAGGCCCTGCATCGGGCCGTCGGTGGCGGCCGTGGCGGCCGGCGCGACGGGTGCGTCCATGACGGCGGGCGGCATGATCGCGGCCAGGGCCGCGGCCTCCTGGTCCGACACCGGCGGCGTGGCGAACGCGGGAAACGCGGCCAGGCCGAGCAGGCCGGCAACGAACAGGGACTTCAGGTGGCGCTCGAGCGGGGCGTTGGTCGTCACGCGCTGGTCACCTTGGGGTGAGAAGGGCGCGATGGTGCCCGCCCCGGACCGCCACCGCAACCCGTCCTATTCAGCCAGGACCCGGCGCGCGCCGCTGTAGTGGGTCTTCCAGTAGGGACCGTCCAGGCGGTCCAGCCGGACGGTGCCGCCGGTGCTGGGCGCATGGACGAACCGTCCCTCGCCGACATAGATGCCCACGTGGCTGACCTGGCCGCTGCTGCCGAAGAACACCAGGTCGGCCGGCGCGAGCCGGTCGGTGGCGATCCGCGGCCCCTGGTAGTCGGCGAGGGCGCGCGAGGTCCGGGGCAGGCGCAGGTCGAGCATGTCGCGATAGACGTAGTTGACCAGCCCACTGCAGTCGAACCCGCCGTCGGGCGAGTCCCCGCCGTACACGTAGGGCGTGCCCACGAGGCTGATGGCGCGCATCAGCACGGCATTCGCCGCGGCCGGGTCGGCGGGGCGCACGTCGCTCCACTGTCCCGCGTCGTAGGCCGGTGCCGGCCTCGCCCGGTCACTGCCGCCGCAGCCGGCGAGTGCCAGTGTCGCGGCGATCGAGAGGGGAAGCGCCAGCGCGCCGCGCCATGGCAAGGCACGGGCGGAGCCGGGATAATGCGCGGCTCGTGCGGCCGTTCGTATCGCTTCCATCGCGGCCAGTGTCGTTCCTCGGCGAGTGGCCGGCAAGCCGCTCGCCCCTCCGCTCGCCCCAATCCCGGAACCCCCACCCATGAAGATCGAGAAGGACCGCGTCGTCCGCTTCCACTACACGTTGTTCAACGGCGGCGTCGCCGGGCAGGGCAGCGAAGCCCTGGAGAGCTCGAAGGACCGCGAGCCGCTGGCCATCCTGGCCGGCCACGGCAACATCATCCCCGGCCTGGAAAGGGCGATGGAAGGCCGCGAGGCCGGCGACACCTTCTCCGCGGACGTGCCTGCGGCGGACGCCTACGGCGAGCGCCGCGACAACCTCACCCAGCGCGTGCCCAAGAAGCATTTCGGCGACCAGCGCCTGGCGCCGGGCATGCAGGTGGTCCTCAACACCAATTTCGGCCCGCGCGCGGTGACCATCCAGAAGGTCGGGATGAGCGTGGTCGACGTGGACCTGAACCACCCGATGGCCGGCAAGGACCTGCGCTTCGACATCGAGGTCGTCGAGGTCCGCGAGGCGACCGCCGAGGAACTCGAGCACGGGCACGTGCACGGCGAAGGCGGCCACCACCACTGACCGGTGGTGGCATGATCGCCACTCCTGCGGCGGGGAGGCCGATCCCATGAACGACACGGTGCTGGCGCCGGTGACGGCGGGCGAGCGCATCGAGCTGCTGGACATCCTGCGCGGCTTCGCGCTGCTCGGGATATTCCTGATGAACATCGAGTTCTTCAGCCGGTCGATGCTGGACGTGTCCACCGGCATCGAGGCGGGGCTGTCGGCGCCGTCCTGGCTGGCGGATGCCTTCGTGTACACGTTCGTGCGCGGGAAGTTCTGGACGCTGTTCTCGCTGCTGTTCGGCATGGGCTTCGCGGTGATGCTGGCGCGCGCGCAGGCCGCGGGCCGGCCGTTCGCGGGCCTGTACCTGCGGCGCACCGTCGGCCTGTTGCTGATCGGCCTGGCGCACGGGTTGTTCCTGTGGTCGGGCGACATCCTGTTCTCGTACGCACTGGCCGCCTTCGCGTTGCTGCTGTTCTTCCGCGACACGCCCGCCTCGCGCCTGTGGAAGTGGGGCGCGTGCTTCTACGGCCTGCTCGTGCTGTTGATGCTGGTGGGCGCCGCCGGCATGGCCGCGGTGGCCGCCGATCCGCAATTGGCGGCCGGTGCCGCCGCCGACGCGGACGCCGCGGCGTCGATCGCGGCCTTGCGCGAGGCCGAAACCACGGCCTATGCGACCGGCACCTATGCCGAGGCAAACGCGGTGCGCCGGGCGTATTTCCTGCAGCACCTCGGGAACAACGGCTTCCTGGTGCCGATGGTGCTGGGCATGTTCCTGGTCGGTGCGTGGCTGGTGCGCAGCGGGGCGATGGCCGACCCGGGTGCGCATCGCCGGCTGTTCGTGCGGCTGGCGCTGTGGGGTGGCGTGCTTGGCCTGGCGCTGACGCTGTGGAGCCTGGCGATCGATCCGGATCCGGCCATGGACCCGGCCGCGCCCGCGGCCGCGCCGATGGTGGCGATGGCGCTGCACATGCTGGGGTCGCCCCTGATGGCCCTGGCCTATGTCGGCATCGTGGTGCTGGCCTGGCCATCGGGTGCGCGATGGCTCGGGGTGTTCGCGCCGGCCGGGCGGATGGCACTGACCAACTACCTGCTGCAGTCGCTCGTCGGCACGCTGCTGTTCTACGGCTACGGACTGGGCCTCTGGGGCGACGTGTCGCGCGCGGGGCAGACGCTCATCGTCGTCGCGGTGTTCGCGTTGCAGGTCGTCGCCAGCCGCTGGTGGCTCGGGCGGTTCCGCTTCGGCCCGGCCGAGTGGCTGTGGCGCGCGCTCACCTACCTGCAATGGCCGGCGATGCGACGCCGCGCGGCCGTGCCCGCGGCGGCCTGAGGCGCGCGGACGGCGTGCGGAAGGACGTGCAAGGCGCAGGCGGGACCGCTGCCGACGTGCTGGTCGTCGGCGCGGGCGCGGTCGGCCTGGCGACGGCGCTCGCGTTGCTGGAGGACGGGCGCGGCGTGCGCGTCATCGATGCCGGGCGCATCGGCGGCGGCAGCTCGCACGGGAACTGCGGCACGATCACTCCCAGCCATGCGACGCCGCTGGCCGCGCCCGGCATGGTGGCGCGCGCGCTGCGGATGATGCTCACGCCCGACGCACCGCTGTACGTGCGGCCTGGCATCGACCTGCCACGCTGGCGCTGGCTGCTGCGGTTCGCCCTGCGCTGCAACCTGCGCGACTGGGAAACGAGTGCGCGCGCGAAGTCGGCGCTGCTCAACGATTCGCGCGAGCGCCTGGCCCGATGGGTGCGCGACCACGGGCTCGACTGCGATTACACCGAGGCCGGCGAGGACTACGTGTTCCGCGACCCGCGCAACTTCGCCCACGGGCAACGCGAGTTGCCCCTGCTGCGCGAGCTGGGCATCGCGTCCGAAGTGATCGACGGCGCCGCGTACGAACGCCAGGAGCCCGCGGTGCTGCCGGGCGTGGCCGGCGCGATCCGGTTCGCGGGCGACGCGGCGTTGCGACCGGACCGGTATGCCGCGGAACTGGCGCGCGTGCTCCGTGCGCGTGGTGGGCGCATCGACGAGCGCTGCGCGCTGCGCGGGTTGCGCACCGGGCGCGACGGGGTGGTGGTGGACACGACGGCCGGGGAGATCCTCGCGCGGGACGTGGTGCTGGCGACCGGCGCATGGTCGGCGCGGCTGGCGCGGCAGGTCGGCGTGGGCTGGCTGCGCGGCGCGCTGCAGCCCGGCAAGGGGTATTCGATCACCTACGACGCGCCGCCGCTCGTGCCGCGCAGGCCGCTGGTGCTGCGCGAGCGCTCGGTGTGCGTCACGTCCTGGGGCGACGGCTTCCGCCTGGGCAGCACGATGGAGTTCTCCGGGTTCGACGAGACACTCAACGCGCGACGCCTGGCCGCGCTCGAGCGCGGTGCGCGCGAGTACCTGCGGCACCCCGTCGGCCCGCGCGTGCGCGAACGCTGGTACGGCTGGCGGCCGATGAGCTGCGACGACGTGCCGATCATCGGCCGCGCGCCCGGGCACGACCGCCTGTGGCTGTCGACGGGGCACGGGATGATGGGCATCGGGATGAGCAGCGGGAGCGGGCAGTTGCTGGCGGACCTGCTGGCGGGGCGCACGCCCGACGTCGACCCGGCCCCGTACGCGCCTTCGCGGTTCGCCTGACATCCCTGGGGGCGCCGCCATGGCGGCGCAGCGCTTCGCCGGCATGCCGGCTCCAACAGGCGGCCGTGTCACCATTGGCCATGGACCATGACTTCGACCTGATCGTCGTCGGCGGCGGATCCGGCGGGCTGGCCGGCGCCTTTCGCGCGGCGGCGCTCGGCGCCCGGGTGGCGATGCTGGAGCCCGCGGACCTGGGCGGCACCTGCGTGAATGCCGGCTGCGTGCCGAAGAAGGCGATGTGGCTGGCGGCCGAGACCGCCCGCCGGATCGAGCTGGCCGGGACGCTCGGCTTCGACACGCAGGGATCCGCGCTCGACTGGACGGTGTTCGTCGCGCATCGCCAGCGCTACATCGAGAACATCCACGCCAGTTACCGCCGGCGGCTGGACGAGGCGGGCATCGCGCACCTGCCGGTGCGCGGACGCCTGCTCGACGCATCCACCGTGCAATGCGACGACGGCGTCCGCGTGGGTGCGCCGCGCATCCTGCTGGCGACCGGCGGGCACGCGGTGAAGCCGGACATCCCCGGTGCGGAACTCGGCGGCACGTCCGACGACTTCTTCGACTGGACCGCGGCCCCGCCCACCGTTGCGATCGTCGGCGGCGGGTACGTCGGCGTGGAACTGGCCGGCGTGCTGCAGGCGCTGGGCAGCCGGGTGGAACAGTTCGTGCGCGGCCCGCGGCTGCTCGAAAGTTTCGACGCGGAACTGGTCTCGCAGCTCGCCGAGGACTACCGCCAGGCCGGCGTTCGCCTGCACTTCGACACGCCCGTGTCGGCCGTCGAGCGCGCGGGCGACGGCGTGACCGTCATCGACGGTGCCGGCAAGCGCCACGGCCCCTTCGACGCCCTGTTGTTCGCCACCGGGCGCCGCCCGAACACGGCGGGCCTCGGGCTGGACGTGGCCGGCGTCGACACGGACGCGCGCGGCCGCATCGTCATCGACGACGGCCAGGCCACCACCGCGCCCGGCGTGTTCGCGGTCGGCGACGCCGGCACCGACCTCCCCCTCACTCCCGTCGCGATCGCCACCGCGCGCAGGTTGATGGACCACCTCTACGGTGCCGTCGACCGCCGCCTGGACCGCGACGGCATTCCCACCGTCGTGTTCTCGCATCCGCCCATCGGCAAGGTCGGCCTGGACGAGGCCACCGCGCGCGAGCGCCACGGCGACGACGTCCATGTCCTGCGCGCCGGCTTCCGGCCAATGCTCCACGCACTCGCCGATTCCCCGCAACGCAGCCTGTTCAAGCTGGTGTGCACCGGCGTCGAGCGCCGGATCGTCGGCATCCACCTGATGGGGGAGGGCGCCGACGAGATCCTGCAGGGCTTCGCCGTCGCGATGCGGCTGGGCGCGACGCTCGACGACCTGCACGACACCGTGGCGATCCACCCCACGAGTGCGGAAGAAGTGGTGCTGATGCGATGAACGCGGAGACCTTCGTCCTGCATCGTGGCAACGCGCCGCTGCTGGTCAGCCTGCCGCACGACGGCAGCGAGATCCCGGCGGCGCTGGCAGCGCGAATGACCCCCGAGGCGCGCCGCGCCCCCGACACGGACTGGCACGTCGCGCGCCTGTACGGGTTCGCGCGCGCGCTGGGCGCATCGATGCTGGTGCCGCGCTTCTCCCGCTACGTCGTCGACCTCAACCGCCCGCCCGACGACACGTCGCTCTATCCCGGCCGGAACACCACGGGCCTCTGTCCCGCGGTGCGCTTCTGCAACGCGCCGGTCTACCTCGACGGCCTGGCGCCCGACGAGGCCGAAGTGGCCGAGCGCGTCGACACGTACTGGCGCCCCTACCACGACGCCCTCGCGTCCGAACTCGACCGCCTGCGCACAGCGCACGGTCGCGTCCTGCTGTGGGAAGGCCACTCCATCCGCGGCAGCGACCTCCCGTTCCTGTTCGAAGGCCGGCTCCCAGATCTCAACCTGGGCACGGCCGACGGCACCACGTGTGCCCCCGAAGTCCAGGCGCGGATCGAACGGGCCCTCGCCACCCAGGATCGCTACGACTACATCGTCAACGGCCGCTTCAAGGGCGGCCACATCACCCGCCACTACGGCGACCCCGCCAAAGGCATCGACGCCGTGCAGCTCGAAACCAGCCAGCGCACCTACATGGACGAGGATTCGTTCGAATACGACGAGCAAAAAGCGACCGACGCCCAACGAGTCATCAAGTCCCTGGTGGAGGCCGCACTGGCCTAGCTGTTGGTGAAAGAGTCGCCAGCACCGTCGCAAGCGCGCGACGGGACACTCAGCGCCATGGATGGCGCTGAGTAGCCTACATGGACGTACTTGCGGCGGGTCCCGGCGCGCGCTTGCGACGGTGCCCCGCGCTCAGACCTCCAGCGTCGCCAGGTCGCCCTTCGCCTCCAGCCACTGCTTCCGGTCGCCCGCGCGCTTCTTCGCCAGCAGCATGTCCATCAGGCCGCGCGTCTCGATGGCATCGTCGACGGTCAGCTGCACCAGCCGCCGCGTGTCCGGATGGATGGTCGACTCCCGCAACTGCTGCGGATTCATCTCGCCCAGGCCCTTGAACCGGGTCACGTGCACCTGGCCCTTCAGCTTCTCCCGGGCGATCCGCTCCAGCAGCAGGCGCTTCTCCTCCTCGTCCAGCGCGTAGAACACCTGCTTGCCCACGTCCACCCGGAACAGCGGCGGCATCGCCACGAACACGTGCCCCGCATCCACCAGCGACGGGAAATGCCGCAGGAACAACGCCGACAGCAGGGTCGCGATGTGCAGCCCGTCCGAGTCCGCGTCCGCCAGGATCACCACCTTGCCGTAGCGCAGCCCCGAGATGTCGTCCTTGCCCGGGTCGCAGCCGATGGCCACCGCCAGGTCATGCACCTCGTTGGAGGCGAGCACGCCGCCGGACGCGACTTCCCAGGTGTTCAGGATCTTGCCGCGCAACGGCAGGATCGCCTGGAAGTCCTTGTCGCGCGCCTGCTTCGCACTGCCACCCGCCGAATCGCCCTCGACCAGGAACAGCTCCGTGCGCGACAGGTCCTGGGAGATGCAGTCGGCCAGCTTGCCGGGCAGGGCAGGGCCCTGCGTCACCTTCTTCCGCGTGACCTGCTTTTCGGTCTTCAGCCGCGCCGAGGCCCGCTCGATCGCCAGCTGCGCGATCCGCTCGCCCAGCTCCACGTGCTGGTTGAGCCACAGCGAGAACGCATCGTGCGCCGCGCCCTCCACGAAGCCCGCGGCCTGGCGCGAGCTCAGCCGCTCCTTGGTCTGCCCGCTGAACTGCGGGTCGGTCATCTTGACGCTGAGCACGAAGGACACCCGGTCCCAGACATCCTCCGGCGCCAGCTTCACCCCGCGCGGCAGCAGGTTGCGGAAGTCGCAGAACTCGCGCAGCGCATCGGTGAACCCGGTGCGCAACCCGTTGACGTGCGTGCCGTGCAGCGCGGTCGGGATCAGGTTGACGTAGCTCTCCTGGACCAGGTCCCCCTCGGGGACCCACGCCACCGCCCAATCCGCGGTCTCCGTCTCCTGCGTGCGTTGCCCGACGAACAGGTCCGGCGGCAGCAGTTCCTGCCCGGCCAGCTCGCCCTTGAGGTAGTCGGTGAGCCCGTCCTCGTAGTGCCACTCGTGGCGCTCGTCGGTGGCCACGTCATGCAGCCGCACCGTCAGCCCGGGCGCGAGCACGGCCTTGGCGCGCAGCAGGTGGCGCAACGCGCGCAGGTTGAACTTCGGCGTGTCGAAGTACTTCGGGTCCGGCCAGAAGCGCAACCGCGTGCCCGTGTTGCGCTTGCCGACGCTGCCCACGACCTCGAGCGGCGAGGCACGGTCCCCGTTCGCGAAGGCCATCCGGTACTCGTTGCCGTCGCGCCGGATGAAGATCTCCAGTTGCCGGGACAGCGCGTTGACCACGCTCACGCCCACGCCGTGCAGGCCGCCGCTGAAGGTGTAGTTCTTGTTGGAGAACTTGCCGCCCGCGTGCAGGCGCGTGAGGATCAGCTCGACCCCCGGCACCTTCTCCTCGGGATGGACGTCCACCGGCATGCCGCGGCCATCGTCGGTGACCTCGCAGCTGCCGTCCGCGTGCAGCACCACCTCGATCGTCCGGGCGTGGCCGGCGAGGGCCTCGTCCACCGCGTTGTCGATGACTTCCTGGGCCAGGTGGTTCGGACGGGTGGTGTCCGTGTACATGCCCGGGCGGCGGCGGACCGGGTCCAGCCCGGAGAGGACCTCGATGTCGGCTGCGTTGTAGCGACTGCTCATGGGATCGGCGCGGCAAGGGAGCCGCGAGGATGGAGGCCGGGTCCGGGCCGGTCAAGCGCGGCGGGCCGCGCTCGCAGGCCGCGACCCCACCCGGTAAACTACGGCTTTCCAGCGGTCCACTCGCCATGGCATCCCCTGCTTCCGTCACCCCGCTCGTCTTCGTCACCGGCGGCGTGGTGTCCTCGCTCGGCAAGGGCATCGCCGCGGCCTCGCTGGCGGCGATCCTCGAAGCGCGCGGCCTGCGCGTGACGATGATGAAGCTGGACCCGTACCTCAACGTCGACCCGGGCACCATGAGCCCGTTCCAGCACGGCGAGGTCTACGTCACCGACGACGGGGCCGAGACCGACCTGGACCTCGGCCACTACGAGCGTTTCGTCAACACCCGCCTGTCCGGGCGCAATTCGATCAGCGCCGGCAAGGTCTACGAGAACGTCATCCGCAAGGAGCGCCGCGGCGACTACCTGGGCGCCACCGTGCAGGTGATCCCGCACATCACCGACGAGATCAAGCGCTGCATCGACGCGGCCACGGCCGGCTTCGACGTGGCCCTGGTCGAGATCGGCGGCACGGTCGGCGACATCGAGTCGCTGCCGTTCCTGGAGGCCATCCGCCAGGTCCGCACCGAGCGCGGCGCCGACCTCGCGATGTTCATGCACCTCACCCTGGTGCCCTACATCGCCGCGGCCGGCGAGCTGAAGACCAAGCCGACCCAGCATTCGGTCAAGGAACTGCGCTCGATCGGCATCCAGCCCGACATCCTGGTCTGCCGCAGCGAGCAGCCGCTGCCCGACAGCGAGCGCCGCAAGATCGCGCTGTTCACCAACGTGCCGGAGAAGGCGGTCATCTCCGCCGTCGACCTGGACAACATCTACAAGATCCCGATGTGGCTGCACGCGCAGGGCCTGGACAAGCTGGTCGTGGGCCACCTGCGGCTGGACGCCAAGGCGGCGCCCGAGGCGGACCTGTCCGAGTGGCGCGCGGTGGTGGACGCCTCGGAACACCCGGTCGACGAGGTCACCATCGCGGTGGTCGGCAAGTACGTGGACCACAAGGATGCGTACAAGTCGGTCGCCGAGGCGCTCAAGCATGGCGGCATCCGCCAGCGCACCCGCGTGAACCTCAGGTGGCTCGAATCGCAGGACATCGAGCGCCAGGGCGCGGAGGTCGCGCTGGCCGGCGTGGACGGCATCCTGGTGCCCGGCGGCTTCGGCGACCGTGGCTTCGAGGGCAAGGTGCTGACGTCCAGGCACGCGCGCGAGGCACGCATCCCGTATTTCGGCATCTGCTACGGCATGCAGGCGGCGGTGGTCGACTACGCGCGCCACGCGCTCGGCCTGGCCGACGCCAACAGCACCGAGAACGACAAGGCCACCACGGACCCCGTGATCGGCCTGATCACCGAATGGCGCACGGCCTCGGGCGACGTCGAGCGCCGCGACGAGGCATCCGACCTGGGCGGCACCATGCGCCTGGGCCTGCAGGAACAGCGCGTGAAGCCGGGCACGCTGGCGCACAAGGTCTACGGCAAGGACGTGGTGGGCGAGCGCCACCGCCACCGCTACGAGTTCAACAACCGCTACCGCACGCAGCTCGAGGACGCGGGGCTGGTGGTCAGCGCCAAGTCGATGGACGACCTGCTGGTGGAGATGGTCGAGTTGCCGCAGGCGCAGCATCCCTGGTTCCTGGCCTGCCAGGCGCATCCGGAATTCCTGTCCACGCCGCGCGGCGGGCACCCCCTCTTCATCGGCTTCATCCGCGCCGCCCGCGAATACAAGGCCAACGAAGGCCAGGCCGGCGGCCTGCTCAAAGAAGCCAAAGCGTAAGGGCAGCCACAGATTGCACAGATGAACACAGATAAAGCAGAACAATTATTGGCTTTGGCCTTATCTGTGTTCATCTGTGTGATCTGTGGCCAAAATGCTTTCCAGGAGGCTCGGCGATGAAGCTGTGCGGGTTCGAGGTGGGGCTGGACAAGCCGTTCTTCCTGATCGCGGGGCCGTGCGTGATCGAGTCGATGCAGCTGCAGCTCGACACGGCGGGCACGCTGAAGGAGATCACCGGCGCACTCGGCATTCCCTTCATCTTCAAGTCCAGCTTCGACAAGGCCAATCGCACCTCGGTCACCGGCTTCCGCGGCCCCGGCATGGAAGAGGGGCTGAAGGTGCTGGACGAAGTGAAGCGGCAGCTGCAGGTGCCGGTGCTCACCGACGTGCACGAGTACACGCCGATGGACGAGGTGGCGGCGGTCGTGGACGTGTTGCAGACCCCCGCGTTCCTGTGCCGGCAGACCGACTTCATCCAGAAGGTCGCCAGTGCCGGGCGCCCGGTGAACGTCAAGAAGGGCCAGTTCCTGTCGCCG
Source organism: Luteimonas sp. (assembly GCA_036675265.1). Taxonomy (GTDB): domain Bacteria; phylum Pseudomonadota; class Gammaproteobacteria; order Xanthomonadales; family Xanthomonadaceae; genus CAMPJU01. The sequence continues at coordinate 51,782 of JAKFFJ010000053.1, forward strand.
TGGGAAATGAAGCACGTGGCCGACAAGGCGCTGGCCACCGGCAACCGCGACATCATGGTCTGCGAGCGCGGCGCCAGCTTCGGCTACAACAACCTGGTGAGCGACATGCGCTCGCTGGCGGTGATGCGCGACACGGGCTGCCCGGTGGTGTTCGATGCCACGCACTCGGTGCAGTTGCCCGGCGGCGCCGGCGGCAAGAGCGGCGGCCAGCGCGAATTCGTCCCGGTCCTCTCGCGCGCGGCCATGGCCGTGGGCATCAGCGGCATCTTCATGGAGACGCACCCGCGCCCGGAAGAGGCGCTGTCGGATGGCCCGAACGCCTGGCCGCTGCCGAAGATGCGCGCCCTCCTCGAAACCCTCATGGCCATCGACGAAGTCACCAAGCGCCACGGCTTCCTCGAGTCACAAGCCTGATTTTTTGCCACAGATTTCACAGATGAACACAGATAGGGCAAAAGCAAACTTGATTTTGTTCTGCTTGATCAGTGTTCATCTGTGAAATCTGTGGCCAAAAGCTCTTTTCCTTTCCAACACGAATGATGCGATGACGACGATTGCGAAGGTGCACGCGCGGGAAATCCTGGACAGCCGGGGGAACCCCACGCTGGAGGCGGAGGTGACGCTGGCGGATGGCAGCTTCGGACGGGCGATGGTGCCATCGGGCGCCTCGACCGGCACGAAGGAGGCCGTGGAGCTGCGCGACGGCGACAGGACGCGCTACCTCGGCAAGGGCGTGCGCAAGGCCGTCGAGAACGTCAACACGACGATCGCCAGGGCGCTCGAGGGCTTCGACGCCACCGACCAGGCGGGCCTGGACCGGCGGCTCGTCGACCTGGACGGCACCGACAACAAGGGCCGGCTCGGCGCCAACGCGCTGCTGGGCGTGTCGCTCGCCAACGCGCATGCGGTCGCCGCATCGAAGCGCATGCCGCTGTGGCGGCACCTCGCCGGCGACCGCGTCCCCGTGCTGCCGGTGCCGATGATGAACATCATCAACGGCGGCGCGCATGCCGACAACAACGTCGACCTGCAGGAATTCATGGTGCTGCCGGTGGGCTTCGATTCGTTTTCCGGCGCATTGCGCGCGGGCACCGAGGTGTTCCATTCGCTCAAGTCCGTGCTCAAGGCGCGCGGCCTGTCGACGGCGGTCGGCGACGAGGGCGGCTTCGCCCCGGACCTTCGCAGCAACGAGGAGGCCCTGGAGACGATCCTCGAGGCGATCGGCAAGGCCGGCTACCACGCGGGCGACGACATCCTGCTGGGCCTGGACGTGGCCAGCAGCGAGTTCTTCGACAACGGCAAGTACAACCTCACCGGCGAGGGCAAGCGCCTGACCAGCGCGCAGTTCGTCGACTTCCTGGCCGACTGGAGCCGGCAGTACCCGATCATCACGATCGAGGACGGCATGGACGAGGGCGACTGGGACGGCTGGAAGCAGCTGACCGCGGCGCTCGGCGACAAGGTGCAGCTGGTGGGCGACGACCTGTTCGTGACCAACCCGCGGATCTTCCGCGAGGGCATCGACCAGGCCGTGGCCAACGCGATCCTGGTCAAGGTCAACCAGATCGGCACGCTGAGCGAGACCCTGGAGGCCATCGCGATGGCCGACCGTGCCGGTTACGCGGCGGTCGTCTCGCATCGCTCCGGCGAGACCGAGGACACGACCATCGCCGACATCGCCGTGGCGACCACGGCCACGCAGATCAAGACCGGCTCGCTGTGCCGCAGCGACCGCGTGGCCAAGTACAACCAGCTGCTGCGCATCGAGGAGCAGCTGGGAGCGCAGGCGCGCTACGCCGGCCGCGACGCCTTCGTGTCGTTGAAGGGCTGACGCCGGGCCGATGCGCATCCTCCGCGCCATCGTGCTGGTGCTGGTGGTGCTGCTGGGATGGCTGCAGTACCGGCTGTGGCTCGGCAATGGCGGGCAACGCGAGGTCGCGGCGCTGCAGGCCGAGGTCGCGCGCCAGCAGGCGGAGAACACGCGCCTCGAGCAGCGGAACGACGCGCTCGCCGCCGAGGTGCAGGACCTGAAGTCCGGCGAGGCCGCCGTTGAGGAGCGCGCGCGCAGCGAGCTCGGCATGATCCGCCCCGGCGAGACCTTCTACCGGGTGGTCGATCCGGCGCCGCCCGCCACCGACCAGGATGAGGTGCCCGCCGATGAATGAGCAGGCCTGGGCGATCGTGCCCGCGGCAGGACAGGGCGTCCGCTTCGGCGGCGACGTGCCGAAACAGTACCTGCGGGCCGCGGGGCAGCCGTTGCTGGCGCACGCGCTGGACGCGGTGCTCGCCGACGCACGCGTGGCCGGCGTCGTGGTGGCGCTGGCGGAGGACGACTCGCGCTGGCCGGGCTGGACGACGCGCAACGGAAAGCCCGTCATCGCCTGTGTGGGGGGTGCCGAGCGTGCCGACTCGGTGCTGGCCGCGCTGGACGCACTGCCCGTGGAAGTGCCTGGCGACACCCTGCTGCTGGTGCACGATGCCGCGCGCCCGCTGCTCGACCCGGGCGACCTGGCGCGCCTGATCGACGCCGGGTTCGCCTGTCCCGATGGCGCGCTGCTCGCCGCGCCCGTGCGCGACACCCTCAAGCGCGGCGGTCCCGGCGGCCAGGTCGCCGCCACCGAACCACGCGACGGCCTGTGGCGCGCGTTCACGCCGCAGGCGTTCCGGCGCGACCTGCTGCACGACGCGCTGGTGCGGGCTCGGGCGGACGGGGTCGTCGCCACCGACGAAGCGATGGCGGTCGAACGGCTCGGGCGCCATCCGCGCCTCGTCGA
>JAKFFJ010000029.1:0-54004 GCA_036675265.1 Luteimonas sp.
CGTCCACCCGCCAGACGCCCGCACAAGTCACCTGCGCACACTGTCAAGGATCCGATGGATCGGGCCTCAGCGCCCTCTCCCCTCCGCCTGGGCAGTCTGCCCGAGCGAGCCGCACATTGTACGGCATCCGGGGTGAAGGTCAACACCTTTTCCGCCGGATTTTTGTTCCCGCGGGGGCGCCGGTACAGGTACCGGCTCCGCCACGGGGCGCGCATTGTGCACGGACCGCGCGGCGGAGGGAAGGGGTTCGCATGAATGCTTCACTTCGGCCCCTGCCGACCCGATTGACGCGGTGGGCGCCACTGCCCGATGGTCGCCGTCGTGACCCCCGGGATCCCGCGCATGACCACTCGTTCCTTTCCCTCGCTCGCCCTGTCGCTGTGCGCCCTGTTGCTGCTTGCCAGCGGATGCGCATCCGCCGGCGGCCATTGGGTGGAAGTCGGCGGTGAACGCTATTCAGTGGAGGTCGCTGACGACGATGCCGAGCGCGCGCGCGGCCTGATGTTCCGCGAGCGCCTGGCACGCGACGCCGGCATGCTGTTCATCCATGAACGCGAAGCGCCGCGCGCGTACTGGATGATGAACACGCGCATTCCCCTGGACATCCTCTATTTCGACGACCGGCTCGAACTGGTGGCGCAACGCCGCGACACGCCGCCGTGCCCCCCCAATTCGCCCTGTCCGTCCTATCCGAGTGGCGTGCCGGCGCGCTACGTGCTCGAGCTGAACGCGGGCGAGGCCGCGCGCCTGGGCCTCGCCAACGGCGCATCGCTTCGCCTGGATCCCGCGCTCGCAGCGGACGCCCGATAGCGGCATCCGTCACGTCATCACTTCGCACAGCTTGAACGCCCCCTGCGATGGCGGCACGCTCTCCAACCATGCACGAACGCATCTCCCTGCCGGACTGGAAATCGCTGGCATCGATCGACGACGCGAACCTGCCGTTGTTCCGCACGGCGCTGCTCGTCGCGCGTGACGAGTACCCGCAACTGGACCCCGGCCTGTACGACCGGCTGGTGCAGGACCATGCCGAGGCCCTGCGCGCGGAGATCGACGCGATCGACGAACAGCCGTTGAAGATGCACGCGATCAACCGCCACCTGTTCGAGGAGCTCGGCTACGCGGGCAACACGGCGGAGTACTACGACCCGCGCAACAGCTACCTCAATGAAGTGTTCGAGCGACGCCTGGGCAACCCGCTGTCGCTTGCGCTGGTGCAGATCGAGGTGGCACGCCGGCTGGACGTCCCGTTGTCAGGGGTGTCGTTCCCCGGCCATTTCCTGGTGCGCCTGGCGGTCGGCGACGAAGGCGTGCTGGTCATGGACCCCTTCAACCGGGGGCGTCCGCTGGACGTGGACGAATTGCGGGACCGCGCCACGCCGCACCTGGGCGGCACGGCGCCGGACGACAATGCGCTCACCCGGATCCTGGATCCCGCCTCCAACCGGGCGATGCTGGTGCGGCTGTTGCGCAACCTCCACGGCGTCTACAGCGAACAGGACGACTGGGCCCGGGCGGCGCGCAGCGCGGACCGGATCCTGCAACTGCAGCCGGACCACCCCGAGGCGTTGCGCGACCGTGCGCTGGCGTACCTGAAGATGGGCCACCGCCATGGCGCGCGCCGCGACCTCGAGCAGTACCTGCAACGCAACCCGAAGGCCGCGGACACCGGCACCCTGCGCGAACGACTCGTCGAGCTGAACCGGGAACACGCACGGCCGCATTGACGGCCGCCGCGAGGCTCAGAGCGCCATCATCTCGAAGTCGTCCTTGGTCACGCCGCAGTCCGGGCACGTCCAGGTTTCCGGCACGTCTTCCCAGCGCGTGCCGGGTGCGATGCCTTCCTCCGGCAGTCCGGCGGCCTCGTCGTAGATGAAGCCGCAAACGACGCACATCCAGGTGCGGTACTTGGTGGCGGTCGCTGCTTCGCTCATGGGTCCGGAAGGGCGGGAAAGTCGCTATTGTCCCATTCCCAGCGCGCGATCGGAAGTGAAGGCATGTCGAAAGCCGACGATGCGGGTGCCGCGCGCATGCCGGCACGCGGCCTGTACCTGCTCACGCCGGACGAACCCGACACGGCGCGGCTGCTCGCACGCACTGCGCGGCTGCTGGAGCACGTGGCCCTGTTGCAGTACCGCAACAAGGGCGCCGGCCCGGACCTGCGCCGGCGCCAGGCCGCGGCACTGGCATCGCTGTGCGCCGCGGCCGGCTGTCCACTGGTGATCAACGACGACGTGGCGCTTGCCATGGAAGTGGAGGCCGCCGGCGTGCACCTGGGCGAACACGACGCCGACCCGCGCGCGGCGCGCGGCGTGCTGGGGCCAGCCCGGATCATCGGCGTGTCCTGCTACGACAGCCTGGAACGGGCCGAGGCCGCCGCCGCGGCAGGCGCGGACTACCTGGCGTTCGGTGCGTTTTTCCCGTCTCCGACCAAGCCCGCCGCGCGCCGCGCAGTCCCGGCGTTGCTGCAGGCGGCGGGCCGGTTCGGGCTGCCGCGGGTGGCGATCGGGGGGATAACGCCGGACAATGCGCCTGCCCTCGTGGCGGCGGGCGCCGACCTGGTCGCCGTGATCAGCGGCGTGTACGACGCCGTCGAACCGGTCGTCGCCGCGCGTGCCTACGCGGCGTGCTTCGCCTGACTGCAGGAACCCGATGGACACCGCCCAGCCGCACGCCCGTTCCCGCTCACTGTTCGCACGCGCCCGGGAGCTGATGCCCGGCGGCGTCAACTCGCCGGTCCGGGCGTTCAACTCGGTGGGCGGCGAGCCCTTCTTCGTCCAGCGCGCGGACGGTGCCTGGCTGACCGATGTCGACGGCAACCGGTACATCGACTATGTCGGTTCCTGGGGCCCGATGATCGTCGGCCACAACCATCCCGCCGTGCTCGAGGCCGCGGTCCGCGCCGCCCGCGACGGCCTCAGCTTCGGTGCGCCCAATCCGCTCGAGGTCGACATGGCCGAGACCGTCGCGCGCCTGGTGCCGAGCATCGAGATGGTGCGCATGGTGAATTCCGGCACGGAGGCCACGCTCTCGGCGATCCGGCTGGCGCGCGGCGCCACCGGCCGTTCGCGCATCGTCAAGTTCGAAGGCTGCTACCACGGCCATGGCGACTCGTTCCTGGTCAAGGCCGGCAGCGGCGCGCTCACCTTCGGCGTGCCGACCTCGCCGGGCGTGCCCAAGGCGCTGGCCGACCTCACGCTCACGCTGCCCTACAACGACTTCGACGCGGCCACCGCACTGTTCGACGAATGCGGCGGCGACATCGCCTGCCTGATCATCGAGCCGGTGGTCGGCAACGCCAACTGCCTGCCGCCGCGCGAAGGCTACCTGCAGCACCTGCGCGCGCTGTGCACGGCCCATGGCGCGCTGCTCGTGTTCGACGAGGTGATGACCGGGTTCCGCGTGGCGCTCGGCGGCGCGCAGGCGCGCTACGGCGTCGACCCGGATTTGACCACGTTCGGCAAGGTCATCGGCGGCGGCATGCCCGTCGGCGCGTACGGCGGTCGCCGGGACCTGATGCAGCAGGTGGCGCCGGCCGGGCCCGTCTACCAGGCCGGGACGCTCAGCGGGAACCCGGTCGCGATGGCCGCGGGACTGGCGATGCTGGCGCTGGTGCAGGCACCGGGCTTCCATGCAGCACTCGAACGCACCACCAATACCCTGTGCGACGGCTTCGAGGCGGCCGCGCGCGATGCGGGCGTCCCGCTGTCCACCAACCGCGTCGGCGGCATGTTCGGGCTGTTCTTCAGCGAAGTGCCGGTCGACACCTACGCCGGCGCGGTCGCCTGCGACACCGCCGCGTTCAACCGCTTCTTCCACGCCATGCTCCGGCGCGGCGTGTTCCTGGCCCCGAGCGCGTTCGAGGCCGGCTTCACCTCGAGCGCCCATGGGGACGCGGAGGTCGAGCGCACGCTCGAAGCCGCACGCGCCGCGTTCCTGGACGTGGCCGCGGCCGCGTGAACGCACCGCGCTCCCGGTTCTTCGAGCCGGAGTTCGAGCCGCGCGTGCGCGAGGGCTGGCGCGCGCGCTGGTTCGACATCGTCTTCCACCACGAGAGCCGGCAGGCACGCAACTTCGACATCCTGCTGATCCTCGCGATCCTGGCGAGCGTCATCGTGGTGATCCTGGACAGCGAGGCCGGGCTGCAGGCGCGCTGGTCGGACACCTTCTACGCGCTGGAATGGGCGTTCACGCTGCTGTTCACCGCGGAGTACGTGCTGCGCCTGGTGCTGGTGCGCCGCCCGGTCCACTACGCCACCAGCTTCTTTGGCGTCATCGACCTGGTCTCGATCCTGCCCACGTACCTGTCGGTGCTGTTCGCCGGCAGCCAGTTCCTGCTGATCGTCCGGGTGCTGCGCGTGCTGCGGATCTTCCGGGTGCTCAAGCTGGCCGAATACTCGAGCGAGGCCGGCGTGCTGCTCGGCGCGCTCACCCGGAGCCGGCACAAGATCCTCGTGTTCCTGTACACGATCATGACCATCGTCGCGATCTTCGGCGCGCTGATGTACCTGGTCGAGGGGCCGGACGCGGGCTTCACCAGCATCCCGATCGGGATGTACTGGGCGATCGTCACCGTCTCCACCGTCGGCTTCGGCGACATCGTCCCGCTGACGCCGATCGGCAGGTTCCTGGCCTCCATGCTGGTGCTGATCGGTTACAGCATCATCGCGGTGCCGACGGGCATCTACACGGCCGAGCTTGCCCGCACGATCCGCCCGCAGCGCCGCAACGTGCGCTGCATCGAGTGCGGCCTGCCCGACCACGAGAGCGACGCGTGGCACTGCCGCAAGTGCGGGCGCGCGCTTCCGGACGCCAATGCCGACGCCCCTGCCGACACCGGCGGCGGCGCCGGCTGACCCGGAGCCACCATGTCCGACGAAGACGCCCTCCACCTGCAGACGCTCGCCGTCCACGCCGGCGCCGAGCCGGACGCGGCCACCGGCGCGATGGCGCCGCCGTTGCACCTGGCGACCACCTTCCTGCACGGACCAGCGGGCGAGCGCATCGCCGGCTACGAATACCAGCGCGAGGGCAATCCGACCCAGGACCGCCTGGAGGCGGCCCTGGCCGCGCTCGAGGGGGGCGAGGCGGCGCTCGCCTTCGCGTCGGGCATGGCGGCGATGTCCGCGTTGCTCGAGTCCCTGCCCCAGGGCGCGCGCGTGCTGGTGCCGGACGATTGCTACACGGGGTTGCGCACGCTGGCGCGCGAGTTCCTCCCGCAGCGCGGCATCGCGGTGGTCACGGTCGACATGGGCGACCTCGATGCGGTGCGGCAGGCGCTCGAGGTCCCCACCACGCTGGTCTGGGCCGAGACCCCGTCCAACCCGCGCCTGAAAGTGAGCGACATCGCCGCCCTGGCCGAGGCCGCGCATGGCGCGGGCGCGCAGCTGGCCTGCGACAACACGTTCGCCACGCCGCTGCTGCAACGCCCGCTCGCCCTCGGCGCGGACGTGTCGATGCATTCGACCACCAAGTACTTCGGCGGGCACAGCGACGTCCTCGGGGGCGCGCTGGTGTTCGCGCGCCGCGACGGCGACCACGCCCGCGTGGCGCACCGGCGCCACGTGACCGGCGGCGTGATGGCGCCCTTCAACGCCTGGCTGACCTTGCGCGGCTGCCGTTCGCTGGCCGCGCGCATGGCCATGCACTGCGCCAACGCGCAACGCGTCGCGGCCTTCCTGGCCGAGCACGCGGCGATCGAGCGCGTGAACTTCCCCGGCCTCCCGACGCATCCCGGCCACGCGGTGGCCGCACGGCAGATGTCCGGCTTCGGCGCCATGCTCAGCATCGAGCTGGCCGGCGGGCGCGAGGCCGCCCTCGCCGTGGCCGGGCGCCTGCGGTTGTTCCACAACGCCACCTCGCTCGGCGGCTGCGAATCGCTGGTCGAACATCGCGCCTCGGTCGAAGGGCTGCATCCGACCTCGCCACAGAACCTCCTGCGGCTGTCGGTGGGGCTCGAACACGCGGACGACCTGGTGGCGGACCTGCACCAGGCGCTGGACGCGGTGCGCTAGAGGAACAGGTCCGGCAGCAACGGCTGGCCGGGCTGGACCGCATACGCGTCGAAGTCCCGCACCCCCGCGTCGCGCAGCACGTCCTCGTCGACCAGGAACGCGCCGGTGCGCTCGCGCGACGGCCGCACCAGCACCGCGTGCGCGGCGTCGGCCACGATGGCCGGTGTCCGGCAGCGGGCCGGGTCGACGCCGGGGATCATGTTGAGCGCATCGGTGGCGATGATGGTGCGCGGCCACAACGCATTGATCGCCACGCCGCGCGGGGCGAACTCCGCCGCAAGGCCCAGGGTCACGAAGCTCATGCCCATCTTCGCCAACGTGTACGCCGCATGCGGGCCCCACCAGCGCGGGTCCAGCGTCGGCGGCGGCGCGAGGGTCAGCACGTGCGGGTTGGCGGCCTCCAGCAGGTGCGGCAGGCAGGCCTGCGTGCAGAGGAAGGTGCCGCGTGCATTGACCTCCTGCATGAGGTCGAAGCGCTTCATCGGCGTGTCGAGGGTGCCGCGCAGCCAGATCGCGCTGGCGTTGTTGACCAGGATGTCGATGCCGCCGAACGCCTCGACCGTCGCGGCGACCGCCGCGCGCACCTGCGCCTCGTCGCGGATGTCGCAGCGCAGCGCCAGTCCCCGGCCACCGGCAGCGTCGACTTCGGCGGCCACCGAATGGATGGTGCCGGGCAATTTGGGGTTCGGCACCGACGACTTCGAGGCGATGGCGACGTTGGCGCCGTCCCGCGCGGCGCGCAATGCGATCTCGCGGCCGATCCCGCGCGAGGCACCGGTGACGAACACGGTCTTGCCCCTGAGGGTGCCGGGTGCCGGGTCGATCGCCTGTTCCATGGGCGGATTGTAGTTTCAGCGGGCGCGCTTCCTATAATCGCCCGCAATGAATCCCGCCTGGCTGGACAGCATCGTCGCCTGGATCGGCGCGCATCCCCTCGCGGCGGGCTTGCTGATCTTCCTGGTCGCGTTCTGCGATGCGCTGGTCGTCGTGGGGATCGTCGTGCCGGCGCTGCCGCTGCTGTTCGCGGTGGGCGCACTGGTCGGCCTGGGCCATATCGACGGGACGTACGCCGTGGCGTGCGCGGCGCTGGGCGCGCTCGCCGGCGACGGCCTCAGCTACTGGGTCGGCAAGCGATGGGGCCCGCACATGCGGGACCAGTGGCCGTTCAGCCGTTTTCCGCAGCTGATCCTCCGGGGCGAGCAACTTTTCCGCCGGCACGGGACGAAGGCGATCCTGATCGCGCGTTTCGTGGGCGCGGTGCGCCCGTTCGTTCCTGCGATCGCGGGCACCCTGCGCATGCCGCTCAAGCGCTACGTGCCGGTGAGTGCCTTCGCGGCATTGACGTGGGCCGTCGTCCACCTCGGGCCCGGATGGATCTTCGGCACGTCATACGACGCCGTGGCCGCGGTCGCCGACCGGCTCGCGCTGGTGCTGGTCGCGATGCTCGGGGTCGTCGCGCTGGTCTGGGCCGTGATCGTGTACAGCTGGCGCTGGTTCGACGGGCACGCCAACGCATGGCTGGCGCAGCTGCTCGCGTGGACGCGGGCACACCCGGTGCTGGGCCGGTACGCCGCCGCACTGGTCGACCCGAACCGGCCGGAGTCCGCGTCGCTCCTGGTGCTCGCCGTCGTGTTGCTCGCCATCGGCTGGGCCTGGTTCGCGTTGCTGTTCGTCGTGGTCGCCGGCGGCGAGCCGCTCGCGATCGACCTGCGCGTGCAGGAGGCGATGTTCGCGCTGCGCAACCCGCTGGCCGACCGGTTGATGGCCGCGCTCGCGTCGCTGGGCGACGTCCAGGTGCTCGGCGCGGCGTCGGCCGCCGCGCTGCTGTGGCTGCTCTGGCGCCGGCGATGGATGGCGGCGGCGCACTGGCTCGCCGCGATCGCGTTCGGCTTCGTCCTGACCGCGTGGCTGGCGGCGGTGATCGAGCTGCCGCGGCCGGAGACGGCCCTGGCCGGCTTCGGCTTCCCGTCGGTCGCGGTGACCATGGTGACCATCACCTTCGGGTTCTTCGCGGTGCTGATCGCGCGCGAGCTTCCCGGGCGCGACCGCGTCTGGCCCTGGCTCGTGGCGGGCGTCACCGTGGCAGCGCTCGGGTTCGCACGGCTGTATTTCGGTGCGCACTGGCTCAGCGACATCGCCGGCGGCGTGTTGCTCGGCATCGTCTGGCTGCTGGTGCTCGGCATGGCGTACCGCAGCCACGTGACCCGTTCGCTGTGGATGCGGCCGCTGGCGATCGCGTTCTACGGCGCGTTCGTGCTCGCCGCGCTGTGGCACGTGCCCCGCCAGGTGGATTCGGTGCTCGCGCAGTTCGTGCCACCGCCACCCAAGGCGCTGCTCAACGCGCCCTACTGGCAGGGGGCGGGCTGGTCCGCGCTGCCGGCGCGACGCGACGAACCCGACGCCGCGCGAGGGTGGCCGCTGGACGTGCAGGTCGCCGGTCCGCTCGCGCCCGTGCAGGCGCGGCTCGAAGCGCACGGCTGGCGGGCCCAGTCGCAGGCCGACTGGCCGCGCACGCTGCGGCTGCTGGACGACGACCAGGCGCCCGCGCGCCAGCCGGTGCTGCCCGCGACACTCGGCGGGCACGCGGAATCGCTGCTGATGCGCCGGACCGGGACGCGGCCGGGCGAGTTGCACGTGTTGCGGTTGTGGCCCGCGCCCGCGCGCATGTCCGACGGCTCGCCGCTGTGGATCGGCAGCAGCCAGGCCATGCGCTTCGAGCATCCGCTGGAGGCGTTCGGGCTGTGGCGCCCGGTCGCCGATGGCCACGCGGCGGCCCATGCGGCGGTCGCCGAGGCACTGGGCGGCTTCCACGCGCTCGTCTCGGCGCATCCGGACAGCGGGCTCCCGGTGCTGCGCGTGGATGCGCGCGAACCCGTCATTCCGGCAAGAGCGCCAGCAGCCGATCCAGGCGCGCGTGCGGACCAGGCGCCTGCAGCAGGGACTGGCGCTGCTCGTCGCTGAGCGGCAACAGTTCGGCCAGCCGCCAGCCCACCCATGCCGCATCGTCGAGCCGCGCCGACGGCGCGCGCGCGTGCTCGCCACCGACCTTGTCCAGGAGGTGCATCAGCAAGGTGCCGAGCAATCCGTGTTCCGGGCGCAGTTCCTCGTCCGGCTCGGGTGGCAGCCACTGGACCTCGCCCACGGCCAGGCCGTTCCCGCGAACCCGCGTGCGCGACACGGTGAATCGCCGGGCTCCCCGCACGCTCAGGGCCAGGACCCCGTCGCTCCCGCTGCCGAAGTCCTCGATCAACGCCTCGGTCCCCACCGTCGCCGGCGCGGCCGTCGCACCAGGGCCGCTGTCCGCCGGCAGCAGGCACACCCCGAATCCGCGCCCCTCGCGGCTGCATTCGCTCACCAGCTCCAGGTAGCGCGCGTCGAAGATCCGCAATCGCAGGCTGGCCCCCGGCAGCAGCACTGCCGGCAATGGAAAGAGCAGCAGGTCTTCAGCCACGGATTTTCATCGGTGACATCCGTTGCAAGGCCCTCAAGGTTCCCGGAGCGCGGCCAGGAACCGGCGTGGAGCACCGTCGAAGCCACCGTTGGACATGAACACCACGTGGTCGCCCGCGCTTGCCCGTTGCAGCAGGGTGGCCAGCAGCGCGTCCACGTCCGCCACCGCAATGCCCTCGCCGCGCAGGCCCGCGACGACGCGACCCGCGTCCCACGCGAGTTCCGGCCGGTGCAGGAACACCACGGCATCGGCGTCCGCCAGGGACGGTGCCAGCGCGTCGGCGTGCGCGCCCAGCCGCATCGAATTGCTGCGCGGCTCCATGGCCACCAGGATCCGGGCGTCGCCCACCCGCGCACGCAGGCCGGCCAGGGTCGTCGCGATCGCCGTGGGATGGTGGGCGAAGTCGTCGTGGACCGTGATGCCGCGCGCCTCGCCCAGCCATTCCATGCGCCGCTTGACGCTGCGGAAGCCACCAAGCGCAGGCAGCACGGAGGCAACGTCGACGCCGACCGCATGCACGGCGGCGAGCGCGGCCAGGGCATTGAGCACGTTGTGGTTGCCAAGCAACGGCCATTGCACGCGCCCGACCACGGCGTCGCGATGCAGGACGTCGAACGTGCTGCCGTCCGCCTCCGCCAGCCGGGCGCGCCAGTCGTGGCCGTCGCCCAGCCCGAACGTGTCCACCGGCGTCCAGCATCCCATCGCCAGCACCTCGGCCAGCCGCGGGTCTTCGCCGTTGACGACCAGGCGCCCGTTGCGCGGCACCGTCCGCACCAGGTGGTGGAACTGCCGCTGGATCGCGGCCACGTCCGGGAAGATGTCCGCGTGGTCGAACTCCAGGTTGTTGAGGATCGCCACGCGCGGCCGGTAGTGCACGAACTTGCTGCGCTTGTCGAAGAAGGCGGTGTCGTATTCGTCGGCCTCGACCACGAATTCCCGGCCGCCCCCGAGCCGCGCGGACACGCCGAAATCCTCGGCCACGCCGCCGATCAGGAAGCCCGGTTCGCGCCCCGCCGCCTGCAGCAGGAAGGCGAGGATGGTGCTGGTGGTGGTCTTGCCGTGCGTGCCTGCCACGGCAATGACCTCCCGGCCGGGCAGCACCTGCTCCGCCAGCCACTGGGCGCCCGACGTGTAGGGCCGCGCGTCGTCGAGCACCTGCTCGATCGCCGGATTGCCGCGCGACAGTGCATTGCCGATGACGACCGTGTCGCAGCCGGGGGAGATGTTGCCGGGCGCATAGCCCTGGCGCAGGTCGATCCCGAGCCGCTCCAGCTGGGTCGACATCGGCGGATAGACAGCCTGGTCGCTGCCTTCCACGTCGTGTCCGAGGTCGCGGGCCAGGGCCGCGACCCCTCCCATGAAGGTGCCCGCGATGCCGAGGATGTGGAGTCTGGTCATGCCGCATTGTCGCCCGCTCCACGAAATCTTCACATTCAGGGAACATTCATTTGCGAGGATCGACGTGCCGCGGCTTTCGGGGGTGACATCGATCCGCGGCCTGCCTAAGCAATTTCGACCTATCCATCATCAGGAGAAATGCCGATGCACCGCTCCAAGACCTGGGCCAGGCGCGCCCTGTTCGTCCTCTCGCCCCTCGCCATGGCGATGTCCATGGCCGCCACGGCCGCCCCGTCAGACGACGCGGTGGCGCCCGCAGTACGGGATGCCTTGCAGCGCGACCTCGGCCTCGTCCCGGCGCAGGTGTCGCAATACCTGAAGGCCGAGCGCCTCGCGGCGCGGGAAGCCAGTGCATTGGCCGCGGCCGAAGGCGGCGACTTCGCGGGCAAGTGGATCGAGCGCTCGGCCGGCGGCGACTTCAAGGTGGTCGTGGCCACCACGTCGGCCGACGGGGACGCCCCCGGTGACATCGAGGTCCGCCAGGTGCGCAACACTTTCGCGGCGCTCAACGCAGCGAAGGCGCAGCTCGACGGCGCGGCCAGCCGCGGCAAGGCACCGGACGGTGTCTACGGCTGGTATGTCGACGTGCAGGACAACAGCGTGACCGTCAACGTTGCGCCGGGCGCGCGGTCCGCCGCGATCGATTTCGTCGCGTCGAGCGATGCCGATGCCTCCACCGTCCGCTTCGAGACGATGGCATCACAGCCCAGGCCGCTGGAAACGTTCATGGGTGGCAGCGAGTACCTGTCCAACGACGGCACGAACTACTACTACTGCTCGGTCGGCTTCTCGGTCACCAAGAGCGGCGCCCAGGGCTTCGCGACCGCGGGCCATTGCGGCTCGGCCGGCGATCGCGCGTTCGTGGCTGTCAACCGGCGCACCGTGCGGCAGATCGGCGCGTTCGCCGCCTCCGCGTTCCCGAACACGGACCGCGCGTGGGTGCAGGTCGATGCCGCGCACACGCTGTTGCCGGTCGTCGACGGCTACGGCGACGGCGACGTCCCGGTGCACGGCAGCCTCGAAGCCCCGATCGGCGCGGCGGTGTGCCGCTCCGGCCGCACCACGGGCATGCACTGCGGCATCATCGAGGCCAAGGACGCGACCGTGCAGTACCCCGATGCGACGGTGAACGGCCTCACCCAGGTCAAGGTCTGCGCGGAAGGCGGCGACTCGGGCGGCTCGTTCATCACTGGCGCGGGCCAGGCGCAGGGCGTGCTGTCGGGCGGCAACTACAGCTGCAAGGGCAAGCAGGCCAAGCTGGCGACCAGCTACTTCCAGCCGATCAACCCGCTGCTGCAGGCGTATGGCCTGACCCTGAAGACCCAGTGACCCGCTGAGCGTCACTGGAACGGAAACGCCCCGGCTTGCCGGGGCGTTTTTCTTGCAGGTCCCGGAGTGGCTCAGCCGACTTCCGGCACCGGCGCGATGACCTCGAGGATCCGGTTGAACACCTCGTCCAGCGTGCCAACGCCATCGACCACGGCCAGCTGGCCATGCGTGCGGTAGAACTCGATGACGGGCGCGGTCTGGCTTTCGTACACGTCCAGCCGCTTGCGCACCGATTCCGGATTGTCGTCGGCGCGGCCCTCGGCCGCGGCGCGTCCGGCGATGCGGTCCACAAGCAGCTCCGTTGGCACCTCCAGCTGCACCGCGTGGTCGAACGGCTGGCGCAGGCGCGCGAGCAGTGCGTCCAGGGCGTCGGCCTGGGCCAGGTTGCGCGGGTAGCCATCGAGGATGAAGCCGCCTCGCGTGTCGTCGCGCGAGAAGCGCGCCTCCAGCATGCCGAGCAGGATCGCGTCGGACACGAGTTCGCCGCGGGCCATCACTTCCTTCGCTGCCAGGCCCAGTGCGCTGCCCGCGGCCACTTCGGCGCGCAGCAGGTCGCCGGTGGAGATGTGGGGGACCTGCAGGTGTTCCCTGAGCCGGGCGGCCTGGGTGCCCTTGCCGGAGCCGGGGGCGCCGAGTAGTACCAGTCGCATGTGCACGGATCCACTGTTTAGACTGCCAGCTTACCGCATCGAGGCCCGGGCCCATGCCCTCCGGAACCCTGCTGTACGCGCAGTCGGGCGGTGTCACCGCCGTCATCAACGCCACCGCTTCCGCCGTCATCCAGTCCGCGCGCACGCGCAGGGTCAAGGTCCTGGCCGCGCGCAACGGCATCCTCGGCGCTCTGCGCGAGGAACTCATCGACACCTCCAAGGAACCGGTCGCGAACATCCGCGCGCTGGCCCACACGCCCGGTGGCGCGTTCGGCTCCTGCCGGGTCAAGCTCAAGTCGCTCGAGGCCGATCGTGCGAAGTACGAACGGCTCATCGAGGTGTTCCGTGCGCATGACGTGCGCTGGTTCCTCTACAACGGCGGCAACGACTCGGCCGACACCGCGCTGAAGGTGTCGCAGCTGGCGGAGGAGTTCGACTACCCGCTCACCTGCGTCGGCGTGCCCAAGACGGTCGACAACGACCTGGCGGTGACCGACTGCTGCCCCGGCTTCGGCTCGGCGGCGAAGTACACCGCGGTGTCGGTGCGCGAGGCGGCGCTCGATGTCGCCGCCATGGCGGACACGTCGACCAAGGTGTTCGTCTACGAGGCGATGGGCCGGCATGCGGGCTGGCTGGCGGCGGCCGGGGGCCTGGCGGGCAATGGCCCGGAAGACGCGCCCCACATCATCCTGTTCCCGGAGCGCCCGTTCGATGAGGCGGCGTTCCTGCGGCAGGTCAGTCGCGTGGTATCGCGCGTCGGCTACTGCGTCGTCGTGGCCAGCGAGGGCATCCGCACGGCCGATGGCCGGTTCGTCGCCGATGCCGGCGCCGGCAAGGACGCGTTCGGGCACACCCAGCTCGGTGGCGTGGCGTCGCACCTCGCCGGCCGGGTCAAGGACGCGCTCGGCTTCAAGGTGCACTGGACGCTGCCCGATTACCTGCAGCGTTCGGCGCGGCACGTCGCGTCGAAGACCGACCTGGAACAGGCGATGGCCGTCGGGCGCAAGGCGGTGGAGTACGCGCTGGCCGGGCGCAACGCGGTGATGCCGGTGATCGTGCGTACGTCCGATGCGCCTTACCGCTGGAAGATCGAGCCCGCGCCGCTGGCGAAGATCGCCAACCACGAAAAGACGATGCCGGCGTCGTTCATCCGGAAAGACGGATTCGGGATCACCGCGGCGGCACGCCGGTACCTGGAACCGCTCATCCGCGGGGAAGCCCCGCCTCCATACGGGCGCGACGGGTTACCTGCGTACGTGCAGCTGCGCAATGCCGCCGTCCGCCGGACGCTCCCGGAGTGGGCCGGCTAGAAACCTTTCGACACCCATGCCCAGGCGCGGATGTCGTCGTCTCCGTCCACCGGTCCGGCGTTGCCTCCGATGGGCGCCGCCAGCTGCAGGCTGGCACGCCACTGGGCGGGCCCGGTCCAGTTGAGCCCGATGCCCGCGGACTCCACGCGGGCCCGGTTGGGACCGGTCGTCCACGGGTCGGCGTTGAACCGCACGTCCCCGGCATCCACGAAGAGCAGTCCCTCAGTGCGCCCCGTGCCGAACCAGGCCAGGTCATGGCGTAGTTCCACCGTGAGCAGGTGGCCGGATGCGCCCGCGAACTGCCCGGTCGAATAACCGCGGACGCTGTACGGGCCGCCGAGCAGGAATTGTTCCGACGCGTCGAGGTTGTCGCTGCTGGCCTGGCCGCTCGCCGCCAGGAGCAGGCGCGTGCGCTGGCCCAGGACCTGCAGGCGTTCCAGCCGTGCATTCCACCGGGTGTAATCGCCGGCGGTCCGGGCAGTCGCTGCGTCCACGGCGCCGGCCGCGGCATCGTCGAACGCCAGGTCGCCCTGCGTCACGCTGAGGCTGCCACGCGTCGTGCCCGACACGTCGCGCCGTTCGCCGTCCACGCCGAGCGTCCAGGCCGTGACATCGCGATCGCCATGCGCCGACGCCGTGTCGATCGCGTCTCGCAGGCGCTTGCGGTCCGCCTGGAGGCGGACATCGAGGCTGGCGTCGCGACGCAGGACCAGCGGATGCGAGAGCCAGGCACTCGTGACGTTCGCGGTGCCGTGGGCACGCAGGGCTTCGAGCGAGCCACCCAGCGCGTAGTCCAGCGTCGAATAGGCGGCGCCCAGGCGCGTGCCGTGACCGTTGAGGGTGGCCTGGTAACCCAGCCGACCGTAGGAGAGGTCGCTGCCACTGGTCATCGCGGCCACGTCCAGCTGGTCGCCGTGCCGCAGGGGATTGGCGACCTGCAGCCAGGCGCCCAGTCGCACGCGCCCGGTGTAACGGTTGCCCGCGTTGTCCAGGCTGACCTGTCCGGAGACGGCCGGAAGCGGGTCCACCTGCACCGCTAGCGTCGAAGTACCGACCGTGGTGCCGGGACGCAACGTCGCATGCGCGCGCGCGCCCGGCAGTTCGCCCAGGAGCAGCAGGCTGCGGTCCAGGCTCGCCTGCGTGACCAGGTCGCCCTGTTCCATGGACGCCACGGTGGCCGTGAGCAGGCTGTCGCGGATGCGGCTCCGGTTGTCGACATGGACGTCATCGAAGCGCGCCTCGACGACCTGGATCCGCACGACGCCTGCATCCAGTGCCTGCGCCGGAACGATCGCGCGTGCCAGCGGATGGCCGTGGTCCCGGTAGTGGCCCGTGATCCGCTGGGCCAGGGCGTTCAAGCCTGCAAGCGTCTGCGTGCGGCCTTCGCCATCCGAGACCAACGCGTGCAACGTCGCATCATCGAAGACCGTGTTGCCCTCGATGACGATGCGTTGCACGGGGAACGGGGTGGCATCGTCCACGGCGGGCGCCGCGGGCTCGATGCTCACTTCGGGCTGGGCATCGTCGCGTTCCGGCGGCGGAGGCAGTTGCTGCAGCAGTTCGCCGCTGGTCGGCGGCGCCTGCGCGGGGGCCGTGGACGGGAGCACCGCGGCCAGGGCCGTGGCGAGCAGGGAGGCAGGCAGGCGGATGGACGTCATGGCAGCAACACGCCACCGTCGATGATGCGGATGTTCAATCGTTCGGTTCCCACTGGCTCGTCGTCTTCCAGGTGTGGCGGCTCGAGGCCCGCGTCGCCTTCGGCATCGGGTTCGATGGGTGACTGCAGCGACGCCAGGATCGCCACGATGCCGTCGGGCATCGCGACCGCGTTCGGGTCGACCAGCGTCAGCGCCTCCGAGTTGCCCGGCGCCTGGACGAACACGTAGTTGCCCGCGGTCAGCCCGCTGCCCTCGATCGCGTAGCGCCCCGCTTCGCTTTCGGCGGTGGCGGGCGTGGTCCAGGCCAGCGTGCCTTCGGTTGCTTCCTCGAGCGATTCGTCCGCCACGAGCCCCTCCACCGTCCCGCCGAGTCCCGAGGGCACCTCGCCGGCCGGTCGCGTGGTCGGTTCGGCAAGGTACGTCAGCGTGGCCGGCGTGACATCGGCCGTGGCGGTATCGGTGGTGTTGAAGCTGTAGTTCCCGGCGTCCGCGCCGTTCGCGGCGATGTCCTCCACGGTCACCGTCTTGTCGTCGCCGACGTTCTTGTCGTCGAACGCGGCTGTGCCGGAGAACGCCAGGTCGTCGCCGGCGATGGCACCGGTGGCCGCCAGGGTGGCCGTGGCGGCCGTGGTGCCGTCATAGACCTTGTCGGCCGCGGTCGCGTCGACGGTGATCGCCTTCGGAGAGATGTCGGCGATGTCGGTATCGGTCGTGTTGAAGGTGTAGTTGCCGGCGTCCGCGCCGCTGGCGGAGACGCCCACCGTCACCGTCTTGCCGATACCTGCATGCTTGTCGCCGAAGACCGCCGCGCCGGAGAACGCCAGGTCGTCGCCGGCGATGACGCCGGCAGCCGCCAATGTCGCAGTGGCCGACGTCGTGCCGTCGTAGACCTTGTCCGACGCCGTGGCGTCGACGACGATCGCCTTCGGGGTGATGTCGGCGGTGTCGGTGTCGGTCGTGTTGAAGCTGTAGTTGCCGGCGTCCGTACCGCTGGCGGAGACGCCCACCGTCACGGCCTTGCCGATGCCCGCATGCTTGTCGGCGAAGGCTGCGGAGCCGGAGAAGGCCAGGTCGTCGCCGGCGATCACGCCCGTTGCGGCCAGCGTCGCAGTAGCCGCCGTCGTGCCGTCGTAGACCTTGTCGGCCGCGGTGGCATCGACGGTAACCGCCTTCGGGGTGATGTCGGCGGTGTCGGTGTCGGTCGTGTTGTAGGCGTAATTGCCCGCATCCGTGCCGCTGGCGTTGACACCCACGGTCACGGTCTTGCCAATGCCGGCGTGCTTGTCGCCAAACGCCGCGGTGCCGGAAAAAGCCACGTTGTCGCCGGCGATGACGCCGGTTGCCACGAGACTCGCGACAGCCGACGTCGTGCCGTCGTAGACCTTGTCCGACACCGTGGCGTCGACGGTGATCGCCTTCGGAGAGATGTCGGCGGTGTCGGTATCGGTCGTGTTGAAGGTGTAGTTACCGGCGTCCGCGCCGCTGGCGGAGACGCCCACCGTCACCGTCTTGCCGATACCTGCATGCTTGTCGCCGAAGACCGCCGCGCCGGAGAACGCCATGTCGTCGCCGGCGATGACGCCGGCAGCCGCCAATGTCGCAGTGGCCGACGTCGTGCCGTCGTAGACCTTGTCGGAAGCCATGGCATCGACCGTGATCGTCTTTGGTGTGATGTCGGCGGTGTCGGTGTCGGTGGCGTTGTAGCTGTAGTTGCCGGCATCGGCGCCGCTCGCCGCGATGCCGGTCACGGTGACGGTCTTCGCAATCCCAGCGTGCTTGTCGCCGAAGCTCGCCGCGCCCGAGAAAGCAATGTCGTCACCCGCGATCACGCCTGCTCCAACCAGCGCCGCGGCCGCGGCGGTGGTGCCGTCGTAGACCTTGTCGGTCGCTGTCGCGTCGACGGTGATTGCCTTCGGGGTGATGTCGGCGGTGTCGGTATCGGTCGTGTTGAAGGTGTAGTTGCCGGCGTCCGCGCCGCTGGCGGAGACGCCCACGGTCACCGTCTTGCCGCTGCCTGCATGCTTGTCGCCGAACGCCGCCGAGCCGGAGAAGGCCAGGTCGTCGCCGGCGATAACCCCTGTCGCTGCAAGCGTTGCCGTGGCTGCGGTCGTCCCGTCGTAGACCTTGTCGGCCGCTGTCGCATCGACGGTGATCGCCTTCGGGGTGATGTCGGCCGTGTCGGTATCGGCCGCGTTGTAACTGTAGTTGCCGGCGTCGCTGCCGCTCGCCGCGATCCCTGTCACGTTGACGAGCTTGCCGGTGCCGGCATGCTTGTCGCCGAACGCCGCCGAGCCGGAGAAGGCCAGGTCGTCGCCCGCAATGATGCCTGTTGCCGCCAGCGTCGCCGTGGCGGCCGCCGTGCCGTCATAGACCTTGTCGGCAGCGGTCGCGTCGACAGTGATCGCCTTCGGGGTGATGTCTGCCGTGTCGGTGTCGGTCGCGTTGTAGCTGTAGTTGCCCGAGTCCGCGCCGCTTGCGGTGATCCCGGTCACGGTGACGGTCTTGCCGATGCCCGCATGCTTGTCGGCGAAACTTGCCGAGCCGGAGAAGGCCAGGTCGTCTCCGGCGACGACCCCCGCCGCCGCCAGCGTCGCCGTGGCTGCCGTGGTGCCGTCGTACACCTTGTCGGCGGCCGTTGCGCCAACGGTGATCGCCTTGGTCGTGATGTCGGCCGTGTCGGTGTCGGTCGTGTTGTAAGTGTAGTTGCCCGCGTCGGTGCCGCTGGCGGCGATGTCCTCCGACGTCACCCTCTTGCCGATGCCGGCATTCTTGTCGTCGAACGTCGCCGTGCCCGAGAACGCGAGGTCGTCGCCGGCGACGACACCCGTGGCGGCAAAGGTGGCTGATGCGGTGGTGTTGCCGTCATAGACCTTGTCGCCGGCCGCCAGGGCGACCGTGATCGCCTTGGCCGTGATGTCGGCCGTGTCGGTGTCGGAGGTGTTGAACGTGTAGTTGCCCGCGTCCGCACCACTCGCCGAGATGCTGCCCACCGTGACCGTCTTGCCCGTTCCCACGTGCTTGTCGGCGAACGTCGCGGTCCCGGAGAACGTGATGTCGTCGCCGGTGACCACGCCGGTGCCCGCCAGCGCGGCGGTCGCGTCGGTCGTCCCGTCGTACACCTTGTCGGAGGCGGTGGCACCCACCGTGATTGCCTTCGGGTCGATCGTCAGCGTCCCGCCGACGAAGGTGAGGTCGTAACCGAATTGTCCCGAGTACAGTCCGCCGGCGAGCGTGTAGCTGCCGGCATTGCGCGCAGGCGAATCGCCAAGCGTGCCCTGCAACAAACCGAGGTCGAGTGTCCGGAGCCACGGCTTGGCCACGAAGCCCCTCGCGGCGTAGGTGGCACTCCCGTTCCGCGCGGTCCCGTCATACGTCACCGTCACGTCGTCGACGTCGATGGTCAGCGGCGCCAGGAAGGCGCGCAGCAGCGGCGCCGTGTTGCCCTCGTGGATCTTCCACGGGCCGGCCAGGTCCCACGTCGCGAACGTGGCGGCGCTACGCATCTGCGCGGTGGTCTTGCCCGTGCCGGACGCGCTCGACGCCTGGCCACTTGTCTGCATGTCCCAATAGCTGTCCGCGGTGGTGCCGCTGGACGAACCCGCCAGCCCCCCCACCGCCGTAGCACCGGTGGCCGTTCCGGTGGAGTAGGTTTCCGACAGTGCGCCGCCGTTGCTGCCCACCAGGCCGCCGACGAACGTGCCACCGCTGACTGCGCCGGTGGCGTAAGACTGCGAAATCGTCCCGTTCTGGTTCGCTCCCGCCAGGCCGCCCGTGTGGTTGCCGGACCCGCTCACCGTGGCGGTGGAGAAGGACTGGGTGATTGCGCCGTCGTTCCTGCCCACAAGCCCACCGGTCTGGGACGTGCCGGTCACCTGCCCGGTGCTAAAGGTCTGTTCCATCGTGCCCAGGCTGATGCCGACCAGGCCGCCCACGTTCCCGAGATCCCCGCCGCTCGCCGTAGCTTCCAGGACCCACGCGCGCTGGATCGTGCCGGCGTTGAACCCCGCCAACGCGCCGACCATGCCGCGCCCGGCCACGCTTACGCCGACCAGGCCCAGGTCACGCACCACGCCCGTATGGTCCAGCGTGCTGAAGAGGCCGACTCGCGAGGTGGCCGGGCGGTTGATCGTCAGGCCGGTCACTGTGTGGCCGAGGCCATCCAGCACGCCGGAAAACGCGCCCGGTCCGCCCAGCGGGGAGAACCCCATGCCGTCATTCCAGCCAGCCGTCGCGCTGGCATCGATGTCGTCGAACAGGGCGTAGTTCCCCGCCAGGCCATCGTTGATCGCCTGCAATTGCTCCACCGTCAGGATCGGGGTGTACAGCGCAGTACCGCCGTTGGCCACGAACACCGGCCCGACGTTGTCGAGCAGGTAGGGCGTCGTCTGGCTGGACTGATTGCCCCAGACCGCGGCATCGAACCCTGCGGGGAGCGCGGCGATCATCTGCGCGGTCGTCAGTCCCGTCGCGGTGGAGGTCCCGCGCCCGATGCCGGGCAGGCCCGTCGTGTCGGTGTTCCAGTAGGCGTCGGCGATCAATGGACCATTGCTGTATCCGGCGAGTGCACCCACATCGCTGCTGCCGATGACGGTGCCTAGTGCGTAGGATTCTTCGATCATCCCGGCGTTGGTGCCGACGAGGCCGCCCACGCCGTTGTCGCCCTGCACCGCGCCGGCTGCATAGGCCTGGGAAATCGTCCCGCCGCTGCTGAACCCGACCAGCCCGCCGGCGCCGCTTCCCGTGCCGCCCGCGGTCCCGGTCACCGCGCCGGTGGCCCAGGACCGGCCGACGCTGCCCCCCTGGAGGTAGCCGACGAGGCCTCCGACGTACACGGTGCCGCCCACGTCGCTCGTTGCGGAGGCGCCAGTGACAGTGCCGCCGTGCAGGTGTCCGACCAGCCCGCCCACGTAGTTCCTGCCGGTCACGTTGCCACTGGCCGAGGATCCGCTGATCGTCGCGAACCCGTTGGCGTAGCCGGCCAGTCCGCCGACGTAATCCGACGAAGCGCCACCGACCGAACCCGATGCCGAAGACCCGGTGACAAGACCCGAAAGCTGGCCGACCAACCCGCCGACGTAGCCTGCCCCGGCCACCGTGCCGGAAGCCGTCGACGCGTCGATGGTGCTGCCGTCGGCGCTGTAACCCACCAGCCCGCCAACCGAGAAGCCAGTCGCACTGACCGAAATGTCCGCAGTCGCGCGGGAAATGCTGCCTCCATTCGTGCCCGCGAGGCCGCCCGCGTTGCCGCTGCCCGTGACGCTGCCGCTCGACACCGTGATGTCCTCGAGCGTGCCTTCGCTATATCCGACCAGCGCGCCTACCTGGTGTCCGCCTGCAACGGAGAAGTTCGCAAGCACCAGGCTCCGCACCGCCGCGCCCATGGCCAGGTGGCCGAACAACCCTGCGTACCCGTAGGTGCCGGCGTTCACGGCAAGCCCGTCGATGGTGTGGCCCGCTCCGTCGAGGCTGCCGGAGAATCGTCCCGCGAGGGCGGTGACACCCACGGGAATGAATGCCGAATTCCCCCAGACGTCCGCACCGCGCGCGTCGCGCGCGGCATCGCCGGTGGCGCTCGCATCGATGTCCGCGAGCAACCGGTAGTCCGCGCCCAGGTCCATCGCCATCAACTGCAGCGCGTGGACGTTGTCGATGTCCTGCTGCCATTCGAATGCCAGCATCGGGAGGGTCCCGCCGAACGCCGCCGTGCCGTTGGCCGCGACATTGTTCAGCCCGCCGACGTTGCGGCCGTTGACGATTACCCATCCGCCCGGGGTGTCCGGCGTTGTAGTGAACGTGAAGCCCGCATAGTTGGCGCTGTTGAACATCTGTGCGTGGGTCAGGCCGACGACGTTGGAGAGCGTGCCGCCGTTGTTGTAGACGCCCGTGGCCTGCGTGGTCCGTTCGGTGTCCCACCGTGCGTTTCTCACGGTGCCGCCATTGGCACCGACGAGGCCGTTGTCCAGCGTCGCGTTCATGCCGGTGACGGCGCCACTGGCATGCACGTTGTCGATCGTGCCGTTGTTCACGGCCACCAGGCCGCCGGCGGCAACGGCGGCGGAGGTTGTCACGGCTCCGGTCGCGTAGGCGTGGTCGATGTTGCCGAAGTTGTTCCCCACGAGGCCGCCCGCTGCAAAGTCGGTGGCCACGGAACCGGTGGCGTAGGCATTGCTGACGGTCGACCCGAACCCGTTCTCCCCGACCAGGCCACCGGAATAGTTCGTGGTCGCGCTGCTGAGAACGTCTCCGCTCGCGTGCGCGTACCGGATCACTGCATCGCTCTCGTTGATGCCGACAAGGCCGCCAACGGCGTATGCGTCTGCAGCGTCCACCGCTCCGGTCGCAGCCGCATGCTCGATCAGGGCGGCCGCGCCCGTGCTGGTGCCAACCAGGCCACCCACCTCCGAGAACCCGTCGCCGGCGACAGTGACCGAACCGGTCACTCGCACGTTGCGGATTGTCCCGTTGCTGTTCACGCCCACCAGACCACCCACATAGCCAGCACCGTTGCCTTCGACGACCACGGACGAGCGCACGTTCTCGATGAGGCCCCTGTTGACCACTGCGAGGGCGCCGACCACGTCCGTACCGGCGACCTGCCCCCCATCGAGGGTCAGGTTCCGAACGACACCAGTGCTGCCGATTTCACCGAACAACCCAGCGGTCGGGCGACCCGCGATCTGCAAGCCCTCGATGGCGTTCCCGAGGCCATCCAGGACGCCTTCGAATGCGAATCCCGACGTGCCGATCGGGCTGAATCCAGCACCGCCGTTCCAGGTTGCGGTGTCGCCCGCGTCGATGTCGGATCCGAGGGCGTAGTACCCGTTGCGATTGCCTGTGATGCCTTGCAGGGTGGTACCGCTCCAGTCTCCCGCGACACCCAGGCTGTTGATCACCGTATAGACGTTGCCGCCGATGCTCAGGTACGGATTGAGGCCCGACAGCGTGATGCGCGCCCCGCGGTTGAGGCTGTAGGTACCGCTGCCGGTGGCCGGATCGGCACCGTTCGCGGTGTCCGGGTTCAGCACCAGCCCGGCGTTGTCGCCGGTGGCGGTCAGGTCGGCATTGATGTTGATGTCGTTGCTGGCCGTCAGCGTCAGCGTGGTGTCCGCGTCCCAGGTCACCGCGTCGTCGACGTGGATGTCGCCGCTGCCGGCCGTCGCGCCCGTGGCGCTCTGGATCTCGACGTTGGTGGTGGCGAGGTTGGCCGACAACGCGGCGCCGGTGATGTCGCCTCCGGACGCGGCAACCGAGTAGTCCTGCGGGTCGATCAGCCAGTTGCCGGTGTCGCCGTCCGCGGCGAGCGTGGTGATTCGCGCGCTGTCGGCCACTTCCACGTGCGCGGCGGACGTCTCGATGAAGCCGCCGTCGCCGCCCTCGGGCGCACTGGCATCCAGCAGGCCGTCGACGTGGGTGGTGCCCGCCTCCATGCCGCCGAGCAGGACGATCCGGCCGTCACGCTCGCCGACCGTGCGGGCCTGGACCAGGCCCGTGTTGTTCACCACGCTGGCCAGCACGCTGTCGCGGGCGCCGGCGGTCATCAGGACCTGGCCGCCGTCGGCGACGATCAATTCGCGGTTCTCGACCAGGGCGTCGAGCGCACTGCGCTCGACCTGCATGTCCACCAGTTGCTGGCCATCCATGCGCAGCGTCACGGCCGAGCCCGCGCCCAGCGCGACGCTGCCGAGCTGCGCGCGGATCGTGCCCTGGTTGGACACGTCGTGGCCGAGCAGCGCGACGTAGCCGCCGATCGCGGCCGTCAGCGTGCCGCGGTTGACCACGGCGGCCGAACTGTCGCCGCTGAAGCGCAGGGTCTCGCTGCCGAACGCGTCGTCCTCCAGGTCGAGCGTCGACGCCACCAGGCCGCCCACGTTGACCCGGGCGCTTTCGCCGAACACCACGCCGTAGGGATTGATCAGGAAGACCTGACCGTTCGCGTCCAGCCGGCCCAGGATCTGGCTGGCCTCGGTGCCGAGGATCCGGTTCACCGCGACCGAGAGTGCATCGGGCTGCACGAAGGTGACCGTGCTGTCGGGACCGATGTCGAAGCTGTCCCAGGTCAGCGACAGCACGTCGCTGCCTTGTGTGATGGTCGTCACATTTCCGCTGCTGGCGATGTTGCCCGCGCCAGCGACGATGGTGCCGCCCGTGGGGCTCGCGTCAGGCGCCACGACGGGCGCGGTCGACACCTCGGGGGAACGCCGGATCGCCGGGATCGCAACGGGCGCGGACACCTCGTGGGGCACGACGGGCGCGGTAAACACGTGGCTGCGCTCGGTGGCCCACGCCTGCAATGGCAGCAAGCCGATGCCCGCCAGCACGAGGGTCGCCCGCGTTGCGGTTTCCGACGCCGTGCGCCGCTTCCCGCCCCCTGCCTTGCCGCGCCCCCGCGCGAATTCGGCCACCACCACCCAGGCCTGGCGCGCATGGCTCCAGACAATGCGATAGACGTGATTCATCCCCGTGTTCCCCCTGGCTGTGTCGCGCTTTCTTGCGCGACGAACGGGGAACCGATCTTACGGATCCCCTGCCCGGGAAACGTCACCACTCAAGCGTGCGGGACAACGTTTTCGTTAACTTTCATGAATCGGAAGGATCAGTCACAACTTTTTCCCGCGAGCGTCAGCGCAGCCGAATACAGCGGCACCGGCGCCAGGTCGCCGCTCGCGATCTTCTGCATCGATTCGTCGAGGTAGATGCGGGCGCGTCCCTGGCGATCGAGATCCGGCGGCGTCGCGTCGGCCGGCTTCCGCCACACGGTGACCACGGCGCGTTGCGACGGGCAGCCCGCCTGCGGCACCACGATTACGTCGTTGAGCTTCCAGCCGCGCTCGAGCGACGGCTTCGCCTTCGCGGGATCGACCAAGGCGGCGCGCTGCTGGCACGAGGCGCTCGTCCGCACCGCGCGGAAGTCGTAGGGCCGGGCCGCATCGCCGGTGAAGGTGCCCTCGAGCCGGGCGCAGGCCTCGGTGATGGTCCGCAGGGTGTGCGCGCTGCCCACGGCCTGGGCAGCGCCCGGCTTGCGCTCGATCTCGGGCTTCGGGGTCGCGGCGGTGGCAGGCAGCGCAACGGCCAGCAGGCAGGCGGGCAACAGGGGCAACAGGCGCATCGGGGAATCTCCAGGCCGATTGGAAGCACGCGAGGCTGGCACAGCCGGGCTGAACGCGATGTGGGAGCCGCCATGGCGGCGAATCCCGGTGGGGAGGCCATTCGCCGCCATGGCGGCTCCCACAAGGGCTGTGCGATAGTCAGGGGATCGTTGCCGGGGGAGCGGCTGCGTCCCCGACGATGGTGCCTGCGTCCGCGCGGCCCCGGCCCGCGGCGTCCGAACGTCCATTGTGAACACCCTGGGGAGAGCTTCATGCTGGAGCAGTACGGTCTCATCCTGGCGCTCGGTTGCGCCGTCATCGCGATCCTGTACGGGATCATCTCGGCGCGCTGGATCGGCGCGCAGCCGGCCGGCAACGAACGGATGCAGGAGATCGCCGGCGCGATCCAGGAAGGCGCGCGCGCCTACCTCAATCGCCAGTACACGACGATCGCCATCGCCGGCGCGGTCCTGCTGGTGCTGATCGGCTTCTTCCTGGGCTGGCATACCGCGGTCGGCTTCGCGATCGGCGCGATCCTGTCGGGCGCGGCCGGCTACATCGGCATGAACGTCTCGGTTCGCGCCAACGTGCGTACCGCCGAGGCGGCCCGTCGCGGCATCGGCCCGGCGATGGACGTCGCGTTCCGCGGCGGCGCGATCACCGGCATGCTCGTGGTCGGCCTCGGCCTGCTGGGCGTGGCCGGCTACTACTACGTGCTGCTGGCGATTGGCGTGGACGGTGCCGACGCGCTGCACGCGCTGGTCGGCCTGGCGTTCGGTTCCTCGCTCATCTCGATCTTCGCCCGGCTGGGTGGCGGCATCTTCACCAAGGGCGCCGACGTTGGCGCGGACCTGGTGGGCAAGGTGGAAGCCGGCATCCCCGAGGACGACCCGCGCAATCCCGCCGTCATCGCCGACAACGTGGGCGACAACGTCGGCGACTGCGCCGGCATGGCCGCCGACCTGTTCGAGACCTACGCGGTCACCGTCATCGCGACCATGCTGCTGGGCGGCCTGATGATCACCACCGACCCGGCGACGACCGTCGGCGCGAACGCGGTGCTCTACCCGCTCGTCCTGGGCGGCGCGTCGATCATCGCCTCGATCATCGGCGCGATGTTCGTCAAGGTGAAGGCGGGCGGCTCGATCATGGGCGCGTTGTACAAGGGCGTCATCGTTTCGGCCGTGCTGGCCGCGATCGCCTTCTACCCGATCACCACCGCGCTGATGGGCGACAACGCCGACGGCGCGTTGAACCTGTACTGGTGCGCGCTGATCGGCCTGGTGCTGACCGGTGCGATCGTCTGGATCACCGAGTACTACACCGGCACGCAGTTCAAGCCGGTGCGTCACGTCGCGCAGGCGTCCACCACCGGCCACGGCACCAACATCATCGCTGGCCTGGGCGTGTCGATGAAGTCCACCGCGCTGCCGGTCATCGCGGTGTGCGCGGCCATCTGGGGCGCCTTCGAGTTCGCCGGCCTGTACGGCATCGCGATCGCGGCGACCTCGATGCTGTCGATGGCGGGCATGATCGTGGCGCTCGACGCCTACGGCCCGATCACCGACAACGCCGGCGGCATCGCGGAGATGGCGGAACTGCCGCCGGAAGTGCGCGCCGTCACCGATCCGCTGGACGCGGTGGGCAACACCACCAAGGCGGTGACCAAGGGCTACGCGATCGGGTCGGCCGCGCTCGCCGCCCTGGTGCTGTTCGCGGACTACACGCACAACCTCAACGCCGAAGGCGTCCGCGAGGCGGCGGCGTCCGGCATGGCGTTCCTGCCCTACACCTTCGACCTGTCCGACCACACGGTGATCATCGGCCTGCTGATCGGCGGCCTGATCCCGTACCTGTTCGGCGCGATGGCGATGGAGGCCGTCGGCCGCGCGGCCGGTGCGGTCGTGGAGGAAGTCCGCCGCCAGTTCCGCGACATCCCCGGGATCATGCAGGGCACCGGCAAGCCGGACTACTCGCGCGCGGTCGACATGCTCACCAAGTCGGCGATCAAGGAAATGATCATCCCGTCGCTGTTGCCGGTCGCGGTGCCGGTGGTCGTGGGCCTGACCCTGGGCCCGAAGGCGCTCGGCGGCGTGCTGATCGGCACCATCGTCACCGGCCTGTTCGTCGCCATCTCGATGACGACCGGCGGCGGTGCGTGGGACAACGCCAAGAAGTACATCGAGGACGGCAACTTCGGCGGCAAGGGCAGCGAGGCGCACAAGGCCGCGGTGACCGGCGACACCGTCGGCGATCCCTACAAGGACACGGCGGGCCCGGCGGTCAATCCGCTGATCAAGATCATCAACATCGTGGCGCTGCTGATGGTGCCGTTGCTCTGACCAGCCCTGGATTCCCGCCTTCGCGGGAATGACAGGCGAGGAAGCCCCGCTCCGGCGGGGCTTTTTTTTGCGGCGCCCCGGCGCGCCGCGTAGAATGCGCGCCCTTCCCCTCCACCCCGGACCGCGTGGCCATGCCACGCGCCGGCGCAGCACTGGACATCCCCCATGGGCCTGGACCTCGTCCCGACCGGCACCAACCCGCCGCACGAAATCAACGTCGTCATCGAGATCCCGAAGGACGCCGATCCGGTCAAGTACGAGGTCGACAAGGCCTCGGGCGCGATCTTCGTCGACCGCATCCTGTCCACGCCGATGCGCTATCCCTGCAACTACGGGTACGTGCCGCACACCCTGTGCGGCGACGGCGACCCGGCCGACGTGCTGGTGATCCTGCCGCTGCCGCTATTGCCGGGCTCGGTCATCCGCTGCCGCCCGGTCGGCGTGCTGAAGATGAGCGACGAGGCCGGCAGCGACGAGAAGCTGCTCGCCGTCCCCGTCGACAAGGTGTTCGCCGGCTACTCGCACATCGACGACATCGGCAAGGTCAGCCCGCACTGGCTCGAGCGCATCGGCCACTTCTTCGAGCACTACAAGGACCTGGAGAAGGGCAAGTGGGTCAAGCTCGACGGATGGGGCGGTGCCGACGAGGCCCGCGGCATCCTCGGCGACGCGATCGCGCGCTACGCCGCCACCCCGGAAGGCGAGAAGCCGCACTTCTAGCGCGCGGCGCGCCCGCCTACGCAGCCAGGATCTTCGCGATCCGCGTTTCGGTCGGCGCGAGCGACGCCAGGCTCGGCTCGATCAGGTCCGCGTGCCGGCGCCACTTGTCCGGGTCCGGGCGCGACGTGGTCGAACGCGACAGCGGCAGCTCGGTGCCCAGCGGGCGGTCCCAGGCGAGCCCCGCCCACCCGCACAACCGCGCCACCTCGCCCTGCGGATCGGCCAGCAGCCGCGCGTAGTCCACGGCGATCCAGTCGCCCGGATCCAGCGTCGCCAGGTCGTCCAGCAGGCACCGGCTGGTGCGTTCCCACTGCGCGGACACCACTTCGCCCAGCGGCTTGCCGACCAGGTCGCGCCAGCCCGGCACCAGCAGGAACGACCACGGCAATCCGGTCCATCCCGGCAGCTCGGCATACATGCGGAAGCCGCCGCGCTGCCAGCCGTCGATCATGCTGCCCAGCACCTGGCGCGGGTCGCGGTGGAGGTAGATGAAGCGCGCCTCCGGGAACACCGCGCGCAGGAACGGCACGCGCAACGCGTTCTTCGGGGTCTTCTCCAGCATCCGCACCGCCGCCCCCGGCGGCGGCGCCCGGCCGTCGCGGTCGTGCAGCGCGGCATGGAAGCGTTCGCGCAACGCCGCCACCACCCGGGGTGTCGCGTCGGCAGCGGTCAACCGGTTGGAGTCGTAGCCGCGCTGCGCCGGGTTGAGCGACGCGATGCCCTCGATCAACTGGTGGCTCTCGTTGCCGATGGTGTGCAGGCCGGGCGCGGCGGACAGCGTTTCGAACAGCAGCGTGGAGCCCGACCGCGGCGCGCTGACGATGAACACCGGGCGGTCGAACACGGGATCCTGGCGGGCGGCCGGCCCGGGCGCGGCCGGCGTGCGCGCCGCGGTGTCGGCCTCGACGGTCGCGCCCGGCTGGTGCCGGTACTCGCCGTCCTCGCGCGCCTGGTCGCCGAGCGCACTGCGGAAGATCCACGCGTCCAGGCACGGGACCATCCGGATGCCGTTCTTCAGGCGGACATGTTCGGCGCCGCGGGCCAGCAGGTCGGCATGCGCTTCGTCGAGCAGGCGCCGGTAGCGCGGCCAGCCGGCGCGCTGCTCGCCATGGCAGGCATAGAGCCCGTGCCAGCGCCGCGAGAACTGCAGCAGGCCCTGCTGCACGGCCGGCAGGTGCGGGTCGGGCTGGGCCTCGTTGAGCAGGAACACGACGTGCTCGCGCAGTTCCCAGGGCGACATGACCAGGGGCAGGTTCACCGATTCGTAGTCCAGCACGGCCTGCGCGCCGGGGACCGGCGGCACGTGCTCGATGGTCCAGTCCGGCCGGGCCGCGCCCGGCGTGCGGCCGCGCGTCGCGAGGTTCCAGAACCCGTCGCCACCGACCGTGTCGGCCACCAGGTGGATGCGCTGGTTGTCATCCTCGTTGAGCACGCGGTGCATGCGCCAGGTGTCGAACAGCCAGCACTCGCCCTCGGCCATGTTGACTTCGGCGTCGCCGCACTGGAACCGGACCGCGGGCGTGGTGATGATCGGCACGTGGACGCGCGCGTGCTCGCGCCAGTAATAGTTGATGTCGACGTGCGGCGTGACTTCCGCCTGGCCGGACAGGCGCATCAGGCGGGAGCGTCCCCAGGTGCCGCCGATGCGCTCGAGCACCTGCATGATGTAGGGGCACTGCTCAAGCCAGCGCGTCGGCCGCATCTGCCCGGCGAAACCGTCGCTCTCCGGGTCGCCTTCCACGGTGACCAGCGTGACCGCATCGTTGCCCGGGAAGCCCTGGGGATGCGGCCGCCAGCAGTCTTCGCCAAGCGCCAGGACCTCCGCGCGCAGGGCCTGGGCGTCGAACGAAATGGGCAGCTGGATGAACGGGACGTGCAGTTTCATGGCAGTTCAATGGTAGCAGCGGAGGCGGCGGTCCCGCCCCGTCGCCGCCGCCTCAGGGCGCCTTGCTCAGGCCGCGGGACGACACCAGGCCGACCAGCCGGGCGACCACCATCGCCATGTACATGACCCCCGCGAACATCTCGAGCATGGCCAGCGCGCGGGCAGCCGGCGACAGCGGCAGCACGTCGCTCAGGCCGGTGCTGGACAGGATGCTGAAGCTCAGGAACAGCAGTTCCATCCAGCCGCGCGGTTCCTCCGGCTGCAGCGCGCCGGTGAAGCTCCCGGGGAACTGCAGCTGGCACGCGGCGAAGGCATAGGCGAACGCCCAGGCCAGCAGGGTGAAGGTCGCCCCGATGGCGAACAGGTCATCCAGCGTCACCCGCGAGTCGCCGAGCATGTACGCGGTGAGGGTCGCGGCGGCGTACACGTACAACAGTGCCTCGAGCACGTAGCCGGCCGCCTGCCATTCGGCATGCGACTGGATCGCCGCGCCCACGGACAGCGCCACGGCCGGGATGGCCAGGAGCCACCCCACCCAGTTCACGCCCGGGTTGCGGTTGACGATCCACACGGCGAGCGCGAGCACCAGCATGCCGAAGGCGCCGAACACCGCGCGCCCCACCACGTCCTGCAGCAGCGGGTACAGCACGATGCCCAGCAGCTGCACGAAGAGCAGCACCGCGGAAGGATGCTTTTCCATCCAGTCGCGGGTGCGCGCCAGCAGGACGGGCGGCTCGTCTTTCCCCGTGTTCATCCGGGCCGGTAGACCTCGGCGCCGGCGGCGCGGAACTCGGCGGCCTTGCCTGCCATGCCTTCCTCGCGCGCCACGTGGTCGCGGACGTCCTGGGTGATCTTCATCGAGCAGAAATGCGGGCCGCACATCGAGCAGAAGTGCGCCAGCTTGTGCGCGTCCTTCGGCAGGGTCTCGTCGTGGAACTCCTTCGCCTTGTCGGGGTCCAGGCCGAGGTTGAACTGGTCTTCCCACCGGAACTCGAAGCGCGCCTTGCTCAGGGCGTTGTCGCGCACCTGCGCCCCGGGATGGCCCTTGGCCAGGTCCGCGGCGTGCGCGGCGATCCGGTAGGCCATGATCCCGTCGCGCACGTCCTCGCGGTCCGGCAGGCCCAAGTGCTCCTTGGGCGTGACGTAGCAGAGCATCGCGCAGCCGTACCAGCCGATCATCGCCGCGCCGATCGCCGACGTGATGTGGTCGTAGCCGGGCGCGATGTCGGTGGTCAGCGGGCCCAGCGTGTAGAACGGCGCCTCGCCGCACTCGGCCAGCTGCTTGTCCATGTTCTCCTTGATCAGCTGCATCGGCACGTGGCCGGGGCCCTCGATCATGGTCTGGACGTCGTGCGCCCAGGCGATCTTCGTCAGTTCGCCGAGCGTCTCGAGTTCCCCGAACTGCGCCGCGTCGTTGGCGTCGGCGATGCACCCGGGACGCAGGCCATCGCCGAGGCTGAAGGCGACGTCGTACGCCTTCATGATCTCGCAGATCTCCTCGAAGCGTTCGTACAGGAAGCTCTCGCGGTGGTGCGCCAGGCACCACTTGGCCATGATGCTGCCGCCGCGCGAGACGATCCCGGTGACGCGCTTGGCCGTCAGCGGGACGTAGCGCAACAGCACGCCGGCATGGATGGTGAAGTAGTCCACGCCCTGCTCGGCCTGCTCGACCAGCGTGTCGCGGAAGATCTCCCAGGTCAGTTCCTCGGCGCGGCCGTCCACCTTCTCCAGCGCCTGGTAGATCGGCACCGTGCCGATCGGGACCGGCGAGTTGCGGATGATCCACTCGCGCGTCTCGTGGATGTGCTTGCCGGTGGACAGGTCCATGACCGTGTCCGCGCCCCAGCGGATCGCCCACACCAGCTTCTCGACCTCCTCGGCGATCCCCGACGACACGGCGCTGTTGCCGATGTTCGCGTTGACCTTGGTCAGGAAGTTGCGGCCGATGACCATCGGCTCGCTTTCGGGATGGTTGAGGTTGTTCGGGAGGATCGCGCGGCCGCGGGCGATCTCGTCGCGCACGAACTCCGGGGTGATCACGCGCTGGATGTTCGCGCCGAACGACTCGCCGGGATGCTGCGCCAGCAGGCCGGCGTCGCGCACCGCTTCCATCCGCTGGTTCTCGCGGATGGCCACGAACTCCATCTCGGGCGTGACGATGCCGCGCCGGGCGTAATGCATCTGGGAGACGTTGGCGCCGCCGCGGGCACGCCGCGGCAACGGGCGGCCGGGGAAGCGGACCGATGCCAGCCGCGGGTCGGCTTCGCGGGTGCGACCGAATTCGGAACTGATCCGCGGCAGTGCCTCGCTGTCGCCGCGGTCGGCGATCCACTGCGCGCGCAACGGCGCCAGGCCCGCGGCGAGGTCGATGCGCGCTTCGGGGTCCGTGTACGGGCCGGAGGTGTCGTAGACCGTGACCGGCGGGTTGTCCTCCCCCCCGAACAGGGTGGGCGTGCGCGCCTGCACGATCTCGCGCATCGGCACGCGCACCCCGGGCAGCGTGCCCTCGACGTGGACCTTGCGGGACCCGGGGATTGGCCGGATGGCGGCTTCGGACAATTGTCCGGCCTGCTGGAGCAGGGACTGGGGCACTGCATTCATCTAGAAAACTCCCTACGCCCACCTTCACGCTTGGTGACAGGCACGGCCAGGTTCGAAGGGTCTGTCTCAACCGGCGGGTGCCGGTACCCCTGTTTCAGCCGTCATTGCACCACGGCCGGCCCCGCGGGGCCAGCGTTGTCGCCGGCCGGCCGGCCTCGCCCGGCCTCGCCCGGGCGCACCCGGAACCACGCCGCGTACAGCGCCGGCAGCACCAACAGGGTCAGGGCCGTGGCCACGGTCAGCCCGCCCATGATCGCCACGGCCATGGGCCCGAAGAACACCGAGCGCGACAGCGGGATCATCGCCAGGATCGCCGCCAGCGCGGTGAGGACGATCGGCCGGAAGCGGCGCACGGTCGCGTCGATGATCGCGTGCCAGCGGTCGTGCCCCGCCGCGATGTCCTGTTCGATCTGGTCCACCAGGATCACCGAGTTGCGCATGATCATCCCGGCCAGCGCGATGGTGCCCAGCATCGCGACGAAGCCGAACGGCGTGCGCGTCACCAGCAGGAACAGCACCACGCCGATCAGCCCGAGCGGCGCGGTCAGCAGCACCAGCAACGTGCGCGGGAAGCTGCGCAGCTGCACCATCAGCAGCGTCACGACGACCAGCAGGAACAGCGGCATGCCGGCGTTGATCGAATCCTGGCCGCGTGCGGAGTCCTCCACGCTGCCTCCCGTCTCCAGCAGGTATCCCGGCGGCAACGCCGCGCGGATCCCTTCGAGCGTGGGCGCGATCTCGGCGGTGACCGTCGCCGGCAAGGCGTCACCCAGCAGGTCGGCCCGCACGGTGACGGTGGGCAGGCGGTTGCGGTGCCACACGATCCCGTCCTCGAACCCCGGCTCGATGGTGGCGACCTGCGACAGGGGCACCGACGCACCGCTGGCGGTCGGCACCGCGAGCCCCGGCAGCTCCTCCAGCCGGTTGCGCTCGTCGACCGCGCCGCGCAATTCGATGCCGATCAACTCGTTGCCTTCCCGGTAGGTCCCGGCCTGGACGCCGGACAGCGACCGCGCCAGCACCTGCGCCAGGTGCGCCGAGCTGATGCCCAGCGCGCGCGCGCGGTCCTGGTCGATGCGCAGGCGCACGACCTTGCTCGGCTCGCTCCAGTCGAGGTTGACGTTGGTGGTGTCCGGATGCGCGCGCACTTCGTCGGCCACCCGCGCGGCCAGCGCCAGCACCTGGTCGACGTGCTCGCCGGACACGCGGAACTGCACCGGATACCCCACCGGCGGGCCGTTCTCCAGTCGCGTCACGCGCAACTGCAATGCAGGGAACCCCGGTGCCACGTCGTCGATCAGCCATTGGCGCACGGCCTCGCGCGACTCGAGGTCGCGCGCGCGCACCATGAACTGCGCGAAGTTGGTGGCGGGCAGCTGCTGGTCCAGCGGCAGGTAGAAGCGCGGCGCGCCGGTGCCGATGAACGCCGCGTGCTGTTCGATGTCGTCGCGTTCCAGCAGCATCGCCTCCAGGCGCAAGGCCTGTTGCGTGGTGGCGCGCAGCGAACTGCCCTCGGCCAGTTCCATGTCGACCATCAATTCCAGGCGGGTCGACTCCGGGAAGAACTGCTGCGGCACGAACCGGAACGCAAGCAGCGACAGCACCAGCGCGGCCGCCGTCGCGCCGATGACCAGCCAGCGCCGCCGCAGGCAGGTGTCGAGCACCCGACGGAACCGGTCGTAGAAGCGCGTCGCGTACGGGTCGTGCGCTTCGCCGGGCGCGTGCCCGCGCGCCGGCAGCATGCGATCGCCGAGCCAGGGAATGAACAGCACCGCCACCACCCACGACACCAGCAACGCGATCACCACGACCTGGAACAGCGATCGCGTGTACTCGCCCACGCTCGACGCCGCCGTGGCGATCGGCAGGAAGCCCGCCGCGGTGACCAGCGTGCCGGTGAGCATCGGGAACGCGGTCGAGTCCCATGCGAAGGCGGCGGCCTGCAGCCGCGAGAAGCCCTGCTCCATCTTGATGGCCATCATCTCCACCGCGATGATCGCGTCGTCCACCAGCAAGCCCAGCGCCAGCACCAGCGCGCCCAGCGAAATCTTGTGCAGGCCGATGTCGAACGCGTGCATCAGCGCGAAGGTCATCGCCAGCACCAGCGGGATCGACACCGCCACCACCAGCCCGGTGCGCACGCCGAGCGAGAAGAAGCTCACCAGCAGCACGATCAGGACGGCCTCGGCCAGCACGCGCATGAATTCCCCGACCGAGTCGCGCACCGCGTGCGGCTGGTCGGCGACGCGCCGCAGCTGCATGCCGACCGGCAGCGTCTCCTGCAGTCGCTCGAACTCGGCGTCGAGCGTCTCGCCCAGTGCCAGGATGTCCCCGCCCTCGGCCATCGCCACCGCGATGCCGATCGCGTCCTCGCCGTCGACGCGCAGGCGCGGCGCGGCAGGGTCCGAGAACCCGCGGGCCACCCGCGCCACGTCGCCCAGCCGGAAGGTGCGTCCGTTGGCGCGCACCGGCGCATCGCGGATCGCGTCGACCGATGCGAAGGCGCCGTCCACCCGCACGCGCACGCGCTCCCCGCCGGTCTCGAAGAACCCGGCAGGCACGACCGCGTTCTGCGCCTGCAGCGCCTGCTGCACCGCCTCCACCGGCACCCCGAGCGTGGCCAGGCGGGCGTTGTCGACCTCGATCCAGACTTTCTCGTCCTGCAGGCCCAGCAGCTCGATCTTCCCCGCGCCTGGCACGCGCTGCAGCTCCAGCTCGAGCCGCTCGGCGTGGTCCTCCAGCACCGCGTAGTCGAAGCCCGCCCCGGTCAAGGCATAGATGTTGCCGAAGGTGTCGCCGAACTCGTCATTGAAGAACGGACCCACCACGCCCTCGGGCAGCGCGTGCCGCAGGTCGCCCACCTTCTTGCGCACGTCGTACCAGAGCTGCGTGACCTCGCCCGACGGCAGGCTGTCGCGCGCCATCAGGATCACCTGCGACTCCCCGGGCCGCGAATACGACCGCACGAATTCGTAGCGGCCGGTGGCCATCACCGCCTTCTCGACGCGCTCGGTCACCTGCCGGGATACCTGCTCCGCGGTCGCGCCGGGCCACGCGGTGCGCACCACCATCGCGCGGAAGGTGAACGGCGGATCCTCGGATTGCCCGAGCTGCAGGTAGGACCACGCGCCGACCAGCGCGAGGACGATCATGGCGTACAGGACCAGGCCCCGGTTGCGCAGCGCCCAGGCCGACAGGTTGAAGCGCGACGGCGTGTTCACCCGGCGTCGGGCCCGCTGCTGACCGGCCGGTTGTCGTGGTCCACGGCGCGCACCTGCTGGCCCTCGCGCAGCAGGTGCCCGCCGGCGACCACCACCAGCGCATCCGCCGCCAGCCCTTCGATCACCGGCACCCGCGTACTCCCGTACGGGCCGAGCACGACCGGAACCAGGTGCACGACGCCTTCGTCCGGATCGACCACCCAGACCGCCGTGGCATCGCCTTCGCCGCGTTGCACCGCCGTCAACGGCACGCTCATGCCGGCTTCGGCATCCCCGCGCGGCAGGAACACCTGCGCCGTCTGCCCGAGCGCCACCGTGCCGGCTTCCTCCCCGCGCAGCGCGATGCGTGCCTGCCACGTGCGCGTCTGCGGATCGGCGACCGGGGCGACTTCGCGCACGGTGCCCGCAAGGCGACGGCCAGGCGCACTCCACAGCGCCACCTGCACCGGCTGGCCCACGGTGACGTCGTCGATGCGGCCTTCCGGGAGGGAAATCACCACGTCGCGACCGGCCTCGGCCGCCAGCGTGAACACCGGCTGCCCGGCCGCCACCACCTGCCCCACCTCGGCATGCCGCGCGGCGATGGCGCCCGCGACCGGCGCGCGCAGTTGCGCGTACGCGGCCTGGTTGCGGGCCACGTCGACCTGTGCGTCCAGCGCGCGCACCTGTCCGGCCGCGGCGGCATGCGCCGACTCGGCGGCGTCGAGCGCCGAGCGGCTGACCAGCTGGTCGTCGGCGAGGCTGGC
The DNA here is from genome assembly GCA_036675265.1 of Luteimonas sp. Taxonomy (GTDB): domain Bacteria; phylum Pseudomonadota; class Gammaproteobacteria; order Xanthomonadales; family Xanthomonadaceae; genus CAMPJU01. Next base: position 36,412 of record JAKFFJ010000029.1, read on the forward strand.
GTAGCGGGCGCGCTCCGCCGCGGCGCGTTCGAGTTCGGCGCGGGCAGCCGACAGCTGCGCGGAAAGCGCGCTGGCCTGCAAGCGGAGGTCGCCGGGGTCGAGTTCGGCCAGCAACGCGCCGGCGGCGACCTCGTCGCCCACGTCCGCCCGGCGCGCGATGAGCTTGCCGCCCACCCGGAACGCGAGCACGGACTCGGCGCGGGCCCGGACCTCGCCGGCGAAGGCCACGGTGCCCGGCGTCGCGTCGCCGGGCGTCGCCACCAGCACCGGCCGGGGGGCGGGCGCCGGCGGCTCGCCGGTCCCGCAGGCCAGCAAGCCGGTCAGGCATGCCATGGCGGCCGCCGCCGGGGCTGCGTGCCTGCGCACGAGGCCGTGGAAGGCAGGCCTGGAAGGACGGTGTCGCATGGGGCCTCCGCGTCCCGGGACGCGCGATGAATGGCAGGTTGGGGCGCGAGTATATATATCGAACCGCGTAGTCTAGTATTCCCCGGATGCCCGCCGTCCCCATCCAGCCCGCCAAGCCCCGTGCCGCCGGTCCCGGTCGCCCCAAGGACCTGGGCAAGCGCGCCGCGATCCTGGCCGCCGCCCGCCGGATGTTCACGTCGCAAGGCTACGAAGGCACGAGCATGGACCAGATCGCGGCGTCGGCCGGGGTCTCCAAGCTGACCGTCTACAGCCACTTCGGGGACAAGGAAGCCCTGTTCTCGGCGGTGGTGCGCGCCCACTGCGAGACGCAGCTGCCGGACGCCCTGTTCGCCCCCACGCCGGGGACCCCGCTCCGCGAGCGCCTGCTGGCGATCGCCCGCGGGTTCTACGCGATGATCAGCACGCCGGAGTCCATCGCCGGCCACCGGATGCTGTGCACGCCCCAGCTGGCCGGGTCGCCGCTCTCGCAACTGTTCTGGGAAGCCGGTCCGCAGCGCGTCCACGACGCGTTCGCCGAGTTGCTCGAGCGCCGCATCCAGGCCGGCGAACTGGCGATCGACGACGTCCCGCGCGCGGCGGGGCAGTTCTTCGCCCTGCTCAAGGGCGAGCCCCACGCGCGCCGCGTCTTCGGCTGCTGCCCGGGCGAAGCCGCCCCGGCGGTCGAGGCCCACCTGGTCGCGGCGGTCGACATGTTCCTGCGCGCCTACGCGGTGACCAATGCCGCGCGCGGGCGGGAACGACGGAAGGCGTGATGCGACGCGCGGCCGACAGTCGCAGTGACTTCAGGCACTTAGGCGGGCACCCGCCGGCCCATGATCCTGTGCGCCACCGGCCGGTAAACTACGCGGTCCCCCATCGTGCAGCGCCTCGCGGCGCCCACCGCCCATGCCCATGAGCTTCGATTACGCCAACGCCCGCGCCCTGATGGTCGAGCAGCAGGTCCGTCCCTGGGACGTGCTCGACGCCCGCGTGCTCGACGTACTGGCCACGCTCCCGCGCGACGGCTTCGTCGCCGAGGCGCACCGGTCGCTCGCCTATGCGGACCTGGCGCTGCCCATCGGCCACGGCGAAGTGATGATGAAGCCGGTGGTCGAGGGCCGGATGCTGCAGGCGCTCGACCTGCAACCGGGCGACGAGGTGCTGGAGGTCGGGACCGGCAGCGGGTTCATCGCCGCCTGCCTGGGGCGCCTGGCCCGCACCGTCACCACGCTCGAGCGCCACCGGGACCTCGCCGACACCGCGCGCGCGCGCCTCGTGGCGCGCGACATGGCCGGCAACATCGACGTCGTCGTCGCGGACGCGCTGTCCTGGGACGCCGGCGGCCGGCGCTTCGACGCGGTGTGCGTCACCGGCGCCGTCGCGGCGCTTCCGCCGCGCTTCCTGGAATGGCTGCGCCCCGGCGGCCGGCTGTTCGTCGTCCACGGCGTCGCACCCGCCATGGAAGCCGTCCTGGCGTCCGTCGCACCCGACGGCGCGCGGGGCGCGCCGCGGATCACCTCCCTGTTCGAGACCGAACTGCCCTACCTGGCCGGTGCCGGTCCCGTTGCCCGCTTCGCACTCTGACACCGGGCCGCACGCCGCCCTTCAAAGGATCCCCGCATGAGCCACCGTTTCCTCACCCGCCCCCTCGCCTTCGCCCTCTCGCTGGCCCTGCTGCCGGCCGCCGGCGCACAGGCCGCGGACCTGATGGATGCCTACCAGCTCGCGCGCGCCGGCGACCCGCAGTTCGCCGCCGCCGAATCCAACCGGCTGGTCACCCGCGAGGGCGCGGCGCAGGCACGCGCGGCGATGCTGCCGCAGATCGGCGCCAGCGCCTCGTACGGCCGCAGCGAGACCGACAGCAAGGGCACGCAGGTCTTCGCCGGCCAGGCCTTCCCCCCCAGCGACACCAGCAGCGATTCGACGGGCCACGACATCGGCGTGACGCTCAACCAGATGGTGTACGACCGCTCCCGCTTCACCCGGCTGGAGAGCCAGCAGGCGCTCGCCCGCGCGGCCGACTACACCCTCCAGGCCGAGGGCGACAACCTGATCACGCGCACGTCCGCGGCGTATTTCAACGTGCTGGTGGCCATCGAGACGCTGGCCGCCGCCGAAGCGCAGGAAACCGCGCTGCAGAAGCAGCTCGACTTCGCCGAGAAGCGCCTGGAGGTCGGCCTGGCGCCGATCACCGACGTGCACGAGGCGCGGGCGCAGTACGAGGCGGCCCGCGCCAACATCGCGGTGACCCGCGCCGCCCTGGCGGACGCCTACCAGGCGCTGGCCGAGATCACCGGGGTGCCGGTGACCGACCTGCAGGCGCTTCCGGTCGACTTCCAGCCGCAGCTGCCCGCCGCCGGCGACGCCGACAGCTGGGTGGGGACGGCGTTGTCGACCAATCCGGCCCTGCAGGCCACCGCCCTGCAGGTCGAGGCGGCCAAGGCCGACATCGAGACGGCCCGCGCGCGCCGCTGGCCGACGATCTACCTGAACGGGCAATACGGCGACAGCCAGTCCGACGGTTCGTCCACGGACAACATCGACGAAGTCACCAGCGACTTCGAGAACGAGAGCCAGTCGCGCAGCCTGACCCTCGTGCTCGACGTGCCGATCTTCGAGGGCGGCGCGATCCGCTCGCAGGTGCGCCAGGCAGTGGCCACGCGCGACGTGCGCGCCGACCAGCTCGAGCAGCAGCGCCGCGCGGTCGAACGCAACACGCGCAACGCCTACCAGACGCTGGTGTCCGGCATCAGCGAGGTCGAGGCGCGGCGCCTGGCGCTGGTCTCGGCGCAAAGCGCCTACGAGGCGTCGCAGGTCGGCTTCGAGGTCGGCACGCGCACGGTCATCGACGTGTTGCTGAACCAGCAGACGCTGTTCGACGCCCAGCGCCAGTACGCGCTCGCGCGCTACAACTTCCTGCAGAACCGGCTGTTGCTGGAGCAGGCCGCCGGCACGCTCGATGTCGAGGACGTGCAGGAGATCAACCGCCTGCTGACCGTCGACGCCGACGCGGTGCTCGTCGACGGCTGAGCCGTCGGCTCAGCCGCGCGGCAGGTCGCCGACGATCAGCGCCAGGGTGCGCGCCAGCGCGCCCCGCCCCTCCTCCACCAGCGCCAGGCCGGCCGCGGCCATGCGCATGCGCGCCTGGGGGTCGTCCAGCAGCTGGTCGAGCGCGGCGCCCACGCCGCTTGCATCCAGCTCCACGCACAACGCGCCGGCGTCGCGCAGGTGCCTGGCGATTTCGGTGAAGTTGTGCAGGTACGGGCCGGTCACCACCGGCGTGCCGACGGCCGCGGGCTCCAGCAGGTTGTGCCCGCCGACGGGCTGCAGGCTGCCCCCCACGAAGGCCACGTCCGCACACGCGTAGAAGGCCGTGAGTTCGCCCAGGGTGTCGACCACGAAGACCTCGTCGACGGCGTCCGGCCAGTGCGTCAGGCGACGCGTCGCCACCCGCCAGCCGGCCTCGACCGAAAGCTGCGACACCGCGCGGAAGCGTTCGGGGTGCCGCGGCGCCCAGAGCAGCAGGAGTCCGGGATGGCGCTTGCGGAGGTCCGCATGCATGGCCACCACCGCCGCTTCCTCGCCCTCGTGGGTGCTGGCGGCGATCCAGGCGGGCCGGTTGCCCGCGTGTTCGGCGAAGCGCTGTGCGTGTTCGGCGATCCCCGGCGTCACCGCCATGTCGTACTTCAGGTTGCCGACTTCCGAGACGCGCGCGCGCGGCGCCCCCAGGCGGACGAACCGGGTCGCGTCCGCATGCGATTGCGCGGCCACGTGGCGTACCGTGCGCAGGGCGCGCGAGATCAGCGGCGCGAGCACGCTGTAGCCGCGCAACGAGCGCGCCGACAGGCGCGCGTTGAGGACGTAGACGGGGATGTCGTGCTCGCTGCAACCGAACAGCAGGTTCGGCCACAGCTCCGTTTCCATGATCAGCGCGAGGCGCGGGTTGAAGTGGGCCAGGAAGCGTTCGACCGCGCCGGACAGGTCGTAGGGCAGGTACACATGCTCGACCGTGTCGCCCCACAGCGCGCGCACGCGCTGCGATCCGGTCGGCGTGATGGTGGTCACCAGCAGGCGCAGGTCGGGGCGCTCGCGTTGCAGCGCGTTGACCAGCGCGGCCGCCGCGTTGACCTCGCCCACCGACACGGCGTGCACCCACACCGTCTCCGCGCGGGACGCGCGCCCATGCCGGCGGCGCTCCGGCGCGTACACCGCATAGCGCTCGCCCCAGCGATGGAAATACTCGTTGTGCCGGAAGCCGCGCCAGATGAGGTGGTAGATCGTGACCGGCGCGAGCAGGTACAGCGCCGCCGAATACAGGCCACGCAGCACGCGCTCGATCGGGTCCTTCCGCATCGCCACAGGATACCGGGCCGTCACCCTAGAATGCCGCATGGCTGCCCCCGCACCCCCGACGGCCGAGAGGCCACCGATCGGCCCGCGCCACTGGCTCGCGTGGCTCGGCATCGGCACGGCCGCATTGCTGGCGCGACTGCCCTGGCCGATGCAACGCGCGATGGGCCGCGGCATCGGCCGCGTGATCCGCCGCGCCTGGCGCAGCCGCCGCGAAGTCGCCGAACGCAACCTCGCGTTGTGTTTCCCGGAGCTCGATGCGGCGTCGCGCGAGCGCCTGCTGCGCGACCACTTCGACGCACTCGGGATCGGCCTGTTCGAGTTCGCGCGGGCCTGGTGGGGTTCCGTCGATCCCTTGCGCCGGGGCCTGGTGCTCGAAGGCCTGGAGCACCTCGAGGCCGCCCGCGCCGGCGGGCGCGGGGCCATCATCGTGTCGGGCCACTTCACGACGCTGGAAGCCTGCGGGCGGATGCTGGCCGAGCGCGTTCCGCTCGCGGGGATGTACCGCCCGCATGCGCAACCTGCGCTGGAGTGGGCCGTGTTGCGCGGCCGGCTGCGCTACGCCGCGGCCATGTTCCCGCGCGACGCGCTGCGCCCCGCGGTCCGGCACCTCAAGCAGGGCGGGCTGCTCTGGTTCGCGCCGGACCAGGACACGCGCCGCGGCGAGAGCGTGTTCGTCCCGTTCTTCGGGCAGCCGGCCTGGAGCCTGACGTCCACGCACCAGCTGGCCAGGATGTCCGGCGCGGCGGTGCTCGCGTTCGCGCACGAGCGCCGCGCGGATGGTGGCTATACCCTGCGGCTGTCACCCGCGTTCGATGGATTCCCCGGCGCGGACGCGACGGTCGACACTGCGCGGGTGATGGCCGCCGTCGAGGCGATGGCGCGCGCCGCGCCCGCGCAGTACCTGTGGATCCACCGGCGCTTCAAGCGCAGGCCCTCGCCTGCAGGCACGCGCCAGGAAGATCACGTGCCGTAGAGGCCAGGCTCGCCCGGCGGGCGGGTCTTGAACCGGCGATGCACCCACAGGTACTGCTCGGGCGCCTGGCGCACCCGCCGTTCCACCCAGGCCATGTACCGACCGGCGACATCGGCACCTCCACCCTCCAGGAATCCGTCGGGTGCACGCGTGATGTCGATGGCCAGGCGCCCGTCGCCGTGCCGCGTGCACCAGAACAGCAGCGGCACCCCGCCCGTGCGCTGCAGCACGCCGGGAATGGCGGCCAGCGTCGATGCGGGGACCCCGAAGAACGGCACGAACGCGTTGCGCCGGCTGGCGTCCTGGTCCGGCGCGTAGAACACGGCCGCGCCGCCGGCGACCACCTCGCTGAAGCGCGTGATGTCCTTCTTGTGCACGGTGACGTCCACGTAGCGCCTGCGCGCCGCGTCGATGACCGCCTCCAGGCAGCGGTCGTTGTGCCGCCGCGCGATGACGCCCGTGCGGATGCCCGAATGCGCGCGCGCCGCCTCGGCCACCAGCCGGATCGCCAGCTCGATGGCATCGAAGTGGGCGCCGACGAGCACCGCGCCGCGGCCTTCGCGCAGGGCATCGGCGAGCACGTCGATGCCGTCGATGCGCGCGATCCCGCGCAGGCGCGCCGTGGGCGCGAACCAGGTGCGAAGCGTGTCCAGTACGCCCGTGGTGTTGGACGCCAGCGTGGCGCGCAACAGCCGTTCGCGCTGGTCCGCATCGAGGCCGGGGAACGCCAGTGCCAGGTTCCGCCGCGCAATCCGCGTGCGTCGCCGCATCAGCGGCCCGCAGCGCGACAGCCAGCCGCCCAGTCGCGGCACCATCGACCACGGCAGTGCACTCACGGCCACGCCCACCCAGCGCAGCAGCAGTCCTTTCGGACAGGCGCCGGTCACCCGTCAGTCCGTGTCGCGCGCCAGCAGGCTGCCGGCATAGAGCGCGGCCAGCAGCAACGTCAGCCCGCCCCAGAAGGTCGAGTAGAACGCCAGGTGCGTGTTGAGCGGAAACACCGTGACCGCCAGGGCGAGCATCGCAGGGCGCGCACGCTCGCGCGCGGCCAGGTCGGCGTAGCGCCAGGCACGCCAGGCCAGCGCCACGCCCGCCAGCCACAGCGCCAGCCCGAAGAGGCCGGTCTCGCTGGCGACTTCCAGCACGACCTGGTGCGCATGCAGCGCCGGCCCCTCGCCCCACTCGGGCGCGACGCCGGGGGCGGGATCGCACGCCGGGTACGCTTCGCGGAAACCGCGCGCACCCACGCCGTTGAACGGATGGCGCGCGACCATGCACAGCGCCGCGCTCCAGATGCGCGGCCGGCCCGACAGCGCCACCGCCATGCCGTCGTCGCCGCCGACCACCTGGGTGGTGCGCTCGATGCGATCGCGCACGTGCGTGGACAGGACCCCCAGCGCCACCAGCGACAGCACGCCGAAGGCGAACACGACGAGCAGGCGCTTCCAGCCCAGCAGGCGCCAGCCGGAGAACAGCAGCACCAGCCCGAACGTCAGCCATGAGGCGCGCGACCCGGCGAGCAGCACCACCAGGCCGATCCCCGCCGCGGCGATGCCCCACCCGGCGCTGCCGAAGCGCCGCCCGAGCGCATACAGCACGAACGGCGACAGGCTTGCCAGCACCAGCCCGAGCTTCAGGTTGCACGGGCCGAACACGCCGCCGAGGCGGTCGACCATCGCCATTTCCTCGGCACTGCACATGCCGTGGTCGCTGAAGGCCTGCTTGACCGCGTCCATGCCGGCGAACAACGGGCTCGCGCCCGCCAGCGCCTGCAGCAGGCCATCGACCGCCCACACCGCGATGATGATCGCCAGGCCGCCGAACGTGGTGCGGCGCCCGCGCGCATCGGCGACGGCCGACGCCGCCAGCCAGAGGAACGGCAGGTAGCGCAGGTCCACCGCCGCTTCGCGCAACGCGCGGCCCGCGTCGACCGAGTCGATGCTCGACACCAGTTCGGGCAACCAGTAGGACAGGAACAACACGGTCGTGAGGGCCCAGGCCTGGTGGCTGAGCAACCGCGAGCCGCCGCGGAACCGGGACGCGACCAGCCGCCACAACGCGGCCACCGCCCCCAGCACCAGCACCCCCTCGGCGTACCCCGGCGCAGGCCACAGGGCGACGTACGCCAGGATCCACGCGGGCGCCCAGCGCCATCCCGGGACTGGCGCCGGCGTTGCGTCGATGGCGGTTCGATCAGTCGCTGAGTTCGTCATACACGGCCAGGGTCGCGTCCTGCATCGCACGCAAGGTGTCGGGCATCGTAGCGGGTGGCCGCGGCGGCCGGGCCAGCAGCAGGTGCGCGGCGGCCCGCAACGCGTCCGCGTCGAACGGTTCGACGGCGCCCTCCGGCTGCCAGGCACGCAGGGTCTCGCCGACGCCGCCATGGTCCCACCCCAGCACCGGGCGACCGACCGCGCGCGCCTCCAGCACGGTGCGGCCGAACGCTTCGGGACGGCGAGAGAGCTGCAGCACGAGGTCGCTGGCGGCATACGCCGCCGGCATCGCCGCGGTCGGTCCGGTGATCGCCACCGCACCTTCGATGCCGAGGGTGCGCGCCAGCGTCTCGAGTTCGGCGACGTAGGCCGCGCGCCCCGGGTCCCGCGCCCCCGGCATCCACAGGCGTGCATCCTCGCCATCCGCACGCATGCGCGCGAGCAGTTGCAACGCGTCGACATGCCCCTTGAGGCGGGTGCCGCGTCCGGGCAGCAACAGCAACGCGCCGGTACCACCCAGCGCCGGGTGTTCCGCCGCCACCGCCGCGCGCGCCGCTGCGTCGCGCCAGGGGGCGCGCGGGAAGCGCGCCGGATCGACGCCGCGGGGAATGATCCGCAGGCGCGCCGGATCGGTGCGCGGGTAGTGTTCCAGCACGTGGCGCCGCACCGTCTCGGACACGCAGATGACGCGCTCCCCGCGGGTCATGATCGCGCTGTACCGCGAGGGCGAATTCAGGCCGTGCACCGTGGTGACGAAGCGCGGCCGCGTGCCGGCCGCGCGGCCGCGCAGCGCCCACCACGCCAGCCAGGCCGGCAACCGGGAGCGCGCGTGCACGATGTCGGGCGCGACGTCGGCGAACAACCGGCGCAGCGTCCAGAGGTGGCGCAGCGTCCACGGCGACTTGCGGCCGATGTCGGCGCGGACGTGGCGCGCGCCGCTGGCCTCCAGCGTCGGCACCAGGCGCCCGCCGGCCGAGACGACGATCGCGCGATGTCCCGCGCGCTGCAGTGCTTCGGCGATTTCCAGGGTGGACTGCTCGACGCCGCCGGCCTCCAGCGCCGGCAGCAGTTGCACCACGGTCAGCGGGCGCCGCGGTTCGCTGGGCGCCATGGGTCAGTCGACCAGGACGAAGTGCGCCCCGCAGTAGGGACAGTCGGCCTCGCCGCGGCCGTCCTCGGTCCGGTTCGCCTCGATCGGCAGGTACACCCGCGGATGCGAGTTCCACAAGGCCATCGACGGCAACGGGCAGCTGAGCGGCAGGTCGGCGCGGCTCACCTCGTACCGGCGCTGGGCGTTGGCGGGCGGTGCGGCCACGGGTGCGGTGGCCGGCGCGGTGGGCGTGTCCGTCATGGCGTCGAGGTCCGGGTGCGGCATCCGGATAGTCTAGCCCGCCGGCTCAACCGGGCAGGTCGAACAGCAGGACGTCGGCGACCCCGTCGCCGGCGCCGCGCACCGACAGGATGCGGTCTTCCCGTTCGAAGCCCAGCGCATCGCCGGCGGCGAGCGCATGGCCGCCCACGTCGACGTTGCCACGGGCGACATGCAGCCAGTAGCGGCGGCCCGGCGATAACGGGCGCTCCAGGTCCACCTCGGCCTGGAGCAGCGTGCCGTGCAGCCAGGCGTCCTGGCGCAGGGGCAGGGCACCGCCTGCCCCCTCGGGCGCCGCCAGTGCGACCCAGCGGCCCAGCCTGTCCGCCTCGGGGAATGCGCGGCAGGCCCAGCCTGGATTGGCGTTGACCCGGTCGGGCTGGATCCAGATCTGCAGGAAGTGCACCGGCGCGCTGTCGGACGCGTTGAACTCGCTGTGGCGGATGCCGTGGCCCGCGCCCATCCACTGCAGTTCGCCCGGCACCAGCACGCCGCCTTCGCCTCCCCCGCCCGCATCGTCGCGATGCGCCAGCGCGCCCTCCAGCACGTAGCTGAGGATCTCCATGTTCGCGTGGCCGTGGGTGGGGAAGCCGGCGCCCGGCGCCACCCGGTCCTCGTTGATCACGCGCAATGCACCGAAGCCCATCCACGCGGCGTCGTAGTACTGGCCGAACGAGAACGTGTGGCGGCTGTCGAGCCAGCCGGTGCGGACATGGCCGCGCGCGGTGCCGGGGCGTTCGATGATCATGATGGGTTACTCGATGCGGCAGGCTTCGTCGAACCCCAGCCGCGGCGAGCGCGGGAAGATGCTCGCCGGGTCGCCATGGCCCAGGTTGACCAGGAAGTTGGAGCGGATCCGCGTGCCGGCGAAGAAGGCCGCGTCGACCATCGCGTTGTCGAAGCCGGACATCGGGCCGCAGTCCAGGCCCAGCGCGCGCGCGGCCAGCAGCAGGTAGGCGCCCTGCAGGCTGCCGTTGCGCAGCGCGATGGTGGTCAGTGCGTCGTCGGGCAGGCCGTCGAACCACGACTTCGCGTCGGTGTGCGGGAACAGCACCGGGGACTTCTCGAAGAAGTCGAGGTCGTGCGCGACGATCACCGTGCAGGGCGCCGCCATCGTCTTCGCCCGGTTCCCCTCGCTCAACGCCGGCTCCAGGCGCCGCTTGGCCGCCTCCGAGCGTACGAAGACGAAGCGCGCCGGGCAGGTGTTGGCGGTGGTCGGTCCCCACTTCACCAGGTCGTAGAGCCGGTGCAGGACCGCGTCGTCCACGGTCCCGGAAAACGCGTTGTAGGTCCGCGCCTGGCGGAACAGCTGGTCGAAGGCGGCGGGCGGCAACTCGGCTGGCATCGTGGGACTCTCCTGCAACTGCGTCGGGGGGCAACCCCGCAGTGTAGAGTGTGGTCGGGGAACCGCGCGGCGCGCGGGGGACTGAATGACTGCAGATCCTTCTGCCTTGTGGGTCGTCAGCGACGGGCGCGCGGGCAACCTGCGCCAGGCCGCGGCGCTCGCCACGGCGCTGGGTGCGGACGTCGCGCGCAACTGGACGCTCGACCCGCGCGTACCCTGGCGCTGGTGGTCGCCACGCCGGCTGCCGGGCGCCCGCCACGCGTTCGGTGCTGCGTTCGCGCGCGCCCTCGCCAACCCGCCGGCCCTGGCGATCGGCTGCGGGCGCCAGGCGGCACTCGCGACGCGACTGTTGCGCGAAGCCGGTGCACGCACCGTGCAGGTCCTCGACCCGCGGCTGGATCCATCGCACTGGGACGTCGTCGTGGCGCCCCGGCACGACGGCCTGGAGGGCGACAACGTCCTGACGCTGCTGGGCAGCCTGCATCCGGTCGACGACCTGTGGCTGGCGCAGGGGCGGCGCGACCACCCGGCACTCGGGCAACTGCCGCGCCCGCGCATCGCGCTGCTGGCCGGTGGCAGCGGCGCGCACGTCGACATCGACGACAAGGCCTTCGGCATGCTGGTCGATGCCCTGGAATCCACCTGCCTGCGCGAAGGCGGCAGCCTGCTGGCCACGGCATCGCGGCGCACGCCCGAGGCGTGGAAATCGCGGTTGCGCGCCTCGCGCGGCGCCGTGCCCGGCCTGCGCTGGATCGGCGGCCCCGACGGCCGGCCCGAGCCGGGTGACCCGCCCGCCAACCCCTATCCGGGACTGCTCGCCTGGGCCGACCGCATCGTCGGCACGCCCGATTCGGTGAACATGCTCTCGGAAGCCGCGGCCACGACGGCACCGTTGTTCATCGCCTGGCCCGAGCGCCAGCGCGGGCGGCCGCGCGGGTTCGTCGATGCGCTGCTCAAGTCCGGCCGCGCGCGACGGCTCGACGGCACGCTGTCGCCGTTCCCGGTCGAGCCATTGCGCGAGACCGCGCGCATCGCCGCCGAGGTGCGGGCGATGCTCGGTTTCTAGGACGCGGGCGGCGCGTCGAGCCCTTCCGCCGCGCACGCGGCACGCACGGCCTCGCGCGCGGCCTCGAGCGCGGCGTCCGGCGCCACCAGGCGCGCCCGCCGGTCCAGGGTGCAACGCAGGCCCGCGTCGAGCAGCACGGCGTGCGCCTCGTGCAGTACGCTGCACCCCGTCGCGTCGAGTCCGCCGCCCGCGCATGCGGCGGCCAGCAACCCGGGCGTGTCGCGCGGCACCAGCAACGCAGGCTGCCCGTGCGCGTCGCGCAGCACGCGGTACTGCAGCAGGAATTCCAGGTCGACCAGGCCGCCGACGCCCTGCTTGAGGTCGAAGCGCGCCGCGGTCGAGCGGTCCAGTTCGCGCCGCATGCGCGCGCGCATCCCGGCCACGTCGGCGCGCAGCTTGCCGGCGTCGCGCGCGCGCGCCAGGGTGTCGTTGCGCACGGCCTCGAACGCGGCCTGCAGCGCGGCATCGCCGGCGACGCCGCGCGCGCGCACCAGCGCCTGGTGCTCCCAGGTCCATGCCCGGTCGCGCTGGTAGTCCGCGTAGCTCGCCAGGGTCGACACGAGCAGTCCCTTGGCACCGTCCGGGCGCAGGCGCACGTCGACCTCGTACAGCCGGCCCGCACCGGTGACTGCGCCGAGCAGCGCGACGACCTTCTGTGCCAGCCGCGCCGCCCAGCGCGCCGCGTCCAGCGGCCGCGTGCCGTCGGATTCCGCATCGGCCGGCGCGTCGTGCAGGAACACGAGATCCAGGTCCGAGCCGAAGTTGAGCTCCTCGCCACCCAGGCTGCCATAGCCCAGCACGGCGAACCGTCCCCCGGGCAGTGCGCCATGCGCCCGCTCCATTTCCCGCCGCGCGAGCACGAGCACGCCCTCCACCACCCCGTCGGCCAGCCACGCGAGCTGGCGCGCGCTGCGTTGCGCGGGCTGGCGTCCGTCCAGCGTGGCCAGCGCGATCCGGAAGCTCAGCGCCTGGCGCTTCTCGTTGAGCGCGTGCAGCGCCGCTTCCGGATCGTCGAGTTCCACCGCGGCGGCGCATTCGGCCTGCAGGCGTGCGCGGTCCGGCAACGCGCCGGCCACGCGCACGTCCAGCAGTTCGTCCAGCAACAACGGGTGCGCCGCGAGCCGGTCGGCCAGGAACGCACTGCGCGCGACCACGTCGACGAGCCGCTGCAATGCCGCGGGCTGTTCGTCCAGCAGGGCCAGGTAGCTCGCCCGGCGCAGGATGTTGTGCATCAGCGACAACGCGCGATGCAGCGCCGCGTCCGGTTGCGACGATGCCGCGGCCGCCGCCAGCAACGCCGGCACGACGCGGTCCAGCCGCGCACGCGCCGCGTCCGACAACCCCTGCACGCCCGGCGCGCGCGCGAACGTGCGCAGTGCCGCGTCGGCCGCGGCCTCGTCGACGAACCCGGCATCGCCCAGGACCGCCGCCTCGCCGGCACCGGGCAGCGCCCGCCAGTAGACGGCTAGCGCATCCGGCGGTGCACGGCGGCGACGCGGCGCGAGCAACGCCTCGAATTCGTTGCCCACGCGTTCGCGGTGACCGTCGAGCGTCGCGCGCAGCGCGTCCCAGTCGTCGCAGCCGAGCCCGAGCGCGATGCGCTCCCGGTCCAGTGCGTCGGCGGGCAAGGCATGCACCTGCTCGTCGCGCAGCATCTGCAACCGGTTTTCCAGGTGGCGCAGCCAGCGGTAGGCCTGGGCGAGTGACTCGCCGGCCGCGGGCGCGACATGCCCTGCAGCGACGAGCGCACGCAAGGCCGGCAGCAACCGCGCCTCGCGCAACGCGGGCTCGCGACCGCCGCGGATCAGTTGCAGGGCCTGCACCAGGAACTCGATCTCGCGGATCCCGCCCGGTCCGCGCTTGATGTCGTCGGCCAGTTCCTTGCGCGCGACCTCCGCGGCGATCGCCGCCTTCATCTCGCGCAGCCCGTCGAGCGCGCCGTAATCCAGGTAACGCCGATAGACGAACGGCCGCAAGGTCTGCAGGAACGCCTGGCCCGCGGCCAGGTCGCCGGCCACCGGGCGCGCCTTCTGCCATGCGTAGCGTTCCCAGTCGCGGCCCTCGCGCTGGAAGTACTGCTCCATCGCCGCGAACGACAGCGCCACGCGCCCGGCCCCGCCGAAGGGACGCAGGCGCAGGTCGACGCGGTGGCAGAACCCGTCGACGGTGCGTTCGTCGAGCAGCTTCGCCAGTTGCTGCCCGAGCCGGGCGAACCAGTCCTCCGCCCCGAGCGCCCGCGCGCCGTCGGACTCGCCGCCCTGCGGATACGCGTAGACGAGGTCGATGTCGGACGAAAAGTTGAGTTCGCCGCCGCCCAGCTTGCCCAGCGCGAAGACGACCAGCCGCTGCGGACTTCCGTCCGCGGCGCGGACCTGCCCGTGGCGCGCCACGAACCCCGCCTCCAGGGCGTCCATCGCGAGCGCCAGGCAACGTTCGGCCAACGCGGTGGTGCCGGCGAGGGTGTCGCCGACGTCATCCAGGCCCAGCACGTCCCGCCAGGCGAGGCGCGCGGACGTCGCGGTCCGGTACCGCCTGAGCGCTGCGGGCCAGGCGTCCTGTTCCCCTGCCGCGAGCACGGGTTCCGGGGGCGCGGGCGCATCGGGATCGGCCAGCCAAGCATCGACCAGCGCGGGCTGGCGAGCCAGGGTGTCGATGGCGAAATCGCTCGCGATCGCGAGCGGTCGCAGCGCCTGCGGCGCGCCGGGCAGGCGCGCCAGCGAGCGTTCCAGGTGGGTTTCGAGGGCGTCCGAAGGCGTCGCGGGCATCGCCCGATCATCGCAGCAAAGACGGCGGGCAAATAAAAAGCCCGCACCGGCGAACCGGATACGGGCCTGCTCCCTCCCCCACGTCGGGATGCGCGGCCATCGTGAAGGAAACGTTACGAGTGATGCACGCTGCAGTGCAAAAAAGAACTGAACGGTTCAGATACCCCGACCTGACCGGGGCGTCACTGCCCTGAACCGTTGGACCCCCCGAATTCGGGGACCTCGTGCACGACGCGGCCGCCGACCACGGTCATGAGCGCGCGCGTCCCCGGGATCGACGCCGGCGGAATCGCGTAGATGTCCTGCGACCACACCACGAAGTCCGCAAGCATGCCGGGCGCCAGCGTGCCCTTGTCGTGTTCCTGGAATTCCGCATGCGCCGAGCCCACGGTGTAGGCACGCACGGCCTCCTCCACCGTCAGCTTCTCCGCGGGGAACCAGCCCTCGGGGTGCAGGCCGTCGAGTGTCGCGCGCGTCACTGCCGCATGCACGGTCAGCATCGGGTCGAGCGGCGCGACGGCCCAGTCGGTGCCCAGCGCCAGCGACACGCCGGCGTCGAGCATGCTGCGGAACGGGTACGTCCCGGCAAGCCGTGCTTCGTCCAGGCGTTTGTGTGCCCAACGCCCGTCGTCGATCGCGTGGTACGGCTGCACCGAAGCGATCACGCCGGCCTCGGCGAAGCGGCGGATCAAGGCCTTGTTGAGGTGCTGCGCGTGCTCGATGCGGAAGCGGCGGTCGCGCGCGCCGTGCGCGCGCGCCACCCGTTCGAACACGCCCAGCGTCTCGTGGTTCGCGCGGTCGCCGATCGCATGCACCATCACCTGCAGGCCCGCCGCATCGGCACCGGCGACCTGGTCCGGGTGGTGTTGCGCCTGCTCCAGCGCCAGCCCGGTCGACCCGGGCGCATCCAGGTAGGGCGCGAAGAACCACGCGGTGGTCGAACCGAGGCTGCCGTCCGAAAATCCCTTCAGCCCGCCGACGCGCAGCATCGGGTCGCCGAATGCGGCGCGCACGCCGGCGCGTACCCATCTTGTGTAGTCGCCCAGCGGCGAGACGGCATAGATCCGCGTCTTCAGGCGTCCCTGGCGCAACAGTTCCTGGTAGACGCCCGGCGAGGCGGGGCCCATGTCCTGGACGCTGGTCACCCCGACCGAGGCCGCGTGGTCGGTGGCCGCTTGCGCGACTTCGAGGGACTCGGCGAAGCTGCGTTCCGGAATGGCGGCGAACACCGCGTCCATCGCATCGTCCTTGAGCACGCCGGTCGGCTCGCCGTCGGCGTCGCGGACGATCTCGCCGCCCTGCGGGTCGGGTGTGTCGCGATCGATCCCGGCCAGTGCGAGCGCCCGGCTGTTGGCCAGGCCCATGTGGCCATCCAGGCGCTGCACGAACACGGGGTGGTCCGGCGTCACCGCGTCGATCAGCGCGCGCGTGGGCAGGTCGTTCGGGGTCCAGCGTTCGTGGTCCCAATTGCCGTTCAGCACCCACGTGCCCGCGGGCAGCCGGGCCACGAACGCGGCAATACGTTGCGCGAACTCCGCCTGCGAGCCGGCATCGCGCAGGTCCACCGAGGACAGCGCCTGGCCGCCGTCCATGAAGTGCACGTGGCTGTCGTTGAACCCCGGCAGCACCAGCCGGCCGCCCGCGTCGACCACCCGCGTCGCGTCGCAGGCCAACGGGCGGACCGCCGCCTCGTCGCCGATCGCCACGATCCGCGCACCGATCGCTGCCAGCGCACGGGCACGCGGCAGGTCGTCGTCGAGCGTGCGGATGTCCGCGTCGACCAGCACCAGGTCGGCACAGGCGGGCCCCGCGAATGCAGGCCAGGGACACAGGGCCGCGATGGCCGCGGCGACCACGTACCGGATGCGCATGGACGGCCCCTCCCCGGATCCAGGCCGCAGCATAGCCAAAAGAAAACCCCGCCTCGCGGCGGGGTTTCCGGTCGTGCTCGACAGCCGTGTGGCCGGATCAGAAATCCATGCCGCCCATGCCGCCCATGCCGCCGCCGCCCATGCCGCCGCCGGCCGACTCTTCCTTCTTCGGCAGCTCGCCCACCATCGCCTCGGTGGTGATCATCAGGCCGGCGATCGACGCCGCGTTCTGCAGCGCGGTGCGGGTCACCTTGGTCGGGTCCAGGATGCCCATGGCGACCATGTCGCCGTACTCGCCGGTCTGCGCGTTGTAGCCGTAGTTGCCCTTGCCGGACACCACGTTGTTCAGCACCACGCTCGGCTCCTCGCCTGCGTTGGTGACGATCTCGCGCAGCGGGGCTTCCATCGAGCGACGCGCGATGACGATGCCGTGGTTCTGGTCCTCGTTGTCGCCCTTCAGCTCGCCCAGCGCCGACAGCGCGCGGATCAGCGCAACGCCACCGCCCGGGACCACGCCCTCTTCCACCGCCGCACGGGTCGCGTGCAGGGCGTCCTCGACGCGCGCCTTCTTTTCCTTCATCTCGATCTCGGTCGACGCACCGACCTTGATCACCGCCACGCCGCCGGCCAGCTTGGCCACGCGCTCCTGCAGCTTCTCGCGGTCGTAGTCCGAGGAGGTCTCCTCGATCTGCGCCTTGATCTGCTTGATGCGCGACTCGATGCCGCCGGTGTCGCCCGCGCCGTCGATGATGGTGGTGTTCTCCTTGGAGACCTGCACCTTCTTCGCGCGGCCCAGGTCGTTGATCGTCGCCTTCTCGAGCGACAGGCCGACTTCCTCGGAGATCACGGTGCCGCCGGTCAGGACGGCCATGTCCTCGAGCATCGCCTTGCGACGGTCACCGAAGCCCGGCGCCTTGACGGCGCAGACCTTGACGATGCCGCGGATGGTGTTGACCACCAGGGTGGCCAGCGCCTCGCCCTCGACTTCCTCGGCGACGATCAGCAGCGGCTTGCCCGACTTGGCCACGCCCTCCAGGACGGGCAGCAGGTCGCGCACGTTCGAGATCTTCTTGTCGTGCAGCAGGATGAAGGGGTCGTCCAGCTCGGCCGACATCGACTGCTGGTTGTTGATGAAGTACGGCGACAGGTAGCCGCGGTCGAACTGCATGCCCTCCACGACGTCGAGCTCGTTGTCCAGGCCGGAGCCTTCCTCGACGGTGATCACGCCTTCCT
>JAKFFJ010000009.1:0-1945 GCA_036675265.1 Luteimonas sp.
GCGCGATCACCAGCGTGGTGCGGCCGACCGCGATGCGGTCGAGCTCGGCCTGGATCGCCTTCTCCGACTTCGAATCCAGCGCCGAGGTCGCCTCGTCGAAGATCAGGATCGCCGGGTTCTTCAGCAGTGCGCGCGCGATGGCGACCCGCTGCTTCTCGCCGCCGGACAACTTCAGGCCGCGCTCGCCGACTTCCGACGCGTAACCGTCCGGCAGCGACACGATCAGGTCGTGGATGTGCGCCGCGCGCGCCGCCTGTTCGACCTCGGCGCGGCTTGCCTCAGGGCGGCCGTACTGGATGTTGTAGAAGATGCTGTCGTTGAACAGCACCGTGTCCTGCGGGACGATCGCGATCGCGCCGCGCACCGAGGCCTGGGTGTAGTCGCGGATGTCGCGCACGTCGCCCGCGGCATCGGTGATCGCAATGCGGCCGGCATCGACGTCGTAGAAGCGGTACAGCAGGCGCGCCAGGGTCGACTTGCCGGAACCGGAATGCCCGACCACCGCGACCGTGCCGCCGGGCGGGATCGCGAAGCTCACGTCCTGCAGGATCGCGCGACGCGCGTCGTAGGCGAACGACACGCCTTCGAACGCCACGCGCGGATGCAGCGCATGGAGTGGTATTGCGCCGGTGCGGTCCTGCACGTCCTGGCGCTCGTCGAGCAGGCCGAACAGGCGCTCGAGGTTGGTGAATGCCTGCTTCACCTCGCGATACATCATCCCGAGCATATTCAGCGGCGCCGACAACTGCAGCAGGAAGGCATTCACCAGCACCAGGTCGCCGATGGTCATCGTGCCCGCGACCACGCCGGCGGCGGCGCGCCACATCATCGCGGTGACGCCGATCGCGACCAGCGCGGTCTGGCCGAGGTTGAGCACGGCCAGGGTCTTGCGGCTCATCACCTGCGCGTTCTCCAGCCGCACCAGGTTCTCGTCGTAGCGGCGCGCCTCGTGTTCCTCGTTGCCGAAGTACTTGACCGTCTCGTAGTTGAGCAGCGAATCGACCGCGCGTTCGTTGGCGTGGGTGTCGGCCTCGACCGAGGCGCGGTAGTAGCGCGTGCGCCACTCGGTGATCGCCACGGTGAACGCGATGTAGGCCACCAGTGTCGCCAGCGTGATCAGCGCGAAACCCCAGTCGTAGTGCCAGACCAGGTAGCCTGTGACCAGCGCGATCTCGAGGATCGTCGGCACGATCGTATACAGCGTCCAGTCGAGCAGGTCGGAGATCGCACTGCCGCCGCGCTCGACGTCGCGCGCCACGCCACCGGTGCGGCGCGCCAGGTGGAAGCGCAGCGACAAGGCATGCAGGTGGCGGAACACCTGCAATGTCACCCGTCGCGACACCCGCGCCATCACCCGCGCGAACACCACCTGCCGCAACTCGGTGAACAGCGTCACCGACAGGCGCGAAGCGCCGTAGGCGACAAGCAACGCGACCGGCAACAGCAGCAGCGACGGTTCGACGTTCAGGCCGTCGACCAGCCGCTTCAGCACCACCGGCACGGTCAGGTTGGCAAGCTTGCCGGCAACCACCAGCGCAAGCGCCAGCGCGATGCGGCCGACGAACGGCCGCAGGAACGGCAGCAGGTCGCGCAGCACCTGCCATTCGCTGCGCGCGGTCGCGGCGCGGGCGACGGGCGCGGCGCCAACGTCGGCATTGTCAGGAGCAGCCGCGTTCGTGGCCGGGAGCATCGGTCTGGTCATGAGGGATTGCATGGTGCCTGAATCGGCCGCTTCAATCCGCCGGCAGGCGATGGACCGTCCTGCTGCGCGCAACGAACGACCCCGCAGCGCGCTTCCCGGACCGGAAACAGCAAGGCCGGCTTGCGCCGGCCTTGATCGTGCGTCCGCAGCGCGGAGCTGGCAGGCGACGTTACTGGACGCGAGCGCTCGAGCCGATCCTCACCACGATCGCCTTCGTCTCCGACGTACCGTCGGCATGCTTGA
>JAKFFJ010000010.1:0-11915 GCA_036675265.1 Luteimonas sp.
GGTACTCCGGCCGCTTCTTGCCTTCGAAGAAAGCCTCGATCTTCTTGTGGGCTTCGTCCCAGCGCCCCTGGTCCTCGCGCAGGTACTTCTCCACCTGCTGATCGATGGCGGTGTTCATGAACATCGCCAGGATCATCGGCGCCGGGCCGTTGATGGTCATGGACACGCTGGTGGTCGGCGCGCACAGGTCGAAGCCGGAGTACAGCTTCTTCATGTCGTCCAGCGTGGCGATGTTGACGCCGGAGTTGCCGATCTTGCCGTAGATGTCCGGGCGCTCGGCCGGGTCCTCGCCGTACAGGGTCACGCTGTCGAAGGCGGTGGACAGGCGCGCGGCCGGCTGGCCGATGGACAGGTAATGGAAGCGGCGGTTGGTGCGCTCGGGCGTGCCCTCGCCCGCGAACATGCGGATCGGGTCCTCGCCGGTGCGGCGGTACGGGTAGACGCCGCCGGTGTACGGGTACGCGCCCGGCAGGTTCTCCTTCTGCAGGAACACCAGCAGCTCGCCCCAGCTGCGGTAGGTCGGCGCGGCGATCTTGGGGATCTTCTGGTGCGACAGGGACTCGCGGTAGTTCTCGACCCGGATGGTCTTGTCGCGGACCTGGTATTCGCCGACTTCGTCGGTGATGGACTTGAGGCGCTCCGGCCAGTCGCGGAGGAGCTTCAGCGCTTCGGCATCCAGCGACTGGATGGCGTCGTTGTAGCGCTGCCGGAGGGTGAGGAGCGTCCTGTCATCCCCGCGACCACCGTCATCCCCGCGGTCCTTGCCGTCATCCCCGCGAAGGCGGGGATCCACCTCTCCGGAGGCATGGATTCCCGCCTTCGCGGGAATGACAGAATCCGACGGATACAGCTCCAACTGCATGGGCAGTTGCTCGTCACCCAGCTCCTGCAGCGCCTGCCACAGCGATTGCGCCCGGTCGGCCACTTCGGCCTGCGACTCGATGCGGGCATTGATCGCCCGCCCCTGCTCGGCGATCTCGGCCAGGTAGCGCACGCGGTTGCCGGGGATCAGCACGGTGGCGCGCGGCTCCTTCAGCGTGGTGTCCACGTCAGGGTTCCAGTCCACGCCCAGCTTCTCGCGCATCAGGCGCGTGAGGTTCGCGAACATCCAGGTGATGCCCGGGTCGTTGAACTGGCTGGCGATGGTCGGGTAGACGGGGACGTCCTCGTCCTTCGTCTGGAACGCCACGCGGTTGCGCTTCCACTGCTTGCGCACGTCGCGCAGGGCGTCCTCGGCGCCGCGCTTGTCGAACTTGTTGAGCACCACCAGCTCGGCGAAGTCCAGCATGTCGATCTTCTCGAGCTGGCTGGGCGCGCCGAAGTCGCTGGTCATCACGTACACGGGGAAGTCGACCAGGTCCACGATCTCCGAGTCCGACTGGCCGATGCCCGCGGTCTCGACGATCACGAGGTCGTAACCGAGTCCCTTCAGGAAGCCGATCGAATCCTTGAGCACGGCATTGGTCGCCGCGTGCTGGCGGCGCGTGGCCATCGAGCGCATGTACACGCGCTTGGACCGCAGCGAGTTCATCCGGATCCGGTCGCCCAGCAGCGCACCACCGGTGCGCCGCCGCGTCGGATCCACCGAGATCACCGCGATCCGCATCTCCGGGAAGTGCGCCAGGAACCGGTTGAGCAGCTCGTCCGTCACCGAGGACTTGCCCGCCCCCCCGGTGCCGGTGATGCCGATGACCGGGGTCTTGCCGCCGGCCAGCTGCCACTGCTTGCGCAGCTTCGACAGTTCCGAGTCGCTGTAGCCACCCTCCTCGATCGCCGACATCACCCGGCCGATCGCGATCTCGTCCTCGATCGACGGGCTGGCGTCTGCCGCCGCCTTCTCCACCCGCGCCTCGGAGGTGCGCCGCACGACGTCCTCGATCATCGCCACCAGCCCCATGTGCATGCCGTCGTTGGGGTGGTAGATGCGCTCGACGCCGTACGCCTCCAGTTCCTTGATCTCCTCCGGCGTGATCGTGCCGCCGCCGCCCGCGAACACCTTGATGTGGCCGGCGCCGCGCTCGCGCAGCATGTCGATCATGTACTTGAGGTATTCGACGTGGCCGCCCTGGTAGGACGACAGCGCGATCGCGTCCGCATCCTCCTGCAGCGCCGCGCGCACCACGTCCTCCACCGAGCGGTTGTGCCCCAGGTGGATGACTTCCGCGCCCTGGGCCTGGATCAGCCGCCGCATGATGTTGATCGCCGCGTCGTGGCCGTCGAACAGGCTGGCGGCGGTGACGAAGCGCAGGGGGGTGCGCTCGGGGGAGGCTTCGGGCAGCTGGGTGGCGGGCGTGCTCATGCGCTATCTATAAGGGAATCAGGCGGATTCCCGATTGTAGCGCCCGCTCTCCCCGTCGTTCCCGCGAAGGCGGGAACCCAGCGGTCGGGCGATGGATCCCCGCCTTCGCGGGGATGACGAGGGGGACCTACTCCCCGCTGAACCATTCCGCCCCACACCGACGGATTCCCGCCCTTCGCGCGTGCAACCGTACGAGGCCGACCACCCGCCTCCCCTTTCCAACCCCAGAGAGACGACCCAATGCGCAACCAGAACCAGACCCGCAACTCCCTGCTGCTGGCCTTGCTGGCCACCGGCGTGCTGGCCGCGGGCACCCTCGTCGCCGCGCCGCAGGACGGCGACCACAAGGGCCACATGGCCGGCATGATGGAGAAGGTGGACACCAACCAGGACGGCAACATCAGCCGTGCCGAGCACGACGCGATGCGGTCCACGCACTTGGCCGAGATGGACGGCAACGGCGATGGCTTCGTCACCTTCGCCGAGCACAGGGCGGCGATGGAGGCCCGCATGGCCGCACGCTTCACCGAGCGCCACGACGAAAACGGCGACGGCCGCGTGTCCGTTGACGAGATCGACGCGCACCACGACGGCATGTTCGAGCGCATGGACGCCGACAAGGACGGCATCGTGACGCCGGAGGAGATGAAGGCGGGCCACGCGGGCATGCGCAAGGGCAAGGGCATGCGCCACGGCGGCGGCGCGGACCATTCGGGCCACTGACCCGGGCGTTGCGCCACAATCGCGGCGGCGCCCCTTGCGCCGCCGCACCCTTTCCAGTGGAGCCGCTGCCTGCGCCCTCCCCAAGGCCCGAGTGACGCCAGCCCTTCCGACGCCGATCCCGACCTCCCGCTGCTGCGGGCGATCGCGGATGGCGACGCACCGGCCTGCCGCGCGCTCGTGGACCGGCACCTGCAGCGGCTCCACGCACTGGCCGCGCGCCTGCTGGGCGACGCGGCGGAGGCCGAGGACGTGTGCCAGGACGTGTTCGTGCAAGCCTGGAAGATGGCGCCGCGCTGGCAGCCCGGGCGCTTGCCCGGCGATGCGCGCTTCGGCACCTGGCTGCATGGCGTCGCGCTCAATGCCTGCCGCGACCGGTTGCGCAGGCGGCGGCCGCAGTCGGACGCGGCGCTCGACGAACTCCGCGATGACACGCCCGGTCCGGCGCAGCGGTTCGCGTCCGAGGACACCGGGCGCGCCGTGCGCTCGGCCATCGCCGCACTGCCCGAACGCCAGCGCGAGGCGCTGGTCCTCTGCCACTACCAGGAACTGCCGCAGGCCGAGGCCGCGGCGCTGCTCGGGGTGAGCGTGGACGCCTTCGAGTCCCTCCTCGCCCGCGCCCGGCGCAGCCTGCGCCAGTCGCTCGCACCGCTGTCCCCGATGGGAGAATCATCGCCATGACCACCGACCACGAAACGATCGAAGAGGCCCGCGCGCTCGACGCGTGGCTGGCCGCCGACGTCGTGGCGCCGCCGTCCGCGGGGCTGCGCCGTTCGATCCTGCTCGACTTCGAGGCCCGCTCGACGGTTGGGTTCTGGCGCGCGGTGTGGCGCGAGCTCGGCGGCCTGCGGATCGCCGGCCCGGCGCTCACTGCCAGCCTGGCGGTGGGGATCGCGGTCGCGGCGATGCTGGAACCGGCCACGTCTCCGCCCGACACCGATGTCGCCACCGAGGAAGCGCCCGGCTATGCCGAGTTCGCCCTGCTGGACGGCGCCTACGAGGAGTACGTCCCGTGAGCCCCCGCTTCGACACGGCCCTGCGCTGGCTGCTGGTCGCCTCGCTTGCGCTCAACGTTGCGGTCCTGGGAGGCGTCGCCTGGGCGCACTTCTCGCACGACGGCCCGCACCAGCGCCACGTGCGCATGGCGCGCGGCACGATCATGCCCAACCCGATGCAGCTGCGGCGCGTCCTGCCACCGGAACGCCGCGGCGTCGTCGATGCCGCGCTGGCCCGGCACCGCGAGCACGTCAGGACGAGCGTCGCGGACGTGTTCGAGGCGCGCGCGCGGGTGCACGCCCTGCTCACCGCCGAGACCCTCGATCCCGCCGCGCTCGACAGCGCGTTTGCCGAGTTGCGCGCCAGCGATGCCGAAGCCGCGAGCGCCGTCCAGGCGATGATCACCGAGGTCGCCACCGAGCTGACACCCGAGGAGCGCCGCAAGCTGGGCGAAGCCGTCCACCGCCACCATCCCCGCATGCGCCACGCCCCGTAGCCCGGATGCAGCGAAGCGGAATCCGGGACCGCGTCAGCCCTCGAACCCGCCCGCTTCCAACCGTTCCCGCAACGGCCGCAACTGCGCCTCGTACCGCCGCCACTGCCCCACGAATCGCGCGTGGATCGGCTCCCGCACCTGCGCCGTGCTCGCCGTCGCCACCGCCCCGCCTCGCCGCTCGTGCGACAACACCGCGTCGTCCCACGGCAGCCCGCAGAACGCCAGCACCTCGCGCGCCACGCGCTCCGGCTCCGCCGCCAACGCCTCGTACGACACGTCCAGGATCCGCCCCGGAAACGCCGCGTGCCAATGCGCCATCAGCTTGCGATACCGGATGTAGTGCTCCGCCATCTCGCCCTGGTCGTAACTGTGCGGATACGCCGCCCCGAACAGTTCCTTGAGGTTGGAGAAGCACGCATCCATCGGCCCACGCGCCATGTGCAGGATCTTCGCGTCGGGCAATGCCTGCGCGATGAACCCGACATTGAGGAAGTTGGCCGGCAGCTTGTCGGTGTAGAACGGCTTGCCGCGTGCGTGCCAGCGCGTATGCGACAGGTAGCGCTGGCCCAGTTGCGCGAAGTCGATGCCCGCGGCCGCGCGGACCAGCTCGGCATCGGGGTGGTTCGTGCCGGGCAACTCCGTCATCCAGCGCAGCTGCGCGGTGAAGTCGCGCAGTTCGCCCGCGTCCGCGACCTGTGGATGCCCGCCGAGGATGCGCTCGAGCAAGGTCGTCCCGGACCGCGGCAGCCCCACGATGAAGATCGGTTGCGGTCCGCCCGTTATCCTCGCGCGAACGTCCGTCATCCCCACGCGATCGTTCGTCATCCCCGCGCGATCGTTCGTCATCCCCGCGGAGGCGGGGATCCATGCTTGGGATGGGGACTGGATTCCCGCCTTCGCGGGAATGACGGTGGGTGTCGCCGGGATGACGGACAGGGCTTCGAACAGGTCCGCTTCGGCCGCGGGATCGAACCCGACCTGCGCGCGCCGCGCCTGCATGCCGGCCTCAAGCGCGGACCACGCCTCGTCCGTCCGACCCAGGTCGTCGAGCTCCTTGAACAACGCGTACTGCAGCAACGGCGCATCGCGATGCCCTTCGCCAAGTTCCACCAGTGCGCGCCGCAACCGCTCGACGTGGTTCCGTTCCGGCGTCCACCGCCGCAGCCGCGCCAGGTCCCGCCAGGCCATCGCGGCAACGGTGCCACCGGCCGCCAGGCAGGACTCCAGCGCCAACTCCGCATCGTCGGCGTCGCCCACGTACGCCAGCGCCCGCCCGATCCGGCCCGCGAGCCACGGGTTCGGCCCACCCATCTCCCGCGCACGCTGCAGCATCGGCAGCGCCAGCGCGGGCAGCGACTGGTCGCCGAGCAAGCCGCCCACTCCCGCCAGCAATGCCGGGTCCGTCGCGTCGCGCACGACCGGTTCGGCCGCGCACGTCACCGCCGCCTCCAGTTCCCCCACCTCGACCAGCCGCCGGCACAGCGCCTCCAGCAACACCGCGTCGGCCCCGTCGCGCGACTCGAACCCCGCCAGTGCCTGTGCCGCCGCCTCGCGCACCCGCCCCTGCGTCGAGGCGACCACCGACAGCCGCAGCCGCGCCGGCAGCAGCCACGCGCGGTCCATCAGCAGTTCGGAATAGGCCTCCCGCGCCTCGTCGAGGCGCCCGGCTTTCAGTGCGGCTTCGCCGCGATGCCATGTCTCCAGCGATGAACTCACGCCGCTCTTTTGCATCCGGTAGATGTGTAGTCGCAAGGCGCGGTCGCAGCCGCGGGCCGGGACAATCAGCGCCATGGATGGCGCTGATTAGCCTACATGGACGTACTTGCGGCGTGTCCCGGCACGTGGCTGCGGCCGCGCCCCCCGCGCACACGCATCTACACAGGCCCCCGGCACCCGATTCCTTTAGACTATTGCGCCTGCGCTCGGCCCGATCCGTCCCGCCAAGCCGCAGATCGCCGTCGTTTCAACGACTTATCACACAAAGTTGACGCCGTTTGCCATGCGCAACACGGCCGCCCACGCGCGGAGTTGGCAATGATCTTCGAAACCCTCGATACGTTTGGCCACGAGCAGGTCGTCTTCTGCCACAACAAGGACGCTGGCCTGAAGGCCATCATCGCCATCCACAACACCGTGCTCGGCCCCGCCCTCGGCGGCACCCGCATGTGGCCCTACAAGACCGAGGCCGAAGCGCTCAACGACGTCCTGCGCCTGAGCCGCGGCATGACCTACAAGAACGCGGTTGCCGGCCTGGACATCGGCGGCGGCAAGGCCGTGATCATCGGCGACCCCGCCACCGACAAGTCCGAGGCCCTGTTCCGCGCCTTCGGCAAGTTCGTGGATTCGCTGGGCGGCCGTTACATCACCGCCGAGGACGTCGGCATCGACGTCAACGACATGGAGCACGTCTACAAGGAGACGGAGTTCGTCACCGGCGTGCACCAGGTCCACGGCGGTTCGGGCGATCCCTCGCCGTTCACCGCCTACGGCACCCTGCAGGGCCTGATGGCCACGCTGCAGAAGAAGTTCGGCGACGAGGAAGTGGGCAAGTACAGCTATGCCGTGCAGGGCCTGGGCCATGTCGGCATGGAGTACGTCAAGCTCCTGAAGGAGCGCGGTGCCAAGATCTTCGTCACCGACATCAACAAGGGCCTGGTCGACAAGGCCGTGTCCGAGTACGGCGCCGAGGCCGTGGGCCTGGACGAGATCTACGACGTCAACGCCGACGTGTACTCCCCGTGCGCGCTGGGCGGCACGCTCAACGACGACACCCTGCCCCGCATCAAGGCCAAGGTGATCTGCGGCGCGGCCAACAACCAGCTGGCCACCAACGCGATCGGCGACGAGCTGCAGCGCCGCGGCATCCTGTACGCGCCGGACTACGCGGTGAACGCGGGCGGCGTGATGAACGTGGCGCTGGAGATCACCGGCTACAACCGCGAGCGCGCCATGCGGATGATGCGCACGATCTACCACAACCTCGCGCGCATCTACGAGATCGCCGAGCGCGACAGCATCCCGACCTACAAGGCGGCCGACCGCATGGCGGAAGAGCGCATCGAGGTGATGGGCAAGCTGAAGCTGCCGCTGGGTCGCTCGACGCCGCGCTTCCAGGGCCGCATCCGCGGTCACTGAGCGTAGCGGCCACGCCCTGATGCGAACGTTCCCGCTCGGCGAAGAACTCGACGCACTGCGCGACGCGGTGCGTCGCTTCGCCGAAGCGGAGATCGCGCCGCGCGCCGCGGCGATCGACGAAGCCAACGCGTTCCCGCAGGACCTGTGGCCCCGCCTCGGCGAGATGGGGCTGCTGGGCATCACCGTGCCCGGCGAATTCGGCGGCAGCGACATGGGCTACCTGGCCCACCTGGTGGCCATGGAGGAAATCTCCCGCGCCTCCGGGTCGGTCGGGCTGAGCTACGGCGCGCACTCCAACCTCTGCGTCAACAACCTCCATGCCAACGGCACGGACGAGCAGCGCGCGAAGTACCTGCCGAAGCTGTGCACCGGCGAGTGGAAGGGCGCGCTGGCGATGAGCGAGCCGGGCGCGGGCTCGGACGTGGTCGGCTCGATGGCCTGCCGCGCGGAATTGCGCGACGGCGCCTGGGTCGCCAACGGCAACAAGATGTGGATCACCAACGGCCCCGAGGCCGACGTGCTGGTGGTCTACATGCGCACCGCGGGCAAGGACGCCGGCAGCCGCTGCATGACCGCCTTCATCGTCGAGAAGGGGATGAAGGGGTTCAGCACGGCGCAGAAACTCGACAAGCTGGGCATGCGCGGGTCCAACACCTGCGAGCTGGTGTTCGAGGACTGCGAGATCCCGCAGGAGAACGTGCTCGGAGAAGTGAACGAGGGCGTCAAGGTGCTGATGTCCGGCCTCAACACCGAACGCCTGGTGCTGACCGGCGGCCCGCTCGGCCTGATGCAGGCCGCGCTCGACGCCACCCTGCCCTACGTGCGCGAGCGCCGGCAGTTCGACCAGCCGATCGGCTGCTTCGAACTGATGCAGGCCAAGATCGCCGACATGTACACCGCGCTGCAGGCCTCGCGCGCGTTCGCCTACCAGGTGGCGCGCGACTACGACGCCGGCCACCGCTCGCGCGTCGACGCGGCCAGCTGCCTGCTGCAGGCCAGCGAGGCCGCGGTGCAGGTTGCGCTCGAGGCCATCCAGGCGCTCGGCGGCAACGGCTACATCAACGAGTACCCCACCGGCCGGATCCTGCGCGACGCCAAGCTCTACGCCATCGGCGCCGGCACCAACGAGATCCGCCGCATGCTCATCGGCCGCGAGCTCTTCGAAGGCCGCGACTGACTGCCGTCATCCCCGCGAAGGCGGGGATCCATCCGTCCGAACCTGGATTCCCGCCTGCGCGGGAATGACGGGCTGCACCGGAATCCGGGTCAGAACCCGATGGTGTAGTTGGCGTACGCGCCGGTGTGGGTCTCGCCGAACTCGCGGCGGGTGTCGACGCTGAAGCCGAAACGGCCCGCCTCGTCGAAGTCCGCGGTAAAGCCCAGCCCCGCCACCGCCGCCTGGTCGTCCATGCGCGCGCCGGCGATCGGCGACCACACGTCCAGCCCGGTGAAGCGCGCGTCGATCAGCTCGCCCGACTGCGACAGCAGGTGCTGCCATTCCACCCGGCCCTGCAGCGCGAGCGTCGCGGCACCGACCGTCCACGACTGCTCCAGCCGCGCACCGGCCATCGCACGCGTCGCCTCCAGCGTCGAGCCCTGGGTGCTCAGCCCGAACCCCGCCGCGCCCTGCTCGGCGAACCCGCCGCGCGCCAGGCGCAGCTGCTCCGCGCCGACATACGGCGTCAGCGTCGCACCGCCCAGGTTGAAGCGGTGCCCGGCCTGCAGGTCGAACACGGTGTAGTCGTTGGCGTAGTCCGAGCCCACGGCGAACCAGTCGCGGCCCAGCAGGATCTCGCGCTGCAGCTGACGCTCCAGCCGGCCGAACGCAAGGCGCCCGAGCAGGTAGCTGTCGCCCTGCTGCCAGGTGCCGTAGACCTGTCCCTCGACCTGCCGGTTGCGTTCGCGGTCGGCGCTCAGCTCGTCGGCCGCACGGCCGTCGCTCTGCCCGAACGCGGCGCCCAGTGTCAGTTGCGGGTTCAGGCGCACGTCCTGTCCGACCACCCAGCCACGGCTGTCGAGCCAGGTACCCGACCACGTCGAACGCTGGCCGGCCAGGCGGTCCGCCCAGCCACCCGTTGCCGCACCCTCGCCGAGCGCGTCCAGGCGCGACTCGAGCGCATTGCGCCCGCCATCGATGGCCATCAACGCGAACGCGCGATCCGCCGCGTGCTGCTCGCCCGACAGGCTCTCGAGCGAGCGTTGCGCCGCCGCCACGGAGGGCGTGCGCTGGAACGCCGCGGCGCCGCCGAGGAACTCGTCCGGCGCCTGGCCGTCCTGTCGACCTTCATCGATCGTGCGGAACGCGTTCTCGATGCGCGTCGCACTGCCCATGGCGATCGGCGCGAAGCCCATGCCCGCCGCCGCCACGCCCACGTCCAGCCGCTCGATCTCCAGGGACACCGCGTTCGGGGTGTAGGCCAGGGAAGCGTCCAGGAAGACGCCCTCCACCGCCGACAGGCTGTCGAACGTGCCGGTGAGTCCACCGGCGGCCGTCAGGAAGGTCTCGCTGGACGAATACACGTAGCCGTCGGTGACGCCGGCCACCAGCGCGTCGCCGTCGATGCCGGCGCTGCCCGCCACCTGCAGGTGCGAACCGACGTCGAACGCGAGCACCGCGCCGTCCGTCTGGGTGTAGTCGCCGTCCACGACATGGTCGGTGCCGGCGGGGTTGGTGCCGTACATGAACACCACGCCCTGGTTGACCAGGTCGCCGTTGACGCCGCTGCCCTCCAGTGCCAGGCCGCCGTCGACGCCGACCACCGCGTCCGCGGCGATGTCGTTGGCCGCCGTCAGCACGCCGCCTTCCGCGCGGGTCGTGCCCGCGTAGGTGTTGGCGCCTTCCAGCACCAGCGTGCCGTTGCCGCGCTTGGTGATGCCGCCGGCGCCGGAGATGTCGTTGCTCCAGGTGGACGTGCCGCTGGCGAAGTCGGCGACCACCTGGCCCCAGTCGAGGCGTCCCGGCCCGTGCACCGCATCCGCGATGTTCAGCAGACCGTAGCCGAACACCGCGTCCACGCCCGGCGTGCCGATGTCGGTGGCCGTGCCCAGCAGGGTCTGCCGGACCAGGTCGTTGTTGAAGTACGGGAACGCGTCCCAGACCAGCGCCGCGGCGCCCGAAACCAGCGGCGCGGAGAACGAGGTGCCGGTCCAGGTCCAGTACGACGGATCGGTCGGGCCGTCGTTCGTGCCGGTGGTGGCGACGTTGCCGGGGGCCGCAAGGCAGTAGTCCATCGCGACGCCGCAGGCATTGGAATAGTCCGCCAGCGTCCCGGGCGCGTCGGCCTCGACCGCCGCCACCGCGATCCAGCCGACCTCCAGGTCCGCGGCGGGGAACGTCCCGTTCGGGCCGGGCTGGCTCGGCAGCGCGGCCATGCTCGACGGATCGTCGAACGCCGAATTGCCGGTGGAGAACACCACCAGGCCGCCGTTGTTGATGATGAAGGGGCGGTATTCCTGCGCGATGGGGCCGGTGGCCGCGGGGTTGGTCCAGTACAGGCCGCCCCACGAGTTGTTCATGACCTTGACGCCGCGCGCGATCAGGTCCTGGTGGATCGGCGCCAGGCCGATGGCGCCATCGACTTCGTTGCCCTGGCCGGAGCCGTCGTCGTCCGGCGTCTCGTCGGCAATGATGCGCGCCGAGACGATCTGCGCGCCCGGGGCGATGCCGCCCGGCCACGCACCGAACGGGGTGCCTGCCATCACCTGCGAGACCGCGGTGCCGTGGCCGATGACGTCGTCGACGCTCAGGTTGTTGTTCTGCGAATTGATGTACGTCAGGTTCGCCACCACGCGCGGCGACAACGCCGGATGGTTGCGGTTGACGCCGCTGTCGACCACGCCGATGCGCACGCCGGCACCGGTGAGCCCCTCCGCGTGCGCCTTGTCGGCGCCGGTGACGGTCAGGTGCTTGATGAAGCGCGGGTCCGGCTCGAACACCACCGGGTCCGGCGGCGGCGCCGCGGGCGGCGGCGCGACGGCCTTGGTGTTCTTGCCACCACCACCGCCACAGGCCGCCAGCGTGGCCAGCGCCAGGGCACCCAGTCCGATGCGGCAAGCGCGCGCAAGCAGGTTCGGCTGCAACTTCATATCGACCCCCGGAGAATCATTCGTGTGCAGTGACGAAAGGCCCGCCACCCTTTGCGCGAGTATCGACCGCGCCCCGCCACCGCACAAACGCTTGCCATTCAAACCCATGAACGACGAGGCAAGGCGGTTTGCGGCAGTGCATCACGACGCCGCATAATCGCAGGTTAATGAAAAGCCGGCCCC
>JAKFFJ010000045.1:0-1886 GCA_036675265.1 Luteimonas sp.
GCGGGCGGGCCCGCCGGGCGAGTCTGCCCCGACCGATGCAGCGCTTCGCGCCTTGAGAACCGAACTCGCCCGGCCAGAGAACACGACAAGGGACAAGGAGTATTTCGTGCCGACGATGACACGAAATGCATCGGGCGCGCTGGAAGTGACGCTCACCCGCAGAACCGACGGCAATCCGGGGGCCCTGGCGGCGCTGCCGGACGACGACGCGCTCAAGTCGAAGGTCATCGCCCTGCTGAAGGACGCGGGCGTCGACATGGCGGAAAGCCGCATCTTCATCAAACGCTGAGATCGGTGCCGCCGGCACCGGTTATCGGGATGACGACTCCTTGGGAAGCGCTGGACCGGTCCACGCGGTTCAAGCTGGCGCTGTCCGTGGCGCGCAGGCGCGGGCGGGCCTTCGTTCGGGCCTTCGACAACGTCGTCAGCGTCGGCGCCGGCTACCGGCTGCGCGGCACCGGCGAGAACCTGCAGGACGAGATCTGCCTGTGCTTCTTCGTGCGTCGCAAGTGGGCCGATGCGCGGGCCCGTGCCCAGAAGATCCCCGCGTTCGTCGCCGCCTATCCCACCCTGCGCGGCAAGCGGGTTCGCGTGCTGGTTCCCACCGACGTGTCCGAGCTCAGCGGCGGCACGCCGCAGTCGGTGCTGAACCTGACGTCGGGCGTCACCTCGCAGGTCGCGGGCGCGCCGATGGATTTCGGTGCGGTCTGCTGCCGGGTCCGCAACGTCGCCATCCCGAGGGAACGCTACCTCCTGGCCTGCTATCACGTGTTCTCGTCGAGCCTGAAGCGGCCGCCGCAGCGCGGCGTCGCCTGCGTGGCGGACGACCAGACGCCCCTCGGCCCCGTCAGCGAGGCGGCCGACCCTGGCGGTGCGTCGGCGATCGATGCGGCGCTGGTCGGTCTCGACGATGCCGCCGTCCAGGACATCTCTCTCTGGGGGCTGGCACCGAACCGGCGCGCGACGGATTTCGACATCGGCGAACTGCCGGACCGCGGTCAACTGTTCGTGCTCGGCCGGCGCGTGGCGCCCCCGGCCAACGGGTTGCCGGCGCAGGTGCGCAGCGAGCCACTGCCGGCCTTCTTCCGGGCGGTGCTGCCGGGGCCCACCGAGTTCGACTACCGGGCCACGGCGGGCCGGACCTTCTTCTTCGCCGACACGATCCAGTACCGCAGTGCGGTGCGTCCCGGCGATAGCGGCTCGGCCGTGGTCGACGTCACCGGCATGCTCTACGGCATGCACTTCTTCGGACAGGGGGCGTTCGGCTTCGCGCTGTCCGCGCCACGGCTGTTCGACCCGGGAGTCTTCTCCCTCGACATCTCGTTGTAAGCGGCTTGGGGCGAGCGGCCCGCAGCCCCTGCCCTCAAGCCGCAGCGCGCCGCAGCGCCGCGGTAGCGCCGGCCAGACGCTCGATGCGGCCCCAGTCGCGCGTGGCGATGGCCTCAGGCGGCATGGGCCACGAGCCACCGACGCAGGCCACGTTGGGCAGCCGCAGATAGGCGCTGGCGCTGTCGGAGGTGATGCCGCCGGTGGGGCAGAAGCGCACGTCGGGGAACACGCTCGCGAAACCCTTGAGCGTGGCGACCCCGCCGCTCGATTCGGCCGGGAAGAACTTGAGCCGCGTGAAGCCGGCCTCGCGCGCACGCATCACTTCACTGGCCGTGACCACGCCGGGGAGCATCGGCACCTTGTGCGTCCTGGCGAAGGCGGCCAGGGTATCGGTCAGGCCCGGCGCCACAACGAACTGCGCGCCGGCCTCGGCGGCAGCGTCGTACTGCTCCGGGCCCAGCACCGTGCCAGCGCCGACGATGGCACCTTCGACGGCGCACATCGCGCGAATCGCGTCGAGTGCGGCGGGCGTGCGCAAGGTGACCTCGAGCACTCGC
>JAKFFJ010000032.1:0-1873 GCA_036675265.1 Luteimonas sp.
GCTGTGGCCGACCTGGTGGGGGCTGTGGCTGGCCGCGGAAGGCATGCCGCCGTTGTGGCCGCTGCTCGTGTTCAGTGCCGGGGTCTGGCTGACCCGCTCGGCCGGTTGCGTGATCAACGACTACGCCGACCGCTGGCTCGATCCGCAGGTCGAACGCACCAAGGGACGCCCGTTGGCGACCGGCGCGGTGTCCGGACGCGAAGCGCTGCTGCTGTTCGCCGCGTTGATGCTGGTCGCGTTCGCGCTGGTGCTGACCCTCAACCGACTCACGATCTACATGAGTGTCGTCGGCGTGCTGCTGGCCGCCAGCTATCCGTACCTGAAGCGCTACACCTGGCTGCCGCAGGTATACCTCGGCCTCGCCTTCGGCTGGGGCATCCCGATGGCGTTCGCGGCGCTGCGCAACGAAGTGCCGCCGATCGCGTGGGTGCTGTACGTCGCCAACATCTTCTGGGCCACCGCCTACGACACCTGGTACGCGATGGTCGATCGCGACGACGACCTGCGCGCCGGCGCCAGGTCGACCGCTATCCTGTTCGGCGAGCTCGACCTGGTCGCGCTGGGCGTGTTGTACGCCCTGTTCCTGTGCGCGCTGGCCCTGGTCGGCCAGCGTGCCGGGCTCGGGGTGTACTACTGGAGCGCGCTCGGCATCGCCGCAGTCCTGGTCGCTTACGAATTCGTGCTGGCGCGCGCACGCAATCGCGAGGAATGCTTCAGCGCGTTCCTGCACAACCACTGGGTCGGCGCGGTGGTGTTCGCCGGCATCGCTCTGGACTACGCCCTGCGCGACTGATGGCGCTTGCACCTCCGATCACATACGCGTTGCAATGCGGTGCCATCGACCGGAGCACGACCATGCGCGCGATCTTGCAACTGACCACTGGGACCGGGACGACGCTCAAGGCGGTACTCGCCGCGGCGTGCCTGTGCAGCGGCGTGGCGTTCGCCGCGGACCCGCCCACGCGCGAGCACCTCGCGCCCGCGGGCTGGGAGGACTCGTACCACGGCCTGCACTACACGCCGGTGCTCAAGGTCGGCGACCGGGTCATCGTTTCCGGCATTCCCGCCATCGTCGGCGACACCGACGAGGACAAGATCCGTTGGATGTTCGCGCAGCTGAAACTGCATCTCGAGCGGGCCGGCGCGACGCTCGAGGACGTGGTCGAACTGACCAGCTTCCACGTCGCCGGCGACCACGCCGACTTCCGCAGGAAGATCGAGCCGATGTTGAAGGTGCATCGCGAAGTGTTCCGCGACCATTACCCGGCGTGGACCGCGGTCGGGACCACCGCGCTGTTCTCGGCGAACGCACCGGTGGAATTGCGCGCCGAGGCGATCATCGGCTCGGGCAAGGCGCCTAAGGCGGAGATCCCGATGCCGGCGCCCGCAGCCGCGGACTGATCTACGGCACCCGGGCGCACACCCACGCGTCGACGCGCTGCACGCCGGCGCGCAGCAGTGCCTTGGCCGCGGCGTGCAGCGTCGCACCGGTGGTCATGACATCGTCGACCAGCACCACGTGCCGGGGCAGGGCATGGACCGGCGCGGCATCGCCAGCCACCGCGAACGCGTCGCGCAGGTTGCGGCGACGCGCGCTCGCATCGAGCTCGGATTGCGCGCTGGTGGCGCGCACGCGTTGCAACGCGTCGTCGAGCAGCGGCAGCGACAACGCGCGCGCCAACGGTCGCGCCAGTTCCAGCGCCTGGTCGTAACCGCGGTGCCGCAGGCGCGCACGGTGCAGCGGGACCGGGATGACCGCGTCCGGACGCGGCAGCGGCGTGCAGGCTTCGGCCATCAATTGCGACAGCAGCCGGCCAGCGGTGAGGTCGTTGTGGAACTTGAAGCGCAACAGCAGGCGATCGAGCGGAAATCC
>JAKFFJ010000054.1:0-1842 GCA_036675265.1 Luteimonas sp.
CATGGACGTTTTCGAAAAGCCTCCATGGATGGATTCACGGCGTCCCCGGGAAAGTGACCTCTCGTACGGCGGCCTATCGCCAAGAACGATCCCGGCACCAAAACGCCCCGCGCTCTACTTGCGAAGCAAGTCAGAGCTCGCCGAGGCCCTCGGCCTTGCCGCAGGGGCCGACCTTCAGCAGGCGCAGCGTGTTGGTGGCGCCGTGCAGCTCCATGTGGTCGCCGCTGGTGATCATCACGCTGTCGCCCTCGGCCAGCAGGCCCAGGTCGTACAACTGCAGGATCGCGCAGCGGGCCGCCTCGCGCGTCGGCATGCCCTGGCTGTTGAAATCGATCGGGAACACGTCGCGGATCATGGCCATGCGCCGGCGCGCGCCGGCGTGGCGCGACAGACCGTAGATCGGCACCGCCGAACGGAACCGCGACAGGTAACGCGCCGTACCGCCGGATTCGGTGAGCGCGAGGATCGCGCGCACCTGGATGTGTTCGGCCAGGAACATGCTGGCCATCGCGATGGCCTGGTCGACCGCCTGCAGGTTGCGCGGCGCCTTCTCGAAATCGGTGTCGTGGTCGAACTGGCGCTCGGCGCCCAGGCAGATGCGCACCATCGCCTCGACCGACTTCACCGGGTAGTGGCCGGACGCGGTTTCGGCCGACAGCATCACCGCGTCGGTGCCGTCGATGACCGAGTTGGCGACGTCCAGCACCTCGGCGCGGGTCGGGATGGGGTTGTCGACCATCGACTGCAGCATCTGCGTCGCGGTGATCACCACGCGGTTGTGCTCGAGCGCGGTCTTGATGATCTTCTTCTGCAGGCCGGGCAGCTCGGCGTCGCCGATCTCCACGCCCAGGTCGCCGCGCGCCACCATCACCACGTCGGAGGCGATGGTGATCTCGACCAGGTTCTCGATCGCCTCGGCACGCTCGATCTTCGCGACCAGGAAAGCGTCGCTGCCGGCGGCGCGCGCCAGCGCACGCGCCTCGTCCATGTCGGCGGCGGAACGGCAGAACGACACCGCCAGGAAATCCACGCCCAGGTCCGCGGCGATGCGGATGTGTTCCTTGTCCTGGTCGGTGAGTGCGCCCAGCGACAGGCCGCCGCCGAGGCGGTTGAGGCCCTTGCGGTTGGACAGGAAACCGTCGGTCAGCACCTGGGTGCGGATGTTGGCGCCGTCGATGCCCAGCACCTTCACCGCCATCAGCCCGTCGTCGAGCAGCAGCGTGTCGCCCGGATGCACGTCGTGCACGAGGCCGAGGTAGCTGACGCCGACCTGGGTGGCGTCGCCCGGCGGCGCGTCGGCGCGGCAGACCAGGGTGAAGGGCTGGCCGGAGCGCAGCTCGACCTTGCCTTCGGCGAATTTCTCGATGCGGATCTTCGGGCCCTGCAGGTCGGCCAGGATGCCGACTTCGCGGCCGTGGCGTTGCGCGACCTCGCGCACCGCGGCCACGCGCGCGGCGTGCTGGTCGGGCGTGCCGTGCGAGAAGTTCATGCGCACCACGTTGACGCCGGCGCCGATCAGGTCGTCGAGCACGCCGGGCGCGTCGGTGGCCGGACCGAGGGTGGCGAGGATCTTGGTGCGGCGCTGCTGGACGTGGCTCATCGATGGGCTTCGCGGGGTGATGCCGTCAAAGCTAACACAGGTTTTTTGCGGCCCGCGCGCGTTTTTTCGCTGTCCTCAGGGGACAGCGGCGGCGAACAGTCCGGGCAGTTCCTGCGGCGTGCGCGCGAGGCGGCCGGCACCGGCGGCACTGAGCTCGGCCTCGCCGCCGAAACCCCAGAGCACGCCCACCGACGCCATGCCGTGGTGGCGCGCGCCTTCGATGTCCATGCGCCGGTCGCCGA
>JAKFFJ010000023.1:0-1790 GCA_036675265.1 Luteimonas sp.
CGAGCTGAGCATGTCGCAACCTGGAGTGTCGCGCCCGCCGCCGGCGCGTCGCGCGCGCCGCTATCGCCGGCGGTTGCGCAGCCGGATCATCCTGTCCTTCGTGCTGCTCGGCTTCGGCCTGACCGCGCTGTTCGCCTGGTCGGTCGGCGAAGTGCGCGACCAGGTCGAGGACAAGCTCGTCGTCGACGTGATGAATCGCAACATCGACCTGTACGCGCAGCAGTACGAACGCGATCCGCAGAATCCGACCTTGCCGGTCGACCAGATGCGCGCGTTCGCATTCACGCCCGACAAGTTCGAGAGCGTGCGCCAGAGCCAGCCGGACTGGTACGACTTGCCCGACGGCATCCATGGCCTGAGCAACGTCGACGAACAGGGCCGCGCGTTCTCCTACAAGCTGGCGGTACGCAAGACGCCGCAGGTGTGGTTCTTCCTCGCCTACGACATGAGCCAGACGGTGCGTGGCCAGGAACAGTTCACCCGCGCGATCTACGGCTCGGTAGTCGTGTTCACTCTGCTGTCGTTGCTGGTCGGATGGTGGGCGGCATCGCGGGTGATGAGCCCGGTGTCGGAACTGGCGCGACGGTTGAAGGAGTCCGGGACGCGTGCGCAGCCCGAGGCACTGGCCACCCATTTCCCCGAAGACGAAGTGGGCCAGCTGGCGGCCGCGCTCGACGACTACGCCGCGCGCCTGACCAACGTGGTCCAGCGCGATCGCGAGTTCAACGCCGACGTCAGCCATGAGCTGCGCACGCCGCTGGCGGTGATCCGCGGTGCCACCGAACTGCTGCTGTCGCGGCCGGAGCTCGACGACCGCATGCAGGCGCGCCTGCGGCGCATCCAGCGCGCGGAACAGCAATGCACCGACCTGATCAGCGCGCTGCTGCTGCTGTCGCGCAACGAACGCGGCCACGGCATCTGCGATGTCGGCAAGGTCGCCGAACAGCTGCTCGACACCCATCGCGCTCAACTCGGCGGCAAGCCTCTGGTGCTGCGCATGGAAGGCGAGGGCGGATTGGTGGTCGACGCGCCGGAGGCCGCGGTCGCCGTTGCGCTGGGCAACCTGATCGGCAATGCGGTCAAGTACACGCAGTCCGGCGAGGTGATCGTGCGCCTGCTGCCGGGTTCGGTGGAAGTCGTCGATTCTGGCCCCGGGCTCAGTGCCGAGGACGCGGCGATGTTGTTCGAACGCGGCTACCGCGGCACCCACGCGGGCCATTCGCAGGGCGGTGGCATCGGCCTGTCGATCGTGCGCCGGCTGTGCGAGCTGTACGGCTGGGACGTGCGCGTGGTCCCCGGCGAGGAACGCGGGGTGGTGGCGACGTTGAGCCTGGCGCCGATGTAGCACGGCGCGCCTGCATGCCTGTTGCAGGGTCCACGAAAAAGCCCGCCTTGCGGCGGGCTTCTGCTTTGATGGCGGTATCGGGTTCCTGCAGCAAGCGCCCTACGGCTGCACCGGCTCCAGCCAGCCGTACTTGTCCGGCGTCCTGCCGTCGAACAGGCCGAAGAACAACTCCTGGATGCGCTTGGTCAGCGGCCCGGCCTTGCCGGCGCCGACCTGGCGGCCATCGACGGAACGGATCGGCGTGATCTCGGCCGCGGTGCCGCACATGAACAACTCGTCGCACAGGTACAGGTACTCGCGCGGCAGGTCGCGTTCGACCACCTCGATCCCGACATCGCGCGCCAGCCGGATGATCGTGTTGCGGGTGATGCCGTTGAGCAGCGCCGCGCTCACCGGCGTGGTGTGCAGCGCGCCATCGAACACCAGGAACAGGTTTTCGCCGGCC
>JAKFFJ010000015.1:0-49932 GCA_036675265.1 Luteimonas sp.
GTCCGCGCCAACAAGGTGATCATCGCGGGCGAGGTCGAAGGCAACATCGAGTCCGCGCAGCAGGTCGAGTTGCTCGCCTCCGGCGCGCTCACCGGCGACATCAAGGCCGGCACGCTGACCGTCGCTTCCGGCGCGCGGATGCGCGGCCAGGCCGACTTCGGCTGGGAAGACAAGGCGAAGGGTGCGTCGAAGCCGGCTGAAAGCGCGCTCGGCTGAGCATGAACGCGACGCGGACCGGCGAGGCAGGTGCGACCCGCACCTGCCCGCACTGCAAGGCCACCATCCTCGCCAGTGCCGCGGTGTGCCCGGCCTGCCGCGGGCACCTGCGC
Organism: Luteimonas sp.; assembly: GCA_036675265.1. Classification (GTDB taxonomy): domain Bacteria; phylum Pseudomonadota; class Gammaproteobacteria; order Xanthomonadales; family Xanthomonadaceae; genus CAMPJU01. The sequence continues at coordinate 330 of JAKFFJ010000015.1, forward strand.
TTCGACTCCGCCGCGGCCGCCGCGGCGGCCCAGGCGACGGCGACGAAGTTCTCGCCGCTGCAGGTCGAGGGCACGATCCAGGCGCCGGACGACGGGGCCTACGAGTACACGATGGTGCTGAGCATCCGCAACGAGCGCGGCGAGGAGATCAACCGCCAGCTCGTCGGCGTCGGCGCATTGTTCCCCGGCGAGAACCGCAGCTTCAGCGTGGTAGTGGAAGCGACCGAGGCGACGGGCAAGGCCCGCCGCAAACGGCATTAGGGAATCGCGGCTCACGCCGCTCCTACAACAGCCGCACGATTGCCCTGTAGGAGCGGCGTGAGCCGCGACCGCCCTATCCCGCAGGCACCGCAGCCGCGCGCGCATTGCGCGCGTTCCAGGTGAACCCGACCAGCAGCACGGCGACCACCGCCAGCTGGATGCCCAGCCCCTGCACCGTCGGATGGATGCCCAGCAGGTCGATCCGCGGTCCGTCGACCAGCGACATCGGCAGCCAGCCGGCTTCCTGCAGCGCCGCCACGCCCTTGCCCGCCAGCACCACCGCCAGCACGGCCACCAGCGCCGCGCTGATCGCGAAGAAGCGCCCGAACGGCAGCTTGCGGCTGTAGCGCAGCATCAGCCAGGCGATCACCGCGAGCGCGACGACGGCGGTCGCGGCCCCGGCCATGATCGAGGGATGGTGGCCCTGGCTCCACAGCGCGGCGTAGAACAGCACCGTCTCGAACGCCTCGCGGTACACGACCACGAACGCGAGCAGGAACAGGAACCACGCCGAGCCCCTCGACAGCGCGTGCGACAGCTTCTCGCGGATGTAGCGCTGCCAGGCATCGGCCTGGCTCTTGCCGTGCATCCAGATGCCGACCGACACCAGCACCGCCGCGGCGAACAGCGCCGCGAACCCTTCGGTGACCTCGCGGCTGGCGCCGCTGATCTCCACCAGGTAGGTGGCCACCGTCCAGGTGGCGGCGCCGGCCAGCAGCGCGCCGATCCAGCCCCCGTGCACGTACGGCATCGCTTCGGTGCGCCCGGCCTTGCGCAGGAACGCCACGATCGCGATCACGACCAGCAGTGCCTCCAGGCCCTCGCGCAACAGGATGGTGAGCGCGCCGATGAACGCGGTGGTCGCCCCGGCGCTGTCGTCGTCGGCCAGCACCGCTTCGGCGCGATCGAGCAGCGCCCCGGCCTCGTCGGCCCGCGCGCGCACCGAGGCCACGTCCGCGCCTTCGCCAATGCCTGCGCGGACACCGGCCATCGCCGCCTCGACGTCGAGGAGCAGCTGCCCGTCGCGCGTGCCGAGCAACGGCTCGATCGGTTCGACACCGTCGAGGTAGGCCGACAGCACCTTGTCGCGCGCCAGGCCGGCGTCGCCCGCGGCGTACGCGTCGACACCTTCCTGCAGGCGCGTGCGTGCCAGTGCGAGCGCGCCCTCGTCGCCCTGCCCCGCGACCGCGATCGCCGCGGCTTCGCCGGGCTGTCGGCGCAGGTAGGCCGTGATGTCGTCGGCCAGGGGCTGCTCCAGTCCCGCCAGGCCGGCCGGCAGCACCTGCACGACCGCTGCCAGGTCCGGCACCGCGGCACGCACGTCGGCGCGTTCGCGCCACAGGGCCTCGCCCCGCGCCACCCCTTCGGCCGGGAACGCGAATTGCCCGATGTAGAACGCCAGTGCCCAGCGTTGCGCTTCCGGGAGGTGGGCGTAGCTCGCCATCGCCGTGCCTTCCAGGCCCTGCTCGATCACCTGCTGCAGGGCGAACACGCTGCGCTCGCGCGCACGCGCCACGTCGGTGAAATCGATCGGCGGCGGGTCCATGCCCGCACCCGCCGGGCCGTCGCCCGCGCCGGTGGTGCCGTGGCAGCTCGCGCACTGCTGCTGGTACAGGGTGGCGACGCCGGCCATGTCGGGCGCGCGGTCGGGCGCGCGCGGCACGGGATAGGCCTGCAGCAACGCCTCGGCGAGCGTGCGTGCCTGGACCTCGACGGTCGCGGGTGTGCCCTTCGCGATGATCGTCGCCTCGAGTGCGCGTGCCTGCTCGGCCAGCTCGGCGGTCGCCGCGTGCGGCGGCAGCCGTGCCAGGCGCTCGCGCACGGTCGAGGAGAATTCCAGCATCTCGTCGTACTCGAGCGGGTTGACCACCGCGCCGTCCTGCACCGCTTCGGGGTAGTCGACCGCGACGTAGTCGAGCAACCGCCAGATCGTCTGCACCTGGGGGGTGGCGTGGGCGGCGACGCTGGCCGCCAGGAGGGCAAGGGCGGCCATCAGGTGCGGCAGGCGTGGCAGGCGCATGGATCGGGGCTCTGGAGCGATCGGGCTAGTCTACGATAAACGCGAATGGCTCGCATTTGCCTTTGGCAGCAGGGGCCGGCCCGTATCATGGAAACCTTTCCCGACGCCCGACCGAGCCGATGCCCGATTCATTTGTGGTCCTGCGCGAGGGACCCGTCGCCCGCGTGCGCCTCGCCCGCCCCGAAGTGCACAACGCCTTCGACGCGGCGCTGGTGACGGGCCTGGCCGCCGCGCTGGACCGGCTGGCCGCCGATGCCGGCGTGCGCGTGGTGGTGCTCGAGGGCGCGGGCGCCTCGTTCTCGGCGGGCGCGGACCTCAACTGGATGCGCGACATGGCCGGCGCCAGCGAGGCCGCCAACCGCGACGACGCGCTCGCCCTCGCCCGCCTGATGCGCACCCTCGACGAACTGCCGCGGCCAACCATCGCCAGCGTGCACGGCTCGGCGTTCGGCGGCGGCGTCGGCCTCATCGCCTGCTGCGACATCGCCATCGGCGTGCCGGGCGCGAAGTTCGGGCTCACCGAGAGCAAGCTCGGGCTGCTGCCGGCGGTCATCTCCCCGTACGTCATCGCCGCGATCGGCGCGCGCCAGGCACGCCGCTGGTTCGCCAGCGCCGAGGTCTTCGACGCGGACACCGCACTGCGCATCGGCTTGCTGCACGAAGTCGTCAACGCCACCACGCTCGACACCGCGGTGCGGCGCCAGGTCGACCTGCTGCTCAAGGCCGGCCCCGTCGCCGCGTCCGGCGCGAAAGCCCTGGTGCGCCGCGTCGCCGCGGGCGGCGACGGCGCCCGCATCGACGCCGACAACGCCGACCTCATCGCCGCCCTGCGCGTCTCTCCCGAAGGCCAGGAAGGCATCGCCGCCTTCCTCGACAAGCGCAAGCCCGACTGGATCGGGTAAAAGCATGTTGAGCCACAGATTTCACAGATGAACACGGATAGAGCAACGAACAAGGGGGCAGCGCATGGATGCGCGTTATCCACACCTGGACTTGAGCGCAACCGTCATCGGGGCGTTCTATGAAACCTACAACGCGTTGGGATTCGGCTTCCTCGAATCGGTTTATGAAAACGCGTTCGCAATTCAGCTCGAACTTTGCGGGCTACAGGTCGAGAGGCAACGACCCATCCTGGTCCGCTTCCGTGGGAATGTAGTGGGCGAGTTCCGAGCCGACTTCGTGATCGAGGAACGACTGCTGGTGGAAATCAAGGCGGCAAGTGCGTTGCTGCCTGCCCACGAGGCACAGCTGATCAATTACCTGAAAGGCACGGGGCTGCAGCTGGGTCTCTTGCTCAACTTCGGCCCACGCCCGCAGGTTCGGCGCCGAATCTTCTGACCGCTTCTTCAATTGCCCATAGGCTCTAATCTGTGTCCATCTGTGAAATCTGTGGCTAAAAGCAAGATGTTCGACAAGATCCTGATTGCCAATCGCGGCGAGATCGCGTGCAGGGTCATCCGCACGTGCCGGCGGCTGGGCATCCGCACGGTGGCGGTGTACTCGGATGCGGACGCGGGGGCGCAGCATGTGCGGCAGGCGGACGAGGCGCGGCACATCGGCGGGTCGCCGCCGGCCGAGAGCTACCTGCGCGGCGACGCGATCATCGAGGCAGCGCTGGCCACCGGCGCGGACGCGGTGCATCCGGGGTACGGCTTCCTGTCCGAGAACGCGGCATTCGCCGAGGCGGTGGAAGCCGCCGGGCTGGTGTTCATCGGCCCGAAGGCCGCGTCCATGCGCAAGATGGGGTCGAAGGCCGGCGCCAAGGAACTGATGCAGGCGGCCGGCGTGCCGGTCGTGCCTGGTTACACCGGCGAAGACCAGGACCCGTCGACGCTGCAGGCCGAGGGCGACCGCATCGGCTACCCGCTGATGATCAAGGCCGCGCACGGCGGCGGCGGCAAGGGCATGCGCATCGTGCGCGAGGCAGGCGGGTTCGCCGCGGCGCTGGCGTCGTGCCAGCGCGAGGCGCAGGGCGCGTTCGGGCGCGACCGCGTCCTGCTCGAGCGCTACGTCGAGCGCCCGCGCCACATCGAGCTGCAGGTGTTCGGCGACGCGCACGGCCACGTGATCCACCTGGGCGAACGCGAGTGCTCGGCGCAGCGGCGTTACCAGAAGGTGCTGGAGGAATCGCCGTCGCCATTCGTCACGCCGGCATTGCGCGACGCGATGGGTGCCGCCGCCGTGCAGGCCGCGCGCGCGATCGACTACGTCAACGCCGGCACGGTGGAATTCATCGTCGACGCCGCCGGGACGTTCTACTTCATGGAGATCAATGCCCGGCTCCAGGTCGAGCATCCCGTGACCGAACTGGTGACCGGCCAGGACCTCGTCGAGTGGCAGTTGCGCGTGGCCGCGGGCGAACCGTTGCCGCTCGCGCAGGACGAGGTGGCGCGCAGCGGCCACGCCATCGAGGTCCGGTTGTACGCCGAAGATCCGGAAGCCGGCTTCCTTCCGGGCTCCGGCAAGCTCGAGCACCTCCGCCTGCCCGACCCGGGGCCGCACGTGCGCATCGACAGCGGCGTCGTCGAGGGCGACGTGGTCACGATCTTCTACGACCCGATGATCGCCAAGCTGGTCGTCCACGACGCCGACCGCGAGCGCGCCCTCGCCCGCCTGCGCGATGCCCTCGCGCAGGCGGAGATCGCGGGCCCGAAGTCGAACATCGGTTTCCTCGAGCGGCTGGTGCGGCACCCCGCCGTCACCGGCGCGACCATCGACACCGGTTACCTGGACCGGCACCTGGAGGAGTTCCTGCCAGGCGACGCCGCCCCGGATGCCGCGTTGCTGGCCGCCGCGGCCACCGTCCGCCTGCTGGCCCAGGAGCGCTCGGTGCGCGCGGCGGCCGGCGGGTCCGGCGATCCGACCTCGCCCTGGGCCATCGCCGATGGCTGGCGCCTGGGCCACGCCGGCGCGCGCCGCCTGGCCTTCCTGCAGGGCGACGACACCTTCGAGGTCACCGCGCACGGCCATGCCGGCGACTACCGGCTCGAGCTTTCCGATACCGGAACGACCGTCACCGGCGCCGCCTGGGACGGGGATGCACTGACTGCCCGGTTCGACGGCCAGGCCCGCCGGTTCCGCGCCGCGGCGGATGACAGCCGAGTCCTGGTCCATGACGGCGACCGGCGGCTGCTGGTGCGCCCGGTCGAGGTGTATCGTCGGGTCGATGCCGGCAAGGGCACCGGCGACCACCGCGTGCTGGCGCCGATGCCGGGCCGCGTGGTCCTGGTCAAGGCTCGCGCCGGCGACACGGTGACCGCGGGCCAGGAGCTGGTGGTGCTCGAGGCGATGAAGATGGAGCTGGCCCTCAAGGCGCCGCGCGACGGCACGGTCGCCGAAGTGCGCGCCGTGGTCGGCGACTTCGTCGATGCCGACGCCGTGCTGGTGGCACTGGAGGCCTGACATGGCCATGCCGTCGAGCGTCCGCATCGTCGAAGTCGGCCCGCGCGACGGGCTGCAGAACGAACAGGCGACCATCGCCACCGCCGACAAGATCGCGCTCATCGACCGGCTGTCGGCGACCGGCCTGCCAGCGATCGAGGCCACGAGCTTCGTCAGCCCGAAATGGATCCCGCAGCTTGCCGATGCCGCCGAGGTCTTCGCGGGCATCACCCGCCGGCCCGGCGTCCGCTATCCCGTGCTCGTCCCGAACGAACAGGGCTACGCGCGCGCGCGCGCTGCCGGGGCCGAGGACATCGCGGTGTTCACCGCCGCGTCAGAGGCGTTCAACCGCAGGAACATCAACGCGTCGATCGACGAATCGCTCGCCCGCTTCGCGCCGGTGCTGGCGCGGGCGCGCGCCGACGGCGTCGCGGTACGCGGCTACGTCTCGACGGTGCTCGGCTGCCCCTACCAGGGCGCGGTGCCGCTGGCGGACGTGGTGCGGGTGGCGCGCAGCCTGCACGAGATGGGCTGCCAGGAGATTTCCCTCGGCGACACGATCGGGGTCGGCACGCCCGGCAAGGCACGCGAGATGGTGCGCGCCGTAGCCGCGGACGTGCCGGTCGCCGCGCTCGCGGTGCACTTCCACGACACCTGGGGCCAGGCGCTGGCCAACGTGCTCGCCTGCCTGGAGCAGGGCGTGGCGGTGGTCGACGCGTCGGTCTCCGGGACCGGCGGCTGCCCGTATGCGAAGGGCGCCAGCGGCAACGTGGCCACCGAGGATGTCGTGTACATGCTGCACGGCCTGGGCATCGGGACGGGCGTGGACCTGGACGCCCTGGCCGACACCGGGCGCTGGCTGGCGGGACTGCTCGGCCGCGAGACCGGGAGCAAGGTCGCAAGGGCACTGGCGGTCGCGTGAACGGTCCCGGCGACGATGCGCCCCTGCCACCGCCGGCCGCGGATGGCGGGGAGGTGCGGGCACCCTTCGAGCGCGCGCTGTTCGACGCGGTGCCCGACCCGGTGACCGTGCTCGACTGGAACGGCACCGTGCTGGCAGTCAACAAGGCGGGCGTCCGCGCCTACCAGCGACCGATCGGCGAGATCATCGGGCAACCCATCGGCGTGCTGAATCCCGACCTGCCACGCGACCACATGGCGCCCGTCTGGGAATGCCTGGACCGCGGCGAGACCTACGTGGTCGAGGTCACCAACATGCGTGCCGACGGGACGCGTTTCCCGGTGGAAGTGCATTCGGCGGGCTTCCTGCACGACGGGCGCAAGGCGATCGTCGCGGTCGCGCGCGACATGAGCGGGCGCCGCGACGCGGAGCTGCGCTACCGCGAGCTGATGGAGACGATCGACAAGGGCATCCTGGTGCGCGACCGAGAGGGTCGCATCGTCCACGCCAACGCGGCGGCGATGCGGCTGTTCGGGATCGCGCCGGGCCAGCGCGCAGACCGCGCACTCGACGACGCGCAGTGGCTGGTCGTCGACGAACACGGCAACGAGCTGCCGCGCGAGCAGTACCCCTCTTCGGTCGCGTTGCGCACCGGCCAGCCGGTGGCGAGCGTGCTGCTCGGCTTCTTCAACCGCGAGCGGCGCACGCTGACCTGGCTGTCGGCCACCGCGGTGCCGCAGTTCGAGCCCGGCAGCCGCGAGGTGAGCCAGGTGCTGTCGCTGTTCTCCGACGTCACCACCCTCAAGCGCGACAGCACGCTGTTCGACCGCGTGCAGGCGCTCGCGCACGTCGGCGGCTGGCAGTGGGACGCCGGCCGCGACCGCGCGTACCTGACCGGCGAGGCCCAACGCGTGCTCGGGCTCGCCCGGGCGCCGGCAACGCTGGCCGACGTGCTGGCCGGGCTGCGGCCGGCGGAACGCGACCGGTTGCACGCGGCCCTGCACGACACCATGCGCAACGGCGCGCCGTTCGACCTCGAGCTGGGCATCGGCGCCACGGGCAGCGAGCCGGCCTGGGTGCGGATGATCGGCGAGGTCGAGGCCGGCGATCCGACCGGCGCGCGGCTGCACGGCACGGTGCAGGACATCACCCTGCGCAAGCGCACCGAGGAGGCGCTGCGGGTGCAGGCACGCACGGATCCGCTCACCGGCCTGCTCAACCGCGATGCGGTGCTGGAGGCGCTCCAGGCCATGCTCGCGGCCGGGCCCCGCGCCGGCGCGGCGGTGCTCTACATCGACCTGGATCGCTTCAAGATCGTCAACGACGTGCTCGGCCATGCGGCCGGGGACCGCGTCCTGGTGTCCGCTGCTCGTCGTTTGCAGCGCGCGGTCGGCACCGAAGGACGCGTCGCGCGCTTCGGCGGCGACGAGTTCATGGTGGTGTGCGAGGCGACGGACGATCCGGAGCGCCCGCAGCGCCTGGCGCGCGCCATCCTGGACGCGTTCGGCGTCAGCTTCCGCATGGACGGCGAGGAATTCAGCATCACCGCCAGCATCGGCATCGCGCGCGCACCGCTGGACGGGCGCCTGCCGCAGCAACTGATCCAGAACGCCGACCTTGCGATGTACGAGAGCAAGCGCCGCGCGCGCAACGGCTGGCAGGCGTTCTCGGCCGAGATGGCCGAGCAGCAGCTCGAGCGCCTGCAGCTCGAGACCCAGTTGCGGCGCGCCGTGGAGAACGAGGAGTTCCACCTCGTGTACCAGCCGCAGGTGGACCTGGCCACCGGCCGCATCCTCGCGGCCGAGGCGCTGATCCGCTGGCGCAACGAGGCGCTCGGCGAGATGCAGCCGGATCGCTTCATCGCGCATGCCGAGACCACCGGCGACATCGTCGGCATCGGCGACTGGGTCCTGCACGAGGCCTGCGCGCAGCTGCGCCGCTGGCGCGACCGCGGCATCGCGCTCGAACGCATCGCGGTCAACGTGTCGTACCGCCAGTTCGGGGGCGATGCCCTGGTGCGCCACGTGCGCCGCGCACTGGAGGATGCCGGCCTGCCCGGCGAGGCGCTGGAACTGGAGTTCACCGAGCGCGTGCTGATCGAGGAAGCACCCGACACGTCCCAGACCTTCGCCGCGTTGCGCGCACTCGGGGTGATGCTGACCATCGATGATTTCGGCGAAGGCTACAGCGCCCTGAACTACCTGCGGCGCCTGCCGATCCAGGGCCTGAAGCTGAGCCAGCAGTTCCTGCAGGGCGTGCCGGACAACGCTTCGGACACGGCCATCTGCGAGGCGGTCGCCGGGATCGCGCGGGGCCTGAAGCTGAGGCTGGTCGCCGAAGGCGTGGAGCACGAGGCACAACGGCGCTTCCTGCTCCAGCTGGGCGTCCCGGTCGGCCAGGGCTTCCTGTTCGCCCGCGGGCTGTCGCCGGATGAGTTCGCCGAACGCTGCCTGCGGACCCTGCCCGCCTGACCCGGTGGGAGCCGGCATGCCGGCGAAGCCCTTCGCCGCCATGGCGACTCCCACGGCGCTCGCTTAAAATTCGACGTTTCTGCACCAGGAAACCCCAATGCAGCTCAAGGACACCCGCGCCATCGTCACCGGTGGCGTCTCCGGCCTCGGACTGGCCGTCGCCGACCACCTGGTGGCCAATGGCGGCAAGGTCGCCCTGTTCGACGTCAACCAGGACAAGGGCGCCGAAGCCGTGGCCGCGCTCGGCGAAGGCAATGCCCGCTTCTGGCACACCGATGTCACGGACGAGGCCGCGGTCGAAGCCAACGTCGCGGCAGCAAGGGAATTCCTGGGCGGCCTCAACGTCGCGGTCAACTGCGCCGGCATCCTCGGTGCGGGTCGCGTGCTCGGCAAGGAAGGCCCGATGCCGCTCGCGCAGTTCCGCACCACGGTGCTGGTCAACCTGGTCGGCAGCTTCAACGTCGCGAAGGCGGCAGCGTCGTTGATGCAGCACAACACGCCCGGCACCGATGGCGAGCGCGGCGTGATCGTCAATACCGCATCCGTCGCGGCATACGAAGGCCAGGTCGGCCAGGCGGCCTACTCCGCATCGAAGGGCGGCGTGGTCGGCATGACGCTGCCGATGGCACGCGAACTGGCGCGCTTCGGCATCCGGGTGATGACCGTCGCACCGGGCGTGTTCTGGACGCCGATGGTCGACGGCATGCCGGAAGCGGTGCAGCAGTCGCTGGCCGCGACCATCCCGTTCCCGTCGCGCCTGGGCCGGCCGGAAGAGTTCGCGGACCTGGTCGCCTACATCCTGGGCAACACCTACCTCAACGGCGAAACCATCCGCCTCGACGGCGCGACGCGCCTGGCGCCGAAGTAATGAAGGCATACGACATCAAGCGCGGCAACGTCGTCGAGCACAACGGCACGGTCTACCAGGTGCGCGACATCGAGCGCAGCTCGCCGCAGGGCCGCGGCGGCAACGTCAAGTTCCGCTTCACCCTGTACTCGGTGCCTGGCGGCAACAAGTACGACCTCAGCCTGGGCGGCGACGACGAGCTGAAGGAAGTGGCGCTCTCGCGCCGCCAGGCGACGTTCTCGTACAAGGACGGCGATGCGTTCGTGTTCCTGGACGACGAGGACTACACGCCGTACACGCTGGATGCCGACGTGGTGGGCGACGACGCGGGCTATATCGTCGACGACCTGCCGGGCTGCCACGTGCAGCTGATCGACGAGCAGCCGGTGGCATTGCAACTGCCGCAGAGCGTGGCGATCGCCGTCGTGGAGACGCCGCCCGAGCTCAAGGGCGGCACCGCGACCAAGCGCCCCAAGCCGGCGCGCCTGTCCACCGGCATCGAGATCCAGGTGCCCGAGTACATCGGCAATGGCGAGCGGGTGTGGGTCAACACCACCACCGGCGAGTTCGCCGGCCGCGCGGATTAACCCACATCGTCATCCCCGCGCAGGCGGGGATCCATGCATCACGCGCCTGGATTCCCGCCTTCGCGGGAATGACGGGCCAGCCACTTCCGCGCCATGCGCCGGACCGAGGCATCCGCCGTCGCATCCTCCGCCAACGCCGCGATGTCCCGCCACGCCAGGTCGTGCGATTCGTCGCTCACGGTGAACGCCTCGCTGCCGGTCGCGCGCACGACGTAGCGCACGTCGTAGTGCCAGTGTTCCGGCACGTCGCGCCACGCGGGGATGCGGTGCCGGTCCAGGTCGAAGAGGCCGGGCAAGATGACCAGGTCGCGCAGGCCGGATTCCTCCTCCGCCTCGCGCAGCGCGGCCCGCGCCAGGTCCATGTCGCCGTCCGCATGCCCACCCGGCTGCAGCCACAGCCCGAGCTTGCGGTGGTGCGTCAGCAGCGCACGCGCGCCGTCGGCGGCCACCAGCCAGGTCGATGCGGTGAAGTGGCCGTCCAGCCGCTCGCGCAGGAAGCCGTGGCCACCCTCCTCCAGCAGCGCGCGGAAGTGCGCAACGGTGCCGGCCTCTGCCGGCCAGCGCGCGGCGTAGGCATCGAGTTCGGCATGCAGGCCGCGGGGCGTTTCCATCTTCGGCTCGGTGAACGGGTCGGCGCCGATTATCCCTTGCGGCCTGTTTCAGGCGCAGGTTAAGGTGGCCCGCCATTCGCGCCGGCTGCCAGGGGAGGCGGCCGCCATAGTCCGCGGCAACGCGGCGACCAATGCCATGGGGAACCCGATGATCAACAACCTGTTCATCACCAAGCCGGTCGAGCCGGCGGGGCACGTCGACGCGGGCGAGCCGTTCGAAGGCAGCCTGTCCGGCGAACCGACGCTCAAGCGGACCCTGACGGGCCGGCAGCTGATGCTGCTCGGCGTCGGCGCGGTGATCGGCGCGGGCATCTTCGTGCTGACCGGCCAGGCCGCGGCCAACTACGCGGGCCCGGCGGTCATGCTCAGCTTCATCTTCGCGGGCATCGCCTGCGCGTTCGCGGGCCTGTGCTACGCCGAGTTCGCGGCGATGCTGCCGGTCTCGGGCAGCGCCTACTCCTACTCGTACGCCACGCTCGGCGAATCGGTGGCCTGGTTCATCGGCTGGTGCCTGATCCTCGAGTACCTGTTCGCCGCGTCCACGGTCGCGGTCGGCTGGTCGGGCTACCTCAACGCCTTCCTGTCCAACTTCGACCTGGCGTTGCCGCAGGCCCTGGCCAGCGCGCCGCTGGTCTACGACGCCGGCGACTTCGTGCGCGTGCCCGGCGGCATCATCAACCTGCCCGCCGTCCTGATCGTGGCCGCGGTCGCGGCCGTCGGCTACATCGGCATCAGCCAGTCGGCCTTCGTGAACTCGATCATCGTCAGCATCAAGGTGACGGTGATCCTGCTGTTCATCGCCTTCGGCATCCAGTACGTCGACCCGGCGAACTGGACCCCGTTCATCCCGGCCAACGAGGGCCCGGACCGGTACGGCATGGAAGGCGTGCTGCGCGCGTCGACCGTCGTCTTCTTCGCCTACATCGGCTTCGACGCGGTGTCGACGTCCGCGGGCGAGGCGAAGAACCCGCAGAAGGACATGCCGATCGGCATCCTCGGGTCGCTGGCGATCTGCACGGTGCTCTACATCGCGATGTGCGCGGTGCTGACCGGCATGATGCCGTACCAGCAGCTGGGCACCGCCGAACCGGTGTCGACCGCGCTGATCAACTACCCGAGCCTGGGCTGGCTGCAGACGCTGGTCGAGCTGGCCGCGATCGCCGGCCTGTCCTCGGTGATCCTGGTCATGCTCATGGCGCAGCCGCGCATCTTCTACAGCATGTCGCGCGACGGGCTGCTGCCGAAGCTGTTCGGCAAGGTGCACCCGAAGTACCACACCCCGCACGTGGGCACGGTCATCGTCGGCGTGATCGCCGCGGTGCTGGCCGGCCTGCTGCCGATCGGGATCCTGGGCGACATCGTGTCGATGGGCACCCTGCTCGCGTTCGCCACCGTCTGCGTCGGCGTGCTCGTGCTGCGCTACACCCGTCCCGACCTGCCCCGCCCGTTCCGCGTCCCCGGCGCGGCCATCATCTGCCCGCTGGGTGCGCTGTCGTGCCTGTACCTGTTCTGGCTCGCATTCGTGGACTACTGGTACCTGCTGGTGGGCTGGATCATCATCGGCGCGCTGGTCTACGCGTTCTACGGCTACCGCAACAGCTACCTGCGCAAGGCGCGGCAGGCCGGCCACCAGCCCGCCCGCTAAGCCACGGAAGCGCGCGCCATGCAACCTCGCAAGATCGGCCCGGTGCTGGCCACGTTCGTCGTGGCCAACAACATGATCGGGTCGGGGTTCTTCCTGCTCCCCGCGAGCCTGGCCACGTCGGGCTCGGTCACCGTCTTCAGCTGGGTGGTCGGCACTGCGCTGGCCCTGATGCTGGGCGGCGCGTTCGCCCGCCTGTCCCGCGAATACCCGTGCCTGCAGTCCTCGGACGATTACGTCCGCCCCTCGCTGGGGCGCGACGCGAGCTTCCTGGCATCGTCGCTGTACTGGGGCTCGTCGTGGATCGGCAACAACGCGATCGCGGTGGCGGCGTTCGGTTACCTGGTCATGCTGCTGCCGCTCGACGCCGGCGACCCGATGGTCCAGGTGGGCGGCCAGGTCGCGCTGATCTGGCTGATGTTCGCGATCAACCTGCTCGGTCCCAAGCCGGTGGCGAAGTTCCAGTCCTGGTGCGTCGTGCTGGGCCTGCTGCCCGTGGCCGTGGTGCTGCTGTTCGGCTGGGGGCACTTCGACGGCGCGACCTACGAGGCCGCCTGGAACGTCACCGGCGCCTCCGATGCGTCCGTCGTGTTCGGGTCGCTCGGCGCGGTGTTCTGGGCCTTCGTCGGCCTGGAGACCGGCGCGATGATCGCCGGCCTGGTGAAGGACCCGGACCACGACGTGCCGATCGCCACGCTCGGCGGCATCCTGATCGCCGGCAGCGTGTACGTCGCCTCGTCGGTGCTGGTCATGGGCATCGTGCCCGCGGCGGACCTGGCGGCCTCCAGCGCGCCGTTCGCGCTGGTCGCGGCGGAGATCCTGGGACCGTGGGCGGCCATGGCCATCGCCGCGGCGGCGGCGCTGAAGGCCACCGGCACGCTGGGCGGCTGGATGCTCGTGACCGGCGAGACCGGCGCGCGCGCCGCGCAACACGGTTACCTGCCCCCGGTCTTCGGACGCCTCAATGCCCGTGGCGCCGCGGCACCCGGGCTGCTGATCATCGCCATCGCGATGAGCGTGATCGCGTTCCTGACCTTGTCGCCGAGCGTGTCCGGGCAGTTCGGCCTGATCATCGGCGTGGTGGTGAACCTGGTCGTGCTCGCGTACGCCGCGGCCGGCCTGAGCCTGGTCGTCGGCACCCGGGCGCGTCGGCCCTCCACCAGCGACCGGCTGCTGGGCATCGGCGCGCTGATCGCCTGCGTCCTCCTGCTGGCGACGGCGAGCTGGCAGATGCTGCTCGGCTCCGGTGCCGCCATGGCATTCGCGTGGATCCTGTTCCGCGTGTTCGGCAGCCGGGGCGCGCCCGCGGCCGACGCCTGACGCGTCACGCCCCGCCGCATAGAATCGGGGGATGAGCGCCCCCCTCCCCTACGATGCCGCGCGCCTGCGCGTGCTGGCCGACGAAATCGTGACGGCGACCCGCGAACTCGCCGCCGCCGGCATGACCCCGGCCACCAGCAGCAACTTCTCGCGGCGCCTGGACGACCGGCACGCGGCCATTACCGTGTCCGGCCGCGACAAGGGCCGCCTGTCCGACGCCGACATCATGGTCGTGGATTTCGACGGGCGCGCCGTGGGCAGCGGCCACCGGCCGTCGGCCGAGACCCTGCTGCACACGCAGCTCTACCGGCGCTTCGCGGAAATCGGCTGCGTGCTGCACACCCACTCGGTGGTGCAGACCGTCGCCTCCCGCGTCCACGCGGGCGCCGGCCACGTGCGCCTGGAAGGCTACGAGCTGCTCAAGGCATTCGAAGGGAACACCACCCACGACGACGCGATCGCCCTGCCGGTGCTGCCCAACAGCCAGGACATGAAGGTGCTCGCCTCGCAGGTCGACGCGCTGCTCGACCGGCAGTGCATGTGGGGCTACCTGATCGACGGCCACGGGCTCTATGCCTGGGGGGCCGACATGGCGATGGCGCGCCGGCACCTGGACGCGTTCGAGTTCCTGCTGGCCTGCGACCTGGAGACGAGGAAACTGCACCGATGAGCCGCCTGCGCATCTTCGAGGAAGAACACCCCGACCGCCCGGTCCTGGAGACCGGCGACCATGCGGCCATGGCGCGCGAACTGGCGCGCATCGGCGTCGACTTCGAGCAGTGGGACGCGACCGGGCCGGTGAAGGCCGGCGACCCGCCGGACGTGGTGATGGCGGCCTATCGCGCCGACATCGACCGCCTGGTGGCCGAGCGCGGGTTCCGCACCGTGGACGTTGCCAGCATCGCCCCGGACAATCCGGACCGCGAGGCGATGCGCACGAAGTTCCTCGAAGAGCATTTCCACAAGGAGGACGAGGTCCGCTTCTTCGTCGCCGGATCGGGGCTCTTCACCCTGCACGTCGACGACCGGGTCTACGAGGTCCTGTGCGAGGCCGGCGACCTGATCTCGGTCCCTGATTCGACGAAGCACTGGTTCGACATGGGCCCGGAGCCGAGCTTCGTGGCGATCCGGTTCTTCAAGGAACCCGAGGGCTGGGTCGGGCACTTCACCGGGACGGACATCGCGCAGCGATTCCCGCGGCTGGGCTGACGCGATGCCCTTCAAGGCCATCCTGACGGACATCGAAGGCACGACGAGTTCGATCTCGTTCGTGAAGGACGTGCTGTTCCCGTACGCGCGGCGCGCCCTGCCCGGCTTCGTCCGCGCGCATGGCGACGAGCCGGAGGTGCGTCGCTGGCTGGATGCGGTGGCGGTCGAGCACGGCGCCGTGTGCAGCGACGACACCATCGTCGAGATCCTGCAGGGATGGATCGACGCGGACCGCAAGCACACGGCGCTGAAGGCGCTGCAGGGCCAGGTGTGGGCAGCCGGTTACGGCAATGCGGACTTCACCGCGCACATGTACGAGGACGCGGTGCACGCCCTGCGGGCCTGGCACGCGGCGGGCATACCCCTGTACGTGTATTCCTCCGGCAGCGTGCATGCGCAGAAGCTGTTCTTCGCGCACAGCGACGCGGGCGACCTCACCGGGATGATCTCGGGCTGGTTCGACACCGAGGTCGGCGGCAAGCGCGACCCCGGGAGCTACGGGCGCATCTCGGTGGCCATGCGCCAGGCCCCGGTCGACATCCTGTTCCTCTCGGACGTCGTCGCGGAACTCGATGCCGCGCGCGACGCCGGGCTGGCCACCACCCTGGTCGACCGCCGCGAGGACTACCCCGAGCCGCGGACCGGCGACGCCGCCCACGGCCACCCCCGCGTGGAGACGTTCAGCGACATCGGCGTCTAGAGCAGCCGATAGCGCGTGCGCCCCCGCCGCTCGCCCAGCCAGGGGTCGAAGGCGCGGACCTCGACGTGGTGCTCGCCTGCCGGCAGGTCCGTGGGCAGCGTGCCGCGCCACAGGTGGGTCGAGGGCACGGCCTGCGGGGCGCGGTCGTAGGCACGCAATGTGTCCGCCTCGTCGTCGCGCACGTTCTCCGCGACCACGCGGGGATCCGGTGCCGGCACGCGCTGCATCGCCCGCCAGGCGCCGCCATCGATCCGGTACTCCACCCGCGTGGCGTCCATGCCCATGTAGACATTGGCATGGACGGCCTGTCCCGGCCAGCTGCCCTGGCGCAGGACCTTCGGCGCGTGCAACGCCATCGCCGTGTTGACCCGCGGGGCGTCGTCGGCGATCCGGGCCGGGCGCCAGTCGAGCGTGTACTGCCCGGCGCCTTTCACCCCGAGCATCGCATGGCCGTTCGGCGTCCCGTCGGCCATGGTCGCGTCGGGGATGCCTGCCGCATCCTCGACACCGGACCAGAACGCACCGCTCGCCGCGCCGACGTTGTACTCGTGCAGCGGCCGCGCGCCGTGCCAGCCGGTCGACGCATCGTGGAAGTGGTGGCGCTGCGTATGGCTGTGGCCACTGAGCAGCAGCACGTTCGGGAAGTCGTCCATCAGCGCGAACAGGCGCGCGCGGTCGGCATCCCGGAACGTGTCCCGCCCCGGCGCCTCGAACAGCGGGATGTGCACGCCGACCACCAGCAGGCGGTCGCGCGGCACCGTCGGCAGGTAGGCTTCGAGGAACGCGAACTGGTCCTCGCGGAAGCCACCCACGTACGCGGTCGCCGGGTCCGGCCGCACGATGACGTCGTCGAGCATCACGTACGTCGCGCCCGCCTCTTCCCAGGCGTATGTGTCCGGCCCGAACCGGGCCTTGTAGGCCCCCAGCGATGCGTCGTCGGCCAAGGCACCGACGTCGACGTCGTGGTTGCCGGGGAGGTAGAGCATCGGCGCGAAGTCGTCGAGCGCCTCAACGATGGCGGGATGGAGCGCAGGCGCGTCGTCGGTGATGTCGCCCAGCACGATGCCCAGGTCGACCGGGCTGCCTTCCATCAGTTCGCCAGGGCCGAACACCTGCGCAAAGTCGTCATCCACCGTGGCCAGGACGTCGCGACGGAAGGCATCGACGTCCGCAGGCGATTTCACCTGGGGATCGGCGATCACCATCACTCTCGTACCGCCTTGCCAGTGCAGGTTCTGGTCCGGGTGGCCGATGGCGAAATCGCCGCATGCCCCGGCCCCCGGGTCGCGCCAGATCGACCGGAAGTCGGCGACCCAGTAACCGGGTGGTTTCACCAGGAACACCGGGCGGGCATCGACGGGCGCCAACCGATAGCGCCCATCGGCATCGGTCGCCACGACCTGGACGCCGTCGCTGACCTTGGCGCCTTCCAGCGGGGTGCCGTCGAAGCCTGATTGCGACATGGCGTTGACGACCACCCTGCCCTCGCAGGCGGCCGCGAACGCGGCATCGCCCGCCCCCAGCCCCGCTGCCACCACTGCCGCCACCGCCGAACGATTCATCGTGCCTGTGCCGCCGCTTGGACCGGGTACCCGCACAGGGTATCGTCAGCCGCAGGGGGGATGGATGTGACAGCGAAGGGATTCCTGCTGGGCACGCTCGGCTGGCTGCTGCTTTGGGCCGGTGCCGTCGACGCACGCGCCGTCGACGCACGCGCCGCGGACGCACGCCCCGTGGCCCACCTGGGCCAGGGCGAGGAGACGCTCGACCTCACGCCTTACCTGGCCTACCACCAGGACCCGGCTGCGACGGCGCCGCCGTCGGCGATGTTCGCGCGCGCGAACGATGGCGGGTTCCAGCCGCTGCCCGACGGCGGCGCGACCTTCGGGTTCCAGGACGGCGCGTGGTGGTTCCATGCGCGCCTGCTCAACCACGACCCCGAAGCGCCGCGCTGGCTGCTGGTCCAGCAGTACGCGCTCAGCGACCACCTGGACGTCTACCTGCGCTACCCGGACGGGACCGTGGTCCACGTCGCCGCGGGCGACATGATGCCGTTCGCCGCGCGGGCGGTCCGCTACCGCCACCCCAATTTCCACGTGCGCCTGCCCGCCGGCCAACCGGTGGAACTGCTGGTGCGCGTCCAGAGCGAAAGCTCGATGCAGGTGCCACTCGGCCTGTACACGCCCACCGCGTTCGCCGAGCTGGCGCGCGACGCGCAATTCGGCATGGGCCTGTACTACGGCATCCTCATCGCCCTGCTGGTCTACAACCTGGTGCTGTGGCTGCTGCTGCGCGACCAGGGCTACTTCTGGTACCTGTTCCATGTCGGCGGCTTCGGGCTGGTGCTGTTCTGCCTCAACGGCCTGGCCTACGAGTACCTGTGGCCGCGCTCGCCGCTGCTGCAGGACTGGTGCGTGCCGCTGTCGATCTGCATCGCGCTGATGGCGATGCTGCAGTTCACCCGGCACTTCATGGAGCTCAAGCGGTCGATGCCGGTCGGCAACCGGATCGCGCTCGGCATCATCGGGTTCTTCGGCGCCTGGGGCATCGCATCGCTGTTCCTGCCCTATCGCACCAGCGTGCCGATCGCCGCCGCGGTCGTGTTCCCGAGCATCCTGTTCATCGTCGGCGTCTCGGTGGAGATGGTGCGCCGCGGCTTCCGGCCCGCGCGCCTGTTCCTGCTGGCCTGGGCGGTGTTCCTGCTCGGCATCGCCGCGTTCTCGGCGATCGCCTTCGGGCTGCTGCCCAAGACCCTCTACACCGAGTACGGCCTGCAGTTCGGGTCCGCGCTCGAGATGCTGCTGCTGTCCATCGCGCTGGGCCACCGCTATGCCAGCCTTCGGAACGAGAACGAGCGCATCGTCCGCAGCGCCAACGAGGAACTCGAGCGCAACGTGTCGGTGCGTACGCAGGAACTGCGGCGCGCCCTGGCGCAGCTGGGCGAGGCCAACACGCAGCTGCGCGAGTACAGCCGCCGCGACCCGCTGACCGGCGTCTACAACCGGCGCCACTTCCGCGACGCATTCGAACAGCAGCTGCGAGACCCCCGGCACCTGCACGAGCCGCTGGCGCTGCTGATCGCCGACCTGGACAACTTCAAGCAGGTCAACGACGGGCACGGGCACCTGGTGGGCGATGCCTGCCTGCGCGCGGCGGCGCGCCTGTTCGACGAGGAGCTGTCGAAGCATGGCGGGCTGGTGGCCCGGTTCGGCGGCGAGGAGTTCGTGGCGCTGCTGCCGGGCTTCGACGCCGATGCCGCGTTGCGGGCAGCCGATGCGGTGCGGGTGCGGATCCAGGCCGCGAGCGCGCTGGACGATGGTCCGCCCGTGCCGCTGACGATCAGCATCGGCGTCCACGTGGTCGCCCCGGGCGAGCGGCCCGTGCCCGAGGACGTGATCCGCGCCGCCGACGCGGCGCTGTATCGCGCCAAGCAGGCAGGCCGCGACCGGGTGACGCTGGCGGACGCCGCGGTCGTCTAGGCGGCGGCGCGGGCCGCTTCCAGCAGGGTCCCGTCCGCAACGAGCCGCACCGCGGTCGCGACCTCGGCGTCCAGGGCGCGATCGCGATCCAGGAACGGGATCCGGTCGCGCAGCGCCGCGTGCGCCGCGGCCACGACCTTGCCCGGGGCGAACGGTTCGGCGGCGGCGAGTTCCGCCCGCAGGCCCTCCACCTCGTCCAGGAAGGTCTCCAGGGACTGCCCCCCGCGCGGCTGGCCGGAGATCTTGGTGGCGAAGCCTTCCGCATCCGTGCGCCGTGCCAGGTCGCGCGCCGCGTTGATCATGTCGCGCCGCAGGTCGAGCGCCTGGGCGGCGGTGTACAGCTCCAGCGCCAGCACCTTGCCCAGGTCGGCCGCCATCGCCAGCACGTGCCGCGCCTCGTTGGCGCCCATCGACACGTGGTCCTCCGCGTTGGCGGAGGTCGGGATCGAGTAGACCGATGCCGGCATCGCACGGCTGGCCAGGTCGTTGACGATCGCCGCGGCGGTGTACTGCACGATCATGTGGCCCGATTCGGTGCCGTCCTCGTTGCCGATCAGGAACGGCGGCAGGCCGTCGCTGGTGGCGGGGTCGACCAGCTTGTTGAGCCGGCGCTCGGAGATGGACGCCAGCACCGGGATCGACGCCTTGACGTAACTCATCGCCAGCGCGAGCGGCATGCCGTGGAAGTGGCCCGCCGAAACCACCCGGTCCTCGACCTGCCCGGCCTCGCCGCTGCCCTGCATGGCATCCGGGAACACCAGGGGATTGTCGGTCACCGCGTTGAGCTCGATGTCGAACACGCGCATCGCCTGCGCCACCGCGTCGCGCACCGCGCCATGCACCTGCGGCACGCAGCGCAGCGAATAGCTGTCCTGCGGCTGGTGCTTCTTGCCGCCCCGGAACGGGCGCACGCGCTCGTAGAACTTGTTGCGTCCGTGGCGCTGGCGCGCGGGCACCCAGTCCCAGCCGATGTCGAACGTCAGGTCGCGCTGCGCCGGGTCCTCCCAGCAGCCCGGTTCCCACTGCCGGAAGCGCGGCACCAGGTGGTAGGCGATGCCGGCCAGCGTCGACCCGTCCAGCAGTGCGCGCAGGTGTGCGGCGACCTGCACCTGGCCCGGATGCGGGCGCAGTGCGTGCACTTCCTGCGCGAACGCGCCCAGCCGGCCGGCGAACGCATCGATGGTCATCGCCGCCGCGAGGTCCGCGGTGTCCAGCAGGTCTTCGAGCTGCTGCAGCGCCAGCACGCCGCAGGCCAGCATCTGCGCGGTGCCGTTGTTCAGCGCCAGGCCTTCCTTGTACGACAACCTGACCGGCGCGAGCCCCGCCCGGCGCAAGGCCTCGTCGCCATGCAGGCGTTCGCCGTCGAACCACGCCTCGCCACCCCCCAGCAACACGATGGCCAGGTGCGACAGCGGCGCCAGGTCGCCGGAGGCGCCGACCGAACCCAGTTGCGGCACCACCGGCACGACCCCGGCGTTGAGCATCGCGGCCAGTGCCTGCAGCGTGGCCACGCGGATACCCGAGTGCCCGCGCAGCAACGTGTTGATGCGGATGCAGAGCATCGCGCGCACGACTTCCGGCGGGAACGGATCGCCCACGCACACCGCGTGGGTGACGATCAGGTTGGCCTGCAGCTCCTCGTGCAGCGCGCGCGGCGCGCCGGCCGCTCCGAGCTGCGGATCGCGCATGGGGTGGCCGCCCAGCAGCTTGTCGGCGTTGCTGCCGAAGCCGGTGGACACGCCGTAGATGGGTTCCTCGCGGCGCACCTGGTCGGCCAGGAACGCGGCGGCGCGCTCGACGGCCTCCAGCGCGGCCGGGTCGAGTCCGACCGTCGCGCCGCGGGCCACGGCCACCAGTTGCTGTCGCGTCAGCGAACGCCCGTCGAGCCGGATCGACTTCATGCGCCCCGCTCCCGCAGCAGGCGCGCGGCCAGGCCGGCCTCGTCGGCCTCGAACTGTTCGCCGCTGCGCAGGTCCTTCACCGCCACCACGCCGCGGGCGGCCTCGTCGCTGCCGCGCATCACCACGAAGCGGATGCCGGCCTTGTCGGCGTACTGCAGTTGCCTGGCCAGCTTGCGGGCCTCGAGCCGCGTCTCGACGTTCAGGCCCGCTGCGCGCAACTGCTGCGACAGCGCCAGCGCATGCGCCAGGCCGTCGTCGTCCAGCAGCGCCACCAGCACGTCGACGAGGCCAGTGTCGATGTCCCGCAGCAGCCCCGCCTCGCGCAACTGGAAGAACAGGCGGGTCAGGCCGATCGAGATGCCGACGCCCGGGAGCCTGGACTTCGTGTAATGGCCGGCCAGGTCGTCGTAGCGCCCGCCGGAACAGATGGACCCGATCCCCGGGTGCGCGTCGAGCGTCGTCTCGTAGACGATCCCGGTGTAGTAGTCCAGGCCGCGGGCGATCGACAGGTTGAGCGCATAGCGCGATTCGGGGACGCCCATCGCGTGCAGCTGCGCCAGCACTTCCCGCAGGTCCTCGCGGCCCTGCTCGAGGTTCGGCGTGCCGGGGCCGAGTGCGTCGAGTTTCGCGACCGCGTCATCATGCCCGGTCGAGCGCACGCGCGAGAACGCCATCAGGCGGTCGACGGCCGCGGCGTCGAGCCCGAAGTCACCACCCGACAGCGTCGCCTGCACCGCCTCCGCGCCGCGCTTGTCGAGCTTGTCGAGCTCGCGCAGCACCGCAGCCTGGCGTTCGCCGTCGCCAATGCCCAGGCCTTCCAGGAACCCGCGCAGCAACTTGCGGTGGTTGAGCGAAATGGTGAACTCGCCGATCGCCAGCGCCTCGAACACGGCGTTGATGACGGCCGGGATCTCGGCGTCGTGGCGGATCGACAGCGCGTCCTTGCCGACCACGTCGATGTCGCACTGGTAGAACTCGCGGAACCGGCCGCGCTGCGCGCGCTCGCCCCGGTAGACGCGCTGCATCTGGTAGCGCCGGAACGGGAACGCCAGGTCGTGCTCGTGCTCGGCCACGTAGCGGGCCAGCGGCACGGTCAGGTCGAAGCGCAGGGCCAGCTCGGGCCGGCCGTCGCCCTCGCCCGCCGCGGCCTTTTCCAGCGCGCCGGTCGACTGCACGAAGTAGACCTGGCGCTCGGTGTCCCCGCCGGTCTTGGTCAGCAGCACGTCCGACAACTCGAACACCGGGGTCTCGACCGGCAGGAAGCCGTAGCGCTCGAAGGTCGACCGGATGGCGTCGAGCATGCGCTGGAAGGCAACCTGGTCGCGGGGCAGCAGCTCCATGACCCCCGGCGGCGTGCGTGGCTTGATCAAGGCGTTCAGGTCCCCGGCGACTGAGCGCACAGTTTAACGGAGCCCATCGGACCGGTTGCCCGGGCCCCGGCCGAGTCACTACAATGGCCAGCTCGGCCGTCGGGGTGTAGCTCAGCCTGGTAGAGCGCTACGTTCGGGACGTAGAAGTCGCAGGTTCAAATCCTGTCTCCCCGACCAATCCGGACCCGCAAAAGCCGCCCAAGGGCGGCTTTTTCGTGCGGGCCTACTCGGTCGTCTTGCCGTCGAAGTGCTCATGGTCCCCGTCCGCGTCGGCCTTGGTCGCATGCACGGTGCCCTCGCGGTGCTCCGGCGGCGCGTACAGGGTGTAGAGCTTCAGCGGCACGTCACCGGTGTTGCGCACGTTGTGGCGCGCCCCCGCCGGCACGATCATCGCCATGTCGGCCTCGACCGGGCTCGTGGCCCCGTCGATCACGATCTCCCCCGAACCAGCCTCGACCCGGAAGAACTGGTCGCGGTCGTCGTGGACCTCCGAGCCGATCTCCTCGCCCGGCTGCAGCGCCATCAGGACCAGCTGCATGTTGCTGCCGGTGTAGAGCACGCGGCGGAAGTCGCCGTTGTCCTCGGTGCGCTTCTCGATGTCGTCGACGAAACCTTTCATCCACTGCTCCTCGGGTCGGTATCGGCCCAGCATAGGCCTGCCGGTGCCCACGTCATGTGGAGGCGGACACCTGCTCCAGGCGCGCGCGCAGGTCCCGCAGGCGCAGGTCCCCCGCGGCGCCCGGCGACACCCGCGCCGCCAGGCTGGCGGCCGGGCTGCCGCCCCGCCACCGCGCCGGGTCGGCCGCCTGGCGGTACGCATCGCGGAACGGCGTCCCGTCCCGGGCCAGCTCGACCGCCAGGTCGGTGGCGTACATCGACGGGTCCAGCGCCGCGCGCATGGCGTCCTCGCGCCACTGCAGGCCGCGCAGCAGGTCGGGCAGCAAGGCCAGCGCCTGCAGGCCCCTGCCGAACCCGTGGAACAGCGCACCCTTGGTGACCTGCAGGTCGCGGTGGTAGCCGGACGGCAATGACAGCAGCTGCTCGACCTCGGTGCGCGCGGCGGCGACGCTGGCGTAGGTGCCGCGCATCAGCTCCACGACGTCCGGGTTGCGCTTGTTCGGCATGATCGAGCTGCCGGTCGTGTAATGCGGCGGCAGCGAGACGAAACCGAATTCCGCGCTGGTGAACAGGCTGAGGTCCCAGGCCAGGCGACGCAGGTCGAGCATCGCGCTGCCAAGTGCCTCCAGTGCCGCGAGCTCGAACTTGCCGCGCGAGAGCTGGGCGTAGGTCGCCGCGATTTGCAGGCGGCCGAAGCCGAGGGCCCGGGTCGCATGGTCGCGATCCAGCGGCAGGTTGACGCCGTAGCCCGCCGCGGTACCCAGGGGATTGGCATCGACCCACCCGCAGGTGTCGCGCGCGCGCGCGGCGTCGTCGATGAAGGCCTCGGCCCAGCCGGCCCACCACATGCCGGCCGACGACACCACGGCGCGCTGCAGGTGGGTGTACCCCGGCATCGGCAGGTCGGCCTCGGCTTCAGCGCGGTCGAGCGCGATGCCGGCCACCTCGACCGCGATCGACTGCAGTCGCGCCAGCCGGTCCTTCAGCCACAGGCGCGTGGCGACCAGCACCTGGTCGTTGCGGCTGCGGCCGGCGTGGATGCGCTTGCCGGCATCGCCCAGCCGCGCCACCAGCCGCGCCTCGATCGCGGAGTGTCCGTCCTCGTGGCGGTCATCGAGGACGAACGCGCCGCTGGCGAAATCCTCCGCCAGGGCCCCGAGTTCGCGGCGGATGCCCGTGAGTTCGTCGTCCGCGAGCAACCCGATGCGCTGCAGGCCCTCCGCGTGCACCAGGCTGGCCTGCAGGTCGAACAGGAAGAATTCCCGGTCCAGCACCACGTCGTCGCCGGCCAGGAACGCCTGGATGGCCGCGTCCACCGCGATGCCCGGCTTCTGCCACAGGAGGTCGGTCATGTCGTTGGCTCCAAGGGAATGCCGGTGAATTCGTCGAAGCCGAAGGCCAGGTTGAGGTTCTGCAACGCCTGGGTCGCCGCGCCCTTGAGCAGGTTGTCCTCGGTGGCCACGACCACCAGGCGACGCCCGTCGGGCGACAGGGTGAATCCGCCGACCTCGACGTGGTGGCGGCCGGCGATGCGGCTCACCCAGGGGGCCTCGTCGACCACGCGGACCAGCGGTTCGCCGCCGTAGCGATCGGCGTAGCGCGCGCGCACTTCCGATGCGGGGAAGGTCCGCGACAGGTGCAGGTTCGCGGTCACGGTGATGCCACGGAAATGCGGCGCCACGTGCGGCATGAACTCGACCGGATGCCCCAGCCGGTGCGCCACCTCGCGTTCGTGCACGTGCCCGGTGAGCGCGTACGGCACCAGGTTGTCGCGCAGCACCGACGGGTCGTTCTTGTCCGACGGCGTGGTGCCGGCGCCCGAGTAACCGGACACGCCGAAGCACTGCACCGGCCCCGCCAGCACGTCGCGCATCGGGGCGATCGCCAGCTGCATCGCGGTGGCGTAGCAGCCCGGGTTGCTGATCCGTCGCTGTCCGCGATATTCGCCGCGCGTCAGCTCGGGGAGGCCGTAGTGCCAGTCCGGATCGAATCGGTAGTCGGCCGACAGGTCGATGAGCACGGGGTCGGCACCCGACCGGTCGAACGCGGCCACGCACGCGCCTGCCTTCCCGTTCGGCAGGGCGAGCACGATGGCATCCGCGGCGAACCCGGGCAGCGCGTCGTGGTCGGCGGCCGTGTAGCGAAGCTCGCCCTGCCAGGCCGTGACGTGGTCGGCGACCCGCTGTCCTTCGAGCTCGCGCGAGGACACGAACGCGAGGTCGAAGCCGGGATGCCCCGCCACCAGCCGGATCAGCTCCACGCCCACGTGCCCGCGCGCGCCCGCGATGCCCAGGCGGATGGCGCGCTCAGCCATGACGGCGATCCTCCAGGTCCCGCTGCAGCGCCGCCTTCACCGTGGGCCACTCACTGTCGATGATCGAGTAGGTGGCGGTGTCGCGCAGGCTGCCGTCGCGGTGCCTCAGGTGCCGGCGGGTGATGCCTTCCAGCGAAGCCCCGAGGCGCGCGATGGCCGCGCGCGAGGCGACGTTCCGCGTGCTCGTCTGCAGGCCGACGGACACGCAGCCCAGTTGCTCGAAGGCGTGGCCGAGCAACAGCAGCTTGGCTTCGCTGTTGAGGCCGGTGCGCTGCACCGACTTCGCATACCAGGTGTACCCGATCTGCAGCCGCGGGGTGGCGGGCAGCAGGTCGTAGTAGCGCGTCGACCCGACGATGCGTCCACCGGCATCGCGTACGGCGAATGCCATCGCGTTGCCCGACGCCTGCATGGCCAGTGCGGCCGCGATCCAGTCCTCGACCTCGTCGGGCGCGGGCACGCTGGTGGCCGCGAGTTCCCAGAGCCGGCCATCGGCGGTGGCCTCGCGCAGGCCTTCGGCGTGGGCGTGCGCCAACGGCTCGAGCCGGACGTAGTCGCCTTCCAGCACGGGTACCGTGGTCCAGTCCGCCTCCCTGCTCATGCCGTCTGCTCCCGTGGCTGCGGTGCGCCCAGCGTGGCAGGGCGCGTGCGGCAATGCTCGACGCAGCGTGCAACCGCGCCGAGGTCGTCGATCCCGTACCAGAAGACCTTCCAGTCGGGTTGCTTCAGGCACCCGTCGCATTCGGCGAAGTAGAACGCGTTCACGGGATTGCCGCGGCGCGAGCGCCAGAACACCGACGGGTTCTGCTCGCGCATCGCCTGCCACACCGCGCGGCCCAGGCCTTCACCCTGTGCCTCGTCGAGCACGGCGAACTTGTCCAGGTACGTCCCTGCAGCCTCGCGGGTGAGCACGACCGCGGCGCGGTAATGCTCGCTGACGTAGGCGCGATGCAGCACGGTCCGCTCGAAGTAGTCCGCTGCCAGCGGCCGGCCGAACGCCGATTCGACCAGCGCCCGCAGGCGCGGCAGGTCCAGCGCCGACCAGTCGCCGGCCACCAGCACGCGCTCGCCGCGCCGCACCAGCGTGCCGGAGCCCTTGTGGGTGAACAGCTCGCGCGCCAGTTCGGACGGGCGGGTGATCGAGACCGACGACGCGGGTGGCAGGGCATCCAGCAGCGCCTTCACCTGTTCGAGCTTGAGCCGCATGCCGCCGCCCAGCCACGGCTGTGCCATCAGGTGCGCGTACTCGCTCGACAGGTTGATCGAGTCGATCACCCTGCCCTCGCCGTCGAGCAACCCGCCGGTGCCGGTCAGGAACACGATCTTGTAGGGCTGCAACGCCTGGACCAGTGCGTTCGCGGCGACGTCGGCATTGACGTTGAGGATCTGCCCGCCCGCGGTCTCGCCGAGGCTGGCGATGACCGGGATCGAACCGCCCTGCAGCGCGGCGCGCAGCGGCGCGAGTTCGACGCGCTCGACCGCGCCGACCAGGCCGTAGGTCGCGAGGTCCAGCGGCCCCGCCTCGAACACGCCTCCCACCAGCGACGTCGCGCGCGCGCCGAACCGCTGCAGTGCCTCGACCAGCCGCAGGTTCTGGGCATGGAACACGCGGCGCACGACGGCGAGCGCCTCGGGTGACGTCACGCGCATGCCGTGGACGACCTGGCGCTCGATGCCCGCTTCGGCGAGCGCCTCGTCCAGTTGCGGGCCGGCGCCGTGCAGCACGATGGGCGTCAGGCCGACCTCCTGCAGGAAGGCCAGCGACGAGGTCAGTGCGTCGAGGTCGTCGCGCAGGACCGCGCCACCGACCTTGACCACGGCGAAGCGCGCGGCGTCCAGCTGCGAGAACCGCTTGAGGTACTGGGTGACCTCCTTCTGGCTGGCCATGCTGGACAGCAGCCGGACGATGGTCTGCCGGGTCTGGCTATTCGCCGCCATGGCGGCTCCCACGGGGCGCGTTGTCGAGGATGCGGGCGATGGAGGCGGCATACGCTTCCAGTTCCGCGACCGCCACCCATTCGTCCGCGGTGTGCGCCTGCGCGATGCGGCCCGGCCCGTACACCAGCGCGGTGAGGCCCGCGGCGGAGAACAGCGATGCCTCGGTCCAGAAGTCGACCGCGTTGCCGATGGGCAGGTCGAGCGCCTCGGCCAGGTCGCGCGCCTCCAGGCGGCGCTCCTCGGCATCGGCCACGGTGCCGGACGGCAACGGCGGGCCGCGGAAGGTCTCCTCGTAGCGCTCGACCGTGCCGGGCTCGGCCAGCGCGCCGAGGCGTTCGTGCAGCACCTCGAACGCCATCGAGGGCAGCGGCCTGAAGCCGAATCCGACGTCGGCCTGCGGCGCGATCACGTTCGCCTTGATCCCGCCTTCCACGCGGCCGACGTTGAAGCGCAGGCCGGTCAGGCCGCCAAAGCGCGCGTGCGCCTGGGCGTCGGCGAACGCCAGCGCCGCGGCGCCCCAGCGCATCGCGTGGTGCACCGCGCTGCCATGCGAGGCCTCGCTGCCCGACGCATGGCCTGCACGGCCACGGAACCGCATGCGCACCGCGCTGATGCCGCGGTGGGCCAGCACGGCCTCGCAGCCGGTCGGCTCGGCGACGATCGCCTCGATGAACCCGTGGTCGCTTGCCAGGAAAGCCTGGATGCAGCGCGCGTCGTTGGCCTCCTCGTCCGTGCTGAACAGGAATGCCGCGTCCCCGCGCGTGGCGGCGGCCGCGGCCAGCAGCCCCGCCGCGGCGCCCTTGATGTCGCACGCGCCCAGGCCGATGGCGCGCCCGTGGTCGATGCGCAGCAACAGGGGGTCCGCGCTCCACGCCGGCGAGGACGGCACCGTGTCCAGGTGCACGTTGAACACGCGGGTCGGCCGGCCGCGCACGGCCAGCAACGAGACGGCGCCTTCGCCGTGGTCGGTCACCGTGCAGTCGAAGCCGGGCAACTGCGCCCGCAGGTAGTCGAAGATGCCCCCGGTGCCGATGGCGCGCGGCGGATTGCGCGTGTCGAAGGCGACCAGCGCGGCGAGGTGGTGCAACACGGCGTCGCGCAGTGCACTCACGACCCGTCGCCCCCGCGCCGGTTGACCTCGGCCCACAGCGTGCTGCTCATGCCGTACAGCTTGATGAAGCCTTCGGCTTCCTCAACGCCCCAGTCGGCGGATTGCGCGTAGGTCGCCCCCGCCGCCTGCAACAGGTGCGGCGAGCGCACCGCCACGGCATCCACGCGGCCGCCGCCCGTCTCCAGCACCACCTCGCCGTTGACCATGCGCTGCGAGGACGCGAGGAAGGCCTCCAGGTCCGTCTTGAGCGGGTCGTGGAAGAACCCTTCGTAGACCAGTTCCACCCAGCGCCGCGCGACCTCGGGCTTGAACCGGTTCTGCTGCTTGCTCAGCACCGCCTCCTCGAGCGCGCGATGCGCGGCCAGCAACGCCGCGAGCCCGGGGGCCTCGTACACGATCCGGCCCTTGAGCCCGATGGTGGTGTCGCCCGTGTACAGCCCGCGCCCCACCCCGTATCGGGCGAACAGCGCGTTGAGCCGCGCCAGCAGGGCGGGTCCCGCCATCGCCTCGCCGTCCAGCGCCACCGCCTCGCCGCGCACGAAGCGCAGCGTCACGCGCAGCGGATCGACCGGCCAGTCCGCGCGCGGCGCGCACCAGCCGCGCGCGCCCTCGCCCGGCGCCTCCCACCGGTCGATCTCGCCGCCGGACAAGGTCACGCCCAGCAGGTTCTCGTTGATGGTGTAGGCCTGCTGCTTCGCGCGCACGTCGAAGCCCCGCTCGGCCAGGAACGCCTGCTCGTAGGCGCGCACCTGTGCGTGCGCCTTCTGGATCTCGCGGATCGGCGCCACGATGTCGAATCCGCCGCCGGACGCCTTGACCGCCAGGTCGAACCGCACCTGGTCGTTGCCCATGCCCGTGCAGCCATGGGCGATCGCCCGGGTGCCCAGGTCGCGCGCCCGCGCCAGGGTCGCATCGACGATCAGGTAGCGGTCGGACACCAGCAAGGGATATTGGCCCTGGTACCCCTCCCCCGCCCACACGAAGGGCCGGACGAAGTCGTCCCACAGCGCGGGACCGCCATCGATCGTCACGTGCGAAGCCACGCCGAGTTCCTTGGCACGCTGCTCGATGTACGCGCGTTCCGCGGCGTCCACGCCGCCGGTGTCCGCGAAGACCGTATGCACCTGCCAGCCGCGCTCGCGCAGCCAGGGCACGCAGAAGCTGGTGTCGAGGCCGCCCGAGAAGGCGAGGACGATGGACTTGTCGGTCATGTCAGTGGGTATCCGGGAGGGGTTCGACGAGGGTGGCCATCACGGCCTTCTGCACGTGCAACCGGTTTTCCGCCTCGTCGATCGCGATGCACCGCGGCGAATCCATCACGGCGTCGGTGGCCTTGACGTTGCGCCGCAGCGGCAGGCAATGGGAGAACACCGCATCATTGGTGAGGGCCATCTTGGCCTCGTCGACGATGAAGTGGCGATTGCGCTCCCGCAATGGCCTTTCGGCGTCCCAGCGACCGAAGAACGGCAGTGCGCCCCAGCTCTTGGCATACACGACGTCGGCGCCCGCATAGGCCGCCTCGATGTCATGGCTGACCCGGAACGCGCCGCCCTCCCCCGCGGCATTGCGCGCGGCCCGGTCCATGTAGCGCCCATCGAGCAGGTACTCCGGCGAGGGGCACAGCAGCGTCACGTCCATGCCCATCCGGGTGGCGATGGTGAGCGCGGAGTTGGCGACGGCGGTGTTGAGCGGCCTGGGGTGGTACGTCCAGGTCAGGACGTACTTCCTGCCGCGCAGGTCCGCGGTGCCGAAATGCTCGCGGAGCGCCATCGCGTGCGCGAGTTCCTGGCAGGGGTGGGTGATGGTCTCCATGTTGATCACCGGCACCGGCGAATGCTGCGCGAAGGCGCGCAGCACCCGGTCCTCGCGATCGGTCGACCAGTCGACGAACTTCGGGAATGCCCGCACCCCGACCAGGTCGACGTAGCGCCCGAGCACCCGCGCGACTTCGGCCACGTGCTCCTCGGCTTCGCCATCCATCACGGTCCCCGCTTCGAACTCGATCGGCCAGGCGTCCTTGCCCGGCTGCAGCACGATCGCGTGGCCGCCCAGCTGGAACGCGCCCAGTTCGAAGCTGGCGCGGGTGCGCAGCGAGGCGTTGAAGAACAGCAGGGCGATCGACCGGCCGGCCAGCGCGTTGCCCAGCGGCTCGCGCTTGAAGCGGTCGGCGCGGTCGAGCAGTGCGTCGAGGTCGGCGCGGCTCCAGTCCTGGGTGTCCAGGAAATGGCCGGGGCGGGAAGCGGGTGTGGGGGTGGTCATCGGCGGTTCCGTGGTGGGTGCCGGGCCCGGAACGCAAGAGCCCAGCGCGGTGGCTGGGCTCATCGTGTGTCACGCAGGTGTTGCGAATGCGTGCAGTGCGGCTACCCGGCCTGGTTTGGGGCTGGGCGTCGGCGCGCGCGCGAAGTCATGCCGGCCGCCATGCGGGCGGAGGTCAGGACGACGGCGTCGGCGCGGGGGAAGGTCATCGGACGCGCATGCTCGCATGCGCCCGGGCCGGGCGCAACGGCCGGTCAGGGGGTCTCGGCCGATCCCATCACGGGGGTCACCGAGACCCGGACCCGCAGGTGGTTGCCCGGGTCGTCCGGCAGGCGCGAACGGTACTTGGCGCCCTTGTAGACGTAGTCCACGTCGTACGCGATCGCGCGCCGGAACTCGCGCTCGACCTGGACCATGTCGCAGTCGATCGCGTTCGCCGGCACGGCATCGACCGTACGCGGCATCTCGTCGGGGGACAGGACGTCGCGCACGGCATCGACGAAACGCGCGAACCGGCCGGGCTCGCCATCCCTGGGTTCGACCACCACGATCCCTTCGGGCGTCTTGCAGCGCTGCTCCATGCGCGTCGCGTGCAGGGTCTGGAAGACCGGCCGCACGCGCATCACCTGGGCGTAGTCCATGCGCACGTTCTCCACCTGGATCACGCTGCGCTGCACTTCCTGGGCCGTGGCCGTGGCGGCGGCCATCGCGACCAGGGCGGCCATGGCGGCAGAGGCGACGAAGCTCGGGGACGGCGCGCTGGGCATGCCGCGCAGTTTAGGCGGTCGCGGCCCGCGAGGGCTTAACCGGTGCTGTCGTCCGCCGTCCCCGGGGTCCGCGGCCGGTAGAATCACGGGTTCCGCCCCTGCCTGCCGACGATGAGCCTGCGCCTCTTCAACAGCCTGACGCGGCGGGTCGAGCCGTTCGTGCCGCTCGACCCGGCCTGCCCGACCATGTACCTGTGCGGGCCGACGGTCTACAACTACGTGCACATCGGCAACGCGCGCGGGCCGGTCGTGTTCGACGTGCTGGCCGGCGTGCTCCGCCGGCGTTTCGGCGGGCTGCGCTACGCGCGCAACATCACCGACGTCGACGACAAGATCAACGCGGCGGCCAGCGAGGCGGGCACGCCCATCGGCACGATCACCGACCGCTTCACCGCGGCCTACCGCCAGGACATGGCGGCGCTCGGGGTCGAGCCGCAGGAACTGCAGCCCACGGCGACGGGGCACATCCCCGAGATCATCGCGATGATCGAGCGGCTCGTGGCCAGCGGGCATGCCTACGCGGCCGAGGGGCACGTCCTGTTTGCGGTCGCGCGCTACCCTGGGTACGGCAAGCTGTCACGCCGCGACCCGGACGAGATGCTGGCAGGCGCCCGCGTCGAGGTGGCGCCGTACAAGCGCGACCCTGGCGATTTCGTGCTGTGGAAGCCGTCGACCGACGACCTCCCCGGATGGGATTCGCCGTGGGGCCGTGGCCGCCCGGGCTGGCACATCGAATGCTCCGCGATGGCGGCCGCGCACCTGGGCGAGACGATCGACATCCACGCCGGCGGCGTCGACCTGCAGTTCCCGCACCACGAGAACGAGATCGCGCAGAGCGAATGCGCGCACGGGGGCAAGCCGTTCGCCCGGTGGTGGCTGCACAACGGCATGCTGAATTTCGGCGGCGCCAAGATGGCCAAGTCGGTGGGCAACATCCGTCGCGTGCACGAACTGGTGCGCGAGCACCCGCCCGAGGCGCTGCGCCACGCGCTGCTGTCGGCGCACTACCGGCAGCCGCTGGAGTGGTCCGACGCGCTGGTGGAGCAATCGCGGCGCACGCTGGACAGGCTGTACGGGACGTTGCGCGACCTGGTCGATGTCGCTGCATCGGCGGTCATCCCGGCCGCGGTCGAGGCGGCGCTGGACGACGACCTCAACACGCCCCAGGCGCTGGCGGAGGTGTCGCGCATCGCAGGCGAGGCACGCAAGGCGGCCACCGCGGGCGACCGCGCGAGGCTGAAGTCCGCACTGCTCGGCGGCGGGTTGGCATTGGGCCTGCTGCAGCAGGAGCCGGCCGCATGGTTCGGCAGTGGCGGCGCGGATGCCGGCGACGACGCGCGCATCCAGGCGCTGGTCGACGAGCGCAACGCCGCGAAATCGGCCCGGGATTTCGCCCGGGCCGATGCCATCCGCGGGCAACTCGCGGGCGAAGGCATCTTGCTCGAGGACACGCCCGCGGGCGTGCGCTGGCGCCGCACATGACCCGCCCCCGGTCATTCCCGCGCAGGCGGGAATCCACCCCCCGGACGCATGGATCCCCGCCTGCACGGGGATGACGACGATGACGACCCTCTTTCCCCTCGAACCCTCCGCCGCCGAGGCACAACGCGCGATCGCCGAGGAATTCGCGTTCTTCGGCGACTGGTCCGAGCGCTACCAGTACCTGATCGACCTGGGCCGCAAGCTGCCGCCGTTCCCGGAGCAGTGGAAGACCGAGGAGCATCGCCTGCATGGTTGCCAGTCGATCGTCTGGATCGTGGCCGAAGGTGATGCGCAGCAGCTGGCGTTCCACGCGACCAGCGACTCGGCCATCGTCTCCGGCCTGGTCTTCCTCGCCCTGCGCGTGTACTCGGGCCGCCCGGCGGCGGAGATCGTCGCCACCGACCCGGACTACATCGAAGCCATCGGCCTGGCGAAGCACCTGTCGCCGACGCGCAGCAACGGCCTGGCCGCCCTGCTCGCCTTCATCCGCGAACGCGCAGGGTCGACCCTGGCGTGAACGATCCCGGCGCGCCGACGGAAGCGGGGGCGCCGCCGGCCAACCCGATGCGGAACCACGGCTTCGTCGGGCTGCTCGCCTACCGCCTGCTCGGCGTGCTGTCGTACCAGGTCGTCGCGGTCACGGTCGGCTGGCATGTCTACGAGCTGACGCGCAATCCGTTCTCGCTGGGATTGATCGGCCTGGCCGAAGTGATCCCGTATTTCTGCACGGCGCCGTTCGCCGGGTACCTGGTGGACCACCTGCCACGGCGCAAGCTCGGCATGGTCGCCAGCATCGGCCTGGCGGTCACTGCGCTGCTGCTCACCGCGATCGCGCTTGGCTGGATCTCCACGGCGGGCGTCGATGGGGGCCCGCCACGCACCTGGCCGATCTATGCGGCGATCGCCCTCACCGGCGCGGCCCGCGCGTTCCTGAGCCCCGTGTACAACGCCCTGTTCGCGCGCGTGCTGCCGCGGCCGCAGTTCACGCGGGGCGCCGGCATCGGCAGCGTCACCTTCCAGCTCGGGCTCGTGGTCGGCCCCGCCGTCGGCGGCCTGGTGATCGGCGTCTGGGGCATCGCCGCCGCCTACATGGTCGCGGTGGTGCTCGCGGCCGGCGCTGCCGTCGCGATCCGCCTGGTCAGCGTCACCGAACCGCCGATCCTGCTGCAGCGCGCGCCCGTGTTCGAGAGCATCCGCGACGGCGTCCGCTTCGTGGCCGGCCACCAGGTGTTGCTGGGCGCGCTGGCGCTGGACATGTTCGCGGTGCTGTTCGGCGGCGCGGTGTCGCTGCTGCCCGCCTTCATCAAGGAAATCCTGCACTATGGCCCCGAGGGCCTGGGCATCCTGCGCGCGGCGCCGGCACTGGGCGCGGTGATCGTCGGCACCTGGATGGCGCGCCACCCGCCGGACCGCCATGCCGGCCGGTTGCTGCTGTTCGCGGTCGCGGGGTTCGGGATGTGCATCGTCGGCTTCGGGCTGTCGACGCATTTCTGGCTGTCGGCGGCCTTCCTGTTCGCGTCCGGGCTGTGCGACGGCGTCTCGGTCGTGCTGCGCTCGACCATCATGCAACTGGCCACGCCCGACGAGATGCGCGGGCGCGTGTCGTCGATCAACGGGCTGTTCGTCGGATCGTCGAACGAGCTCGGCGCGTTCTACGCCGGCACCATGGCGCGGCTGCTGGGCCTGGTGCCCGCCGTGGTGCTGGGCGGGTTCGTCACGATGGGCGTGGTGGCGGTGACGGCGCGGAAGGCACCGGAACTGCGGCGCCTGGACCTGTCGGACCTGCACTGACCCATGAAGAAAACCCGGCTTGCGCCGGGTTTTCCCGTCTTTTCGTGTGGGAGCCGGCACGCCGGCGAAAGCGCTTCGCGGCCATGGCCGCTCCCACAAGGGGGGCTTCAGTCGCCCATCTGCTTCTGCAGGTGTTCCCAGCGCTCCTGCGCGTCGATGGTGCGCTCGGCGGTCAGGCGCGCCTCCAGGCGCTCCAGGCCGATCTCCTCGCCGGTGTCGGCGCAGAACCCGTAGTCGCCGGAATCGACGCGCTTGAGCGTGCTGTCGATCTTGCTGATCAGCTTGCGGTAGCGGTCGCGGGTGCGCAGCTCCAGCGAGTTCTCGGTCTCGCGCGTGGCGCGCTCGGCCTCGTCGCCGACGTCGCGCACCTCGTCCTTCAGGTTCTCGATGGTCTGCTTGGATTCCTCGACCAGGTCCGCGCGCCATTGCAGCAGCCGCTGGCGGAAGTACTCCAGCTGCAGCGGGTTCATGTACTCCTCATCCTGCGAGGGACGGTAGCCCTGCGGGACGATGGGACGACCGGTGGTGTCGTCGGTGTCGTACGGCACGACCTTCAGCTTGCCGCGCGAGACCGGCTGCTGCGGGCGCGAAGGCACCGCGACCGCGACCTTGCCGGTGGGACGCTGCGGCACGGGCCGCGTGGGCGGGCGCACCGGCTCGACGGCAGCGGTCTTCGACGCGGGACGCGCGGCGGGCTTCTTGATCGCTGCGGGCTTGTTCGGTGCCTTTGCGGGGCGCGATGCAGGCACGGCCTTCGCGGCGGGCGCCTGCTTCTGCGCCGCCTTCTTCGGCGCTGCCTTGGCCTGGGCCGCCTTTGCAGGTGCTGCCTTCCTGGGCACGGGCTTCCTGGCGACGGGCTTCTTCGCCGGCGCGGCCTTCTTCGCAGGCGCCCGCTTCGCGACCGGCTTCTTCGCCGGCGCGGCCTTCTTCACGGGCGCGGACTTCTTCGCCACGGGCTTCTTCGCGGCCTTCGCAGGCGACTTCTTCGCGGGGGCCCTGGCGGTCTTTCCCGCCGGCTTCTTCGAAGCGGCCTTCTTTGCCGCGGCCTGCTTTGCAGAGGATGTCTTCGCCGCGGATTTCGCCGGCGACTTCTTGGTGGCCTTGGGGGCCTTTCTTGCAGGTTTCTTCACTGCCACGAGCGATATGTCCCTTGATTCCCTTGAGGCGGGAAAGCGCGCTGTTATACCCTGACCGGCATATCGCGGCAACCGCGACCACCCGTGTCGCCGCCGCGTGACCCATTCAGGGGCCGGAGCATGATCGACCGCCTGCCCACCACGTTGCTGCTCGCCCTTTTGCGCGCCTACAAACGCTGGTTGAGCCCGTTGCTCGGACCGCGTTGCCGCTTCTTCCCCAGTTGTTCGGAATACGCCATGCAGGCGATCGCGCGCCATGGCGCGACCCGTGGCAGCTGGCTCGCGGCCCGGCGGGTCGCACGTTGCCATCCGCTGCATCCGGGCGGGCACGACCCGGTGCCCGATACGGACCCCGTGCCCCCTCCCCACACAGGACACCATCGCCCATGAGCCCGCCTTCACAGGGAACGCTGATCGTCAACGCCCGCCTCGTCAACGAAGGCCGGGAGTTCGACGCGGACTTGCGCATCGCCGACGGGCGGATCGGGCAGATCGGCACGCAACTCGGCGCGAAGCCGGGCGAAACGGTGGTGGATGCGCGCGGGCGCCGGTTGCTGCCGGGGATGATCGACGACCAGGTGCACTTCCGCGAACCGGGGATGGAGCACAAGGCCGACATGGCCACCGAGTCCGCGGCGGCGGTTGCCGGTGGCATCACGAGCTTCATGGACATGCCCAACACCCGCCCCCCGACGCTGGACGCCGAGGCGCTGGCGGACAAGTACCGGCGCGCGGCGGGCCGGGTGTGGGGCAACCACGGGTTCTACATGGGCGCGAGCAACGACAACATCGAGGCGATCCGCGCGATCGACCCGAAGGCGACGCCGGGGCTGAAGGTGTTCATGGGCGCTTCCACCGGCAACATGCTGGTGGACGATCCCGACACGCTCGACGCGATCTTCCGCGACGCCCCGGTGCCGATCATCACGCACTGCGAGGACACGCCGATGATCGAGGCCGAACTCGCCCGCTACCAGGCGAAGTACGGCGACGACATCCCGGCCGAGTGCCACCCCGACATCCGCTCGCGCGAGGCCTGCATCAAGTCGACGCGGCTGGCGATTTCGCTCGCGCGCACGCATGGCACGCGGCTGCACGTGCTGCACATCTCCACGGCGGACGAGCTGGCGCTGTTCGACCGCGGGCCGCTGCTCGATGCGGACGGCACGTTGCGCAAGCGCATCACCGCCGAGACCTGCATCCACTTCACCCGCTTCGACCGTGGCGACTACGCGCGCCTGGGCCACCTGATCAAGTGCAACCCGGCCATCAAGGACGCATCCGACCGCGAAGCGATCGTCCGCGCCCTGGCCGACGACACCATCGACGTGCTGGCCACCGACCACGCGCCGCATACCTGGGAGGAGAAACACCAGCCCTATACCGCCGCGCCCTCCGGGTTGCCGCTGGTGCAGGATGCCCTGCGCGCGGCGCTGGAGCTGGTGCACGAGGGCCTGCTGACCACCACGCAGGTCGTGCAGAAGTTCGCGCATGCGCCAGCGCAACTGTTCGACGTCGCAGGGCGCGGCTTCCTGCGCGAGGGTTACCACGCCGACCTGGTGCTGGTGGACGACACGCCGATGGCGGTCCGTCGCGAGGACGTCCTGTCCAAGTGCGGCTGGTCGCCGTTCCAGGGCATGACCTTCCATTCGCGGATCGCGTCCACCTGGGTCAATGGCATCCAGGCGTGGGACGGGCGCGCGCTGGTCGGCACGCCGCGCGGCCAGCGGCTGGCGTTCTCGCGGTGAAGGCACCACTGGCGCAGGCCGTCGTGGGAGCCGCCATGGCGGCGATGTTGGTTCCATTCGCCGCCATGGCGGCTCCCACGGGGACACGGGTGCCCGACCAGGTGTCGCAAGGCGCGCTCGTCGTCGCGCGCACCGATCCCGGCAACCGGGTGCAGGTCGCGGGCCGCGGGGTGCGCGTCGCCGCCGACGGCCGCTTCGTGTTCGGCGTCGCCCGCGACGCGACCGGTCGCGTGCCGGTCAAGGTGACGCGCCCCGACGGCACCGTCGAATGGGACAGCCCCGAAGTCGTCGCGCGCGAGTGGGACATCGAGATCATCGACGGCGTCCCGCCGGACACGGTGGATCCGCCGAAGGCGGTCGCCGAGCGCATCGCGCGCGAGGCTGCAGCCGTGGCTGCCGCGCGCACGCGCGACGACGCGCGGACCGGGTTCGCCCAGGCGTTCACATGGCCGGTACGCGGCCGGATCAGTGGCAAGTTCGGTAGCGGCCGCGTCTACAACGGCCGCCCGGGGGGCGGACATTCGGGCATGGACATCGCCGCGGCCGCGGGGACACCGGTGCGTGCGCCCGCCAGCGGCGTCGTCACCCTCGCGGACGACCTCTACATCACCGGGGGCACCGTGCTGCTGGACCACGGGCACGGCGTCAGCTCGAACTTCCTGCACCTGTCGCGGATCGACGTCGCGGTGGGCGACGAGGTGGAACAGGGTGAAGCCATCGGCACCGTCGGCGCCACCGGCCGCGCGACCGGCCCGCACCTGCACTGGGGCATGAACTGGTTCGACGTGCGGGTGGATCCGGCGTTGGTGCTGGGCGAATAACCGTGGGAGCCGCCGTGGCGGCTCCCACGATCAGCCGGTGACGCGTGCGACCGCGTCGTGCGCGTGCAGGCTCTCGTGGTGCGCCACGTCGACCTCGAAACGCTGCACCCGCTCGTCATCGTGCAGCGCGGCGGCGACGCGGCGCGCGGCGTCTTCGGCGAACATCAGGTGCTCGGCGTTGAGCCGCGCGAACGCCTGCTCGTCCTCGCGCTTCACCGCGGTCTGCACCGGCGTGCCCAGCGCGGCCTCGACCCGGTCGACCAGGTCGGGCACCGGCAGCCCGGCGAACGCCGGGCGCAGCTCCACCCGCACCCGCGCGGTGCTGCGCTGCGCGTGCGGGGTCGCGGCCATCCCGCGTTCCGAGGCCAGCCAGTCGCGCACCACCGCGGTCGACAAGGGACGGGCGGCGGCGAAGTCCGAGGCGAAGCGCTCCGCGTTGAGCTGGCGCGACAACGCGGCCGACGCCGGGCACGTGCTCGAGTATTCGACGCCGACCTGCAACCACAGCTGCAGGTGGTCATCGGCGAGCGTGGCCTCGATCGACACGGGATAGCGCTTCCAGCCGGCATGCCCGCTCTCGAGCGCCGGGCGCAGCAGCAGGTGGTCATAGCGCACGGCCACGCGCGCGCGCGACGCGAGGCCGCGCTGCGAATCGACCAGTTCCTGGAGGATCCTGCGCAGGCCGGCGGGGGTGATCGGCTCGTGCGCGAACGCCTCCTGCAGTCGCAGGTACAGCCGGGACATGTGGATGCCGCGTGCACCGGGGTCGCGCAGGTCGACGGCGACGTCGACCGCGGCCGGCACCAGCAGCCCGGCGGCGTCGGCGCCCGGCAGCCGGACCGGCAACGCGATTCCGGACATGCCCACCCAGTCGAGCGGGCGCGCCAGCGCCGCCGCGTCGCCGGCGACGTCGGGCAGCGGGGAACCGCTTGCGGGTTGCCGTGGCGTCATCCGGCCATTGTACCGGGGGTCGCGTGCACGCCCCGGGGCAGTGGCCGGAACACCGCGTTCCATGGCCCGGCCGCGCGCTAGCCCATCGGGGGCGCGCCCCGTCGCGCGGCTTGCCAGGCCCGCCAGGCCGTGCGCCAGCGCGACAGCGGCGCGGGAGACGCCACGCCACGGGCACGCTGCGCCAGGCGCGCCCGTTGCAGCATCGCGTGCAGGCGCCGCGCCCGGGTGACCGGCGCGCCCGCGGGCCAGGCCGCCAGCAACGCCGCGGCCCAGGCCTGCCCAGCCGCGTCGGCGCCCGCTGGCGCAGCCAGCAACTGCAGTGGTACCGCCCCTTCCGGATGGTGCAACAGCCGCTCTGCCAGCAGCGCACTGGCGAGGTCGCCGCTCGAAGCGCCGGTCGCGGGCGCCAGCGACAGCTCGGCCTCCACGGCGGCTGCGGCCAGCGCGAACGGCGCAACCGCGGCGACGGCCCCGGTCGTGTCGCGCGGGCGCTCGCGGCTGGCGTGGAGGGTCGGCAGCGCCGCGGCCAGCGCCGGCCAGGACGCCGCGCGCGAAGACAACGGCTGGCCGAGCGGATGGCGCCGCGCCCCACGGCTCCAGCCGTCGAGTTCCTCGGCCCACCACGCCAGCTTTGCCGCGCCCGGGCGCGGGTCCGCGCCGCCCCACGCGGCGTCGCCCAGTTCCTGCAGCAGCGCGAGCCACGCCTGGGCGGCCTCCCGGCGCGAGGCCGGCAGGAACACTTCGGCGATCGCCCACTCCGGCCAGCGCGCACGCCACTTGTCGATGAATCCCGCGTCGCTCATGTCGCCACCGGCCACGTCGCGGGCCGGCACAGGTCCCGCGGCGCATCGACGAGGACATCGCCCTGCCACGCGAACGGATCGTCTCCCGACAACCGGTATCCCCACAGCGCCACCACCGACGGCATGCCCGCGGCGCGCGCCGCGACGATGTCGCGCTCGTCGTCGCCGACGTACGCACAGTCCCGCGGCCGGGTGCCCAGGCGTTCGGCCGCGACCAGCAGCGGCATCGGATCGGGCTTGCGCGCCGGAAGCGAATCGCCACCCAGCAGCACCGCGCAG
Source organism: Luteimonas sp. (assembly GCA_036675265.1). Taxonomy (GTDB): domain Bacteria; phylum Pseudomonadota; class Gammaproteobacteria; order Xanthomonadales; family Xanthomonadaceae; genus CAMPJU01. Next base: position 41,045 of record JAKFFJ010000015.1, read on the forward strand.
CGCGACTCCCAGCCGAGGATCGGCATCAGCAACGCGGCCAGGCCCACCGGCTTGTTGGTCACGATGCCCCACGGCACGCCCGCGGACTCGAGCGCGTGCAGCAGGTCCTCGACGCCGTCGAAGGGACCGCCGTGGCGCCCGAGCGCGTCGCGGTAGCGCGCCAGGAACTCCGGGATCCATGTCTCGCGCACGGCGTCGTCGACGTCCCCGAATGCCGCGCCGACCATCGCCCGCGCGCCCCTGGACACGTGCGGACGCAGTTCGGCCAGGATCATCGGCGGCCGGCCACGCTCCGCGCGCATCGCGTTGACCGTCGCCAGCATGTCCGGCGCGCTGTCGAGCAGCGTGCCGTCGAGGTCGAAGAGTGCTGCACGCGGGAATCCCATCGTCGGGTGGCCGCGCTACGGCTTGCGCGCGCAGGCCAGGTAATTGACGTCGGCCCGCGAAGAGAGCCGCGCGGCATTGCGCCACGGCTCGTACACCAGCCCGCGCACGTCCTCCGGTTCCAGCCCCGCGCCGCGCAACCAGCCGGCGAGTTCGGACGGCTTGATGAAGTCGCGGTACTGGTGCGTGCCCTTCGGCAGCAACCGGGCGACGTACTCGGCGCCGACGATCGCCAGCGCGAACGCCGCCGGCGTGCGGTTGAGGGTCGAGAGGAACAACCGGCCGCCGGGCCGCAGCAAGGTTGCGCAGGCGTCGACGATCGCCACCGGATCGGGAACGTGCTCGAGCATCTCCATGCATGTCACGACATCGAAGCTGCCGGGCGCCTCGGCTGCAAGCGCCTCGGCCGATTGCAGGCGGTAGTCGACCGTCGCCCCGCTTTCCAGGCCATGCAGCCGCGCGACCTCCAACAGGTCCGGCGCCAGGTCGAGCGCGACCACCGTGGCGCCCTCGCCCGCCAATGCCTCGCTGAGGAGCCCGCCGCCGCAACCCACGTCCAGCACGCGCGCGCCGTCCAGTCGTTCATCGGCGAGGCGCAAGCCATCGACGACGTACTGCAACCGCACCGGGTTCATCGCGTGCAACGCCTTCTGCGGCCCCTGCGGGTCCCACCAGCGCTGCGCCAGCGCACCGAACTTGTCCAGCTCGGCCTGGCTGAAGTTGCCCTCGCGCGGCGCGGTGTTCATGGCCGCACCTGCGCGATCCGCGCGCGCCACTGGCGCGCATTCGCCAGCAATGCGTCGAGATCGACGTCCACCAGCACGCGGTCGCGCAACTTCGCCTTGCCAGCGATCCAGACGTCGGTGACCTGGTGCCGCCCGGTGGCATACGCGAGCTGCGACAGCACGTGGTAGACCGGCTGCGTCTCGAGCGGGTCCAGGTCGATGCAGGCCAGGTCGGCCTGCTTGCCGGCTTCGATCGAGCCGACCTGCGCGTCCAGGCCCATCGCCCGCGCACTGCCCAGCGTCGCCGCACGCAACGCGCTGGCCGCATCCAGCGCGGTCGGGTCGCCGGCGACCGCCTTGGCCAGCAAGGCCGCCGTGCGCAACTCGCCGAACATGTCCAGGTCGTTGTTGCTCGCCGCACCGTCGGTGCCGATCCCCACGTTCACGCCTGCGGCCTGCAGCTTCGCTACCGGGCAGAAACCCGAGGCCAGCTTGAGGTTGGACTCCGGGCAGTGCACCACCGACACGCCGCGCCGTGCGCACAGGGCGATCTCGGCGTCGTCGAGCGCGGTCATGTGCACCGCGATCAACCGGTCGTTCACCAGGCCCAGGCGATCGAGCCGCGCGAGCGGACGCTGGCCGTGGCGCTCGAGCGAGTCGGCGACTTCCTGCGCCGTCTCGTGCACATGGCAATGCACCGGGATGTCGAGCTGGTCGGCGAGCATGCGGATGCGCCCGAAGCTCGCATCCGACACCGTGTACGGCGCGTGCGGCGCGAACGCGGTGGACACCAGCGGGTCGCCGCGCCACTGGTCGTGGACCTCGCCGGCGCGGTCGAAATATGCGTCGTCGGTCTTGGCCCACGCGGTCGGGAAGTCGATGACCGGCAGCCCGACGCGCGCGCGGAAGCCATGCCGCTTGTACGTCGCGGCCTGCACGTCGGGGAAGAAGTAGTTTTCGTTGCAACAGGTGGTGCCGCCGCGCAGCATCTCCGCGATCGCCAGCGACACCCCGTCGGCCACGAATTCCGGCCCGATCACCGCGGCCTCGACCGGCCAGATGTGCTGTTGCAGCCACTCGTGCAGCGCCAGGTCGTCGGCGACCCCGCGCATCAGGGTCATCGGGTTGTGGGTGTGCGCGTTGACCAGGCCCGGGATGAGCACCGAGCCGGGCCGCGAGACCACCTCGCGCGCGGTGAACCGTGCCCGCGCCTCGGCGACGGGCAGCACCGCGACCACCTCGCCACCATCGACCGCCACCGCGTGCCCTTCCAGCACGACGCCATGCGGTTCGACCGGGACGACCCAGCCGGCTTCGATCAGGAGGTCACAGGGCCGCGGGGACGTGTTCATCGGTTACTGGATCCCCGCCTGCGCGGGGATGACAAGGGGTGCGGGGAGGACAAGGGGCGCGGGGATGACGCGTGGCAGGCCACGGGTCACTTGACCCGGCTGACGTACTCGCCGGAGCGGGTGTCGACCTTGATCAGCTCGTCCTGGCCGACGAACAGCGGCACGCGCACCACCGCGCCTGTCTCGAGGGTGGCCGGCTTGCCGCCGCCGCCGGAGGTGTCGCCGCGGACACCCGGGTCGGTCTCGGTGATCTTCAGCTCGACGAAGTTCGGCGGCTGCACGGTGATCGGGGCACCATTCCACAAGGTCACGACGCACTCCTCCTCGCCCTTGAGCCACAGTTCCGCGCCGCCCATGCCGGCCTTGTCGGCCTGCACCTGCTCGAAGGTCTCCGGGTTCATGAAGTGCCAGTACTCGCCATCGGAGTAGAGGAACTGCATGTCCGTGTCGACCACGTCGGCCGCCTCGAGGTTGTCGGTCGCCTTCATGGTGACTTCCTGCACCCGGCCGTTCTTGATGTTGCGGTACTTCACGCGCGTGAACGCCTGGCCCTTGCCCGGCTTGACGTACTCGGTGTCGGTGATGATGCACGGGTCGTTGTTGACCAGGATCTTCATCCCGTTCTTGACGTCGTTCATGCCGTAAGTGGCCATGCAGGGTGCTCCGTGAGGGATAATTTCAGCCCTCCATGATACCTGCCCCCCTCCCCCCCCGGCAGCCGGCGCGCTGGCAACAGGCCTGGCGGGACGCCGTGCGCGACCCACGCGAGCTGCTCGCCCTGCTCGGACTGGACGCGCTCGCGCCCGCGATCGCCGACGGCCCGCCAACCCTGGCAGCCGGCGCCGCCGGACCTGGCGTCGCCGACGGTTTCCCGCTGCGGGTCCCGCGCGGTTTCGTCGCGCGGATGCGCGCGGGCGACCCCCACGACCCATTGCTGCGCCAGGTCCTCCCGCTCGATGCCGAACGGCGGCCGATGCCCGGATTCACGCTCGACGCGGTCGGCGATGCCGCCGCGCGCGCGGGGCATGGCGTCATCCGCAAGTACCGGGGACGCGCCCTGCTGGTGGCCACCGGCAGCTGCGCGGTGCATTGCCGCTACTGCTTCCGCCGCCACTTCCCGTATGCGGCGGAAACGGCCGCGGCCGACGGCTGGCGCGAGGCCGTGGCCGCCATCGCCGGCGACGCGACCATCGACGAAGTGATCCTGTCCGGCGGCGATCCGCTGTCGCTGGCCACGCACAAGCTGGCCGAAGTCACCGGCGCCCTCGCGGCGGTCCCGCACGTGAAGCGGCTGCGCATCCACACGCGCCTGCCGGTGGTGCTGCCCGAGCGCGTGGACGATGCACTGGTGCACTGGCTCGCGGGCCTGCCCTGGCCGGTCACCGTCGTGCTGCACGCGAACCATGCGAACGAGTTCGACGCGTCGGTCGACGACGCCGTCGCGCGCCTGCGCGCGGCGGACACCACCGTGCTCAACCAGGCGGTGCTGCTGCGCGGCGTCAACGACAGCGTCGATGCCCTCGCCGCGCTGTCCGAACGAGGCTTCGCCGCGGGCGTGCTGCCGTACTACCTGCACCAGCTGGACCGGGTCGAAGGCGCCGCCCATTTCGAGGTCCCCGACGACGAGGCCCGGCGCCTGCATGCCGCGCTTGCGGCGCGCCTGTCGGGCTACCTGGTGCCGCGCCTGGTGCGTGAAGTCGCAGGCGACCCCGGCAAGCGCCCGCTGGGCCCGTAACATCCCGTCAATCCCTTTCCGTCGCGCGTGGACGCTTGCAGCCTCTTCGTGTCATAAAGTGCCCACGGAGGGCAACGCATGCAGTTCGGCAAAGACATGGTCCTGCGCCTGCTGATCGTCGACGACAGCATCGAGGCCGCCGAGGCGATCGTCAGCGGGCTGCGCAATGGCGGGATCGCCGTGCGCCCGACGCGTCCGGAGCACGAGGACGAACTTGCCGCCGCGGTCACCGGGCAGGCGTTCGACCTCATCATGGTGGCCCAGGATGCGAAGGCCATCACGCTTCCGCAGGTGATGCAGCACGTCGACGGCAGCGGCAAGGACCTGCCGGTGATCGTCATCCTCGACACCCTCGACAACAACGGCCTGCTGCATGCACTCGACCACGGTGCGCGCGGCGTCGCCCTGCGCAGCCGCATCGACCACGTGCAGAACGTGGTCCGCACGGAATGGTCGGACCTGGAGGTGCGTCGCGCGCTGCGCCGCCTGGAAGCCCAGGTGCGCGAGACGGAGCGTCGCTGCGACACGCTCATCGAGTCCTCGCGCGACCCGATCGCCTACGTGCACGAAGGCATGCACATCCGTGCCAACCAGGCCTACCTGGAAATGTTCGGCTTCGAGTCCTTCGAGGACATCGAGGGCATGTCGCTGCTCGACCTGGTGGCGCCGCAACACGTCGACGGTTTCAAGCAGCTGCTCAAGGCGATGTCGAAGGGCGAGCCCCCGCCGACGCGCTACGAACTGCAGGCCCGCGACATGGACGGCAACGTCTTCCCGGCGGTGATGGAGTTCACCCCGGCCACGTACGAAGGCGAACATTGCCTGCAGGCCGTGTTCCGGCGCCAGGAAGCCGACCCGGAACTGGCGCGCGAGGTGGAGGAACTGCGCCAGCGCGACCAGGTCACCGGCCTGCTCAACCGCCAGACCTTCCTGCGCGCGCTCGAGGATGCGGTGGCCAGCTCGGCGAAGGCCGGCGCGCACCACGGCCTGCTCCTGCTCGAGCCCGACCATTACGTGCGCCTGCTGCAGGAAATCGGCCTGGACGCGGCCGACCCGCTGATCAACGCGCTGGCCGAACGCCTGCAGGGCGTGCTGGGCGAAGGCGACCTGGCCGCGCGCTTCGGCGAGCACCAGTTCGCGGTGCTGTGCCGCGACAGCGACCACGTGCGCACGACGCAGGTCGCCGACCGGGTGCGCACGGCGTTCGCCGACCACGTGGTCGAGGCCGGCGCGCATTCGCTCAACATCACCGCCAGCATCGGTGGCGTGCAGATCGGCGAGAAGATCGCCAGCGTCCCGCAGGTGCTGGGCAAGGCGTCGCAGGGCGTGCAGTCGGCCGTGGCGATGGGCGGCAACCGGGCGGAGATCTTCGACCCGGGCGCGGTCGACCGCGCCGAGGAAGAGAAGGTCAAGGCCTGGGTGTCGCGCATCCGCGACACGCTGGACAAGGGCAGCTTCCAGTTGCACTACCAGCCGGTGATCAGCCTGACCGGCAACGACGGCCACGAGCTCTACCAGGGCCTGTTGCGCATGGAGGGCAGCGCGGGCGAACTCGTCGCGCCGCCGGCATTCCTGCCGATCGCCGAGGAGCATGGGCTGCTGTGGGAGATCGACCACTGGGTCGTGGGTCGCGCGATCGAGGTGATCGGCCAGCGGTTGAACGCGGGCAAGCGGACGTCGCTGCTGGTGAAGATCACGCAGGACTCGCTGCAGGATTCGCGCCTGCTCGAGCACATCGGCAAGACGCTGGACGCGCACAAGGTGCCGGGCGAGTTGCTGGTGCTGGAGCTGTCGGAGGCCAAGGTCTTCACGCACCTGCGGGCGGCGCAGGACTTCCAGCGGAACGTGGCGTCATTGGGGGTTCGCGTGGGCCTGGAACAGTTCGGTTCGGGCCTGAATTCGTTCCAGTTGCTCAACCACTTCGATGCGACGCTGCTGAAGATCGATCGCGATTTCATGCTGGAGCTGCCGACCAACCAGAAGAACCAGGAGCGGATCCGGGAGATCGCGGCGAAGGCGCGCGAGGTCGGCAAGCACACCATCGCGGAATTCGTGCAGGACGCCGCCAGCATGAGCTTCCTGTTCGGGGCCGGCGTGGACTTCGTGCAGGGCCACTTCCTCGCGGCCGCCGGCCCCGAGATGAACTACGAGTTCGAGTAGCGCCGGCTCTTTCGCAGGGCGGGTGCTTAGCCCCTTTTGCCCGGTCGGCCCTCCCTGCTGACTTACGCCATCAGGCCTTGGCGGACGGCGTGCTGGTCCGGGGTGGCGTTGCGGAGGGCGGCGATGCGCTCCTCGAGCGGCGGGTGGGTCATGAGGAGCTTGCGGAGGCCGTGGGCCATGGCGCCGCTGATGCCGAAGGCCTCGACCTGCTTGGGGAGCGTGGAGACGCCGCGGTTCTGGTTGAGGCGCTGGAGCGCGGCGATCATCTTCTCCTTGCCGGCGAGCGTGGCCCCGCCGACGTCGGCGCGGAACTCGCGGTGGCGCGAGAACCACATCGCGATCATGCTCGCGAACAGCCCGAAGACCATGTCGAGCACGAAGACGATGACGAAGTAGCCGATGCCCGGGCCGTCGCGACCCCCGGACAGGTAACCGTCGATGACGCGGCCCACGACGCGCGCCAGCACGATCACGAAGGTGTTGAGGACGCCCTGCAGCAGCGCCATCGTGACCATGTCGCCGTTGGCGACGTGGCTGACCTCGTGGCCGAGGACCGCTTCGGCTTCGTCGCGGGTCATGGACTGCAACAGGCCGGTGGACACCGCGACCAACGCGTTGTTCCGGTTGGCGCCAGTGGCGAACGCGTTGATCTCGGGCGCGTCGTAGACCGCCACTTCCGGGTGGCCGATCCCGGCCGCATCGGCCTGGCGATGCACCGTCTCCACCAGCCAGCGCTCGGCTTCGTTGCGCGGCTGCTCGATCACGCGCGCGCCGGTGAAGCGCTTGGCGACCCACTTGGACGCCAGCAGCGAAATGATCGAACCGCCGAAGCCGAACAGCGCGGCCATGACCAGCAGCCCGCCGAACTGGTCGGCGCTGACGCCAAGGACCGACATGACGATGCTCACGAGCGCGAGCACGGCCAGGTTGGTCGCGAGGAACAGGGTGATGCGCTTGAACATGGCGTGTCCGTGTCGACGGGTCGGTCTGCCCGTAGTGTGGCAAGGACCGGTTAAATTCAAGTGCAATGACGCCCCCGTACCGCGGCCGTTTCGCCCCCTCGCCCACCGGCGACCTGCATTTCGGGTCGCTGCTGGCGGCGTTCGGCAGCTGGCTGCTGGCGCGGCGCGCAGGCGGCGACTGGCTGGTGCGGGTGGAGGACCTGGACCCGCCGCGCGAAGTGCCCGGGGCGGCCGGCAGGCAGTTGGACGCGCTCGGTGCCTTCGGGCTGCACAGCGACGGGCCCGTGCTGTTCCAGTCGACCCGTGGCGCGCAGTACCAGGCGGCGCTCGACCGCTTGCTCGGTGCCGGGCTGGCCTTCGCCTGCCACTGCAGCCGCAGCGACCTGGCCGCCGGGGGCGGCGTGCATCGCCGGTGCGTCGCCACCCGGCCCCGCCCGGACCCGGCCATCCGCCTGCGCGTGCCCGACGACACCGTCGTGGCGTTCCAGGACGGGATCCACGGCCCCGTCGCACAGGATGTCGCCGCCGCGGCGGGGGATTTCGTGCTGCGACGCGCGGACGGGCTCTGGGCCTACCAGCTCGCGGTGGTCGTCGACGATGCGGCGCAGGGCATCACCGACGTGGTGCGCGGCGCGGACCTGCTCGACTCCACGCCAAGACAGATCCTGCTGCAGCGCGCGCTCGGCCTGCCGGTGCCACGGCACGCGCACCTGCCGCTGGTGCTCGACGAGGACGGCCGCAAGCTGTCGAAGTCGTCCGCCGCGTGCCCGGTGGACCCGCGCGACCCGTTGCCCGCGTTGCGCATGGCGTGGAGTGCACTGGGGCAGCCACCCGGCGCGCTGGACGCGGCACGCGATGTCGACACCGTGCTCCAGTCCGCGCTGGCCGCATTCGATCCGGGCGCCATTCCGCGACACGCCGATGCCGCGGCAAGTTGCGCGGGGGGCGTCGCTGCGCCATGCTCGGCGATGCCGATGGTCAGGGCCCGTACATGAGCGCCAGCCGCGTCATCAAGAAGTACCCCAACCGACGTCTGTACGACACGGTCATTTCCAGCTACATCACCATCGAGGACGTCCGCCAGCTGATCATCGACGGCGAGGACTTCGAAGTCCGCGATGCGAAGACCGGCGAAGACCTGACGCGCTGCGTGCTGCTGCAGATCATCGCCGAGCACGAGCAGGACGGCGAGCCGATGCTCTCGACGCAGCTGCTCTCGCAGATCATCCGCTTCTACGGCGACGCGCTGCAGGGCTACCTGGGCAGCTACCTGGAACGGTCGGTGCACCTGTTCATGGAACAGCAGCAGCAGTTGCGCAAGCAGATGGGCGGCAACCTGGGCCAGACGCCCTGGACCATGCTCAACCAGCTGACCGAGCGCAACCTGGACCAGTGGAAGGAGCACCAGCGGACGCTGGGGGCGGGCGTCGGGCACAACGCCGCGACGGCGCGCAAGAACGGCGCGAAAACAGGCGCCGGCTAGGCAGAAGGTCGTCATTCCCGCGAAGGCGGGAATCCAGGATCCCGGTGTGGATCCCCGCCTTCGCGGGGATGACTAGCCTTCGCGGGG
>JAKFFJ010000062.1:0-1757 GCA_036675265.1 Luteimonas sp.
CACCGCCCGCTGGTACCAGGGCGAACTGGACCAGGCGGAGTCCGCGTTCGAAGCGGCGCGAGGCGTGCTGCTCCGGGTCAGGCCGCTGGCGCCGGCAAACCCGGAACTGCTGTTCCAGCTGTCCACCATCGACAACAACATCGGCCACGTGCTCGAAGGCCGCGGCCGCATCGACGAGGCCACCGACAACTACCGCTCGATGCTCGCGCTGTCGCAGGAGTTGTTGCGGATCGAGGCCGGCAACCGCGAGTGGGTGCAGCAGTCGGGACTGGCGCACAACAACCTGGCCAAGATGGCGTTGTCGCGCGGCGACCTGGAGACCGCAGTAGCCGAGTACGAAGCCGACGTCGGCATCCAGGCCACGCTGGCGCGCCGCGATCCGCTGGCCAACGACCAGGCGGAACGGGTCGTGTGGTCGCGTGCCGCGCTCGGACGCACGCTGGCGATGACCGGCGATGTCGATGCCGGGATAGCCCACCTGCGCGCGGCACTCAATGACGTCGCCCGGTTGCTGACCGTCGATGCGGAGAACACCTCGTTCCAGGAGGACGACGGCCTGTATGCGATCCAGCTCGCGCGCTGGCTGCGCGTGACCGGGGACGCGGCGACGGCGAAGTCACTGGCTACGCGCGGACTGCACGTCTTCGAACGCCTGGTCGGAAAAGATCCCGGCAATGCCGGCTGGCAGCGATCGCTGGCCGTGGCGCTGCTCGAGCTGGGCGAACAGGCGCGCGATCGCGGCGACCACGCCAGCGCGCGCGAGCAGGCGCGGCGGGCGCTGGCCATCCTTGAGCCGCAGTTGGCCGAACAGGCCGAGAACCGCGACACGGTGCTGGCGACGCTCGGCGCGCGCGCGTTGCTCGCCGCCGTTGCCGACGATCCGGCGACCACCAGCGAGCTGCGCGAGCAGATCCTGGCCACCGCACGGGCGCAAACCTCCGGTCGCGACGATCCGCGCCTGCTGGCGCTGCAGATCGAGGCACTGCTCGCGCTGGGCCGCAAGGCCGAAGCTCGCGTGTTCCTGCCCAGGTTGTGGTCGACCGGGTTCCGCGACCCCCGCTTCATCGCCCAGATGCGCCAGCAGGGCATGCCGGCGCCGGCATCTCCAGCGGACCAGGCCCGGTCACCCGAAAAGGTGACGCAAGTCTCGTAATCGACCCGGCGAGCGTAAGCTCTTCCCCCTCCGGCGGACCTGCGACGTTCCGTCCGGCAAACCTCCCCCGACGTCGCCCTTTCGAGGATTACCGCGATGAACGTAGCGCATCCAGACGAACAGGAAGAGCCGATCGACATGGATGACGGCAACGAAACACCCGACGATTCCGACGAAAGGAAAGCGGAAGTCCAGGCCCAGGGCACCGGCCAGCAACGCCTGGCGTCGAACCCGAACATCATCAACAAGTAGTCGACCCCGCACGCAGGGCGGGCCCAGCCCGTCCTGCGTGCATTCCCGCGCCATCCCGGATGCACGGGAAGCCGTCAGCTGGCCACGCCAGTCGTCAGGCCGGCAGGCGCTGGTCGTATTCCTTCCGCAGTCGAACCCAGCCGTCCCAGAACGGCGCCGGCGCGTGTCCCTTCGCGCAGGCGACCAGCACGTCCAGGTGCGCGTGCCATCCGGCCGCGACCATCGTCAGCATGTTGCGATCCGGCAGGCGACGGTGGATCACGGTGAGCAGCACGTCGCTGCCCTTCGGTTCCAGCTCGAAGGACACGCCGCCAGTGTTGTTCCAGGCAAAGGCGAGCCTGCGCGGCGGATC
>JAKFFJ010000052.1:0-1745 GCA_036675265.1 Luteimonas sp.
CGTGCAACCCTATCGCGGGATGCGGGTCTGGGATGCGGCCGGCGACGGCGAACTGGCGTTCGACGCCGATGCACTGGCGCGGCGCGAACTGGGCTGGATCGTCGAACACGGCCTGCTGGTCGATCGCCTCTGGTCGGCATTGCCGGCGGCCGGCGTGCAGGTGCATTGCCCGGCGCGCGTGGTCGAACTCGAGCAGCACGACGATGGCGCGCGGTTGCGGCTCGACGATGGCCGCGTGCTCGATGCGCGACTGGTGCTGGCGGCCGATGGTGCGGACTCGACCGTGCGCGAACTGGCCGGCATCACCACGGTCACGCACGACTACGCGCAGCGCGGGGTGGTGGCCTTCGTTGCCTCCGAGCAGCCGCACGCGGATACGGCATGGCAACGGTTCCTGCCGGGCGGGCCCTTGGCATTGCTGCCGTTCGTTGACCCCGGGCAGCGTGGTGGCGAAGCTTCAATCGACCGGGCAGGTTGCACCGGTTCGATCGTATGGACGCTGCCGGATGCCGCGGCGCAGCGTGCGCTCGCCCTCGAAGAAGACAGCTTCAATCGCGAACTCACCGCCGCCTTCGGCGCGCGCCTGGGTGCATTGCAGCTGCGCTCGCAACGCGCGGCGTTCCCGCTGCGGAAGCAGCTCGTCGACCGCTATGCCAACGGCCGCGTGCTGCTGGTCGGCGATGCCGCACACGTGGTGCATCCGTTGGCCGGGCAGGGGGTGAACCTTGGCCTGCGCGATGTCACCGCATTGCGCGACAGCATCCGCGTCGCGCAATCGCGTCGCGCGGATTACGCGGCGCCGCAGCGCGTCGCGCGCTGGGCACGTGCGCGCAAGAGCGACAACGCGGCGTCGGCGCATGCGTTCGGTGCGATCAACCGGATGTTCAGCAACGACGACCTGCTCGCGACGCTGTTGAGAGGGCCGATGCTCGGCGTCGTCGGGCGCGTGCCGCCGCTCGCGCGCGCGTTGTGGCGACACGCCGCGGGAGTCTGATCCTGGTTGATGATCATCCTGGTTGGTGATCCTGGCTGCACTGTCGACCGGGGGTTCAGTCGTCCAGCCACGGTTGCATTTCGCCGAAGTTCAAGCGGCCGCTGCGGTCGCGATCGAGCATCGGGAATGCGCGCGCCAGGTACTTGTCCACACCGGCTTCCCGGCGGCTGACCCGGCGGCTGACATCGCCGTCGCGATCGGTATCGATCTGGTCGAATTCCGCACGATGATCCCGCGGCGGCGGGACTGGATGGTGCGAGGTGACGGTGATCGTGTTGCCCAGCGGGTCGTTCAACACTGCCGTGCCGGTCGCGGAATCCGTCGTGGCCTGGGCCCGCGGCTCGGTCTGCGCCAAGGCGCTGCCCATCAGTGCCAGGGTCAGTGCGGCGGCGAGTGGAATGGTCTTCATCATCATGGCCCTCGGAGGGGACGTGCGGACCCTAGCCGGGCGCCAATCAAACCCGCGTAAATATCGAAAACGGCAGCTGAATGCCGCGTTCCAGGCGCAGGCGGTGCTCAGCGGTTGCGCGCGAAGACGGTGATCTCCTCGCGATCGTGGTAGAGCTGGCGCGCACGGATCGTGAGCGGCCGTTGCGCCTGCTGCTGGAACAGGTCGAGGCACAAGGTTGTCTCGTCCCAGCGCTTCTTCATCGGCAGCTTCAGGTTGAACACCGCCTGCCGGCACCAGCCTTCGCGGAACCATTCGGCCATGCGCGCGGCGACGCGGCGCGGCTGCTCGACCATGTCGCAG
>JAKFFJ010000035.1:0-1740 GCA_036675265.1 Luteimonas sp.
CATGCCGCACGGCAAGGAGGCGGATGCGGTGTTCGAATATGTCGGCGGGATGGTGACGAAATACGATGCCGCGATACGCGCCGGCCTGGCCGCCGGCCCCGGCGTGGACCATGCCGTCTGCGGCGCGGCGTCGGCCGCCGGGCTGGGCGTGGACCCGGACTTCGTGCTTCCGGAAGCCGAAGCGAAAGCGGCGCGCAAAGGACTGCACCGGGGGGTCGCTGTCCTGCTGGTCGAGGTTTCCGGGAATGGCCGGGTGCGCAGCGCGCACGAACTCGCGACCATCGCGTCACCGGCGACCACGCAGCGGCTGGTCGAGCTCGTCGCGCTGATGCGCTTCAGCGCCAACGGCGACCCGGACTCGGTCCGCTACGCCATCGTGCCGCTGTCGCGCATCGAACGGTTCGTGCGCAAACATGACTAGTGCAACCGAGAAGGTGGGGATCCATGTTCCATCGTGCTGACCGGCTGGTGCGATGCGTGGGGCTGGCGGCCCTGCTCGTGCTGTCTTTTCCCGCAGCGGCTGAAGTCGCGGAACTTAAGCCCTGCGAGCCTTACGACGCCGCGGCCGATGTGCTGAACCCGGGTGGCGATCCGGCGCTGCGGCAGGCGTCGCTGCAACGTCTGATCGCGGACAGCCGCCTGGAAGGGAACAGCTACAGCCGCTATCTGCTCGGAAATCTCTACCGCTTGGGCCGCAAACATCCCGCGGCACTGGTCGACCGCGACCTGGCCAAGGCGCGTCCGCTGCTGTCCAACGCCGCACTCGACGGCTACCTGATGGCGATGGCGGGCATGGCGGAAATCGAACTCGCGAACGGCGAAGCGATGAGCGCGATGGTCTGGGCGCAGGCCTACCACCACTATTTCGAGCGGCAGAAAGCGGGGGAGGGCGGCAAAAAGGCCTACGTCGCCGACCTGCTGGACCGGATCTACGCCCGCCTGGGTCGATCCAAGGAGGTCGACCGGGAAATCCAGGAATACCTGGCCTCCTTCATCCTCACCCACGGTCCACGCTTGGACGCGAAGTTCGAGGCGCGTCGGAACGGCACCGTGCAGGCCACATGCCGCAGCGTCAACGAGGACTGGCCGAGCATCCAGTTGCCGGGCGATCGTCGGGTGCGGGCGATTGACAGCAGCAACGCGCGGCGGATGCCTCGGCCGGGGCTGGCGCTTTTCCGGCTGCAGATCAGTCCGGCAGGCGAAGTGGTGCACGCGCTGGTGATGGACAGCCTGCCGGACCAGAGCGCCGCCGAAGGCCTGTACGATACCGCGATGCGCATGCGCTTCAATCCGGTGGACGCGTCTGCGCCGCAGCGCAGTGTCCTGCTCCCGGTCTCATTCGACGACCATACGGTGCGGCTGCGCGACTAGCGCCGCAACTGCAGGAAGTCGGTGCTCGCGACCAGGCGCAGGCTGTCCAGGCGCGGGCGCGCGGTGGGCAGGGCGGCGAGCACGGCCTCGCGTTCCTTCTCGAGTGCGGCGATTTCCTCCGGACGCACGGCCGGATTGACGCGGGCCAGGGCACGCAGGCGCTGGATCTCGTTCGACAGCAGCGTGTCGGCCTTCGCCAGCGCCTCGGCGATGCGCAGCTGCGCCTGCGCCAGGGTTTCCTCGCGCGCGCGTTCGAGCATCGGCGGCACCAGGGCGGCCAGCACCTTTCGCTGCGGCGACAGGTCGAACACGCGGTCGCCCGCGCGCAGCCGCGCCCGCTCGCCGGGCGCGAAATCGGGCCGCACCTGC
>JAKFFJ010000038.1:0-1728 GCA_036675265.1 Luteimonas sp.
GCGGTTTCGCCCTTGGCCACGTGTTCGGCGAACAGCGGGCTGAAGTCGGTCAGCGGCGTCGGCGCGATCACCACGCCGCCGGCGTGTTTGCCGGCGTTGCGGGTCAGGTCCTCGAGGCTGCGCGCCAGGTCCACCAGGTCGCGCACGTCGTCCTCGTCGCGGTAGCGCTGGATCAGCTCGGACGAGGCCAGGTCGGAATTCTTGCGCGCGGCTTCGCTCAGGCCCAGCGCGTCCTCCAGCGTCACGCCCAGCGTCAGCGGGATGAGCTTGGCGACCGAATCGACGAAACCGTAGGGATGGCCCAGCACGCGGCCGCAGTCGCGGATCGCGGCCTTCGCGGCCATCGTGCCGTAGGTGATGATCTGGCTGACCTTGTCGCGCCCGTACTTGCGGCCGACGTAGTCGATCACCTCGTCGCGGCGGTCCATGCAGAAGTCGATGTCGAAGTCGGGCATCGACACGCGTTCGGGATTGAGGAAACGCTCGAACAGCAGGTCGTAGCGGATCGGATCGAGGTCGGTGATGCCCAGCGCCCAGGCCACCAGCGAGCCGGCGCCGGAACCGCGGCCCGGACCGACCGGGATGTCGTTGCGCTTGGACCAGTTGATGAAGTCCGCGACGATCAGGAAGTAGCCCGGGAAACCCATCTTGCAGATCACGCCCAGCTCGATGTCGAGCCGGGCGCGGTAGGCGTCGCGGTCGTGGCCGGGGGCCAGGTCGAACTTCTGCAGGCGGCCGTCGAGGCCGCGGTGCGATTCTTCGGCGATCCAGCTGTCGAGCGTGTGGCCTTCGGGCACCGGGAAATCCGGCAGGTAGTACTTGCCCAGGCTCAGCTCGAGGTTGCAGCGTTTGGCCAGCTCGACGGTGTTTTCCAGCGCCTCGGGCAGGTCGGCGAACAGCTCCGCCATTTCCTCGGGCGACTTCAGGTACTGCTCGCGCGAGTAGTCGCGCGGGCGCTTGGGATCGTCGAGCACGCGGCCGGTGGCGATGCACACACGCGCCTCGTGCGCGTCGAAATCGTCGCGCGAGAGGAAACGCACATCGTTGCTGGCCAGCAGCGGCAGGTCGTGGCGCGATGCCAGGGTCACCGCCGCGGCGTTGAAGGCCTCCTCGCCGTCGCGTCCGGTGCGCGTGAGTTCGAGGTAGAGCCGGTCCGGAAACGCCGCGCGCCACTCGGCGAGCACACGTTCCACCTGTTCGGCGCGCCCGCCCGCGACCAGCGGGCCCAGCGCGCTTTCCCGGCCGGCGATCGCGATCAGTCCTTCGTTGTCGCGATACAGCCACTCCGGCTCGATCGCCACGTAGTCGCCGGCATGGCCCTCCAGGAAGGCGCGCGAAATCAGCCGCGACAACGCGAGGTAACCGGCGCGGTTCTGGCAGAGCAGGGTGAGCCGGCTCGGCGGGCCGCCGTCGCCGGAAATCCACAGGTCGGCGCCGGCGACGGGCTTGAGCCCGGCGGGCTCGGCGGCCTTGTAGAACTTCACCAGCGCGAACAGGTTGCTGGTGTCGGTGATCGCCACGGCCGGCAGCCCGAGCGCGGCGCAGCGACCCACCAGCTCCGGAATGCGGATGGTGGAGTCGGTGAGCGAGTACTCGCTGTGCAGATGCAGGTGGACGAAACGTGGCGTCATGCCGGGGACCGCGTGGCCGACCGGCAGTTTACCCCGAGGGTGGGGGCGGACAAGGCTTGACAGTCCCTGTTGCCAAGCCCTGCCGCCCGCCCCGTTG
>JAKFFJ010000036.1:0-1705 GCA_036675265.1 Luteimonas sp.
AAGCCGCCGCATGCGCCTGTCGCAGTTCCATCTCCGCACCATCAAGGAAACCCCGGCCGACGCCGAAGTCGCCAGCCACCAGCTGATGCTGCGCGCCGGCATGCTGCGCCGCCTCGCCGCCGGCCTGTACACCTGGTCGCCGCTGGGCCTGCGCGTGCTGCGCAAGGTCGAGGCGGTGGTGCGCGAGGAAATGGATCGCGCCGGCGCGATCGAAGTGCTGATGCCGACCATCCAGCCGCAGGAACTGTGGGAGGAAACCGGGCGCTGGGCGAAGTTCGGCCCGCAGCTGCTGAAGATCCGCGACCGCAAGGACGCCGGCTATTGCTACGCGCCGACGGCGGAGGAAGTGATCACCGATTTCGCCCGCAACGAACTCGGCAGCTACAAGCAGCTGCCGGTGAACTTCTATCAGATCCAGACCAAGTTCCGCGACGAGATCCGCCCCCGCTTCGGGGTGATGCGCGCGCGCGAGTTCCTGATGAAGGACGCGTACTCCTTCCACCTCGACGACGATTCGCTCGCCGCCGAGTACCGCAACATGTACGACACCTACGGCCGCATCTTCACCCGACTGGGGCTGAAGTTCCGCGCAGTGTTCGCCGATACCGGCGCGATCGGCGGCAGCGCCTCGCACGAGTTCCACGTGCTGGCCGACAGCGGCGAGGATGCGATCGCCTACGCGGTCGACGGCAGCGGTTCGGATGCGTCGGACTACGCGGCTAATGTCGAACTGGCCGAGGCCATCGCGCCGGGTGCGCGTCCCGCCGCGAGCGAAACGATGCGCCGGGTCGACACGCCCACGCAGAAGACCTGCGAGGACGTCGCCGCGCTGCTCGGCATCCCGCTGCAGCGCACGGTGAAATCGGTGGCGCTGATGGGCGTCGATGGCGAAGGCGCGCCGCAGTTCGTGCTCGCGCTGGTGCGCGGCGACCACGTCGTCAACGAGATCAAGCTGGGCAAGCTCGAAGGCCTGGCGGAATACCGCCTCGCCACCGAAGCGGAAATCCTCGAGCACCTCGGCAGCGAACCCGGCTTCCTCGGCCCGGTTTCCCCGAAGAAGCCCGTTCGCGTCGTCGCCGACCGCAGCGTCGCCGCGATGGCCGACTTCGTGGTCGGCGCCAACACAACCGGCTTCCACCTCGCCGGCGTCAACTGGGGCCGCGACCTGCCCGAGCCCGACCTGGTCGCCGACCTCCGCAACGTCGTCGCCGGCGATCCCTCGCCTGACGGCCGCGGCACGCTCGGCATCGCGCGCGGCATCGAGGTCGGGCATGTGTTCGCGCTCGGCGACCGTTACTCGAAGGCAATGGGCTGCACCGTGCTCGA
Source organism: Luteimonas sp. (assembly GCA_036675265.1). GTDB lineage: Bacteria > Pseudomonadota > Gammaproteobacteria > Xanthomonadales > Xanthomonadaceae > CAMPJU01. Next base: position 1,327 of record JAKFFJ010000036.1, read on the forward strand.
CGCCAACGGCAAGGCGGCGACGCCGCTGATGGGCTGCTACGGCATCGGCGTGTCGCGCATCGTCGCCGCGGCGATCGAACAGAACCACGACGCCAACGGCATCCTCTGGCCCGAAGCCATGGCGCCCTGGCGGGCCGCGGTGTGCGTGATCAACCCGAAGCACGACGCCGCCGTCGCCGACGCCGCGGATGCGCTGTACCGCGAGTTCCTGGCCGCCGGCATCGACACGGTCCTGGACGACCGCGGCCTACGTCCGGGCCAGATGTTCGCCGACATCGAACTGGTCGGCATCCCGCACCGGGTGGTGGTGTCCGCGCGCGGGCTGGAGTCGGGCATGTTCGAGTACCGCGCACGCAACGCCGCCGAGTCCGAGAACCTC
>JAKFFJ010000034.1:0-10807 GCA_036675265.1 Luteimonas sp.
GCTGCGCTGCGCTGCGTTGCGCTGCACGCGTCGGCATCGCGACCGCTGCGACGCCGCAGCGTGGCGGCGTGACACACTGCGTGCACGGCCGGCGATCGGGGGCCGGTCCACACAACCTCCACGCGATGAACTACCTGGCCCACCTCTACCTCGCCCGTCCGGACCCCGAAGCCATGCTCGGCGCATTGCTGGGCGACTTCGTGTTCGGACGCGCCGCGCTGGAGGACTACAGCCCGGTCGAACGGCGCGAGATCCTGCTGCACCGGCAGGTCGACCGCTACACCGACGACCATCCGCTCGTCGCCGGCGCGCGCGGCCTGTTCGCGCCCGGCCTGCGCCGCTACGCCGGCATCGCCCTGGACGTCTACTACGACCACTGCCTGGCCCGCGACTGGACCCTCTACAGCGACACGCCGCTCGACGCGTTCACCACGCGCTTCTACCACTACCTGCTGTCGCGGCTGGACGACCTGCCGCCGCGCCTGCGCGCCATCGCCCCGCGCATCGCCGCGCACGACTGGCTGGGCTCCTACCGCGACCGTGCCAGCGTGGACCTGGCGGTCACCCGCATCGCCACGCGGCTGTCGCGCAACGGCGATCGACTGGTGGAGTGCCTCGGCGACCTGCGCAGGCACGAGGCGGACATCGCGTCGGGATTCGATGCGTTCTTCCCGCAGCTGGTCGCCCACGTGCAGGCGCTGCGGCACGACCCCCGGTTCGCCGCGGACTGAACGCCGTGGTTGCCGCCGCTGTCGATCCGGCTGCCGCCGCTTCGTCGTCCTCGATGCCACCACCGACAAGCCGACCATGAGCCTCGCCCTCTACGCCCACCCGTTCTCCTCCTATTGCCAGAAGGTCCTGGTCGCGCTGTACGCCAACGGCACCCCGTTCGAGTACCGCAACCTCGAGGACCCGGAGCACCAGCGCGCGCTGGGAACGCTGTGGCCGATCAAGCGCTTCCCCGTGCTCGTCGACGGCGCCGATGACGACGGCACGGCCGGGGACGGCATGCGGATCGATGGCGTGCACGCGGTGATCGAAGCCACCGCGATCATCGAACACCTGCACGTGCGCCATCCCGGCCCGGTGCGCCTGCTCCCGGACGATCCGCGGGCGGCGGTGCAGGTGCGCATGCTCGACCGCTTCTTCGACAACTACGTGTCCACGCCGCAGCAGAAGATCGTGTTCGACGCGATCCGGTCCGAAGCCGACCGCGACCCGTACGGCGTGGCCGAAGCCAGGCGCATGCTCGACACCGCCTATGCCTGGCTGGAGCGGCACCTGGACGACGGACGGGCCTGGGCCGCGGGCGAGGCCTTCAGCCTGGCCGACTGCGGTGCGGCGCCGTTCCTGTTCTACGCCGACTGGACCCATCCGATCCCGCGCGAATGCGCGCGCGTGCACGGCTACCGTGTACGCCTGCTCGCGCATCCGGCATTCGCCCGCGCGGTCGACGAGGCGCGGCCATTCCGGTCCTATTTCCCGCTGGGCGCGCCGGACCGGGACTGAGCACGTCTTCTAGCCTGCGCAGCTCGTCAGCGGTCGCGGGCAACCCGGCGCCGCGTCATCGCGGCGCGGGCAGCCGCTCCCGCCATCCCGGTCCGGTCCAGCACGCGATCAAGAAGGCCTGCAGGTCGTCTTGCTGCAGCGCAACGAGGCCTGGCCGGCGCGCGATGTTAGCGTTAACACCAGTCCAGGGGATCCATTCATGCACCGACCGACGAGGCCGCAACACCGCATCCGATCCATCGCACTTGCCCCCCTCCTTGCCGCCGCCCTGGGCATCGCGATGCCGGCCGGCGCGGCCGGGCGCGGGCCCACGCTCAACGACGCCGGCTACTTCCACACCCGTGGCCTGGACGTGCTGGCTTTCAGCAATACCTACGACGGCAACTTCAGCGACTCCAAGATCGCCGGCGTCGAACTCATCCACCACGGCGTGCGCACGGCGACCAACGGCGACGTGCGCCTGTCGCCCACGCCCGAGCAGTGGGACGTGGTGGCTACCCAGCTGGAGCGCACGGTTGACCCCGCCAGCGGCACGGTCACCACGCGGCTGCGTTACGACGCGGAGGACTTCGAATACGCGGTGCGCGTCGCCCCGCGCGGCGATGGCGTCGCGATCCAGGTCCTGCTCGACGAGCCCTTGCCTGCGGCGCTGGTCGGCAAGGCCGGCCTCAACCTCGAATTCCTGCCGTCCGCCTACTTCGGCAAGTCCTGGCTGACCGAAGCGGGCAGCGGCCAGCTGCCGCTGTATCCGGCCGGTCCGAGCGCGCGCGGCGCGGACGGCACGACCGTGCGCCTGCCGATGGCCCGCGGCCACGCGCTCACGCTCGCGCCCGAGGACCCGCAACGCCGCGTCACCCTGCGTTCGCCCCGCGCCGAACTGGGCCTGTACGACGGCCGCAACCAGGCCCAGAACGGCTGGTACGTGGTGCGCAGCCTGCTCCCGGCCGGGAAGACCGGCACCGTGCTGGAGTGGACGCTGGAAGGCGGCACCGTGCCGGACTGGACCCGACCGACGGTGATCGGCCATTCGCAGGTCGGTTACCACCCGGCGCAGCGCAAGGTCGCGGTGCTCGAACGCGACCGCAATGCCGCGCCTGCCGGCAAGGCGCGGCTGCTGCGCGTGGACGCGGACGGCAGCGCACGCGAAGCCTTCGCCGCCGATGCCGCGCCCTGGGGCCGGTACCTGCGCTACGACTACGCCACCTTCGACTTCTCCGCGGTACGCACGCCGGGGCTGTACGTGATCGAAGCCGACGGACAGCGCACCGCCGCGTTCCGCATCGCCGACGACGCCTATGCCGCGGCCTGGCAACCGACCCTGGACGTGTTCTTCCCGGTGCAGATGGACCACATGTCGGTCAACGAGGCGTACCGGGTCTGGCATGGCCGCTCGCACATGGACGACGCGCGCCAGGTCGCACCGGGCAAGCAGCATTTCGACCTCTACGGACAGGGCCCGGAGCTCGATTCGCCGTTCCAGCCCGGCGAGCACATCCCCGGCCTGGCGATCGGCGGCTGGTTCGACGCCGGCGACTTCGACCTGCGCACGCAGACCCACTACGCGACCGTGATGTCGCTGGTCGACACCTGGGAGCTGTTCAAGCCGTTGCGCGACGAGACCACGATCGACCAGAAGCGCAGGCACGTGGAGATCCACCAGCCCGATGGCGTGCCCGACCTGCTGCAGCAGATCGAGCACGGCACGCTGATGCTGATCGCCCAGCACCGCGTGTTCGGCCATGCCATCCCCGGCATCGTCGAGCCGGACCTGAAGCAGTACACCCACCTGGGCGATGCGGTGACCAAGACCGACGGCAAGGTCGACGATCCCTCCGATCCGGATTCGCCCGACGACGACCGCCTCGCCTTCACCAGCAATACCACCGCGCTCAACTACGGCTCGGCGGCGGCGCTGGCCGCAGCCAGCCGCGTGCTGCGCGGCCACGAAGACGCGCTGGCGGCCGAGAGCCTGGCCACCGCGAAGAAGGTGTGGGTGTTCGAGCAGGGGCGGGAGCCGAACCTGTTCAAGGTCGGCAACACCACCGGCGGCGACCCGCAGGACGAACAGCTCGACGCGGCGATCCAGCTGCTGCTGGCCACCGGCGATGCGAAGTACGCCGACGCCATCGCTGCGCTGTGGCCGGCGATCGACGCGCGCTTCGCGTTCAATGCCGGTGCCGTGGTGCGGGTGCTGCCGAAACTGGATGCGGCCTTCCAGGCCAGGTTCCGCGAGCGCGCGATCAGGTTCAGGGACGAGCGCGCGGCGATGGCCAGCGAGAATCCCTACGGCGTGCCGATCACCCGCGGCGGCTGGGCCGGCAACAGCGCGGTGGTCGGCATGGCCACCACCAACTACTGGCTGCACCAGGCCTACCCCGACCTGTTCGACATCGAGGACACGCTGCAGGGCCTGAACTATCTGTACGGCACCCACCCGGACTCGAACCTGTCGTTCGTCTCGGCGGTGGGCGCGGAATCGAAGACCGTGGCCTACGGCAACAATCGCGCCGACTTCACCTTCATCGCCGGCGGCGTGGTCCCGGGCGTGCTGGTGCTCAAGCCGGACTTCCCGGAGAACAAGAACGACTGGCCGTTCCTGTGGGGCGAGAACGAGTACGTGATCGACCTGGGCGCGAAGTACCTGTTCCTGGTGCACGCCGCCCAGCAGCTGCTCGACGCGAAGCCGCCGCGCTAGGACTCAGGCCCGGCGGCGGGCCGTGTCCGGCGGGCGCTGGAACAGCACGCGCTCGGGCCGGTGCAGGACGAAGCCCTGCCCGTAGTCCACGCCCAGCTCGCGCAGCACCGCCAGCGCGTGGTCGCCGTCGACCCATTCGGCCACCACCTTCAGCCCGCGCTGGTGGCCGATCTGCGCCACCGCGTTGACGATGGCGCGGCTCATCGGATCGCTGCCCAGGTCGCGCACGAAGCTGCCGTCGATCTTGATCACGTCCACCGGCAGGTTCTTGAGGTAGCCGAACGAGGACATGCCGGCGCCGAAATCGTCCAGCGCGATCCGGCAACCGGCCGCACGCAGGCGTTCGATCACCCGCACCACCCGCAGCAGGTTGCGCACCGCCACCGTCTCGGTGATCTCCAGGCAGATGCGCCCGGCCGGCACCCGGAACTCGGTGATGGTGTCGAGGATGTAGTCGGCCAGGTCCTCGTCCTCGACGCTGGCCCCGGACAGGTTGATCGCGCAGGTGCGCAGCGCGGCACCGCACGGATGCAGCGCGGCGAAATTGGCCAGCGCGGTGCGGATCACCCAGCGGTCCACGGCGGGCATCAGCCCGTAGCGTTCGGCCGCCGGGATGAAGGCGCCGGGCAGGAACACCGTGCCGTCTTCCTCGCGCAGGCGCAGCAGCAGTTCGATGTGCGTGGCCGGCTCCTGCGTCGGCGCCAGCGGCACCACTTCCTGGTAGTCCAGCAGCAGGCGGTCCTGCTCCAGCGCCCAGCGCAGGCGGTTGGCCCATTCCATCTCGCTGCGGCGGCGGCTGGTGTCCTCGTCCTCGCGATAGGAACACACGCGGTTGCGGCCGCCCTCCTTGGCCTGGTAGCAGGCGCTGTCGGCCCAGGCCAGCAGGTCCTTGAGCGTGCAGCCGTCGCGGTCGACCATGACCGTGCCGATGCTCGCGCTGACCGCATAGGTGCGCCCCTGCCAGACGAACATCACCGCCTCGATGCAGCGCCGCAGCTGCTCGGCCAGGGCCTGCGCGCCCGCCTCGTCGATGTCGAAGGCGATCATGCCGAACTCGTCGCCGCCCAGCCGCGCCAGCACGTCGCCCGGCCGTACGTACTGGCGCATCGCATGCACCAGCTGGACCAGAAGCTGGTCGCCGGCCATGTGCCCGGACACGTCGTTGATCAGCTTGAACTGGTCCAGGTCGATGTACAGCAGCGCGAACGCGGGGGTGTCGCCGCGGTTGGCGCGCGCCTGCAGCGCCGCCTGCAGGCGGCGCTCGAACTCGCGGCGGTTGCACAGCTCGGTGAGTCCGTCGTGCGCGGCCTGGTAGCGCAGCCGCTCGGTCAGTTCGCGCTGCTCGCTGGTGTCGGTGGCGACCATCAGCAGGTAGGGTTCGCCGTCGACCTCGACCCCGGCCAGCGAGGCGTTCGCCCAGAACACGTCGCCGTCGCCACGCACGATCATCGCCTCCTGGCTGGCCCAGTTGCCGCCGTTGCCGGCCTCGGCGGCGGCCTGGCCGCCGAGCAGCGGATCGGCGAACAGCGAGACCAGCGGCTCGCCGACCACCTGGCCCAGGTGCTGGCGCGCGGCCTGGTTGGCGTAGGCGATGCGCCCGTCGCGCGCATCGGCCAGCAGGACCAGCGCCGGCAGCAGTTCGTTGAGCACGCGGAAGCGCGCTTCACTTTCGCCGAAGCGCGCCGACATCCGCCGGCCCAGCTCCACCGCGCGCCGGTGGGTCGTCGCCTGCGACAGCAGCAGCAGCGCCAGCAGCACGCTGATCGTGCAGCCGGCGGCGATGATCAGGTGCATCTGCCCGGCGTCGACCGCCGCGGTCCGGGGCCACAGCCGCACTTCCCAGCGCCGGCCGCCGAACTCGACCCGGCGCGCGTGGATCGGCGCGTCTGCGCCCGGCAGCGGCGCCGAGGCGAACACATCGTCCTGTCCGGGCGGCGCGTCCAGGTCGCGGATGTGCACGTCCATGCTGTCCAGGATCCGGCCCTGCAACGCCTGGCGCAGCATCGGGTCCAGCCGGATGCTGACCGCCAGCGCGCCGAGTTCGCGGGCCCGGCGCGCCGCCTCGGTCACCGGCCGCGGCCCATGCGAGTAGACCGGCAGGCGGACGGTGATGCCGCGCGGATCGGCACCCTGCGCATCGCGGAACTGCACCAGCGCGAACGGCGCCGACATCGAGGGCGCATCCGCGTCGCGCGCGCGGCGCAGGGCGGCCAGGTTTTCCGGCTGGGTGGCGATGTCCAGCTCGACCAGTGCCTCGTTCGCCTGCAGCGGGGCGATGAACTCGTAGTTGTAGGAAGCGCGGCCAGTCCCATCGCGGGCCTCGCGGCGCCGGGCGAATGCGGTGACCACATAGCCGGCCACGTGTTCGCGCGAGCGCAGGTTCTCCTGGTACTGCGCGAAGACCTTCTGGTCCATGTGGTCGTTGGACAGGAACACGGTCTGCATCGCGCGCAGCACCTGCGCGGCCGCCTCCAGCGGCACGCGCACCCGCGCCTGCGCGGCATCGGCCAGCGTGTGCTGCTGCGCCTGCGCCTGTGCCCGGGCCTCGAGCCATTCGCGCCGGGCCATCTCCGTGGTGAACGCCAGCCCGGCCACCAGCACCAGCAGCGCCCAGGCAGGCGACGCCCTCAGGCCCCGGCCATGCGCGCCTTCCGGTACTGCTGGCATGTGGTCGTGGAACGGCATCGGAGTCCTCGGGCCCTGGCGCCGCAAGGGACGGTCCATGGCATCGGCCGGTTTCCACCGTCACATGCCATGACCGTGCCAATCACGGCCCATCCGTATAGTTCGGACGGATCGCGGGAATCTTGAGCGCAGGTTCCCATCGCAGCCGTGAGGAGGCCGCAAGCGCCCGGCTTGCGGCGGCGGGAGGCGCTCGGCGTCCCTACGGCAGTCGCGGCTCGGGCACGTAGGCGTAATGCCACGGTTCGTCGGGCGAGCGCAGCGGACCCTCGAAGCGCGCCCCCGACGCCTGCACCGCTGCCGCCAGCCGTTCCGCCCACCCGCCCTCGACCCAGTCCGACTGGCGACGGCTGCTGTCGGTTCCGGCCACCAGCGTGTCGCCCTGCATCACCTGGAAGTCGTAGGCGCGGCCCTGTCCGTGCGGCGACAGTCCCGGCACGGCGAGGTTGACCGGCGCCGGTGGCCGCCACGCACGCAGCCATCCGGCGAACGACGAAGCCGTCGCCGACGTGCAGGCCCCGGCCGCGGCGCGCTGCAGCGCCTGCGCCGCCGCGCCGACCGAAGCGTTGCCGTTCCACTTGCGCAGCTGTTCGTCCAGGCTGCGCACCTGCAGGTTCACGTGCAGGGCGTAGCCGGGATTGTCCGCGGCGAAGCGTGCCTGCACCCTGGCGACCTCGGCATGGGCCTGCTGCTGCTCGGGTGATCCGTCGTAGGCCTTGATCTGCGCCTCGCTCCAGCTCCAGCGTGGATCGGTATCGCCGGCGCGCAGATAACCGCGCAGGGCCAGGAGCCGGCGGTCGTCGCCCTCGATCCGCGCCAGCGTCGCGCGCGCGGACGGCTTCAGGCCAGCCGCCGCGGCATCCCGGCACTTGGCGAACGGGTCCGGCAGCTGCGCTTGGGCCTGCGCCTGCGCCATCGTCGCCAGCACCAGGCATCCCAGCAGCCACGGGCCGCGGAGGCGCTTCGCAGGTTGGCGGTGGACCATGGCGGACTCCGTGGCAACAGGATGACCGCAGCGTAGCGCAGCGGCATGAACGCCCTCTCATCGGCATCGCGTTGGAATCGGGTTCTCCAACGCCGCGCACAGCGATGCGTGGCCGTGCTCTGTATCCTGCGGCGACCCTGCCCCCGCTCCGCCCGACACGATGACCCTCGATCGACGCACGTTCCTCGCCGGTGCCGCCGGTGCCGCCGCGATGGCCGCACTGCCTGTTCCGGCCGCCGCTTCAACCGGCGCCGCATCATCGCGGATCGTCATCAACGCGCTGGGCGGGCTTGGAGATCCCAACGCGCCGGATGACGGCCTGGTCCCGCAGCTCAGTGCGCGCGTGCTGCAGGAAGCCCGGGCCTCGGGCCTCACCGCGGTCAACGTGACCCTGGGCTACGTCGCTGGCGACGAGGATCCGTTCCAGGCCAGCGTGCGCGACATCGCCGCCACCGATGCGCTGGTGCGCCGCCATGCCGGCGAGGTGGGCAAGATCCTGAGCGCCGCCGACATCGTCAGCGCCCGCGACGAGGGGCGCATCGGCCTGATCTACGGCTTCCAGAACGGCGCCATGCTCGGCGACGACCTGTCGCGGATCGACATCTTCAGCGACCTGGGCGTGCGCGTGTTCCAGCTGACCTACAACCCGGCCAACCAGCTCGGCGACGGCTCGATGGCGCCGGGCAACCGCGGCCTGACGCCGTTCGGCCGCGAGGTGGTCGCCAGGCTCAACCAGCGCAAGGCCATGGTCGACCTGTCGCACAGCGGCGAGCGCACCTGCCTGGAGGCGGCCCGGCTCTCCACCGCCCCGGTCTCGATCAACCACACCGGCTGCCGCGCGATCGCCGACCTGCCGCGCAACAAGACCGATGCCGAGCTGCGCCTGGTGGCCGAGCGCGGCGGCTTCGTCGGCATCTACTTCATGCCGTTCCTCGACGTCTCCGGCCATGCCCGCGCCGCGCATGTGGTCACGCACCTCGAGCACGCGGTGCGGATCTGCGGCGAGGACCACGTGGGTATCGGCACCGACGGCACCGTCACCCAGATCGACGACATGGACGCGTACCGGGAGACGCTGGCCCGCGAGGTCGCCGCGCGTCAGGCGGCGGGCATCAGTGCCGCCGGCGAACGCGCGGACACCTATCCGTTCGTGCTCGACCTGCGCGGCCCGGAGCAGTTCCAGAAACTGGCGCGGCTGCTGCGGGCCAAGGGCTGGTCCGAGTCGCGGATCGACAAGATCCTCGGTCTCAACTTCCTGCGCTTCGCCGGGACGGTCTGGGGCGGCTGAGCCGCCCGGTCGCATCGACGCCGGGCCGATCGCCCGCCGTCCGGCGCCACAACACCGCTACTGGGCCGTCGCCCCGCCCAGATGCCTGGACAGGAAGGCCAGCAACTTCGTGTAGTACTCGCGGCGGTGTTCCTCGGTATAGAACCCGTGCCCCTCGTTGGGGTAGTACAGCGTCTCCACCGGCACGCCGGCTTTCTTCAGCGCCTTCTCCATGCGCTCGCTGTGCTCGATCGGCGCGCGCTCGTCCTTGCCGCCCGCGGCCAGGAACACCGGCACCTTGATCCGGTCGGCGAGGTTGACCGGCGAACGGCCCGCCAGCGCGGAACGCTCACCCATCCACTCCAGCGCCCAGGCCTTGCCGGAGCGGCTGCGATTGGACGCGTCGCGATGCATCATCGGCAGGTCGTAGACGCCGACGTAGCCGGCGGCGCAGCGGTACAGGTCCGGTTCCTTGGCCACGCCCATCAGCGCGGCGTAACCGCCGTAGCTGGCGCCGTAGATGCAGATCCTCGCGCCATCGGCGATCCCTTCGCGCACCGCCCAGCGGGTGGCGTCGGTGAGGTCGTCCTGCATGCGCCCGCCCCATTCCTGCAGGCCGGCGTCCATGTAGGCGCGGCCGTAGTTCCCCGAGCCGCGATAGTTCACCCGCAACACCGCATAGCCGGCCGCCGCGAGGATCTGCGCGTCGTCGTCGAAACCCCAGGTGTCGTAGACGCCGAACGGGCCACCGTGCGGGAGCAGCACCATCGGGCGCGGGCCGTCGGCCTTCTGCATGGGCTCGGTCAGGTAACCGTGCAGGGTCAGGCCGTCGCGCGCCTTGAAGCTGACGTAGCGCGAAGGCGGCACGGCGTCCGGCGCGAACCATTCGCGGCGGCTGAACACCCGGTCGGCATACTTGCTCTGCGTGTTGAACAGGAAGTAGTCGCCGTTGTTGCGATCGCTCCACACGTACAGCAGCACCTCCTTGCCGTCGGCCGTGGACGAGGTCATGTGGATGGCATCGGTGCCGAAGGCCTTTTCCAGGCTGCGGTAGAAGCGCGCGGTCGGCGCCTTGTCGTCGAAGAAGCGGTTGCGCACGCGATCGGTCATGAACGAGGCGCCGATCGGCGTATGCCCGTCCAGGTCGTAGAGGATGCGGTGCGGGTCCACCACCGCATCGCGCATCAGCTCGGTGTACTGCCCGCTCGCCGGGTCCCAGCTGGCCAGCGCATCCGGGCCATCGTCGCGCTCGATCTGCAGGTATGCCCGCGTGCCGTCGGGGGTGAAGCCCAGCGGGAATTCGCGATGGCCGCTGACACCCTGGTCGTTGACCAGCCGCCACTCTTCGCTCTTGTCGTCGCGGTAGTAGAGCTTGGCCACGTTGTCGAAACCGGCGCCATGGGCAAAACGAACCTGGCCGCCCGCGTCGGCGATGAAGCTGGCGCGCCGCACCGGCGCGCTGGCCACGCGGGTGCGCTTGCGCGAGTAGATGTCGAGCTTCTCGATGCGGATGCTGGGATCGCTGCTCTGCGGCATCGAATAGACGAGGATGCTGTTCGGGTCGTCGGCCAGCGTGTCCAGCATGTACACCGAGTTCTCGTACTGCGAAGAGATCGTCTGGGTGATGCCTGGATCGGTGTTGACGCCGTATGGACTGGCCAGCAGCTTG
>JAKFFJ010000044.1:0-1657 GCA_036675265.1 Luteimonas sp.
GGCGGCGCTGCTGCTCGCGGCGACGGTGTGGCTGGCCCTGCGTTCGCCGCGCCGCGTGCTGCGCGTGCTGCTGCCGATGGCGCTGACCACGCTGCTGGTGATCGCGGTGCTGCGCGCCTGCGGGATCGAACTGACCCTGTTCCACCTGGTCGCGCTGATCCTCGCCGCCGGCCTCGGCCTCGATTACGCGCTGTTCTTCGAGCACGCCGGCGACGACCGCGAGGAACAACTGCGCACCCTGCACGGCGTCATCGTCTGCAGCCTGATGACCCTGCTGGTGTTCAGCCTGCTCGCGCTGTCGTCGATCCCGGTGCTGCGCGCGATCGGCAGCACGGTGGCGCTGGGCGTGGTCTGCAACTTCGTGCTCGGCCTGCTGATCGCGCGGCATCCGGGCGCGCCTGATCACGACGGACAGGACCCGGAGCGCGTGGCATGAACGGCACGCCCGTCCTGCTCGATCGCGACGACATCACGTCACTGGTTCCGCACGCGGGTGCGATGTGCCTGTGGGACGAAGTACTCGCCTGGGACGAATCCACGATCCGCCTGTGCGCGCACAACCACCGCGACCCGGCGCATCCGTTGCGAAGCCACGGCGTGCTGCGCGCGTTGCACCTGTGCGAATACGGCGCACAGGCGATGGCGGTGCATGGCGGGCTGCTGGCACGACAGGCCGGTGGCCACGCTGCGCCCGGCATGCTGGTCGCACTGCGCGGCATCGACGTGCACGTTGCACGGATCGACGACCTGACCGGCGCGATCGAGTGCGAAGCCGAAGCGCTGGCACGCAGCGACAACGCCCAGCAGTACGCGTTCCGCATCACCCATGCCGGCGTATTGCTGGCAACCGGGCGCGCCGCAGTGATGCTCGACTCCCCGGCCACGGCACCGTGAGCTGCCGCACCTGTCCCCGGAGGCGGGGCGGGGGCCATGCATCCGCTAGGATTGCGCGATGAAACCCACTCCCAAGCGCGCCCTCGTCACCGGTGGCAGCGGCGACATCGGCGGCGCGATCTGCCGGCAACTCGCGGCCGATGGCCTGCACGTGATCGTGCATGCCAACAGCAATCGCGCCCGCGCCGAGGACGTCGTCGCCGCGATCCACCATGCCGGCGACAGCGCCGAGGCGGTCGCGTTCGACGTCGCCGACGGCGACGCGACACGCGCGGCGATCGACACGCTGCTCGCCGACGGCCCGATCCAGGTCGTGGTCAACAACGCCGGCATCCACGACGACGCACCGCTGGCCGGCATGAGCGACGCGCAATGGAAGCGGGTGATCGACGTGTCATTGCATGGCTTCTTCCACGTCACCCAGCCGCTGCTGCTGCCGATGGCGCGCACGCGCTGGGGCCGGATCGTCAGCGTGTCGTCGGTGGCGGCGGTGCTCGGCAACCGCGGCCAGGCCAACTACGCCGCGGCCAAGTCGGCGTTGCACGGGGCCACCAAGTCGCTGGCGCGGGAGATGGCGTCGCGCGGCATCACCGCCAACGTCATCGCGCCCGGGGTGATCGCGGGCAACATGGCGCAGGAGGCGTTCCCGGCCGAGACGATCAAGCAACTCGTGCCCGCCGGGCGCGCGGGCACGCCGGACGAAGTCGCGGCGCTGGTGCGCTTCCTGTGCTCCGATGCCGCCGGTTACATCAATGGGCAGGTG
>JAKFFJ010000047.1:0-47481 GCA_036675265.1 Luteimonas sp.
TCCGCGTCGTCCGCGTCGTCCGCTGCATCCGACGCCGCAGCCGCTCCCGCCGCCTTGGCCTCCGGCGCTGCCGCCGCGGCCGCCGGCTCGGCACCCGCCTGCCAACCGCAGGTCTGCCCTTCGTTCTGCTCCGCCAGCCAGGTCTGCAGCGGGGCGAAGTACTCCAGCACCGCCGAGCCGTCCATCTGCTCGCCGCCGGTCAGCTGCTTCAGGGTCTGCTGCCACGGCTGGCTGGCGCCGGCCGCGAGCATCGCCCGGAACTTCTTGCCGGCCGCCGCGTTGCCGTAGAAGCTGCATTCGTACAGCGGGCCGGTGTGGCCCGATGCGTCGCACAGCGCCTTGTACATCTGGAACTGCAGCACGTGCGACAGGAAGTAGCGCAGGTACGGCGTGTTGCCGGGGATGTGGTACTTCGCACCCGGGTCGAAGAAGTCCTCGCCGCGCACCGTCAGCGGCGCGACGCCCTGGTACTTCGCCTTCAGTTCCCACCACGCCTGGTTGTACTCACCCGGCTCGATGGTCCCGTCGAACACGCCCCAGCGCCACTTGTCGATCATCAGGCCGAACGGCAGGAACGCGACCTTGGCCAGGGCCATGCGCATCTGCGCGTTGATCAGCGCTTCCTCCGACTGCGCCTGGGCGTCGACGAGCCCGATCGACTCCAGGTACTCGGGCGTCATGCCCAGCACCATGGTGTCGCCGATGGCCTCGTGGAAGCCGTCGTGCGCGCCGGCCTGGAAGATCGGCGCCTGGTCGCGGTACAGGAGGTAGTAATAGATGTGGCCGAGCTCGTGGTAGATGGTGGTGAAGTCTTCCTCGTTCGGCTTGATGCACATCTTGGTGCGCACGTCGTCTTCCATGTCCATCGGCCAGGCGCTGGCGTGGCAGACCACGTCGCGGTCGCGCGGCTTGATGAACATCGTCTTCTCCCAGTAGCTGCCCGGGAGTTCCGGCATGCCGAGGGACACGTAGAAGTCCTCGGCGCGCTCGGTCATTTCCTTCGCGGTCTGCAGCTGCGCCTCGCGCTGCGCCTCGACGATCTGCTCGGGCGTCGGCGCGGGATACTTCGCCAGCGCCGCGCTGTAGTTCTCCTGGTGCTGCGCCTCCAGCGCGGCGGTGATGTCCAGGCTGCCGGCGTTCTCGTACGGCTGCAGGATGTCCCAGAGGTTGCCCCAGTCCTGCTGCCACATGTTGCCCATCAGGTGCGCGGGCAGCATGCCGCCGGCGACGGTGCCCTTGCCGGGGTATTCGGCCTCCAGGCGGGTGCGGGTGTAGCAGTGCAGCTGGTCGTACAGCGGCTTGACCTGGGCCCAGAGGCGGTCGCTCTCGGCAGTGATCTCCGCCGGGGTCATGTCGTAGCCGGAGCGCCACATCTCGCCGGCGTCGGCGAAGCCCATTTCCTTCGCGCCTTCGTTGACCAGCTCGACGAAGCGCACGTAGTCCTCGCGCATCGGCTTGCTGATGGTGTGCCAGCCGCGCCAGGCCTCGAGCTGGGCGTCGTAGTCGCGGTTGTTGCGCAGCACGTCCTCGAGCTCGCCCAGCTGGCGGCAGGTGCGGGCCTCGCCCTCGCCGGTGCAGACTTCGCCGGCGCCATACATCCCTTCCATCTTGGTGACGATCTGGGTCAGCTCGGCCAGCTTCTCCGGGTCCTTGGGCGCCGGCATCGCGGTCATCAGCTTGAGCAGGTGGATGGCGCGCGCGGTCTGCGGCGACATGTCCTCGCCCTCGAACCTGCGGGCCTGCTCGATCCAGCTGTTGAGCTGGGTGAGGTAGCGCTCGTTGGCCTTGGCCGCGACCAGCTGGCTGTCGTCGGTGATGTGGGTGGCCGACAGCCACTGCGCCGAGCTGAGCTCGGTGTAGAGGTCCTTGTATTCCTGGTTGACGCGCGCGATGAACTGGTCGGCAGTCTCGTCCTCGCGGGACGTCGCCGTGCCGGTGGCAGTGGCGTCCGTGCCATCGGGCGAGGGCGAGCGGTCGCAGGCGGTCAGCGACAGGCTCGCGGCAACGGCGAGCGCGAGCAGGGCGTGGCGTGGCTTCACGGGGAATCCTCTGATGGCCTGACTGGGCCGACGAGGCTACCAAATCGCGGGGGGCGCCCGTTGACGCCGTCATTCGGCCGGCAGCCGCTTGCCCCGGCACCCCGGCCATCGTCCCTGTGCCGGGCCCATGCCCGATGTGGGCATGGGCCTGCCCAGGCTGGGCACGGATGTCGCAGGAGGGTGCCGGTTACGCAGCCGCGATGCGCTGGCGGAGACGCGCCGCCCGGCGCCGGACCTTCCGGCGCCGCAGCCAGGGGATCCAGCGGGAGATGGGGATCAGTTCCTTGCCGGACACGGTGGACTTGGCGTCCACGCAGACCAGGCGGACGCCGTCGCCAGTGGGCACCACCACGAAGTTCCCCGCATTCAGGTCGAACAGCGGGATGCCCCGTTCGACCAGGAACCGCTCGATGTCGTCGACCGCCGCGCACAACGACGGGACCCCACAAGAAGACACGGGCTCCCCGAACATCACACGGTAGAGGCTGGGCGCTGGCGTCCCGTCCGCCAGGAGCACGCAGTCGCATCGCAGTGCCGGACCCCAGCGCGTTTCGACGATCGCATGGCAGGCGGCGAACCGTCCTTCGAGCGCATCGCCGTGCCTGCGCTGCAGCCGCCGCCAGGCCCGCAGCTCCACCCCGTTGTCCCCGTGCGACGGGAACCGACGGCCCAGCCAGCGCCAGAGCCGCGCGCGCAGCCCGGCCCGGGTCCGCTCGGCCGGCGCCAGTTCGAACTTCAGGCAATGCGCCGGGTTGACCGGGTCGCGCGCGCAGAGGCGGTTGGCGCCGCGCGCCAGCACCTCGAGCCCTTCCCAGCGCCCGGTCATGCGGAAACGGCTCCCACCGGGATCCGGGGGTGGGCCAGGCGGCGGTCCGGGGCAACCAGGCCGCGGGCCTGCAGCCAGGCCCAGGCGGTGTCGGCGTCGTTGCGGAAGTACGCGGCGGCCGACCCCAGCCGGAAGGTGTAGCCCCAGGCATCCATGTCGGCCAGCACGCGGTCTGCCCCGACGCCTGGCAGGGCGTCCGCGAGCAGCACCTGCAGCACGAGCACCGCGTCTTCCTCCTCCACCGAATCGGTGGCGTCGGTGTGCACGCCGGCGCGTCGCTCGTGCGGCAGCACGATCAGGTGCGCCGCCTCGTGCAGCAGCGAATGCACCGGTGTGTCGCCGCGGGCATGCACCGTCGACCCGATGATCCCGGCCTCGGGTTCGCCCCAGTACGAACCGGGGATCGCTGCGCCGTCGGCGACGCGCGCGAGCGCGATGCCGTACGACGCCAGCAGCGCCGCGACGGCGGGATCATCGATGTCGGCAAGCGTCAGCATGTCGTCGTCATCCCCGCGAAGGCGGGGATCCATTGTTCGCGGGCCTGGATTCCCGCCTTCGCGGGAATGACGTTTCCTACGCCCGTTCCGGCAACGCGACCGAAATGTCCAGCACGTCGTGCTCGCCGTCCTTGACGACATCCACCTTGACCGCGTCGACATCGACGCTGACGTACTTGCGGATGACTTCCAGCAGTTCGCGGCGCAGCAGCGGCAGGTAGTCCGGGCCACCGACGGCGGAACGCTCCTGCGCGATGATGATGCGCAGGCGGTCCTTGGCGATGGAGGCGGTGTTCTTCTTGGCCTTCAGGAAATCGAACATGCCCATGCTCAACCTCCGAACAGCTTGTTGAAGAAGCCCTTCTTGTCGGGCTGGGTGAAGCGCATCGGCCGCTCCTCCCCCATCAGTCGCGCCACGGCGTCGTCGTAGGCCTGGCCCGCGTTGGACTCCAGGTCCAGGATCACCGGCTCGCCCTTGTTCGACGCATTGAGCACGTCGGTCGACTCGGGAATGACCCCGATCGTCTTCAGGCCCAGCACCTCCTCCACGTCGCCGATCGACAGCATCTCGCCACTCTCCACGCGACCCGGCGCATAGCGGGTCAGCAACAGGCTCGCCTTGACCTCGCCGCTGCCGCTTTCGGCGTGGCGGGTCTTGGACGCGAGCAGGCCGAGGATGCGGTCCGAATCGCGCACGGACGACACTTCGGGATTCACCACGACGACCGCCTGGTCGGCGAAGTACATCGCCAGGAACGCACCCTTCTCGATGCCCGCGGGCGAGTCGCAGACGATGTAGTCGAAGCCGTCGGCGGCCAGGTCGTCGAGCACCTTCTGCACGCCCTCCTTGGTGAGCGCGTCCTTGTCGCGCGTCTGCGACGCCGCCAGGACATGCAGGTTGTCGTAGCGCTTGTCCTTGATCAGCGCCTGCTTGAGCGACGCCTCGCCCTGGATCACGTTGACGAAGTCGTACACCACGCGGCGCTCGCAGCCCATGATCAGGTCGAGGTTGCGCAGGCCCACGTCGAAGTCGATGACCGCGACCTTCTTGCCCCGGCGCGCGAGGCCGCAGGCCAGGCTGGCGCTGGTGGTGGTCTTGCCGACGCCGCCCTTGCCCGAGGTGACTACGATGATTTCAGCCAAGTGGTTTCTCCAGGGGGTTGTCGTTGGGGAGCGCGCGAACGGGTTGCTGGTGCGAAGGGTAGGTCAATCGAGCGCCACGATCTTCAGTTCGTCGCCGTCGAGCCAGACCTGCGCCGGCTTGCCGCGCAGGTCCTTCGGGATTTCCTCGAGCACCTTGTAGTGCCCGGCGATGGCGACCAGCTCGGCCAGGAACTCGCGGCAGAAGATCCGCGCCTTTTCGTTGCCCTGCGCGCCGGCCAGCGCGCGGCCGCGCAACGCGCCGTACACGTGGATGGAGCCGTCGGCGATGACCTCCGCGCCCGCGCCGACCGTGCCGAGCACGGTGAGGTCGCGGTTGTCGGCGTAGACCTGCTGGCCGGAGCGGACCGGCGAGGTCTGCATCAGCCCGGGTTGGCCGGCTGGACCCTGGGAGGGTGGGTGCTGTTCTGTGGGAGCCGCCACGGCGGCGGGCGCTTCGCGCGAAGGCTTCGCCGCCGTGGCGGCTCCCACGGGGGCGTCCCTCCGGTCGGCGGACGCAACGGGTTCGTACTGGGCGCGGAACTTGGCGAGCAGCGGCAGGCCCAGGGCCTCGGCGAGCTTCGCGTTGTCGTTGCTGCCGTAGGCGAGGGCGACCGGCAGCACGCCGGCGTCGCGCAGGGCGTCGACCAGGGCGCGGGCGGTCTTCGCGTCGGGGATCGCGGGCAGGGTGTTGAAGTCGACGATCACCGCGGCGCGTGCGAACAGCTTGGGCGCGCGGTCGACGCGTTCGCGCATCTCCGCCGCGAGGCGGTCGACGTCGAGCGTGCGGATGCGGAGGTTGGCGATGCCGACCTGGCCGATCTTCAGTTCGCCCGCCTGTTCGTAATCGACCGCCGCGCCCATCAGCGGCAGGTTCCCGTGGGGCGTTGCGGCTCGGGCGTTGCGGCGCGCGGCGTGCCGACCCATGCGGCGTCGGGGAGCGCATCGCCGTAGGTCTCGCGCACCCAGGCGTAGCTGCAGAGCTCCTTCATCAGCATGGCGGCGCGCAGCTTGCGGCCGTCGGCCGCGATGACGTGCTGGCCGACCTCGCGGAAGCCGAAGCTGCCGTGGAAGAGCAGGGCGGGATCGCTGCCGTGCTCGAGGAAGACCTCGCAGGCCAGCTGCGGGTAGCGCAACTCGCCATAGCTCTGCACGTCGGCGTAGAACGCGCGGCCGACGCCGCCACCGCGGCGGCGGCTGGCGACCACGATGCGGTCGATGTAGAGGAATTCCGGGTTGCGCTCGCGGAACCAGCGGAAGTTCGCGCTGTCGTGGTGGCTGTCGCTGCCGAGGGCCACCAGGAACCCCGCCATGGTCCCGTCGCGCTCGGCGACGCGGAAATACTCGGCGGTCTCGAAGAAGCCCCGGACGCGCGCCGCGTCGAGCGGCAGGATCGCGGGACCGGCGGCATTGTTGAGCGCTAGGACGGAATCCAGCTCGTGCTCGCGCACGTCGCGGATGACGATCGACGACGACAACATTCCTACTGCTCCGCAAGGCCCCGTATTCGATACGGATTATCGCACGTCGAGCGGCCCGGCGGCCCTGTGGGAGCCGGCATGCCGGCGAAGCGTTTCGCCGCCATGGCGGCTCCCGCAGGGGCCGGATGCCATGACTTTCGGTCGTCTCCAAGGGCGTGGCGGGGCGCTACGATGCGCCATGCTCGCGCGCCTGAACCATACCCGACTGCTGCGCTATGCCGGCCTGTTCACCTGGGCGGTCGTGGCCGTGCCGCTGCTGTCCCTCTCGCTGGCCGTGCCGGCCGAGGGCGCGGCGCAACCGGCGCTGGACACGGGCCTGTGGGCCTCGGGACTCTGGAAGGCCTGGGCGGCGCACGGCGCCTTCGGGCTGAGCTATGCCTGGCTGACCCGCGGCCTGGGCATGCGCCGGGTGGTCGCCGCGGACTACCTGCTGCTGGTGGTGCTCACCGCCAGCGCGATCGCGGTCAGCTACTACAGCTCCAGCGGGCTGGGCAGCGTGCTGCTGATGGTGGCCGCCTGCGTGCTGCCCTGGCTGCTGCCGCTGTCGGTGGGCGTGCCCTGGCTGCTGCTCAGCCAGGTGGTCGTGATGCCGGTGTTCGTGCGCGCGCTGGGCTTCTCGCCGCTCGAGTCGCTGATGCAGTCGCTGCTGTACGCCGGTTTCTCGGGCTTCGTGTTCGTCACCAGCCTGGTGGCGCTGCAGCAGGCCCGGGCCCGGGAAGAGCAGCGGCGGCTGAATGCCGAACTGCGCGCGACCCGCGCATTGCTGGCCGAAAGCGCGCGCGTGAACGAGCGCACCCGCATCTCGCGCGAGCTGCACGACCTGCTGGGCCACCACCTCACGGCCCTGAGCCTGAACCTGGAAGTGGCCGGGCACCTCTCGGAGGGGCGGGCCAAGGACCACGTGGTCCAGGCGCACACGCTGGCACGCCTGCTGCTGACCGACGTGCGCGAGGCGGTGAGCCAGTTGCGCGAGGGCGGGGCGATCGACCTGGCCGCGGCGCTGCGCCCGCTGGCCGAGAACGTGCCGTCGCTGGCGATCCACATGGACATCGAGGAACCGCTGGCGCTGGAGGACCCGGAGCGCGCGCACGTGCTGCTGCGCTGCACCCAGGAAATCATCACCAACGCGGTCCGCCACGCCGGTGCCGACAACCTCTGGATCGAGGCGTTCCGTGGCGACGGCCGCGTCACCATCACCGCGCGCGACGATGGCCGCGGTGCCGAGACGATCATCCCGGGCAACGGCCTGCGCGGCATGCGCGAGCGGCTTGCCCAGCAGGGCGGCACACTGCAGGTCGAATCGCAGGCGGACGGCGGCTTCCGCCTGCGCCTGGCGCTGCCGACCGGCCCGTGCCTCGCCGAGGCCCCGGTCCCGGCAGGGGCAACCACATGAAGAGGCTCCACATGAAAAGGACCGTCCGATGATCCGCGTGTGTCTCGTCGACGACCAGACCCTGGTGCGCCAGGGCATCCGGTCGCTGCTGGCCCTGGCCGAGGGGGTCGAAGTGGTGGCGGAGGCTTCCGACGGCAAGCAGGCGGTCGAACTGATCCCGCAGGTGCGCCCGGACGTCGTCCTGATGGACATGCGCATGCCGATGATGTCCGGCCTGGAAGCATTGCAGGCCCTGGCCCGCGCCGGCCACCTGCCACCCACGATCATCCTGACCACGTTCGACGACGACCAGCTGGTCCTGGCCGGGCTGAAGGCGGGCGCGAAGGGGTACCTGCTCAAGGACGTGTCGCTGGAGCAACTGGTGGGCGCGATCCAGACCGTCGCGGCCGGTGGCTCGCTGGTGCAGCCGGCCGTCACCCAGCGCCTGCTGTCCGGCCTGGAGCACATGCGCAACGATTTCGTGAGCCTGGACCGCCCCGATCCGCTGACGGACCGCGAGACCGAGATCCTGCGGCTGATGGCCTCGGGCTTCTCCAACAAGGAGATCGCCAATTCGCTCGGCGTGGCCGAAGGCACGATCAAGAACCATGTCTCCAACATCCTGAGCAAGCTGGGCGTGCGCGACCGGACCCGGGCCGTCCTGAAGGCCTTCGAACTCCAGCTGGTCTGAATCCAGCCCTTGTGGGAGCCGGCACGCTTTTCCGACACTACCGGCCTTGCTACGATGATGGGTCTGCGCGCCCCGCCGGCGCTGGAGAAGCCTGAATGACCCGTTTCATCGAGATCCTGATTGCCCTGGCGATCGTGGCCGTGCTGTTCCTCGTGGTGGGCCTCCTGCTGCCGTCCGAGCGCCACCTCACCGAGAGCGTCGAAACCAACCGCAAGATGACCATCGTGTACGACACGCTGAGCAGCATGCGGCGGTTCGACGACTGGAACCCCGTCGCGCTGCGCAGCATCCGCGAGAGCAGGCTCAGCGGCCCGGCCTCCGGCGAAGGCGCGACCTACGAATACGAGTCGAGCGACGACCGCGTGGGCTCGGGCAGCTGGAAGATCGTCGAGGCGGTGCCGGGCGAGCGCATCGTGTACGAGATCGACAACAACCACCGTGGCGCCGAGAAGGTGATGACCATCACCCTCGAGCCCACCGGCCGCAACAACCGGAACGTCAAGATCACCCAGACCTACGACGTCGACTACGGCTGGAACATCCTGGGCCGCTACGAGGGCCTGTACGTGTCCCGCAACGTCGGCGACAGCATGAAGATGGGCCTGACGCGCCTGGGCAACATGCTGGCGACCGTGCCGAACTTCGACTACGCGGTCATCGAGGAACAGCCGAGCATCGTCGAGCGCCCGGCGCGGAACGTGCTGTTCGTGCCATCGACCGTCAGCCGCGACAACGACGTCGTCCAGAACCAGATGGCGACCAACAACCAGTGGATCCGCAAGGTCATGGAGGCCAACGGCCTCGAAGCCGCGGGCCCGCTGCAGGTGGTGACCGTCGAGTTCGGCAGCGAGAACTACGCGTTCGAACTCGCCCAGCCGGTGCGCAAGGCCGGTAGCGGCCCCGCGGATGACGACGCCGACGCCGAGGATGCCGCGGCCGACGGCGAGGAAGGCGAGGCCACGGCCGATGAAGCCGTTGCCGCGGAAGAGGCGCCCGGGCCGGTCGTGGACGACGCGCCGATCAAGATCGCCCTGCAGGGCCCGGTCGAGTACCGGATGGTCGAGCACCACCAGGCGGCCACCACGTCGGTGGAAGGCCACATGGCGAACCTCCCGCGCTTCCGCGATGCGGTCCGTGCCTGGGCGCTGACCCGCGGCCACGAGACGACCGGCCGTCCGTACGAGGAGTGGGAAGCGGGCATCGCCGCGAGCTTCAGCGACGAAGGCGAGTTCGAGGTCTACTGGCCCATCAAGTAACCGATGCGCCACGTGCGCGGCTTTGACACCGATGCCGCGCACGCTTGGCTGGCCAAGCGCGACCGGAAGCTGGCGACGTGGATGCGCCGCATCGGGCCGATCGGTCCGGAGCCGCGCTGGCGGAAACCGTTCGACCCGGTCGATGCGCTGGCGCGCGCCATCCTGTACCAGCAGCTGTCGGGCAAGGCCGCGGCGACGATCGTCGGTCGCGTGGAAGCCGCGATCGGCAGCGACCGCCTGCATTGCGACACGCTCGCGCGCTGCGACGATGGGGCCATTCGTGCCTGCGGCGTGTCCGGCAACAAGCTGCTGGCGCTGCGCGACCTGGCGCTGCGCGAGTCGCGCGGGGAGATTCCCTCGTTGCGCCGCATGGCGTCGATGGACGATGCCGCGATCATCGATGCGCTGGTGCCGATCCGCGGCATTGGCCGCTGGACGGTCGAGATGATGCTGATGTTCCGGCTGGGCCGCCCGGACGTGCTGCCGGTGGACGACCTCGGCGTCCGCAAGGGCGCGCAACTGGTCGACCGTGCCGGGGCGTTGCCCACCCCGAAGGAACTGCTGGCCCGCGGCGAACGCTGGGGGCCGTACCGCACCTACGCCAGCCTCTACCTCTGGCGCATCGCCGACGCCGACAGGACGCCCGTCAAGCGCTCCCAGGACTGAAGCGCCAGTGCCAGGGTTCGTAGGCGATGCCGTGCGGGTTGCCGCGCGGATAGCTGAGCACGAAGCCGTCGGCCGCGGCGTTGTCGCGCAGCCACGCGAACGCCTCGGTTCCCTCGAACGTTTCCTCGGCCGGCGGCTCACCCGGCGTGCCGATGTCGAGCGCGCGCCCGGAATGGTGTTCGCTGAAGCCCGGCGCGGCGTTGACCCCGAGGATCGCGTCGATCGACTGGCCGCGCTCGAGCTTCCGCTCGAAGATGCCGAGCTGGTAGTCGTGGCTGCGGTAGCCCGAGATCGCTTCGAGCAGCACGCCATCGCGGTGCGCGGCGTACTGCAGGTGCCGCCACGCGCGCGCCGCGCCGGGGTCCAGCCAGAGCGGGCGGCGGAAGCGGTCGAACCCCGCCAACTGCAGCTGCAGCGGCTCGGCCACCAGCGCCAGGCCGGTGCGTTCGGCATACCCGTCGACATCCAGCCCCAGGGCTTCCAGCCGCGCCTCCAGGCCCGACAACGGCAACGTCCCGGCGGGACCCATGCGCGGGCGCGGGCCGTGGTGGGCGAGCGCGTCGAGTGCCTCGTCGATGCCGGGCTCGCGCGCCAGCGCCGGCACCAGGGCCACCAGGCCTTCGGGCAACTCGGCGGCCAGGTAGGTTCCGTCGCGCTTGCGCCGCAGCACCCAGTGCGCGCGCGCCAGCAGCCGCGCATCGCGGTTGGCCCGCGCGCGCAGCAGGCCGCCGGGCCAGAGTTCGATCTCCGGCGTGTTGACCATCAGCTGGGCACGCGGCTGCATGGACGCAAGCGTACCGTGTGGGAGCCGCCAGGGCGGCGAAGCATTTCGCCGGCATGCCGGCTCCCACAGGGTGTTGGCGGTCAGCGGCGGGGTGCGGTGGCGCGCAGGTGGTCCAGCAGCGCCTGCGGCTGGCGGGGCTGCAGCAGCAGCCCGTAGCCCTGCGTGGTCGGCACCCAGGCCACCCGCGGGCCGCCGCCCATCGCGACCAGCGCCTTCTCGCGGTTGCGCAGGCGGAACCAGCCGCTGCGGAAGCCAGGCACCGACGTGCCGTTGCTCTTGTACGTCGGCTTCAGGTGGGTGTGTTCGTCGAGGTTCACCACGCGGGCCTCGTCGAGCCGCACCTGTGCCCAGCCCAGCCGGCGCTTGTAGAACGTGGTCGCGACTTCCACGCCATCGGCATCCACCGTGATCCGGTGCCGGCGCATCGCCCGGTCGACGGCGAAGGCGATGGCGCCGCAGAGCAGGGCGACGCCCGCGAGGGTGACGCCGATGGTCAGGGGTTCGTTGCCGGCGATCAGGTCCTTCGGTCCTTCGCCCATGTAGGCGAAGCCGAGTGCGATGCCGGTGATCGCGACGGGGAGCACCGTCGTCAGCCCGAGCAGCCAGGCACGCGCGCCGCTCGAGGCCGGTTCCAGTTGCCAGGGCGCCCGGTCCATCATCGGCCGGCCTGCGCGTGGATCCACGCGGCGATGTCGCCCACCAGCTTCGCGTCGACATGCCCGGGTTGCTGGTATTCGGCCAGGTTGCCGGGGCCTTCGCCGGCAATGCCCAGGTGGTTCAGCGCGGGATAGTGGTGCAGCGTGGCGCGTGGGTCGCCTGGAAATGCCGCTTGCCACAGGGCCCAGTCCGCCGCGACGACCTGGATGTCGCGACCGCCCTGCAACAGCAGCAGCGGCACGGTCGTCGCGCGCGCGTCGGCGACCGGGTCCACCGCCTCGAACGCGCGCCAGTAACCTGCCGGAAGCCCCATCGGGCTGTCGGCGACTGCCACGTCCGCGGCGCCCCGCACGGCGTCGACCTGGGCCTGGAGCCGGTCGAGGTGCGCCTGCTCGGCGGGATCGATCGAACCGTCCAGCCCGACCAGGGCGTGGTTCTGTTCCAGCAGCAGGTCGAGCAGGGGACGGGCGGGTGCCGCGAACATCACCAGGCCCGCCACCCCGCCCGACTGCGCGGCGATGCGTGGCGCCAGCATGGCGCCCTGGCTGTGGCCCAGCACGTACACGCGCGCCGGGTCGATGCCGGCGACCTCGCGCAGCGCCGCGACCGCGGCCACCGCGTCATCGGTGGTCTCGTCGTCCATGTCGAAATCGCCGCCTGCGAAATCCTGGGGTCGTGCCTTGGTGCGCTTCTCGTAGCGCAGCACCGCGATGCCTTCGGCGGCCAGGCCGTGCGCGATGTCGAGGAACGGGCGGTTCGGGCCGATGGTCTCGTCGCGGTCGTGCGGGCCTGAGCCGTGCACGAGGACGACGGCGGGGACCGGTGCCGACGCCGACGCGCCGTCGGGCATGGCGAGCGTCCCGGGCAGGCCCGCGACCTCGAACGCGCGCTCGCTGAAACCCGCGTCGGCTGCCGGCGGGGCGGCGGGCGGCGGAGGCGCCGGCTGGACCAGGAAACCGGCGACCTTGCCGTCGTCCTGCACGGCCACCTTGGCCACCAGGGCAGCGTTTGCGTAATGCAACGGCACGACCACAAGGCGCACCGCGCCCTGCGCGTCCACCGTCGCAGCGCCGCGGCCCGTGGCCGGGCCCGCCTGGTTTGGCAGCGATTCCCAGACGGCCTGCAGCTTGTCGGCAGGCACGGCCTGCGCCATCTGCGGCGTGAACAGCGCCTCGGCAGCGGCGAACCGACCCGCGTCGAGGTGGTCGAGCAGCGCCGTGGCGACGGCCACGGCATCGCCTGGCGCGTCGTCCTGCGGCGCGGCATGCACCGCGAACGTCGCGGCCGCCACGAGGCACAGCGCGCCGAACCGGCGCAGGAACACAGGCATCTCCATGGTCACGTCTCCTTCCGGTCCTTGCCGGCGCCTGCATCAGGCAACCGGCCTGCCTTGCGCAGCGCATCGCGCAGCACGTACTCGATCTGGGCGTTGAGGCTGCGCAGCTCGTCGTCGGCCCACCGCTGCGCTGCCGAGAGGATCTCGGCGTTGATGCGCAGCGGGTAGGCCTTCTTCTCGGTCATGGTGCAGGAGCGGCGCAAGCCGCGATCAGTACAACGTGCCGGCGTTGACGATCGGCTGCGTCGAGCGGTCGCCGCACAGCACCACCAGCAGGTTGCTGACCATCGCGGCCTTGCGCTCCTCGTCCAGGTGCACCACGCCGTTCTTCTGCAGTTCCTGCAACGCCATCTCGACCATGCCGACCGCGCCGGCGACGATCCGCGTGCGCGCCGCGATCACCGCGTTGGCCTGCTGGCGCTGCAGCATCGCGCTGGCGATTTCCGGCGCGTAGGCCAGGTGGCTGATCCGTGCGTCGATCACGTCCACGCCAGCCTCGGTCAGGCGCTCGTCGAGCTGCTGCTTGAGCTTCTCGCTGATCTCGGTCGGATGGCTGCGCAACGAGACCTGGCCGTCCTCGTGCTGGTCGTACGGGTAGGCCGTGGCCATGGCGCGCAGCGCGGCCTCGGACTGGATGTGCACGAAGCTTTCGTAGTCGTCGACGTTGAACACCGCCTCGGCGGAATCCACGACCCGCCACACGATCACCGCGGCGATCTCGATGGGGCTGCCGTCCAGTTCGTTGACCTTGAGCTTGCCGCTCTCGAAGTTGCGCACGCGCAGCGACACCTTGCGCTTGCTGAAGAACGGGTTGTTCCAGCGCAGCCCGTTCTCCTTGACCGTGCCGACATAGCGCCCGAACAGGCTGACGACCGCGGCCTGGTTCGGTTCGACCATGTACAGGCCGATCATCAGGAACACGGCGAACATGCCGACGAGGATTCCGCCGAACAGCAGGCCGAGCGCATCGCCGCGCACGCCCGTGATGAACATCCAGACGCCGGCGCCGGCGATCGCCAGGAACAGCAGCAGCATCGGGATGCCTGCCCAGGACCGAATCGGGTTCTCTTTCATTGCTACCCCTCCCTTGCGCCGGGACCTCCCGGCGACCACGAAATAGTGATATCAAATTGATATCACTTGTTGCAAGGCTTTCCCGACGGACGGCGCCTAGGGGTCCGGCTTGAGCAACAGCAAGGGCGCAGGCCGGAACTCGCCCGTGGCGTAGAGCGCGTGCCCCTGGGCCGACCAGGCGATCGCCTCGGCCTGGGGGAGCAGGGTGAGGTCGTGGACCACCGGCTGGCGACCCACCGCCCGGCCCCAGGGCCCGGCCCCGCGGGCATAGAACAGCACCTCGTCGTAGGTGAGCACCGCCAGCGTCCGGCCGTCCGGCGAGAGGTCGGCGCCCGTGACCTGTCCCCGCAGCCGCGCGCCCTCCGGGTCGTCGCGGCGCTGGGTGGCCGTCGCCCGCGGCACGCCCGCCAGCGTCCCGATGCGTTCGGCGACCTGCACCGCGTGCGTGCCGGGCCGTAGCGGGACGGCGAACAGCTCCGCGGGATTGCGCCGCTTGGAGACCAGCAGCACCCGGCCGCCCGCGGCATCGACGGCGATCGCCTCGCAATCGCGCGGGCCGTCGGGCCAGCGGAACGCGACGGACCAGGCCGGACGCACGCGCGCACCGTCGTCGAGCGCAGGCTCCCGGATGGCATGCAGCTGGAGCGTGTGCCGCAACCCGCCATTGTCCCCGGTGTCGGCGACCAGCAGGTAGTGGCTCCCGTCCGCTTCGAACGCGGCCAGGTCCTCCCAGTCCGTGTTGACCGCACCGTCGACCTCGATGGACGCGTGGTGCTGGCCCCGCGTGCCGATGGCATGCAGCGTCGCGCCGTTGCCGCCGTCGTTGATGGCCCACAGCACGTCGTCATGGACGCGCGATGCCGCCAGGCCGCTGACCTCGTCCAGCCGCGGGTCCATCAGCAGGCCCGACAGCTGCGCGAACGGCTGCGGCGACAACGCGCAGCCCGCGGCCAGCAGGACGAGCAGCGCGGCACCGATCCGTACGCCGGACGGCAGCGGTGCGACAACGGCAGGAGCGGGCGGGTGCATCCGCTGAGGATAAACTGCCCGGATGCCAGGCACCCCCGTCACGCTCGGTACCCCGCTTTCGCCGCATGCCACGCGCGTGCTGCTGCTCGGTTCCGGCGAACTGGGCAAGGAAGTCGCGATCGAGTTGCAGCGCTTCGGCGTCGAAGTGATCGCCGCGGACCGCTACGCCGATGCGCCGGCGATGCAGGTCGCGCACCGCAGCCACGTGCTGGACATGCTGGACGGCGCCGCGGTCCGCGCGCTGGTCGAGCGCGAGCGCCCGCACCTGGTGGTCCCCGAGATCGAGGCGATCCATACCGACACGCTGGTCGAGATCGAGCGCGCGTTCGCCGCGGCGGGCGAAGGCCGCCGGGTCATTCCGACCGCCCGCGCCGCGCGGCTGACGATGGACCGCGAGGGCATCCGCCGATTGGCCGCGGAGGCGCTGGGCATCCCGACGTCGCCGTACCGCTTCGTCGACACGCCGGCGGACTACCGCGACGCCGTCGCCGCGATCGGCCTGCCCTGCGTGGTGAAGCCGGTGATGTCCTCGTCGGGCAAGGGGCAGTCGCTGGTGCGTACCGCGGCGGACGTCGACGCAGCCTGGACCTACGCCCGGACCGGCGGACGCGCAGGGGCCGGGCGGGTGATCGTCGAGGGGTTCGTCGATTTCGAGTACGAGATCACGCTGCTGACGGTGCGCCACGCCGGCGGCACGTCGTTCTGCGCACCGATCGGCCACACCCAGGAGGACGGCGACTACCGCGAGAGCTTCCAGCCGCAGCCGATGTCGCCATTGGCCCTGCAGCGCGCGCAGGACATGGCGCGCGCCCTGGCCGACGACCTCGGCGGATGGGGCGTGTTCGGCATGGAGTTCTTCATCCGGGGCGACGACGTCTGGTTCAGCGAAGTCTCGCCACGGCCGCACGACACGGGGCTCGTGACGCTCGCCTCGCAGGACCTGAGCGAGTTCGCCCTGCATGCGCGCGCGATCCTCGGGCTGCCGATCCCGGTCATCCGCCAGCTCGGCCCGGGTGCATCGTGCGCGGTCCTGGCGCAGGGGCAGGGCGTCCCGGTGTTCGGCAACGTCGATGCCGCCTTGCGCCAACCCGATACGGCGTTGCGCCTGTTCGGCAAGCCGGTCGTGGCGGGCAAGCGCCGCGTCGCGGTGACGCTGGCGCGCGGCGACAGCATCGACGCCGCGCGCGCCACGGCGCGCGACGCTGCCGCCGCGCTCACGATCGAGTTGCGACCATGCGCCCCCTCGGGCTGACGGCCATCCCCCTGCGGTCATACAAGGAATGCGATCGATGAGCGACTTCAACGGCTACGCGGTGTTCTTCTTCCCCAATGCGATCGAGGCGCTGGGCGAGGCGATCGCGCCCTACCTGCAGGACAGCCCCGGCGGCCCGCACATCCTGTGCCGCGACATCGACGTGGGCGGCGCGCTGGCGCAGCTGACCCTGGAAGGGCGCACGTCAGACGGCCGCGAACTCGACCTGGAGCTGATGTTCCCGACCAACATGGTGCGGATGATCGTTTCGGCACGCAGCGACCCGGCATTCGGCTTCGGCCCGCGCACCGTAGTGGAGCCGGCGCACGCGGAGGCGCCGGTGATCGACGACGAGGCGCCGGGGCCGGCGCACGCGCCGGAAGGGTCGGTGCCGCGCACGGTGCCGGGTCGTGCGGCGAAAGCTGCCAGGGCGGCGCGCGACGCGAAGGCCGCGAAGAAGGCGAAGCCGGCGAAGAACGCCGCGAAGAAGGCCGCCAGGAAGGCCACAAAAAAGGCGCCGAAAAAGGCGTCGAAGAAGGCCGCCAGGAAGAAGCGCTGACCACAGGGGCCTTCCCGGTCAGGCGGAAATCGGCTTCCAGCCGCGGCCGTCGAAGCCTTCCAGCGGCCGGAACCGCCGCTTGTAGTCCATCTTGGGATGGCCCGCGATCCAGTAACCCAGGTACAGGTGCGCGCGTGCTTCGCGTGCCGCCCAGGCGACCTGCTGCAGGATCGCGAACGTGCCGAGCGAGCGGGGCCCTTCGTGCGGGTCGTAGAAGGTGTACACCGCCGACATCGCGACCTCCGTCAGGTCCGTGACCGCGACGGCGACCAGCCGTCCACCGACGCGGAACTCGAGGAAGCGTCCGGCGGCCCAGTTGCCCACGAGGAACTGGTCGAACTCCGCGGCGCCGTGCCCGTCCATGCCGCCGCCCGCGTGGCGCGCGGCAAGGTAGCGCCGGTACAGCGCGAACTGCTCGTCGGTGCGCTCGGCCGGCAGCACGCGCACCTGCACGTCCGCGTTGCGTGCCAGGCAGCGGCGCTGGCCACGGTCCGGCGTGAAGCGTTCCACCGGAATGCGCACCGCCACGCACGCGCGGCAACCGCGGCAGTGCGGGCGGTACAGCAGGTCCCCGGACCGGCGGAACCCCCAGTCGAGGGTCATGGGATACAGCTGCGGCAGGCGCGGGTCGCGCGGGTCGAGCACCAGGTCGCGCGCGGTGCGTTGCGGCCAGTAGCCGCACGGATGCTCGCCGCTGTGGAACAGCTTCAGCCGGTCGGCTTCCTGCAACAGCGTGGGCTTGCCGGTGCGCATGCGGCGAGCATACCCCCGCGGAACGGCTACCTGAGGTACTGCAGCATCACGACCAGCACGATGGCCGCGATCAGGACGATCTTGATCCGCATCGCGCGGCGCTGCGGATCCGGCGGCGGCTTCGCGTCCGCGGCGCCGGCCTGCCCCGCGCCGAGGAAGGCGTCGGTGGGCCGCGTCGTCGCCAGCAGCCCGGCGTCGCGCAGCAGCGCGCGCGCCCGCGGCTGGTCCTCCGACCTGATGACCCAGACCGCCGGCAGCGGGCCGGCCTGGGGCTGCGAGTACTTGAACGTGCCGCGTCGGTTGCCCTTGTACGAGCGGCCGTTGGTGATGCGCACCTCGATGCCCTCGTGGCGCAGCAGGTCGGCCACGCCCTCGACGTTCTCGAGCCGCTGGCTGGTGAAGACCTGGCGCATCAGCCCTTCGCCGGCACGTGCTGCGCCGCGCCCGCATCCTTCACGACGCGCACCAGGCCTTCCTGGGCGGTCGAGGCGACCAGTTGACCGTCGCGCGCATAGACCATGCCGCGCGCCATGCCGCGGGACCCCTGCGCAGTGGGGCTGTCCATCGCGTACAGCAGCCACTCGTCCGCGCGGAACGGACGGTGGAACCACAGGGCGTGGTCGAGCGACGCCATCTGCACGTTGGGCTGGTAGTAGCTGATGCCGTGCGGCCAGGTCGCGGTGCCAAGCAGGTGGAAGTCGGAGGCGTACGCAAGCATCACCTGGTGCAGGTCGATGCCGTCGCCGATGCGGTCGGCGAGCTTGAACCAGAACTGCTGGTACGGCGGCCGCTTGGTCGGCTTGAGTTCGTTGCGCGGATAGACGTGCCGGAACTCGAAGGGTCCCTGCAGCGAGAGCCAGCGCTGGATCTTTTCGGGCAGGCGCGCCATCACTTCGGGGGGTACGGCGTTGCCCGGCTCCAGGTCCTCGGGCTGCGGCACTTCCGGCATCGACAGCTGGTGCTCGGCGCCGGGTTCCTGCTCGTGGAACGACGCGGCCATGAAGAAGATCGGCTGCCCGTGCTGGATCGCGGTCACCCGGCGCACGGAGAAACTGCCGCCGTCGCGGGTGCGGTCGAGCTGGTAGACGATCGGCGCGGCGATGTCGCCGGCGCGCAGGAAATAGGCGTGCAGCGAGTGCGCCGCGCGCGTGGGGTCCTTGCGTTCGAGCGTGGCCTGCGCAGCGGACAGCGCCTGGCCCAGCACCTGCCCGCCGAACACGTATTTCGTGCCGATGTCGCGGCTCTGGCCGCGGAACAGGTTGTCCTCGAGCCGCTCGAGCGAGAGCAGTTCGACGAGTTCGGCGACTTGGGACGTCATGGGGCGGGCCGGGGCGGGGGGCCGTGGATTATAGGCGGCGCGCCCATGCGGCCCGGACGCGGTCCCAGGGAAACAGCACGCCGGGATCGAGCTTTCGACGGACCTTCGTGCCGGGATCGTCGCTCGCCGGTACCTCGTCGCGGTCGAGGTCCTCGTGCCCGGTGATGTCGCGCAGGTTCGGGAACGTGGCGCGGAGGTGGTCCAGGAGCAGGAGCAGCGCGTCGACCTGCGGATCGGGGTAGGGCTCGGTCATGGCCTGGTGGCGCGAATCGAACCAGTGCGGGTAGCGGCCGAGGTTGACCAGCTCGATGCCGATCGAGTGCGGGTTGTGCCCGCGGACGTGGTTGGCGACGCGCAGCGGATCGACCCACTGCTCGATGCGGCCGTCGCGGTCGACGTAGAAATGGCCGGAATTGCCGGTGCGAACCTCGGGATGGTGGATGCGCTCGCCGTATTCGCGCGCGGTGGCCAGGTCCGGCAGCTCGGTGCAGTGGACCACCACCAGGTCGATGTCGCCGGGGGCGCGCCGTGCCAGCCGGGCCTCGTACGACAACGGATCGACATGGACGAAAGACGGGGCGTGCATGCGCCGGATGCTAGCATCGGCGCCCCTTCGCGCGACCGGAGCCGACGTGTCCGCTGCCGCATCCACGCCCGGCCATTGCATCCTGTCGCACGGGTTCGAGAGCGGTCCGGACGCCACCAAGGTCACCGCGCTCGCCACGGTCGCCCGGCGCCTCGGGTGGACCTGCGAACGGCCCGACTACACCGACCTGGACGCGATGCGCGGGGTGGGCGAGCTGGGCGACGTGGCCGCGCGGCTCGAGCGCCTGCTGGGACTGGCCCGGGACGCCGCCGGGCGTGGCCCGCTGGTGCTCGCGGGTTCGAGCCTGGGCGCCTGGATCTCCGGCATGGCGTCGCTGCAGGTGCCGGTCGCCGGCCTGTTCCTGATGGCCCCGCCGATCCGCATGCAGGACGCGCATCCGCTGCGCGCGGCGGCGGTGCCGACCGCGATCGTGCACGGCTGGGACGACGAACTCATCCCCGCCGCACAGGTGGTCGGGTGGGCCGGCGCGCGGCGCGACCGGTTGCTGCTGGTCGACGACACGCACCGTTTGTCGTCGAATGTCGAGACGAGCGCCGCGGCGTTCGAGTCGCTGCTGCTCGACCTCGCGGCGCACCGTCGGTGAAGTTCTTCGCCAGCTGCGGCAAGGGCCTGGAATACCTGCTCGTCGACGAATTGGCGACGCTTGGCTGCACGCGCGCGACGGCCGCGGTGGCCGGTGCGAACGTCGAAGGCACGCTGGTCGATGCGCAGCGCGCGGTGCTCTGGTCGCGGCTGGCCAGCCGCGTGCTGTGGCCGCTCGCCGAATTCGAGTGCCTGGACGAACACGCGCTGTATGCCGGCGCGGCCGGGGTCGACTGGCCGGCGCACCTCGCCGGGGGCGACACGCTGGCGGTGGATGCGCACGTGTCGGGCGAGGCGCTGACCCACGCCCGCTACGCCGCGCAACGGGTGAAGGACGCCGTGGTCGACGTCATGCGCGAGCGGACCGGCGCGCGTCCCGATGTGGACCTGGCCTCGCCCGGGTTGCGCCTGAGCCTGGTCGTTCGGAAGGGCCGGGGCGTGCTGTCCGTCGACCTGGGCGGCGGGCCGATGCATCGTCGCGGCTGGCGCCGGCAGCAGGGTGAAGCGCCGTTGAAGGAAACGCTGGCGGCGGCGGTGCTGGTGCGCGGTGGCTGGCCAGCCATCGCCCGCGACCGTGGCCACTTGCTCGACCCGATGTGCGGCAGCGGTACGCTGCTGATCGAAGGCGCGCTGATGGCGGCGGATGTCGCGCCCGGGCTGTTGCGCCATGGCGATGGCTTGCCGACACGCTGGCGCGGCTTCGATGGCGGGGCCTGGCAGACGCTGCGCGAGGACGCGCTTCGTCGCGAAGCGGCCGGCCGTGCCGCGCTTGCGCCGGTGTTCCACGGCCGCGACAACGACCCCCATGCGATCGCCTCGGCGCGCATGAACGCCGAAGCCGCCGGCGTCGGCGCCGCGATCGATTTCCGCGTCGCCGGCATTGCGTCCCTCGGTCATCCCCGCGAAGGCGGGGATCCAGGCGACATGGTGGATTCCGGCCTGCGCGGGAATGACGGATTGGCCGTCTGCAATCCGCCGTACGACGCGCGGCTCGCGGCGGACCCGGCGCTGTACCGCGCCCTCGGGGACGCGCTGCGCCGCACCGTGCCCGACTGGCGCGCCAGCCTGCTGTGCGGCGACCGCGAGCTCGCGCACGCCACCGGGCTTCGCGCGAAGAAGACCTACCAGGTGTTCAACGGGCCGATCGAGTGCACGTTGCTCACCTGCGACCCCATCGCGCCGCCGCAGCAGCGCCGCAGCGATGCGCCGGCCGTGCTGTCGGAAGGCGCGACGATGGTGGCCAACCGCCTGCGCCGCAACCTGCGCAAGCTCAAGGCCTGGCGCGAGCGCGAGGGCATCGGCTGCTACCGCGCCTACGACGCCGACCTGCCCGAGTACGCTGCCGCCGTCGACGTCTACGCCACCGATGAACCCGCGCCGCGCACGTTCCTGCACGTGCAGGAATACGCGGCGCCCGCCGACATCCCGGAAGACCTGCAGCGCCGGCGCCTGGCGGACCTGCTTGCCGCCGCCCGCGCGGTGTTCGACGTCCCGCGCGAACAGGTCGCGGTGAAGACGCGCGCACGCGGCCGTGGCGGCGCGAAGTACGGCCAGTTCGACACCCGCGGCGAATTCGTCCCCGTGCGCGAGGGTGCCGTCCGCCTGCGCGTGAACCTGTTCGACTACCTCGACACCGGCCTGTTCCTGGACCACCGCCCGATGCGCCTGCGGATCGCCGACGAAGCCGAGGACGCCCGCTTCCTCAACCTGTTCGGCTACACCGGCGCCGCCACCGTCCACGCCGCCGCCGGCCGCGCCCGCCAGACCACGACGGTGGACCTGTCGGCCACCTACCTGCAGTGGTGCGCCGACAACCTCGCCCTCAACGACCTCACCGGCCCGCGCCACCGCCTCGTCCAGGCCGACGCCCTGGCCTGGCTGCAGGCCGACACCGCCCAGTACGACCTCGTCTTCTGCGACCCCCCGACGTTCTCCAACTCCAAGCGCGCCCAGGACTTCGACATCCAGGCCCGCCACGTCGACCTCCTGCGCGCAGCCGTCGCCCGCCTGGCCCCTGGCGGCGTCCTCTACTTCTCCAACAACTTCCGCCGGTTCCGCCTCGACGAACCCGCCATCACCCGGTTCGCGCACATCGAAGACATCAGCGCCTCGACGATCCCCCCGGACTTCGAACGCAACCCGAGAATCCACCGCACCTGGCGCCTCACCGCCGGCTGAAACCCGCTTGCGACGAGGCCGCGGTTGCCATGCCCCTGGCGGGACAATACGCGCCATGGATGGCGCGGATTAGCCTCCACGGACGGATTCACGGCGTGTCCCGCCAGGGGCATGGCAATCGCGGCCGTCCCACACCGTTCCAGCAGTAGTGCTTTTCGATCCCCGCGATGCCGCCAGATTGTCGTCCTCGCCACAGGAGTCCCGACATGTCGTACGCCACCGTCACCCGCCAGGTCCGCGGCCGCCCCGCCAGCGACGGCGCCGGCGTCAAGCTCACGCGGGTCATCGGCACCCCCGAGCTCGACATGCTCGACCCGTTCCTGATGCTCGACGAGTTCGGCACCGACCGCCCCGAGGACTACCTGGCCGGCTTCCCCGACCACCCCCACCGCGGCTTCGAAACCGTCACCTACATGCTCGACGGGCGCATGCGCCACCGCGACAACCACGGCAACGAAGGCGTCCTCGTGCCCGGCAGCGTCCAGTGGATGACGGCCGGGCGCGGCCTGGTGCATTCGGAGATGCCCGAGCAGGAGGCCGGCCGCATGCGCGGCTTCCAGCTGTGGGTGAACCTGCCCGCGCGCGACAAGATGGGCGAGCCGCGCTACCAGGAATTCGCCCCCGACCGCATCCCGGTCGCCCGTCCGGCGCCTGGCGTCGAAGTGAAGGTGATCGCCGGCGCCGTCGGTGACGCCATCGGTCCGATCGCCCAGCCCGCCACCGATCCGATCTACCTGGATATCGGGCTGGAGGCCGGCATGGCGTGGGAATACGCATTGCCCGGAGGCCACGCGGCGTTCGCCTACGTGTTCGAGGGCGATGCCTGGCTGGGCCACGGCGACGACGCGCGCGGCGTGCCGGCCCGGTCACTCGCCGTGCTGGGTGGCGGCGAGACCGTGGCGGTGCGCGCGGGCGAGTCGGGTGCGCGCCTGATCCTGGTGGCCGGCCGGCCGCTGCGCGAACCCGTCGCGCGGCACGGGCCGTTCGTCATGAACACCCGGCAGGAACTGATGCAGGCGTTCGTGGACTTCCAGGAAGGTCGGTTCTAGGCCTGTCGCTTACGGGCCGGAGAGCAGGACCGGTTCGAAGCTCAGGCCTTCCGCGAGTTCAAGCTTTCCCGCCAGCTCGTTGCGGTTCGCCGCGCGCAGCCAGACGTGCGCCTCGCGCCCGTCGGGAAGCACCAGCAGCGTTTCGCGGACCTGGGCTTCCGGATCACCCGCCAGCTCGCTGCTGTACCAGGTGACCTCGCGGCCGTCGATGGCGCCGCGCTCGGCGGCCAGGTCCTCGTAGGGCTCGAACGGCGAGTCTGCGCCGACATAGACCCCGAGGACCTGGGTGCCCGCGGCGTCGAGCGCGCGGCAGAAGTCGTAGTCGGGCCCGGCGCGGTGTTCCCAGGCCAGGCCGGAGGCAGCGTCCAGGTGCGGGCACGGCGCGGCGGCGGTGGCCTGGCCCTGGGCGCTGCCCGCCGCCAGCAGCAGGCACGGCAGCAAAGTGAACTTGTTCATGTGGTGGTCTCCCCCGAGATCCGATGCGGGGCCGTTCCCTGCGGCCCGTCCCGACCTTAGACCCGCCGGGGGCCGCATGCAAACCATGTGGGAGCCGGCATGCCGGCGAAAAGCTTCGCCGCCGTGGCGGCTCCTACAGGCGCTCGAGGGCCAGGCGCAGGGGTTCGGGCAGGCGGTCGTCGCGGATGCAGCGGAGGACCAGGGCAGGCGCGGACGGCATCGCGACGCGGTGGGCGGGGGACACCACCAGCGGTTCGGCGCCGACCCGGCTGCGCAACAGCCAGCCGACCTGCACCGCACCGTCCCGCAACGGCGTGAACGCACCCCGCATGTCATGCAGGTTGATGCGCGCGTGCATCCCGGGCGGCGCGACCCGGGCCACGCCAATGCAGGGCAGGCCGGTCGCCAGCCCGAACCGGGTCGCCAGCCCGGCGCGTTGCGGCCCGGCGGTACCCAGGCCCTCGACGAACGCGATGTCGGGCGGCGAAGGCAGGCCGGCAAGCGCCGAGCACAACGCCGGCAGCACATCGCCGGGCGCCACGAGCGCGATGCGCGTTTCATGCATGCCGATCGGCTCGAGCGAACGCGCGTCGACCAGCACGGCCACGGCGACGGCCGTGCGGCCGTCGTCGGCGATGCGCTGCACGAAGCCACCGAACGTGGCCGGCGCTGCGGGGAAGGCGTCCTTCAGCGCAACGGCGCGGGGCGGTGCCGCACGCTGCGTCACGGCGCGTGCGTCGAAGCCAGGCGGCTGGTGGCGAGCGTCGCGTTGCCTTCGGCATCGACCGTGACGACGAGCTGCCGGTCGTACTCCGTCTCCTCCATCGCGGGCACGTCGCACCCGCACAGGGCGGCGGCGATCGCCGGCACGGTATTGCTGTGGCCCACCACGAGGACCGTCCCGCGCGCATGCGCTGCACGCAGGCGCGCGGCAAAGGCCCCGGCCGGCTCGCGCGCGTCGTACGGGGTGACGGGCAAGCCGTGGGCGGATGCCGCCGGTGCAGCGGTCTGCCGGGTGCGTGCATACGCCGTGCTGTACACCGCGACCAGCGGCGCATCGGCGAGTGACCGGGCCACGGCTGCGGCGCGGGCCACGCCGGCCGTGGCCAGGGGCGGGTCGTCACCGGCCCCGGCCTGCTTTTCGGCATGGCGCACGACGACGAACTGCAGCGTGGCGGACGGATCCGTGGGCATGGTGGCGCAGGCAGCGAGCAGCAGGCCCGCGAGGCAGGCGGTCAGGCGAAGCATGGCGGATCCCCGGAGTGGGTGGCGCATCGTACGTGGTCCCGGTCAGCCGGGGGCAAGCGCCGCGAGCAGCCCGCGCGCCGCGGCGATGCGCGAGGCGGCGTCCGGCAGCGGCAGGGACACCCGCAGCTTGTCGGGCCCGTCCATCCGGTAGTGCCTCGGCTGGCCCTGGATGAGGCGGATCACCGTCATCGGGTCGACATCGGGCTTCTCGACGAATTGCAGCCGCCCGCCCTCGGGGCCGAGGTCCAGCTTGCGCACGCCGAGCGCGGTGGCCTGCAGCTTGAGTTCGGCGATCGCGAACAGGTGCTTCGCCGCGTCCGGCAGCAGGCCGAAGCGGTCGATCATCTCGACCTGCAACTCGCGCAGGCCATCGCTGTCGCCCGCGGCGCTGATGCGCTTGTACAGGGTCAGGCGCGCGTGCACGTCGGGCAGGTAGTCGTCGGGGATCAGCGCCGGCACGTTGAGCGAGACGTCGGCGCCGTGGTGGTCGACGGGGTCGATGTCCGGCAGCTTGCCTTCCCGGATCGAGCGCACCGCGCGCTCGAGCAGCTCGGTGTAGAGGCTGAAGCCGACCTCGGCCATCTGCCCGCTCTGGTCCTCGCCCAGCAGCTCGCCGGCACCCCGGATCTCCAGGTCATGGGTGGCCAGGGTGAAGCCTGCGCCGAGTTCGTCCATGGCCGCGATGGCATCGAGCCGCTTGCGCGCGTCCGGAGTGATGCTGCGCTTGTCCGGGATCACCAGGTAGGCGTACGCACGATGGTGCGAGCGGCCGACGCGGCCGCGCAGCTGGTGCATCTGCGCCAGGCCGAACTTGTCGGCGCGGTTCATGATGATGGTGTTGGCGTTCGGGATGTCGATGCCCGACTCGATGATGGTCGTGCACAGCAGCACGTTGAAGCGCTGCTTGTGGAAGTCGAGCATCACCCGCTCGAGTTCGCGTTCCGGCATCTGGCCGTGGGCGATGCCGATGCGGGCCTCCGGCACGAGTGCCTGCAGGTCGCGGCCCATGCGCCCGATCGACTCGACGTCGTTGTGCAGGAAGTACACCTGGCCGCCGCGGGCGAGCTCGCGCTGGAAGGCCTCGCGCAGCTGCGCGCCATCCCACGCTGTGACGAAGGTCTGCACCGCGATCCGGTGCGCGGGCGGGGTCGCGATGATCGACAGGTCGCGCAGCCCGGCCATCGCCATGTTGAGCGTGCGGGGGATGGGCGTGGCCGTGAGCGTGAGCAGGTGCACGTTCGCGCGCAGCGCCTTCAGCGCTTCCTTCTGGCGCACGCCGAAACGCTGTTCCTCGTCGACGATCACCAGGCCCAGGTCGTGGAACTTGACGTCCTTCTGCAGCAGGCGGTGGGTGCCGACGATGACGTCGATCTTCCCTTCGGCCAGCTTTTCGAGTTCGGCCTTGATCTCCTTGGCCGACTTGAAGCGTGACAGCACCTCGACCTTGATGGGCCAGTCGGCGAAGCGGTCCTTGAAGTTGCGGAAATGCTGCTCGGCCAGCAGCGTGGTCGGCACCAGGACGGCGACCTGCTTGCCGGCCGCGGCGGCGACGAACGCCGCGCGCACCGCGACTTCGGTCTTGCCGAAGCCCACGTCGCCGCAGACCACGCGGTCCATCGGCTGGCTGGACCCCAGGTCGCGGATCACGGCCTCGATGGCGGCGTGCTGGTCGGGCGTCTCCTCGAACGGGAAGGTCGCGGCGAACGGCTCGTACATCGCGCGGTCGACCTCGATGGCCAGGCCGGCGCGCGCGCGGCGCCTGGCCTGGATCTCCAGCAGTTCCGCGGCCACGTCGCGGACCTTCTCGGCCGCCCGGCGCTTGGCCTTCGTCCACGCCTCGCCGCCGAGCGAATGCAGGGGCGCGGTGTCCGGCGAGGCGC
The DNA here is from genome assembly GCA_036675265.1 of Luteimonas sp. Lineage (GTDB taxonomy): Bacteria > Pseudomonadota > Gammaproteobacteria > Xanthomonadales > Xanthomonadaceae > CAMPJU01. The sequence goes on from JAKFFJ010000047.1 coordinate 26,731, forward strand.
CGGAATACCGGCTGACCAGGTGCAGTTGCGCGACCGGCACGTACAACCGGTCGCCCTTGGCGTACTCGATGTCGAGGTATTCGCCGGGCTGCCCGCCGGCTTCCAGCGTGACCAGGCCCCGGTAGCGGCCGACGCCATGGTCTTCGTGGACGATCGGTGCGCCCTCGGTGAGTTCGCCGAGGTCGCGGATGATCGCTTCGGGTTCGCGCCCGACCCGCTTGCGCCGCCGCGGCTGCGACGCGCGCTCGGGGAACAGTTGCCGTTCGGTGAGGACGCACAGCGCGGGCTCGTCGATCGCGAACCCGTCGTCCAGTGGCGCCACCGCGATGCACAACCCGTCACTCCCGCGAAGTCGGGGATGACCGGTCAGGAATGCCTGGAAATCCGTGACAACGTCCGGTGCCAGGCCACCCGCCTGCAGCACTTCCTGCAACGCCTCCCGGCGTCCCGCGGAATCGGCCGCCACGAGCACGCGGCCCGGGTAGTGCGCCAGGAAGCCTTTCAACGCAGCCGCGGGTGCCGCATCGCGTGCCGCGAGCGGCAGCTCCGGCGCGGGCTGGGACGGGAGCGTCGCTGCGTCCGCATGCCGGGGATCCTTCTGGTCCAGGACCTCCACGCGGTCGCCCTGGTTCAACCGTTCGCGCAGCGAGTCCGGTGGCAGGTACAGTTCTGCCGGCGACAGCAATGGCCGCTCCAGGTCGTGCCGGCGCTGCTCGTACCGGTCGCCGGCCTGCGCCCAGAACGCATCGGCCGCCGCCTGCACGCCGTTGCCGAGCACCGGCAGGGCGCCTGCCGCGAGGTAGTCGAACAGGGTCGCCGTCGGGCCGCTGCCGCGGGTGGGCTCGAAGAACAGCGGCAGGTAGTACTCGATGCCGGCCGGTGCGACGCCCGCCTTCAGGTCCTGGTAGAGCGCGCTGCGGCGCGCGTCGATGTCCAGGCGCTCGCGCATCGCCGCGAGGGCACGCTGCACCGAGGCTTCGTCCAGCGGGACTTCGCGGCCGGGCAGCAGCTGCACCGCATCGATCCTGTCCAGCGAGCGCTGGCTTTCCGGGTCGAACGCGCGGATGGAGTCGATGTCCTCGTCCAGCAACTCGATGCGGTAGGGCGCAAGCGCGCCCATCGGGTACACGTCGAGCAGGCCGCCGCGCACCGCGAAGTCGCCCGGGTCCAGGACCTGCGGCACGTTGCGGTAGCCCGCGGACTCGAGCCGGCGCTTTTCCGCGTCCAGGTCCAGCCGCTGGCCCGTGCGCAGGTCGAAGCTGTTGCCGACCACGTAGCGCAACGGGGGCAGCCGCTGCATGAGCGTGGCGACCGGCACCACCACGATGCCGCGGCGGAGCGCCGGCAACGTCGCCAGCGCGCGCATGCGTTGCGACACGATGTCCGGGTGCGGGCTGAAGCGGTCGTAGGGCAGGGTTTCCCAGTCGGGAAACGGCACCACCGGCAGCGCGTCGTCGCCGCTCCCTAGCAGCGTGCGCAGGTCCGATTCGAGCTGGTGCGCGGCCTGGTTGTCGCGCGCGACCAGCAGCAGCGGCCCGCGGTGCGCCTCGGCCGCGCCCGCGACGTGCCAGGCGAGGGCGGACGGGCTCGCGGGCGCGCGCCACCAGGCGCGCGGCCGGCCGGGCCCCGGCAGGGGCGGCGAAGGGGACGTGGGGATCGACATCGAACCGCCAATTCTAGCGCGGTGGCCTGGTGGGAGCCGCCATGGCGGCGAAGCGTTTCGCCGGCGTGCCGGCTCCCACAGCGTGTCGTCAGAGGTCGAGGACGACGCGCACCAGGCTGGGGTCGCCGGCACCATCGGTGCGCCGGAAGCCGAGCGAGTCGGCGAGGGCCAGCATCGGCAGGTTGTCGGCCAGCACGTCGCCGCGCAGCCGCTCGAACCGCTTGCCACGCGCCCAGCGGACGATGCGCCGCATCAGGTGGCGCCCCAGGCCCTGTCCCGCGATGAAGTGGCTGACCAGGATCGAGAACTCGGCATCCTTGCTGTTGTCGATCCGCGCGGCGCGGGCGACGGCGCCGACCAGGGCCTCGCCGGGCGGCAACGGCTCGGCCGCGACCAGTGCGAACTCGTTGCGCGGGTCCGGGCGGCACAGCCGGTCGGCGCGCTGCTCGCTCATCTCGTGCAGCGGTTCCAGGAAGCGGTCGCGCACCTCGTCCGGGCGCAGCAGCGCGAACCCTTCGCGCAACGGTCCGGCATCGTCCGGGCGTACGGGGCGGATCAGCAGTTCGCGCCCGTCCCGCAGGCGGAGTTCTTCGTGCCAGGGTGGCAGTCTGTTTCGGGCGGCCATGGCGGGATCGTGGCATGGGCTTGGTGAAGCCGGAATCCACATGTCCTTCACGGTCCGGCCGTCGCTTTCACCGCCACGTGGCCGTCCGCGCGTGCTTGTTACACTCGCCGGCCTTCGCATCAGGGACGACCCGACATGGCCGGTGGTGGCGATTCCAAACGCGCGATCCTGTTCGCACTGGGCGCGAACTTCGCCCTCGCCGTCGCCAAGGGCGTCGCCGCGTTCGTGACCGGGTCCAGCGCGATGCTGGCCGAGACCGTCCACTCGCTGGCCGACTGCGGCAACCAGGGCCTGTTGCTGCTGGGCATGAAGCAGTCGCGCCGGCCGCCGTCGCCCGAGTACCCGCTGGGCTACGGCAAGGCGATCTACTTCTGGTCGTTCCTGGTGGCGGTGATGCTGTTCACCGTCGGCGGCATGTTCTCGCTGTACGAGGGCATCCACAAGCTGCAGGCCCCCGAGCCGTTGAACCAGTGGTGGTGGGCCGCGGGCGTGCTGGTGTTCGGCATCGTGGCCGAAAGCATCTCGATGCGGGCCTGCCTGCAGGAAGTCAACAAGGCGCGTGCGGGCCGCACCTTGTGGCAGTGGTTCCGCGAGAGCCGCCAGGCTGAACTCGTGGTGATCTTCGGCGAGGACGCGGCCGCGCTGTTTGGCCTGGTGTTCGCGCTGATCGCGATCCTCATCGCGGTGGCGACCGGCAATCCGGTGTGGGATGCGATCGGCACCATCGCCATCGGCGTGCTGCTGATCGTGGTGGCGGTGTTCGTGGCGATCGAGGTCAAGGCGCTGCTGATCGGGCAGAGCGTGGATCCTGCGCGGGAACGGGAGATGCGCCAGTTCCTCGAGGGACGGCCCGAGGTCGTGCGGATCATCAACCTGCTGACCCTGCAGCTCGGCACGGACGCGCTGGTGTCGGTACACGCGCAGATGCGCGAGAGCCGGGACGCCCAGTTGCTCTCCGCGGAAATCGACAACGTCGAGCGCGACCTGAAGAAGGCCTTCCCCGAAGTCCGCTTCAGCTTCTTCGAACCCGACACCGAGGCCGATTGATCTTTTTGGTCATTCGTCGAGGGCCGGCGCGCATAGAAGTGTCAGCTTGGGCCGCCGTCGTGCGTGGGAGTGGTTTGTCCGGCGTGACGGCGTCCTGCCTTTAACGCCGGCCGCAGGCCATCCATGGCCTGCTCAAACCACGCCCACGCACGCCGACGGCCTCCGGGATCAGCGGGCGCGCCGAGGCGGTTGCGTTTGCTTTTGGGTCTCCCAAGCCGGCGATGTCGCAAGGCGCGGTCGTGGTGGCGTGGCGGGACACTCAGCGCCATGGATGGCGCTGAGTAGCCTACATGGACGTACTTGCGGCGTGTCCCGACAGGGCACCACGACCGCGCCCCGCGCATCCGTCCCCGCTCAGGCGGGCCGGCGGAGCCAGTCGAGGCGGTAGGACGCGTCGGCTTCGCCGAGGTGGCGGCGCAGGACGGGCAGCGCGTCGGCAATGGTTTCGTCCAGTTTCCACGGCGCGTTGAGCACGAGCATGCCGCTGCCGTTGAGGCGCAGCGGAGAATCCGCGGGACGCACCAGCAACTCGGCGATCCAGGCCGACTTCGCAGGGAGCGCCGCCGCCGAACGCAGGAACTGGCCGAGCGAACGCCGCAGCTTCACCGGGTACCAGAGCACGAACACGCCCTGCGGCCAGCGCTGAAGGCCTTCCCGGATGGCGGCGAGCGCCGCGTCGAATTCCGCCAGCTGCGCCTCGTAGGGCGGATCGACCAGGACCAGTCCCCGCGCCAGCTTCACTTCGCCATGGCGCGGCGGCAGCTGCGCGTGCATGGCCTCGTACCCGTCGCGCAACTGCACGACCACGCGCTGGTCGCGGCCGAGGTTGACCCGCAGGGCGGCGGCCTCGCCCGGCTCCAGCTCGCAGCACGTGATGCGGTCCTGCGCGCGCAGCGCGTGCGCCAGCAGCCAGGGCGAGCCCGGGTAGGCGGCGTCGCCGTGCGCGGACCGGCATGCGGCCACCGCGTCGAGGTAGCGCCGGATCGAGGACGGCAGGGCGGTCGCATTGACGGCCGCCGTCGCAGACAGCCGGGCCACCCCACTTTCCGCCTCACCCGTACGTTGCGCTGCTTCCGCATCGAGTGCGTACAGCCCCCGGCCGGCGTGGGTATCCAGCGCGAAACAGGGCGCGGGCTTGGCCGCCAGCGCGTCGCACAACGCCAGCAGGACGACGTGCTTGAGCACGTCCGCGTGGTTGCCGGCGTGGAAGGCGTGGCGATAGTTCATGCGCGGGTGCCCTATGCTTGGCCGCATTATGGCCCGCCTGCTCCTGGTCGAAGACGAACCCGCGATCGCCGACACCGTGCTGTATGCCCTGCGTGGCGACGGCCACGAGGCGGTGCATTGCCTGACCGGCCGCGAGGCCCAGGCGCGGGCGCGCGAGGCGCCGTTCGACCTGGCGATCCTGGACGTGGGCCTGCCGGACATCGATGGCTTCGCGCTGTGCCGCGACCTGCGCGAGCTGCGGCGCGAGCCCCCCCTGCCGGTGATCTTCCTCACCGCCCACGGGGCGGAGGCCGAGCGCGTGCTGGGGCTGGAGATGGGCGCGGACGACTACGTGACCAAGCCGTTCTCGCCGCGCGAGCTGGCCGCCCGGGTCCGGGCGGTGCTGCGGCGCGTCGCGCGGCACGTCCCGCCCGGCGGACAGGCCGGTGCGGCGGGCGCCTTCGAGCACGACGCCGAAGGCCATCGCGTGCGCTACCTGGGCCACGCGCTCGACCTGACCCGCTACGAGTACGGCCTGCTGGCCGCGCTGCTGGCCCGACCGGGCGCGGTGTTGTCCCGCGTGCAGCTGATGGACCGCGTCTGGGGCGATGCGCCCGACACCAGCGACCGGACGGTGGACACCCACGTCAAGACGCTGCGCGCGAAGCTGCGCGAAGTCGCGCCTGACCGCGACCCGGTCCGCACCCATCGCGGGCTCGGCTATTCCATCGATACCGCCGGCTGACGGCAGCCGCGATGAAGATCGGCCTGCGCATCCTGCTCGGCTACTTCCTGGTCGTGGCGCTGGCCGCGCTGCTGCTGGCGCAGGTGTTCGTGCAGCAGGTCAAGCCGGGCGTGCGCCAGACCATGGAGGACACCCTGGTCGACACGGCCAACCTGCTGGCCGAGCTGGCACGCGACGACCTGCTGGCCGGGACCATCGCCAGCGGGCGTTTCGCCGGGAGCGTGCGTGCGCTGGCCGGGCGCGACATCGGCGCCGACATCTGGGGCTTCGACAAGCGCCGGGCGCAATACCGCATCTACGTCACCGACGCGCGCGGCATCGTGGTGTTCGATTCGACCGGCGCGGCGCTGGGGGAGGACTACTCCCGCTGGAACGACGTGTACCTGACCCTGCGCGGCGAGTACGGCGCGCGGTCCACGCGCAGTGATCCCGATGACGACACATCGTCCGTGATGCACGTGGCCGCGCCGATCCGCGACCGCGGCGGACGCATCGTCGGCGCGCTCACGGTGGCCAAGCCCAACAGCGCCATCGCGCCCTTCATCGAGCGCAGCCAGGCCGTGGTCCTGCGCTGGGGCTGGGTGCTGATGGGCGTTGCGCTCGTGATCGGGCTGGTCGCGGCCTGGTGGCTGTCGCGCCAGCTCGCGGCGCTGCGGCGCTACGCCGATGCCGCCACCGCCGGCGAGCGGGCGGTGCTGCCGCGCACCGCCGGGGAGTTCGCCGACCTGGGCCGTGCGCTGGAAACCATGCGCCTGCGCCTGGAGGGCAAGCAGTACGTCGAGCGCTACGTCCACGGCCTGACCCACGAACTGAAGAGCCCGCTCGCCGCGATCCGCGGGTCCGCGGAACTGCTGGAAGGCCAGGACGCGATGCCGTCGGCCGACCGCGAGCGTTTCGTCGCCAGCATCCGCCGGCAGGCCGAACGCATGGCGACGATGATCGACAAGCTGCTGGCGCTGGCCGCGGTCGAGCACCGCCAGCAACTCGAGGCGCCGCGGCAGGTCGACCTTCATGCAATGCTCGATGAGGCGGCGGAGGATGCGCGCCCGCGCCTGCAACAGGCGGGCGTGGCCCTGGCGTGCTCGCTCGACGACGGCTTGCCGATGGTCCGGGGCGACGCGTTCCTGCTGCGCCAGGCGCTGGACAACCTGGTCGAGAACGCCATCGACTTCGCGCCGGCCGGCAGCACCGTGGACGTCCGCGTGCGCGCGGAAGCAGGCAACGTGCTGGTGGAAGTCGCCGACCGCGGTCCCGGGGTGCCGGAGTACGCGCGCGACCGCGTGTTCGAGCGGTTCTACTCGCTCGCGCGGCCGGGGGGCGGCAGCCGCAGCAGCGGCATCGGGCTGTGCTTCGTCGCCGAGGTCGCCGGGCTCCACGAAGGGCGCGTGTCGCTGGAGGACCGTGACGGCGGCGGCACGGTGGCGCGCCTGGTGTTGCCCGCCGCGTAGGCCCGGCACGACCGCGACTTCACCGTCGCCACACCGTCCATCCATCCTCCGCCCACGCGTCGCCCCCAGGCTTGTCCCGTCATGCAACGGGAGCCGGGAATGAACGCAACGCCGCTGGTGCCCACGTCGGTGTCCGCCGCCTTCGGCTTCGCCATGCGCGGGGTCGTGGTGGTCGGGCTGTCGATCATCATCCTGGTGGCACTGCTGTCCATCCGCGGCGTCGTCCACGACCGGCAGCTGCATCGCCAGCAGGCCGTGGAGAACATCGCCGCCAGCCATGCCGGTGCCCAGCGCATCGCCGGGCCGGTGCTGGTCGTCCCGTACGAGGAGACCGAACGGGTCCGGTCGACGGATGCCGATGGCCGCGAGCGGGTCGCCGAGCGGCGCCGCAACGGGCGCTGGACCTACTTTCCGGAGACGCTGGCACTCGCCGGCACGGTGCTGCCCGCGACGCGCCGGCTGGGCCTGCACGAGGTGCCGGTGTACGAACTGCAGGCACGCATCGACGCGCACTTCGCCGCGGCCATCCCGGCCGTCCCGCCCGGCGTGACCCGCGACATCGGCCGGCCCTGGCTCGCGTACGGCATTGCCGACGTGCGCGGCCTGGCCGGCGTGCCCCGCCTGCAGGTGGGCGGCAGCGAGGTACCGCTCGAACAGGGCATGGGCGCGCGCGAGGGCGGCGGCCTCCATGCGCGGCTCGCGCCACCCGCGCCCGGCGCGACCTTCGCGTTCGACACCCGGCTCGCGCTCACGCTGTCGGGCACCGAGTCGCTGGCCATCGCGCCGTTGGGCGGGCGCAACAAGATCGCACTCGCGTCGAGCTGGCCGCACCCGCGCTTCGACGGCGCGTTCCTGCCGCGTACCCGGCACGTGGAAGCCGACGGCTTCCGGGCGGTGTGGGAAGTCTCGTCGCTGGCGAGCAACGCGCAGGCGCAGTTCCTCGCGACCGGCGACATGGCACAGGCGCATCCGCGCGCCACGCCCGGCCCGGTGGAATCGATCGGCATCTCCCTGGTCGATCCGGTGAACCCGTACACCCAGGCCGACCGCGCGACCAAGTACGGCATGCTGTTCGTGCTGCTCACCTTCGGTGGCTTCTTCCTGTTCGAGACGGTCAAGCGGCTGCCGATCCATCCCATCCAGTACCTGCTGGTCGGCCTTGCGCTGGCGATCTTCTTCCTGATGCTGCTGGCGCTGTCCGAACACATCGCGTTCGGCCTGGCCTACCTGGTGGCGAGCGGGGCGTGCATCGGCCTGATCGCCTTCTACCTCGGGCACGTGTTGCGCAGCCGGATGCGCGGGCTGGGCGTGGCTGCCGCGCTGGCCGCGCTGTACGCGGCGCTGTACGGGCTGCTGGTGTCGGAAGACAACGCGCTGGTGCTCGGCGCGGGCCTGTTGTTCGTGGTGCTGGCCGCGGCGATGGTCGCCACGCGCAACGTCGACTGGTACGCGTTGGCCCGGGAACGGGCGTCAGCGGCCTGAGCCGGGGGCCAGGCCGACGACCAGCGCGACCCCCAGGCCCTTGCTGTCGGCCGGCTCGCCCTCCAGGTCGGCGGCCAGCAGCGGGCGCGCGGCGAGCCAGGCACCGTCGAGCGACACGTGCAGCGCATCGCCGTCGGCGTGCGCGTCCAGCCGCGGGATCGCATCGGCCTCGTGCGCGCGATGCAGCAGCACGGCCAGCCGCAACAGCCGGGTGGTGCGCCGCGCCGCGGCAAGCACGCGGTCGGGCAACGCGTCGAACGCGGATTTCGGGACCCGCCGCCGGTGTGCGCGCACCAGCGCGGCGAGGAAGCGCTGCTCGTGCTGGGAGAAGCCGGCGATGTCGGAGTGCGACAGGACGTAGGCGCCATGCACCTGGTACTGGCTGTGCGCGATGGCCAGGCCCAGCTCGTGCAGCCGCGCCGCCCAGCCCAGCATCGCACGGTCGTCTGCGGTGAGCTGCCAGGCCGGCGCCACCTGGTCGAACAGGCGCAGCGCCGTCGCCTGCACCCGCGAGGCCTGCGCGGCGTCGATGCCGTAGCGGGCCACCAGCGCGTCGACGGAGGCGTCGCGCGGGTCGTTGTCGCTGATGCGGCCGACCAGGTCGTGCAGCACGCCCTCGCGCAGCGCCGCGCGGCTGACGGCCATGCGTTGCAGCCCCAGTGCCCCGAACGCCGCCTCCAGCACCAGCAGTCCGCCGGCGAAGATCGGGCGCCGCTCCTCCGACAGGCCTGGCAGGTCGATGGCGTCGACGTGTCCGGCGGCGAGCAGCCGGTCGCGCACGACGGGCAGCGCCTCGGCGGTGACCGCGCCCTTGGTGAGCTTCATGGCAGCGCAGATCTCGCCGATCGCCTTGTTGGTGCCCGAAGAGCCCAGCGCTTCCTGCCAGCCCAGCGCGCGGTACACGGTGGCGAACTGCTGGAACTCCGCGCCGACTTCGACCAGCGCCTCGTCCCAGCGCCGCCGCGTCAGTTGCCCGTCGGGGAAGAAGCGCCGCATGTTGGAGACGGCGCCGACCTGCAGGCTCTCGCGTTCCAGCGCCAGCAGCCCCGTGCCGATGATGCACTCGGTCGAGCCGCCGCCGATGTCCATCACCAGCCGTCGCTGCCCGGGTTTCGGCGGATGCGCGTGCGCCACGCCCTGGTAGACCAGGCGTGCCTCCTCGCGACCCGAGATCACCTCGATGCCGTGTCCCAGCGCGGTTTCGGCGGGCACCAGGAACGCCTGCGGCTCGGCGAGCTGGCGCACGGTGTGGGTCGCCACCGCGCGCACCCGGGTCGGCGGCACCTCGCGCAACCGCTGGCCGAAGCGGGACAGGCTGTCGAGCGCGCGGTCGCGCACGGCCGGGTGCAATCCGCGGCGTTCGTCCAGGCCTTCTGCCAGGCGCACCATCTCGCGCAGCCGGTCGACCACCCGGATCTGCCCGAGGACGTAGCGCGCGACCACCATGTGGAAGCTGTTGGAGCCCAGGTCGACCGCGGCCAGCAGGTCGCCGTCCGCGAGGGGCGCGACGCCCGGGGCGGGCGGGGCGTCGATGCGGGTCACGCGCCGGTCGCCATGCAGGCGGCCTGCTCGAGCAGCACGCGCTGGGCGGAGTGCGGCCGCGCATCCCCCGGCGTCGAGCGCACGTAGCGGCCATCGGCCTGCAAGAGCCAGGCATCGGTGTTGTCAGCGAGGGAGTTGTCGAGGACTTCGCTGCGGATGCGTGCGGCCTGGTCCGGGTCGAGGACCGGGAAGGCGATTTCCACGCGCCGCAGCAGGTTGCGCTCCAGCCAGTCGGCGCTGGCGCAGTACAGCTCGGGCGCCCCGTCGTTGGCGAACCAGTACACGCGGCTGTGTTCCAGGAAGCGGCCGACGATCGAGCGCACGCGGATGTTGTCGGAAACGCCCGGCACGCCCGGCCGCAGGGTGCACGCGCCGCGGACGATGAGGTCGACCTGCACGCCCGCCTGCGACGCCGCATACAGGGCGCGCACCACCTGGGGCTCGTTCAGCGCGTTGAGCTTCGCGACGATGCGGGCGGGTCGTCCTGCCCTGGCAGTCGCCGCTTCCTTCCCGATGCGCGCCAGGAGCCCGGCATGCAGGGTGAAGGGTGCCTGCAGCAGCTGCTTCGGCGTGATCGCCGGGGCCAGCCCGGACAGCTGCTGGAACACCACGTGCACGTCCTCGCCGATGGCCGGATCGGCGCTGAGCAGGCCGATGTCGGTGTAAGCGCGCGCCGTGCCGGCGTGGTAATTGCCGGTGGACAGGTGCACGTAGCGGCGCAGCTTGCCGCCCTCGCGACGCACGATCAGCAGCATCTTGGCGTGGGTCTTGTACCCCACCACGCCATACACGACCTGGACGCCGGCGGCCTGCAGGCGGTCGGCAAAGCCCAGGTTCGCCTCCTCGTCGAAGCGCGCGCGCAATTCGACGACGACGGTGACGTCCTTGCCGTTGCGGGCGGCCTGCACCAGCGATTCGACGATCGGCGAGTCCTTGCCGGTGCGGTACAGGGTCTGCTTGATCGCCAGGACCGCCGGGTCCTCGGCGGCCTGCCGTACCAGTTCCAGCACCGGCGCGAAGGCATCGAAGGGATGGTGCAGGACCACGTCGCCCGCGCCGATGCGCGCGAACATCGCGTCCATCCCGGCGAGCGCACGCGGCTGGAACGGGGGGTACTTCAGGTCCGGACGCTGCACCAGGTCGTAGACCTGCAGCACCCGGTTGAGGTTCACCGGCCCGTCGATCCGGTACACCGCATGCGCGGGCAGCTCGAAGTTGCGCAGGAGCATGCGCACGATGGGTTCGGGGCACGCCTCGGCGATCTCCAGCCGCATCGCGCGCAGGTAGCCGCGTCCGACCAGCTCGTCGCGGACCGCGTGCGCCAGGTTCTCCACTTCCTCGTCCAGGGTCAGCTCGGAATTGCGCGTCACCCGGAACTGGTACGCGCCCTGCACCTGCATGCCGGGGAACAGTTCGTCGACGTAGGCGGCGAGCACGGCCGACAGGAACACGAAGTCGTGGGGGCCGCCGGAGACCTCCTCGGGCAACTGGATGATGCGCGGCAGCGATCGCGGCGCGCGCACGATGGCCAGGTGTCCGGCGCGCCCGAACGCGTCGCGCCCCTGCAGCTGGACGACGATGTTGAGCGACTTGTTGAGGATCTTCGGGAACGGATGCGCGGGATCCAGGCCCAGGGGCGACAGCACCGGCAGGATCTCGTCGCGGAAGTGCCCGCGCAGCCAGGCGTCGCGTTCCGGCGTCCAGGCATCGCGGGGCAGGATGCGCACCCCCGCGGCATTGAGCGCGGGGCGCACTTCCTCGTTCCAGCAGTCGTACTGGGCCTTGACGAGGTCCGCGGCGGCCGCGTGGATGCGGCGCAGCACCGTGGCGGGCGGCAACCCGTCCGCGCCCGGCGGCATGCCGAACTCGTGCGCGTGGCGCACGGTGGCGGCGCGGATCTCGAAGAACTCGTCCAGGTTCGTGCAGCTGATGCACAGGTAGCGCAGGCGCTCGAGCAGGGGCACGCCGGGGTCGCGCGCCTGGGCCAGCACGCGTTCGTTGAAGGCGAGCTGGGACAGTTCGCGGTTGAGGTACAGGCCGGGATCGTGCAGGTCGCGCAGGGGCTGCTGCAAGGCCTGGTCCGGCGCGGGGTCCGGGCGCCTCACGGCGGGCCGGCGTCGCGCGGGGAGACGCGACCGGCGCCGAAGCGGCAGGCGAACTCGCTGCCGCGGCCGACCTCGCTGCTGATGTCCAGCGTGGCCTGGTGCAGGCCCAGCACGTGCTTGGCGATCGCGAGCCCCAGCCCCGTGCCGCCCGACTCGCGCGACCGGCTGGTCGACACGCGGTAGAAACGCTCGGTCAACCGCGGCAGGTGGTCCGCGGGAATGCCGTAGCCGGTGTCGCGCACGCTGAGCACGGGTTGGTCGCCATCGAGCCGGAAGGAGACGGAGATGGTGCCACCGGCCGGCGTGTAACGCACCGCATTCGCCACCAGGTTGGAGAACGCGCTGTGCAGTTCGGGCTGCGAGCCCAGGAGGTCCACGCCTGCCTCGTCCGTCACCGAGATCGCATGTCGTCCCTGGCTGAGCGCCTCGGCCTCGCGGCGCAGGGTCGCGAGCATGGCCGCCATCGGCACCGGCTCCTCGTCCAGCCGGTCCTTGCCCTCCAGCCGCGACAGGGTGAGCAGGTCCTCGACCAGCTGCGTCATCCGCTGCGACTGCCGCTGCATTTCGCCCAGCATCGGCGCGAGCGACGGATGCTCGGCCGGGTCGACCATGTCCAGGTAGCCATGCACGACGGTGAGCGGCGTGCGCAACTCGTGCGAGACGTTGGCGACGAAGTCGCGGCGCATGTGCTCCAGGCGCATCAGCTTGGTGACGTCGCGCACCACCAGCAGCCAGAGGTCGGCGGAGTAGGGGAGCAGTCGCAATTGCAGCCGCAGCGCGGGGTCGGCGGGGGAGGCGACGTCCAGGAGCGGTTCGGCGTGCCGGCCCATCGAGAGCCAGCGTGCCATCGGCAGGGGCTGCAGGCGGTCGCCGATCGGTGCGCCGATGTCGCGCGGGTACCGCAGCCCGAGCAACCGGGTCGCGGCGCGGTTGAACCACTGCACGCGCTGGCTGTCGCGTTCGACCGCGACGATCGCGTCGGGGAGCGTGTCGGCGGCGGCGCGGTACGCGCGCGACATCGCCAGCACGCGGCGCATCCGCGTCCGCATGCCGGCGCGTGCACGGAACGCCGCCTCCAGCTGGTGGCGCGCGCCGCGCAGCCGCCACGCCTGCCAGCCCAGCAGCACGAGCGCGGCCAGGCCCAGCGCGAGGAGCGAGATGATGGTGGTCGACCCCATGCGCCGTCAGGCGGTCGCCGAGAACCGGTAGCCGGCGCCGCGCACCGTCTGCACCATGGCGTCCAGGCCCGCGGGCTCGAGCGTCTTGCGCAGGCGGCGGATGTGCACGTCGACGGTGCGTTCCTCGACGTACACGCTGCCGCCCCAGACGTGGTCGAGCAGCTGCGTGCGCGAGTAGACCCGGTTGGGATGGGTCATGAAGAAATGCAGCAGCCGGTATTCGGTGGGCCCGATCGGCACGGCCTGCTCGCCGCCGTCGCCCTGCGCCAGCACGCGGTGCGCGGCGCCGTCGATGCGCAGGGCGCCGACCTGCACGTTGCCATGTTCGTCGTCGTCGCGGGCACGGCGCATGACCGCACGGATCCGAGCCAGCAGTTCGCGCGTGGAGAAGGGCTTGACCACGTAATCGTCGACCCCGGCCTCCAGGCCTCCCACGCGGTCGTTCTCCTCGCCGCGGGCGGTGAGCATGATGATCGGGATCTCCCGGGTGAGTTCCTCGCGGCGCCAGCGCCGGGCCAGTTCCAGCCCGCTGGTCCCCGGCAGCATCCAGTCCAGCAGGATCAGGTCGGGGACGCGGTCGACGATGGCGACCTGGGCTTCGCGGGCATCGCCTGCCTGCACGGGCTCGTAGTCCCCGTGGCGCAGCGCGAAGGCGACCATGTCGCGGATCGCCGGTTCGTCGTCGACGATCAGGACGCGTTTGCCTGGAGCGGGTCGTTGCATGGCAGGTCTCTGCATGGTCCCCCGGCAGTAGGCGACAGGTTCATGACGCTTGCATGACAGGGGCCGTCGTCAGCGATCGAGCACTTCGTCGTGGATGCCCTGGCGGCGGAGTTCCAGCACCACCGGGGTGATCTGGGCGATGCGCGCGTCGATGCGGGCGCGCGAGTAGTAGTCCAGGTCCTCGCGGTGCTTGAGCGTCTGCAGCTGCAGCAGCGCCTGTTCCGCGCGGCCGGTCAGGTAGGCGACTTCCGCCCACGCCTCGCCGGCACGGACCGGCTCGCCGGCGATCTCGCTGGCGCGCGCGAAGGTGCGCTGGAAGCTGGGGTCGTTGCCTGCGCTGGCCTGGATGGGGCGCAGTGCCTCCTGTGCCTTCCGGCCGGCGGCGGGCGTATTGCGTTCGGCCAGCACCTGGGCATAGGTGATCGCGACCGCGGCGTCGCGCGGCATGCGGCGCAGCAGCGACTCGAAGCGCCGGTCCGCCGCCTCTGCCTTACCGGCGCGCGCCTCGGCTTCGCCCATCGCGAGTTCCAGCCAGGGGTCGCCGGGGTATTCGGCGAGCAGGGTGTCGAGCAGCGCGATGGCGCCGGCGGCCTGGTTGTCGCGCAGGTAGGCCAGCGCCATGCCGTAGCGGCGTGCGTCGTCCAGGTCCCCGGCTTCGCGCATGCGGGTGTATTCGCGGATGGCGGCGGCAGGGGTGTCCGCCGTCAGCACCCGCAGCCGCTCGCGCGCCCAGCCGAAGCGCACCCCGGAATCCGGGCGCAGCGTGCCGGGGGGCAGTTGCAGGCCCCCCGGGAGCAACGGGTTGGCGCTGGGGACGGTGCCCGCGGCGAACCCGTCGCCCCGCTGGCGGATCCGCTCGGCGCGCTGCTTGGCTTCGCTGATCCGGGTCAGCGTGACCGGGTGGGTCTGCAGGTAGTCGGGGGTCCGCAGGCGTTCGTCGCCGCCCTGGTTGACGCGGACCACCTCCTGCAGGGTCTGGAAGAACCCGGCCATCGCCTCCGGGTCGTAGCCCGCGCGGTCGAGGGTCTGGATGCCGAGCCGGTCCGCCTCGGACTCGTGGGTGCGCGTGAAGTCGATCTGGCGCTGCTGCATCAGGGCCATGCCGCTGGCGATCGCCGCCTGGGAGGCTTCTGCGCTGGAACTGCTGTCGGCCGCCTGCGCCGCGGCCACCGCGCCCAGCATCGCCAGCAGGATCGGGATCGAATCCTTCTGGGCCCGCTCGGCGCCGCGCAGGACGTGGTCCTGGGTCACGTGGGCGATCTCGTGGGCGAGCACCCCGGCCACCTCGTCCTCTTCCTCCGCGGCCAGCACCAGGCCGGCGTTCACGCCGATGTAGCCGCCGAGGGTGGCGAACGCATTGATCTGGCGGTCCTTCAGCAGGAAGAAGGTGAACGGCTGGCGGGGCTCGTCGCTGGCCGCGCCGAGCCGGGTCCCGACCTGCTGCAGCCAGCCGATGAGCAACGGATCCTCCAGCGTGTACCCGTAGTGGCGCAGCTGGCTGAGCAGCATCTGCCCGTATTGCGCCTGCTCGGCCGGCGTCAGCAGCTCGCCGGCGGACGAACCGATATCGGGCAGGCCGCCGCCCTCGCTGGGGATGTACTGGGCGGGGGCGCCGAAGCTGGCGATCGCGATGGTGAGGGCTGTGGCGATCAGGGCGGTGCGCACGCGGACTCCGGGGTGGCTGGGCGGGGCGACGGGGCAGCATGGACGCCGGGGCGGCCGCGCGCGTGAACCCGCCGTAAAGGATGCCCGATGGGCTCGGCGACGGCGGCGATGGGTGGAAAACCCCCGCTGCCGTCCGCATATTCGACCTTCTGCCACCGCGCAAGTTTCCGGAGTCGCCGTGACCGCTTCCCCGCCATCCCCCGCCAGCCCCGCCCCCGAGATCGTGATGTACACGACCGCGATCTGCCCCTACTGCGTCGCGGCCAAGAACTTCCTGCGCAGCCAGGGCAAGGAATGGACGGAGCGGCGCATCGACACCGACCTCGCCGCGCGCGAGGAGATGATGCGGCGGGCGCGACGCACGAGCGTGCCCCAGATCTTCGTCGGCGAGACGCACGTGGGTGGCTACGACGACCTGGTCGCGTTGCATCGCGCGGGCGGACTGGCGCCGTTGCTCGCCGGGGACGGGGCATGAGCGCGCAGGGCGACGCGGGCGACCGGATCGCCGGCTTCACCGCCTTCCGGCAGCGCATGAACGACAGGATCCTGGCCGAGCCCAACCAGGTGGTACGGCGATTCTTCGCGCTCGACACCCAGGCCTACCAGGCCGGCGCGCTGGACGTGAAGACCAAGGAGCTGCTGGGCCTGGTGGCGTCGCTGGTGCTGCGCTGCGACGACTGCATCAGCTACCACGTCGCCCAGTGCCGGCAGGCGGGCGTGGACCGCGACGAGATGTTCGAGGCCTTCTCGATCGGCCTGGTCGTGGGCGGCAGCATCGTGATCCCCCACCTGCGGCGCGCAGTCGATTTCCTGGACCAGCTCGAAGGCGGCACGGGCGCCGCGCCGCCCGTGCATGACCACGGCGGCGGCGCCGGCGCGGCATAATGGGCGGTCCCCCATCCGCACTGGACCATGCAATGACGCAAACGATTTCGGTCATCCGTGGCGACGGCATCGGCCCGGAGATCATGGACGCGACGCTGCACGTGCTCGATGCCATGCAGCTCGGCCTGCAGTACGAATTCGTCGATGCCGGCCTGGTGGCGCACGAGAAGACCGGCGAGCTGCTGCCGGCCGCGACCATGGACTCGATCCGCCGCCACCGCATCGCGCTCAAGAGCCCGCTGACCACGCCGGTGGGCGGCGGCTTCTCGTCGATCAACGTGGAGTTGCGCAAGCGCTTCGACCTGTACGCCAACGTGCGCCCCGCGATCTCGCACCCGAACACGATGTCGCGCTTCCCGTCGGGCGTGGACCTGGTCACGGTGCGCGAGAACACGGAGGGCGCGTACACGTCCGAGGGCCAGGAGCTGTCGGCGGACGGCGACACCGCCACGTCGATCGTCCGCACCACGCGGCGCGGGTCCGAGCGGATCGTGCGCTACGCGTACGAGCTGGCGAAGGCCAACGGCCGGCGCAAGGTCACGATCGTGCACAAGGCCAACATCATGAAGTCGACCTCGGGCCTGTTCCTGAAGGTCGCGCGCGAGGTGGCCGCGCACTACCCCGGGATCGAGACCGAGGAGATGATCGTCGACGCGTGCTGCATGAAGCTGGTGATGCAGCCGGAGCGGTTCGACGTGATCGTGACCACCAACCTGTTCGGCGACATCCTCTCGGACCTGTGCGCCGGGCTGGTGGGCGGGCTGGGCCTGGCCCCGGGCGCGAACATCGGCACCGAGGCGGCGATCTTCGAAGCCGTGCACGGCACGGCGCCGGACATCGCGGGGCAGGGCAAGGCCAACCCGTGCGCGCTGCTGCTGGCGGCCGCGCAGATGCTCGACCACCTGGGCATGGGCGACAAGGCGACGAAGCTGCGCCAGGCCATCGTCGCCACGCTGGAGGCGAAGGATTCGCTGACGCCGGACCTTGGCGGCAGCGGCAACACCATGGCGTTCGCTCGCGCCATCGCCACCCGCGCGGCCTGAAGGCAGGCGAGCTTTTCAGCCACTGATACACAGATGAACACAGATCAAACAGGGGCAATAAAAGTTTGCCCTGGCTCTATCTGTGTCATCCGTGAAATCCGTGGCTGAAAGTTTTTGCTCTTAGTTGCGGGACTGCAGCTTCGACAGCAGGCGCAGCAGCTCGAGGTACAGCCACACCAGCGTCACCAGCAAGCCGAAGGCGGCGTACCACTCCATGTACTTCGGTGCGCCGGCTTCCACGCCTTCCTCGATGAAGTCGAAGTCGAGCACCAGGTTCAGCGCCGCGACGATGACCACGACGACCGAGAAGCCGATGCCCATCAGGCTGCTGTCGTGGATGAAGCCCATGCCGTCGAAGCCGAACAGGCGCATGCCGATGTTGACCAGGTACAGCAGGCAGATGCCCCCGGTCGCGGCGACGACCCCGAGCTTGAAGTTCTCGGTGGCGCGGATGAGGCCGCTGCGGTAGGCGAGCAGGAGCGCCGCGAGCGTGCCGAAGGTCAGCCCGACCGCCTGCATGACGATGCCCGGGAACTGCTGCTCGAAGATCGCCGAGATGCCGCCGATGAACAGGCCCTCGAGCACGGCGTAGAGCGGCGCGGTGACCGGCGCCCACGTCTTCTTGAACACGGTGACCAGGGCGACCACGAAGCCGCCGATGGCGCCGCCGAGCACCCACGGCATGAGCTGGCCGGCGTTCCCGGAGAAGAACATCCCCCAGGTGTACATCGCGCCCACCAGGGTCAGGACCAGCAGGAAGGCGGTCTTGTTGACGGTGCCGTTGAGGCTCATGGCCTGCGCGTCAGGCCGGACGACGGTGCCGGTGGCCAGG
Organism: Luteimonas sp.; assembly: GCA_036675265.1. GTDB lineage: Bacteria > Pseudomonadota > Gammaproteobacteria > Xanthomonadales > Xanthomonadaceae > CAMPJU01. The sequence continues at coordinate 44,920 of JAKFFJ010000047.1, forward strand.
TCGAGGAACGTGGTCGACTTCAGTGCCGGGTTGCCGCTGCGCATCATGTTCAGGATCCCCTTGTAAGAGCCAAAGCCGGTGTCGGCCGATTGTACGCAGCGCGAGCGGCGGCGCGGCCGTTGCCTCGTTGCCGGGTTGCGTCCCGGCGCGGCGTGGTGCGAAAGGGGGGACTCGAACCCCCACGGTGTGAACCGCTGGAACCTAAATCCAGTGCGTCTACCAGTTCCGCCACTTTCGCAGGCTGCCTGCTTTATAAACGAAAAAAAACGCCCGGCGCGGGCCGGGCGTTTCGGGATTGGTGGGCCGTCAAGGATTCGAACCTTGGACCTATTGATTAAGAGTCAACTGCTCTACCAACTGAGCTAACGGCCCGACAACTCCAACAGCAGGAAATACTACCAAATCTGGGGTGGATGATGGGATTTGAACCCACGACCCCCGGAATCACAATCCGGTGCTCTAACCAGCTGAGCTACACCCACCAAATTCACGTTGCCGCGTGGCGCGCCCGGCAGGACTCGAACCTGCAACCGCCGGCTTAGAAGGCCGGTGCTCTATCCGGTTGAGCTACGGGCGCGGCGGCGAGGCGATTCTCGCATGCCGCCCCGCGGCGGGCCGGGGGAGTGGTCGGGGCAGAGGGATTCGAACCCCCGACCCTCTGGTCCCAAACCAGATGCGCTACCAGACTGCGCTATGCCCCGATCCGGGCCTTCGTCGCGCGCCTGCGCTGCGAAAGGCCGGCCATTGTCCGGACCCCCCGCGGACATGTCAACGAAATCGCGCCGGCACGACCGCGCGGCGCTGGCGGCCGGGCGTGGAATCGGCGAAACTAGCGCGTTCCGCCGGGCAGGCCGCAACCGCCACCGCGGGCCGTCCAACCAGAACAACACGCCGTGGCGTCCAGCCGCGGCCGCAGGAGTGGTGAATGCAAGTCTCGGTCGAATCCGTCGGATCCCTTGAACGCCGCATGACCTTCCGCCTCCCGGCGGAGCGGGTCGACAGCCAGGTCGGCGGGCGCCTGCGCGAAATCGCGCGCACCGCGCGCATCAAGGGCTTCCGCCCGGGCAAGGTGCCGACGAAGGTCATCGAGCAGCGCTACGGCGAGCAGGTGCGCGCCGAGGTCGTCGACGGGCTGCTGCGCGAGAGCTTCGACAGCGCCGTGCGCGAGAACGAACTGCGCCTGGCGGGCGCGCCGCGGATCGAGCCGCAAGCCGACGCCGCCGCCGAGGGCGAGCTGGCCTATGTCGCCACCTTCGAGGTCGTCCCCGACTTCGGCGAGATCGACGTGTCGAAGCTGCAGGTGGTGCGCCACGTCGCCGAGGTGGGCGAGGACGACATCGACCGCATGATCGAGAACCTGCGCCTGCAGCGTCGCACCTGGCAGGGCGTGTCGCGCGGCGCGAAGGACGGTGACCGGGTGGCCTTCGAGACCTGGTCGCAGGCCGAAGGCGAGCGCGTGCCGGCCGAAGGCGTCGAGAAGGCCCGCACCGTGCTGGGCAGCGGCCAGATGTTCCCGGCCATCGAAGCCGCGTTGTCCGGCATGGCCGCCGGCGACGAGAAGGTCGCCGACGTCGAATTCCCCGCCGACTGGCGCGTGCCGGCCCTGGCCGGCAAGTCCGTCAAGGTGTCGTTGAAGGTGCTCGAGGTGTCCGAGCCGGTGCTGCCGGAAGCCGACGAGGCGTTCATCCGCAGCTTCGGCGTGAAGAGCGGCGACATGGACGACTTCCGCAGCGAAATCCGCAGCAACCTGCAGCGCGAGCTGAAAGGCGCGCTGATGAACCGCCTGCGCCGTTCGGTCGGCGAGCAGATCATCGCCACCTGGGGCCACGTCGAGATGCCGTCGCGGATGGTCGAGGCCGAGGCGCGGGCGATGGTGGCGCAGGCCGCCGAGCAGGCGCGTCGCCAGGGCCGCAAGGTCGGCGAGCCGCCGGCCGACGCCTGGAAAAGCGCCGAGGACGCCGCGCGCAAGCGCGTGCTGGTCGGCCTGCTGGTGGGCGAGGTCGCGCGGCGCAACGAGCTGCGCCTGGACCAGTCCCGCGTGGAAGAGACCCTGGGCCTGATCGCCTCGACGTACGAGGAACCCGAGCAGGTCGTTGAGCTGTACCGCAACGACGCCAACCTCATGGCGGGACTGCGCAACCGGGTGATGGAGGAGCAGGTGACCGACTGGATCGCCGAGCGTGCCACCCACACCGACGAAACCCTGTCGTTCCAGGAGGCGATCCGCTGATGAATGACAACCGGGAGAAGGCCTTGAACCTCGTGCCGATGGTGGTCGAGCAGACCAGTCGTGGCGAGCGCGCCTACGACATCTACTCGCGGCTGCTCAAGGAGCGCGTGGTCTTCCTCGTCGGCGGCATCGACGACCACATGGCCAACGTGATCGTCGCCCAGATGCTGTTCCTGGAGGCCGAGAATCCCGAGAAGGACATCAGCCTCTACATCAACTCGCCGGGCGGCATCGTCACCGCGGGCATGGCGATCTACGACACCATGCAGTACATCAAGCCGGACGTGAGCACGATCTGCGTCGGCCAGGCGGCCTCGATGGGCGCGCTGCTG
>JAKFFJ010000056.1:0-1653 GCA_036675265.1 Luteimonas sp.
CCGCGGCTGCGGCGGATTCGCCTCGATCCACGCCCTGCGCTGTTCCGGCGTCATCGCGTGCCACTGCTCGCGCAAGGCCTTGCGTTGTTCCGGCGACATGTGGCGCATCTTGCCGAACAGTGCGCGGGCCTCGGCACGCTTGTCCGGATCCATGTGCGACCAGCGCTTCATGCCGTGATGGGCGCGCTGGCGTTGCTCAGGCGTCATGGCCTGCCAGCGCCGGGCGTGTTCCAGCATCCGTGCACGCTCGCCAGGATTGCTGTCCCATCGTTCGCGGATCGGCGCAGTCAACAGGTCGCGCTCGGCGGTGCTGAGTTGCTCCCACGCAGGGTGGGTACCCGGCGTCGTGTGCTGGGCGAAGGCCGGCGCGGTGCACAGCAACGCCAGCAGCAGGGCCCTTGAAATACCGATTCCTGGAATACCGCTGCGCTTCATCGTCCTACTCCATCGCGAGCGTGGCGGCATCGCTGGATGCCAGCCACAGGTAAAGATCCGGGGTCTCGTCGAGCACGGTGTATGCGTCGAATTCGTCATCGACGGGCTTGGCAGCCGCGCCCACCGTGCCCGACGGCGCGGTCACCGACGATGCGACCGTCCGAATCGAGGTGTCGGGCTGGCGCCACTGCAATCCGATGACCAGGACGCCGACGGCGCAGGCCGCGGCCAGCGGCCAGGCGAACGCGCGCATCGACGAGTGGCGGGCTGGCGTCGTCGCCGCGCGCAGGCGCAGCCGCAGTTGCGCCTGCGTGTGCGCCGACATGCTCGCCAACGCCTGTGCATGGTGGCTGCGCAGGGTGGCATCGAAGTCGCGGTCGTTGCCGTTCATCGCACCATGCCCTTCGAGTTCATGCGCTTCGAATCCGTGTTTCATCGAAATTCCTCCAGTCGCCGCTGCAGCGCTTCGCGCGCACGCGACAGATGCGTCTTCACCGAACCCTCGCTGCAGCCCATCGCCTGCGCGGTGCTGGCGACATCGAGCTCCTCGAACACCCGCAGCGTGAAGGCTTCGCGCTGGCGCCGCGGCAAGGCGCGAACCGCTTCGGTGATGCGGCTCCATGCATGGCGGCCGTCGTGGTGGCGCGCCGGATCCGGGCCACTGTCGGCCCAGTCGATGGTGTCGGCGTCGCCTTGCTGGTGCGGCGCGAGCCAGCGCAGCCGGAACGTGCGTCGTCGCTGCTGGTCGATGATGCGGCTGCGCAGGATGCTCCAGAACAGTGGCGTCCATTCGGCAGGCGGGCGTTCGCGGTAGGCAAGCATCTTCATCATCGCGTCCTGCACCACGTCGAGCGCATCCTCGCGCTGGCGCAGCCCGAGTTCGGCGAAGCGGAACGCGCGTGCGCCGATGCCAGCGAGGAAGGCATCAATCGACGCGCGGTGTGGCGCGGGCACGTCGTTGCCCGCCAGCACTGGGCGCGCCTGGATGTCGCCGTCGGCATCGGTAGTCACGCGTTCGAGCATACGACTGCTGGTCCGGGGTCTGCAGGCAGGGACTCAACCCGACTCAATGCCGGCGATCCCAGCGGCGGTCGAAGCGGTCGCCGCGACGATCCCAGCGTGCCTCGGCACGATCTCCGCGATGATCCAGCCGCGCATCGATGCGGTCACCCTTGCGGTCCAGCCGCTGTGCCAGGCGTTCGTGGCCATGGTTGTCGG
>JAKFFJ010000008.1:0-1639 GCA_036675265.1 Luteimonas sp.
GATCTCGACCTTCACCACGACGTCGCCGCCGGCGTCGGCGATCGCCTGGCGCAGCATCTGCGCGGCGGCGGGGGTGACGGTGATGGACGGCGGCGTGCGATCCGGTGGCGGCAGGCCGAGCGCGCTGTGCAATTCGCCCGAGTTGCTCATCTGCTCGATGATGTCGCTGCCGCCGACCAGGTCGCCGCCGATGTACAACTGCGGGATCGTCGGCCATTCGCCGTAGGCCTTGATGCCTTCGCGGATCTCCGCATCCGCCAGCACGTCGACGTGGGCGTAGTCGACGCCGAGCGCATTCAGCGCGCCGACCGCCTTCGCCGAGAATCCGCATTGCGGCGCGTCCGGACGGCCCTTCATGAACAGCACGATGCGGTTGGCGCCGAGCAGGGTTTCGATGCGGGTGCGCAGGGCGGGGTCGAGCGACATGGGGTACGTCCGTAGCGGGGAAATCACGATTCTACGCCCGGCGCCGATGCCTCCCCGTGATCCTTCGTCTTGCTACTTCCCCCTGATCCAGGGCGCTGCCGCAAGCGGATGTCCCGGCGCGCTGCGGCGCGTTGGAAATACTTCGCTGGCATGGCTCTGCGCGGCGCGGCATCATGGATCGATGCCAAGCCCGCCCCTGCACCGCACGCCGCGCCGCCCGCATGTGTGGGCGTGGTGCCTGCTGTTGTCGCAGGTCGCGGTGGTCGCGCTGTGGTGGCGCCATGGCTGGCAGTTCGGACTGCCGGCGATGCTGGCGTCGCACGCGCTGCTGCTGTGGGGCACGCTGGTGCCGGATTCGCGGCTGTTCAGCCCGGTGCTGCGGCGGCTGCCGATCGATGACCGGCGGGTGTGGCTGACGATCGACGACGGACCATCCGACGACACCCGCGCGATGCTGGACCTGCTCGACGCGCATGCGGCGAAGGCGACGTTCTTCGTGGTCGGCGAGCGCGCGCAGGCGCGGCCGGAATTGCTGCGCGAGATCGTGCGACGCGGCCATGGCCTCGGCAACCACAGCGCGACGCATCCGCAGGCCTGGTTCTGGGCGCTGTCGCCACGGCGCATGCGCGGGGAAATCTCGCGTGCGCAGGCACGGTTGCGCGAGTTGTCCGGCGCAACGCCGCGCTGGTTCCGCGCCGTGGTCGGCATGGCCAATCCGTTCGTGGCGGCGGTGCTGCGCGACGAGGGGCTGGCACGGGTGGCGTGGAGCGCGCGCGGGTTCGATGGCGTCCGCAGCGATCCGCGGCGCGCAGTGCAACGCATCGAACGACAGCTGCAGCCCGGCGCGATCGTGCTGCTGCACGAAGGTGCGCGACATGGACGCAACGTGGAGATGCTGGCGCTGCTGCTGCAGCGGCTGGACGCGCTTGGGTATCGCAGTGTGCTGCCGGAGGAACTGGAAGCCCAGGCCAGCGCACCGGTCGTCGTGGGAGCGACGTAAGTCGCGACCACGTACGACGCCGTCGCGACTTACGCAGTTCCCATCGGCTTCGTCGCCACGATCCGCCAGTTGTTGAACGGGGTCCGGCCATACAGCGGCGTGAATTCCGAATGCAGTCCGGCCGCGTCGAAACGCGCGCGCAAGGCATCGGCGTTCGGATAGCGCGTCGGCCCGGCGTTCATCCAGCCGAGCACGCGCGACATCGCATCGATG
>JAKFFJ010000042.1:0-1626 GCA_036675265.1 Luteimonas sp.
CCGGAAGCAGCAGCAATGGCAGGCAACGCTTGACCAGGAGGAGGACTACGGGCATCGATCGTGACCGGGCCGGTAGAATGGCGGCCTGTATGGCCCGCAGCTTAGCGCACGCTCCTGAACGGACTGCTCCTGAACGGATGACCCCGGCGATTCAATGAGCCTCCTCGTTCTCGGCATCAACCACCAGACCGCACCGGTCAGCCTGCGTGAACGCGTCGCGTTCGATGCACAGGCCCTGCCGCGTGCGCTGGCGACGCTGGGCGCGTTGCCGCAGGTGCATGAAGTCGCGCTGTTGTCGACCTGCAACCGCACCGAACTGTACGCCCTCGCCGACGACGATGGCCGCGCCCTGGCCGACTGGCTGGCCACGCATCCGGACGACGCCAGCGATTTGCACGCCTATCTGTACACGCACCACGATGCCGATGCGGTCCGCCACCTGTTCCGGGTCGCCACCGGCCTGGACTCGCTGGTGCTCGGTGAGCCGCAGATCCTCGGCCAGGTGAAGGAAGCCTGGGCCGCGGCGCGCGGTGCCGGCACGCTGGGCGGGCAACTCGACCGCCTCTTCCAGCACGCGTTCGCCACCGCCAAGCGCGCGCGCACCGACACCCGCATCGGCGCGAACCCGGTGTCGGTCGCCTCGGCTGCGGTGCGGTTGGCGCAGGAGTCTTTCGCGCGCCTCGACGAATCGACGGTATTGCTGATCGGTGCCGGCGAGACCATCGAGCTGGCCGCGCGCCACCTCAGCGAAGGCAAGGTCAAGCGCCTGCTGGTCGCCAACCGCACACTCGCCCACGCGCAGGAACTCGCCACCCGCCACGGCGGCGTCGCCCTGCCCCTGTCCGAACTCGACCGCCACCTCGGCGAGGCCGACATCGTGCTGTCGGCCACAGCCGCGCGCGAACCGATCCTGCGCAAGCCGCAGGTCGCCGCAGCATTGGCGCAACGCCGGCACCGGCCGATGTTGTTGCTCGACCTGGCGGTGCCACGCGACATCGATGCCGCCGTCGCCGAATTGAAGGACGTGTTCCTGTACACCGTCGACGACCTCGAACGCGCGATCGAGGACAACCGCCGCGGCCGTCGTGAAGCCGCGCAGGAAGCCGAGGCGATCATCGAGCTGCAGACCGCGCGCTTCGTCGAGACCTCGCTTGCCGCCACCCGCCAGGCGCCGCTCAAGCGCCTGCGCGCGCACGGCGAACGCGCCCGCGACGAGGCGCTGGCGAAGGCACGGCAACACCTCGCGAGCGGCCGCGATCCGCAGGAAGTGCTGGACCTGCTCGCGCACACGCTGACCAACCGGCTGCTGCATGCGCCGACCACCGCGCTGCGCGAGGCGGCGTTGACCGGCGATGCCGAACTGGCGCGCGCGACGGACAAGTTGTTCCCGCCGCTGGCCGACGAAAAACCCGAGTCGTAGCGAGGCTGGCCGCCGCTCCGCAGCGTGCGTTCCGCGCACGCCATCCTGATCGTGCGCACGCCGCACGCTGCGACGAGAAGAACCCACACATGACCCCCAGCCTGCGCCGAAAACTCGAAGCTCTCGCCGAACGCCGCGAGGAACTCGAACGCCTGCTCGCCGACCCCGGCGTGATCGGCGATGCCGAGCGCTTCCGCAATTTCTCG
>JAKFFJ010000022.1:0-1621 GCA_036675265.1 Luteimonas sp.
CTGGCCGCCTGCAAGCGTGAGGCCCCGTCCGTGGCGGCGCCCGCAACGCAGCCGGACGCAGCAGCGGTTACCGCGACAGCCGCGCCACCGCTGCAGGACGTGGTCGAGACCACGCCCCGTTACGTCATCGGCATCAGCTACCCGAAATCGGCCGCGAAGTATCCAGGCCTGGCCTCGGCCCTGCAGGCCTACGCCGCGGCAGCGCGCAAGGAGTTGATGCAGGCGGTGGAAGGACTTGGCAACGACACGCCGACCGCGCCATACGACCTCAGCCTGAGCTTCACCGAGTTGCTGGATTCGCCGACGCTGCTGGCGATCGCCGCCGACGGCAGCAGCTATACCGGCGGTGCGCATGGCGCGCCGTTGATCGCGCGCTTCGTCTGGTTGCCGCAACAACAGCGCATGTTGACCGCCGAGGAGCTGATCCCGGATGCCAGGGGTTGGCTCGCGGTGTCCGATTTCGTACGCGAGCAACTGCACACCGCGTTGTCGCAACGCCTGGACGCCGACGACGTGCCACCCGGGGACCGCGCCGACATGCTCAAGAATGCCGGCGAGATGATCGAAGACGGTACAGAGCCGAAGGCGCTCTCGTTCGCCCAGTTCGAACCGATGGTCGCGGCGGATGGACGGTTGTCCGGATTGCGTTTCGTGTTCCCGCCGTACCAGGTGGGCCCGTACGCCGACGGCATCCAGACGGTCGAGGTGCCGGCGGCGGTGCTGCTGCCGCATGTCGCGCCGGCGTATCGGGGCCTGTTCCAGGGCGCCGCGCGCCAGGACTGAGCGCGCGGCGTCGAACGATGGAGGTGCCATGCCGCTCCCTCCCGTGCGCCATCGCATCGAACGCCTGCTGGCCCACGCCGACGTCCGCGTCGACGGCGATCGGCCGTGGGACCTGCAGCTGCGCGACGAACGTTTCTTCGGCCGCGCGCTGTTGCAGGGGTCGCTCGGGCTGGGCGAGTCGTACATGGACGGCTGGTGGGAGACAGGGTCACTCGATGCCCTGGTCCACCGGTTACTGGCGGCGCGACTCGACGAACGCGCCCGTGGCCTGGGTGACCTCGTTGACGCGATACGTGCCCACCTCCAGAACCTGCAGAGCGAGCGGCGCAGCCGCATCGTCGGCGAGCGTCATTACGACCTCGGCAACGACCTCTACCAGGCGATGCTGGGCCGGCGCATGGTCTACAGCTGCGGCTACTGGCGTCACGCCGACGACCTGGATGCGGCGCAGGAAGCCAAGCTCGACCTCACCTGCCGCAAGCTCGGCCTGCAACCCGGCATGCGCGTGCTCGACATCGGCTGCGGCTGGGGCGAGGCGCTGAAGTTCGCCGCCGAGCGTCATGGCGTGCGCGGTGTCGGCGTCACCATTTCGCGCGAGCAGGCGACCTACGCCCGCGAACTCTGCGCTGGATTGCCGATCGAGATCCGCCTGCAGGACTACCGCGAAGTCAACGAACCGTTCGATCGCATCCTCTCGATCGGCATGTTCGAGCACGTCGGCGTGAAGAACTATCCGGCGTTCTTCGACGTCGCGCGCCGCTGCCTGGCCGATGACCAGGGCCTGCTGTTGCTGCACACCATCGGTGGCAACCGTTCGCGCGCGCATACCGACCCGTGG
>JAKFFJ010000061.1:0-1596 GCA_036675265.1 Luteimonas sp.
CACCCACAGCACCAGCAGCACGAGCGCGGCCAGCAGGCACACCGCCATCAGGCCGATCGACGAAGTCTTCAGCGCGACCGCAAGCGCGCCGACCGCGAGCAACAGCAGCAACCAATGCATCCGCGACTCCCCGGGAAACGTTGGCGCGAGTGTAAACCGAGCCGCAACGATCCTGCTGGAACGGCCCCGGAGAAGGCGGCAAGATCCGAGCCGGTTGCCGCGGCAAGCCGAGCGCAGCACGCCGGGCAACCCGCGGACACGGCACCCCGCCAGCGAGCGACTTACAACAACGGCGATACCAGCCGCGCCAGCGCCTCGGGCAGCCGCGAGCGCCACAACGGCCGGGCGCGGTCGTCGCGCACCCGCGGCGCGTGCGCGAACTCGCGTTCCACGAGTTCCGCCAGCTCTCCCGCCACGCCGGTGTCGCGGAACAGCATCGAGACCTCGAAGTTGAGGCGGAAGCTGCGATGGTCGAAATTGGCGCTGCCGATGATCGCCAGCGCGTCGTCCACCAGCAGCGCCTTGCTGTGCAGCAGCCGAGGGCCGTACTCGTAGACCCGCACCCCGGCGGCCAGCAGGTCGTCGTAGTAGGAACGCGCAGCCAGCGTGACCAGCTTCGAGTCGCTCATCTTCGGCACCAGCAGTCGCACGTCGAGTCCGGCGAGCGCGGTCGAGGTCAGCGCCATCATCGCCGCCTCGCCGGGCACGAAGTACGGCGTCATCAGCCACACCCGCTGTTTCGCGGCATGGATGCTGCTGACGTGCAGGCGATGGATCGCCTCCCACGACGAATCCGGACCCGACACCAGCACCTGCACCGCGATCGGTCCCGGTGCCGCCGGCGGCAACGCGCGCGCGATCTCGGAGATGAAGTCGCGGCTGTCGGTGGCGTAGGCCCAGTCCTCGACGAACACCAGCTGCAGCGCGCGCACCACGTCGCCGGTCAGGCGCAGGTGCAGGTCGCGGTAGGCGTCGCCGCGCAGGCGCTCGTCCTGGTCGTCGGTGACGTTCATGCCGCCGGTGTAGGCGATGACGCCGTCGATCACCACGATCTTGCGATGGGTGCGCAGGTTGAGCCACGGCCGTTGCCAGACCCGGCCGAAACGCATCGGGTGGAACCACGCCAGTTCGCCGCCGGCCTCCAGCAGCGGCGCGAAGAACGCACGCGAGACCTTGGCCGAGCCGACCGCATCCAGCAGCAACCGCACCCTGACCCCGGCGAGCGCACGTTCGACCAGTGCATCGCGCAGCGCGGTGCCGTTATGGTCGGCGTCGTAGATGTAGTACTCGAGGTGGATGTGCACGGTCGCCCGGCGGACGTCGGCCAGCAGCGCGTCGTATTTGGCGGCGCCATCGACCAGCAGGCGTACGTCGCCCGCGGTGGTCGGCGCCAGGCCGGTCATCGCCTGCGCCAGCTTGCACAGTTCGACGATCTCCTCGACCGGGCCCTCGCCCGTCGGCGCCGGCAGGCGTGCGCGCGAACGTGCGCGACGCAGGCGATGGCGGGTGATCCGGTGCGGCCCGAACACGTGGTAGACCAGGAACCCGACCAGCGGCAGCAGCGCCAGCCCGAGCAGCCAGCTGATCGTCGCCGCC
>JAKFFJ010000075.1:0-1507 GCA_036675265.1 Luteimonas sp.
CCGCATGCTTGCGCCAAGGCTGCGAACGCGGCCTCGATGGCCGGTTCGCGGCGGCGCAGCACCGGCTCGAAGGCATTGCCCAAGGGCGCGCCATTGCCGAGCACAGTTCCCGAAACGAAGTCCGATATTGTCGCGGGCAGTGAATCGCGCGTCAAATCAGGGGTTTGGAACAGGACGGCGGTGGGCACGTGCACGCCGGGGTCGACGAGCAGGTACCAAGCGGGTGGCAACTCGACCGGCGTCAGCAGCTCGCCGACCCCTTCGGCCCAGGCGTTGTCGCCACGGACGAAGACGGGCACGTCGGCGCCAAGCTGCAGGCCGAGCTCGGCCAGCCGCTCGATACCCAGATCCAATCCCCACAGCGCGTCCAGCGCGACCAGGGCGGTCGCCGCATCCGAGGAACCGCCGCCGAACCCGCCACCGGCTGGAATGCGTTTTTCGATGACAATGTCGACGCCTTGCGTGCAATTAGCCGCAGATTGCAGGAGTTTTGCGGCACGAACACTGAGATCATCGGCCTCGGGCACGCCCGCGGCCGATTGGCCATGCCGGACGATCCGGCCATCCTCGCGCACCCGCAATCGCAGCGTATCGCCCCAGTCGAGCAGCCTGAATACGGTTTGCAGGGTGTGGTACCCATCCGCGCGGCGCCCGGTGATGTGCAGGAACAGATTGAGCTTGGCCGGGGCGGGCCAGGCCGACCAGGCAGCGGCCGAAGTCATGGCGCCGCGCCGTCGCCAGCCGAGGAATCGCCGCCCCGGGATTCGCCGCCCCAGGAATCAATGATCAGGCGAACGCTGGCTTCACCGCGCCGGGCGTCCAGCCGATTGGGCAGCTCGACACCGGCGGCGCCCGACTGCCAGCCGCTGAAATCGATCGTCCATCCGCCCTGCTCGATCCGGGACAAGCGGCCATCGTCCGCGAACTGCAGCCGCGCCGGACCATGGTCGGTAGTGGCACGCAGGCCGCGCACCCAGCTCGACAATGCCGTCACCGGGATTTCCCAGCGCGTCGCCTCGCGCAGGAGTTCGGCCGGATCCGTACCGACGCGCGTGCCACCCTCCAGGCCTTCAAGTTGCGCGCCCTGGTCGTCGCCACTGAGCCGCCAGCTTTGCCGGGTGATGGGGGCGCTCAACGACACCGCATATCGCGTCGCATCCTGCGACCAGTCGATGCGGCCGCTGCCGCCATCGCGGCCATTCGACAACGCGACGCGGCCTTGCAGCGACCATTGCGTCTTCGTCGCCAAACCGGCTTCGCGTTGCGCCTGGTGCGTCTCCGGCGAGCCGGCAATTGGCGGCAGCGCGTCGCGCACGGGCCGGGCAATGCATGCCGACAACAATGCCGCGCACAACGCGACGATGGAGATTCGTAGCGGATTCACGCGCCGGTCTTCTGCAACGCGCGCTTGAGCGAGCGGTTGTCGGGATCGAGCTTGCGCGCCTCGTCGAACCAGCGCCGCGCCTCGTCCTGCTGCCCCATCACCCACAACACTTCGCCGATGTGC
>JAKFFJ010000005.1:0-1506 GCA_036675265.1 Luteimonas sp.
ACACCAATGGAGAACCTCATGAACAAGTCCCTCCTCATTCTCGCCCCGCTGCTCGCCGCGTTCGCCGTGTCCCCGGCGCTCGCCGACAAGGGCGGCAAGGGCCACGGCAACAAGGGCAAGGGCAAGGGCAAGCACCAGGTCGTGGTGCGCGACGCCAACTACCGCGCCCCGATCGTGATCCGCGACCGCGACGCACCGCGCCCGGTGGTGGTGGTCCGTGACCGCGACGGCCGCTACGACCACGACGACCATGCCGGCCACCCGCCGGGTCGCCATCTGGGCTGGCACAAGAACGAATGGCGCCGTGGCGACCGCATCGACTGGACCTACGTCGACCGCTCGTATTACATCACCGACTACCGCGCGTACAACCTGCGCCAGCCGGATCCGGGCTATCGCTGGGTCCGCCCGATGGACGACCGCTACCTGCTGGTCGAGGTCGCCACCGGCCTGATCATCGACGCGCTCGGGTACTGATCCACGCGCTCCACCTCGCGACCTCCGTGGTCGCGACGAAGCCGGACGTCCGACCTGCTCGGACGTCCGGTTTTTCGTGGTGGCACCGCCACGTGCCCGGTGCACGCATGCGATGATTTCCGCATGCGGCGTCCGCCCTTTCCCGCTCGTGCGTGGATCCTCGTGGGCGCCGCCCTCGTGGCGACGGTGCTGGCGCTGGGGTGGAACCTGCGCACGCCGTCACCGGCACCCGGGCACGGGGCGGCGCCGGCAGCCGATGTCACCGCCGGCATGTCGCCAGGCGGCCGAAGCGATCGGGCGCCGGCGCCCGCGGTGGTGTTCACCGTGTGCCTGCAGCCGCTGGGCGAACACGACGCCTCCCTGCTCGCGCCGATCGGGCGCGGCATCGGGCATGCGTACGGATTCGCGGTGCGGACACTCGCGACGCGGCCATTGCCGGCCGCCGCGTGGTACCCCGCACGCGGCCGCTACCGCGCGCCCGCGCTGCTGGACCACCTGCTCTACGACGTGATGCCGGCGGCGGCCGGCTGCCACGCCGTCGTCGGCTTCACCGCGGTGGACGTCTCGGCCACCCGGGCGCCGCATGCGGACTGGGGCGTGCTCGGCCTCGCCTACCACGGCGGTCGCGTCGCGGTGGTGTCGTCGTTCCGGCTGCGCGGCAACGTCGACCGCCGGCGACTGACCGAGCGCGCGGTCAAGGTCGTGATCCATGAACTCGGGCACGTGGTCGGCCTGCCGCATCGCAGCGAAGGACCCGCCTGCATCATGAACGATGCGGTCGGTGCGGTGGCGACGATCGATCGCGCCGAAGGCCCGTTGTGTGCGGGCGAGCGCGCCGAAGCCGAGCGCTTCCTCGGCTTCGCGCTGCCGGCCGATGGCGGCTGGGACTGGCGGGTGATCCTCGCGGAGGAGCCGGCCAGCGGGGGTGCGGCGGGAAAGTGACGGACGACGGGTCCGCGGCCAACCGCGCGATCGCCGTCCCCGGCCGCCGCGCGTCGCCGGCGTGCTTCCCTCAGGGTTCGCCGAACA
>JAKFFJ010000070.1:0-42106 GCA_036675265.1 Luteimonas sp.
CTTGCGCAGCGCCTTGGCCTCTATCTGGCGGATGCGCTCGCGGGTGACGTCGAACTGCTTGCCGACTTCCTCGAGGGTGTGGTCGGTGTTCATGTCGATGCCGAAGCGCATGCGCAGCACCTTCGCCTCCCGCGGGGTCAGCCCGGCCAGCACGTCGCGCACCGTCTCCGACAGGTTGATGTCGGTGGTGGTGTCGATCGGGGACATCACGTTGGTGTCCTCGATGAAGTCGCCCAGGTGCGAGTCCTCGTCGTCGCCGATCGGGGTTTCCATGGAGATCGGCTCCTTGGCGATCTTCATGACCTTGCGGATCTTGTCCTCGGGCATGTCCATCTCCTTGGCCAGCTCCTCCGGCGTGGCCTCGCGGCCGAACTGCTGGAGCATCTGGCGGGAGATGCGGTTGAGCTTGTTGATCGTCTCGATCATGTGCACGGGGATGCGGATGGTGCGCGCCTGGTCGGCGATCGAGCGGGTGATCGCCTGGCGGATCCACCAGGTGGCGTACGTCGAGAACTTGTAGCCGCGGCGGTATTCGAACTTGTCGACCGCCTTCATCAGGCCGATGTTGCCTTCCTGGATGAGGTCGAGGAACTGCAGGCCGCGGTTGGTGTACTTCTTGGCGATGGAGATCACCAGGCGCAGGTTGGCCTCCACCATCTCCTTCTTCGCCTTGCGCGCCTTCGCCTCGCCATAGGACATGGCGCGGGTGACTTCCTTGATGTCGGCCAGGCTCATGTACAGCGCCTGCTCGATGGCCATCGTGGCTTCCTGCTCGGCGATGATCTGGTCCTTGACGTCGCGCAGGCCCGACGACCACTTCTGCTTGCGCTTGAGCAGCTCGTCGACCCAGCCCAGGTTGACCTGGTTGCCGTCCCACGCGCGGATGAAGTCCTTGCGCGGCATGCGGGCCACGCGCGTGGCCAGGTCGAGGATCCTGCGCTCGTGGTCCTTGATCTGGCCGACGACGTCGCGGACCTTGCGCACCAGGGTGTCGGTCAGCGGGAGCGGCAGCTTCAGTTCCAGGAACTGCTCGGCCATCGACTCGCGGAGCTTCTGCACGGTCTTGTGTTCCGGGCCGTGCTTGGCATACGCGCGCTGGAACTTCGCGTAGTCGGCGGTGAGCCGGTCGAAGCGCGCGGCGACTTCCACCGGATCCGGGCCGGTGGGGCCCTGGTCCTCGGTGTCGTCGTCGGCGTCATCGGCGTCGTCCGAATCGTCGTCGGCGTCGTCGTCCTTCGCGTTCTTGGCCTTCGCGGCCACGGCCGCCGGCGGCGGGGTCGGCTCGGCGATCGGCTCCTCGAAGTTGTTGAACCCGACCAGCACCTCGTTGAGGCGCTTCTTGCCGGCCTTGTGCAGTTCGTAGTCCTCCAGCAGCAGCTGGATCGACCACGGGAACGAGCCCAGCGAGGCCTGGACCTGCATCAGGCCCTCCTCGATGCGCTTGGCGATCGCGATCTCGCCCTCGCGGGTCAGCAGTTCCACCGTGCCCATCTCGCGCATGTACATGCGCACCGGGTCGGTGGTGCGACCGCCCTCTGAATCGAGCGCGGTCAGCGCGGCGGCGGCTTCCTCGGCGGCGGTGTCGTCGACCTCCCGGCCGCTTCCGGACTGCCCGGCGAGCAGCAGCGTCTCGGCATCGGGCGCAATCTCGTGCACCTCGATCCCCATGCCGTTGATCATGCCGATGATGTCTTCGATCTGCTCCGGGTCGACCATGTCGTCCGGGAGGTGATCGTTCACTTCGGCATAGGTGAGGTAGCCCTGCTCCAGGCCCTTGCTGATCAGGATCTTGATATCGGACTGGGGAGCAGTCTGCCGTTCGTTCGCCATGTAAGCGTCACCGGTGGGGGGTGAAGGGGAACCCTGCATTATACAAGCAGGGCCCTGGGCCCGGCCGGCGGTCAGGCCTCCAGCAGGAAGGTGACCGGTCCGTCGTTCACCAGTTCAACGTGCATATGGGCCCCGAACCGGCCGGTTTCCACCCGCCCGGCGTGGGTGTCCCGGCATCGGGCGACGAGCCGGTTGAAGCCGGGTTCAGCAGTTCCGGGCGGTGCCGCGGTGCTGAAACCGGGGCGCATCCCGGAGCGGGTGTCCGCCGCGAGGGTGAACTGGCTGACCAGCAGCAGGCCGCCGCCGGTGTCGGACAGCGAGCGGTTCATCCGGCCCTGGTCGTCGGAGAAGACCCGGTAGCCGAGCAGGCGTTCGGCCATGCGCGCCACTTGCGGGTCGCCGTCCCCGGGCTCGAGGCCCACCAGCGCCAGCAGGCCCGCGTCGATGGCGCCCACGACCTCCGTGCCGACGAGGACCCGGGCGTGGGTGACGCGCTGGATGAGGGCGATCATCGGCGGATTATCCCGGAACCGTGCTGTGGGAGCCGCCACGGCGGCGAACGCTTTTCGCGAAAGACTTCGCCGCCATGGCGGCTCCCACATAGGATGGCGACATGCTCGCCCGATTCACCGCCCGCCTGCTCCACCTGCTCGCCGGCCTGGTCGCGCGATTGCCATGGCCGCTGCTGCGGCGGACCGCCGATGGCATCGCCTGGCTGCTGCGGCGCCTGGACACGCGCGAGAGCCGCGTGGCCCGCCGCAACCTGGAACTGGCGTACCCGGGCCTGATGCCCGCGGAGCGCAGCGCCCTGCACGCCGGCATCATGCGCGGCACCGCGCGCCAGGCGCTGGAGACCCTGCGCATCTGGACGCGCCCGCCGGCCGAAAACCTCGCGCTCGTCCGCGAACACGACGGCGTCGCCTTGTTCGACGAAGCGATCGCGTCCGGCCGCGGCCTCATCGTCGCCGCCCCGCACCACGGCAACTGGGAGTTGCTGAACCAGTGGCTGGCCGCTCGCACGGACCTGTGCGTGCTGTATCGCGCGCCTGATTCCGCGGTGGGCGAGGCGTTCCTGCGCCACGTGCGCCGCTGCAGTGGCGATCGCGTCACCCAGGTGCGCGCCGAAGGCCCCGCCTTGCGCCAGCTCTATGCGCGTTTGCGCGCCGGCGGCACCGTGGGGATCCTGCCCGACCAGCAGCCCAAGGCCGGCGACGGCGTGTTCGCGCCGTTCTTCGGCATGCCCGCGCTGACGATGACGCTGCTGTCGCGGCTGGCCGCGCGCACCGGCGCGACCGTGCTGTTCGCGTGGTGCGAGCGGATCGGCGACGGCGACGCCCCGGCCTACGCATTGCACGTGGAAGCGGCCCCTGCCGGGATTGCCGACGAGGATCCGGAAGTCGCCGCGGCCGCGCTCAACGCCAAGGTCGAGCACATCGCCCGGCGCGACCCGGCGCAGTACCAGTGGACCTACAAGCGCTATACGCTGCGGCCGTCCGGCCGGGGCCAGGACAATCCCTATCGCGACCTGGAGCGGCGCCGCCGATGACCGAGTTCCCCGCCGACCCCATCCCCGGTGCCGCGCCCGGACGCGATGCGGACACCGGCTGGCAACCCTTGCCGCCGCGTTCGCGCGCGCTGTTCCTGCTCGGCACGGTCCCGGCGTTCGTGGTACCCGCGGCGATCGCGGGCTGGATCCTGGTCGAAGTGCTGATGTACGAGCAGGGGCTCGCGGACCGGCGGTGGCAGGCCGCGCTCGGCATGGCGCTGCTCGCGGGCGCGTGCGGGGCGTGGCTGGGGATGAAGCAGTACCTCAACACGGCGTGGCGCCTGGACGCGCATGGCTTCGCCGTCCGCCGTGGCCGCTTCTGGCAACGCGAGACGCGCGTGCCGGCCACCCGCGTGCAACACCTGGACGTCAAGCGCGGCCCGCTGCAGCGCCATCGCCACCTCGCCACGCTCGTGGTGCACACGGCCGGCACCGCGCACAGCGCGGTCTCCTTGCCCAACCTGGACGTCGCCGACGCCGAGCGGCTGCGCGATCGCCTGGGCAGCCAGATCGAGCACGACGATGCCTGATCCGATGGCGGCGGACGCGCCCGTCGGCACCCCAACGCCCGAGGCGGCTGCCGCCGACGCGGAGCGGCGGCTGCATCCGATGTCGTGGCTGTTCGTGCTGTTGCAGCAACTCAGGCAGTTCATCGTCCCGTTGCTTGCCCTGGTGGTGTTCGGCCAGGGCGGTTCCGACGACACCGGCTACGGGTACGACAGCAACCTCTGGCCGCTGGTCGGCGTCGGCGCGCTCGCCGTGGTGTCGGTCTGGCAGTACTTCACCTATCGCTACGGCGTGTCAGGCGACGCGCTGGTGGTGCGCAGCGGACTGTTCGAACGCAGCGTGCGGGTGATCCCGTTCTCGAGGATCCACAACGTGGCCCTGCAGCAGACGTTGCTGCACCGCCTGGTGGGGGTCGCGGAGGTGCGGCTGGAATCGGCGGGTGGCAAGAAGCCCGAAGCGGAGATGCGCGTGCTGAAGCTCGAGGATGCGCTGGCACTGGAATCGCTGGTCCGCCATCGCGGCGCCACCGCGTCGGTGGCGGCTACGGCCGAACCCGCCGCCGCGCCGCTGCTCGCGATGGACACCGGCGACGTGCTGCGCCACGGGCTGGTGTCGAATCGCGGGATGCTGCTGCTGGCCGCGGCGTTCGGCGGCATGTTCCAGGTACCGGGGCTGCGCGAACACCTGTTCGAGGGCTGGGGCGAGTCCGCCTTCGGCTGGGCGGAAGGCCAACGGTTCGGCCCGGCCGAATATGCGCTGGCGGGCATCAGCCTGCTGTTGCTCGCGGTGGTCGGCCTGCGGCTGTTGTCGATGCTGGTGGCGCTGCTGCAGTACCACGGCTTCGAGCTGCGCGAGCACGGACGACGGCTCACGGTCGAGCGCGGGCTGCTCGCTCGGTGGCGCACCAGTGCGTCACGGCGACGCATCCAGGCCTGGACGCTGGAGGAAGGCGTGCTGCATCGCCTCCTGAAGCGCCGCAGCCTCTCGGTGGACACCGCGGTGGCGGAGGAGCAGCAGCACCAGCAGCGCGCCCTGCGCGAACTGGCACCCATTGCCACGCCGCAGGCGTGCGACGCCCTGATCCGGCACCTGTTGCCCGGCGCCCGCTGGGACACGCTGGCGTGGCAGCCGCAACCGGCATCCAACTGGTGGCGGATCTGGTGGCCCGGCGCGCTGTTCGCCGTGCTGGTCGCCGCGGTGGCCGGCCTGCGTGTGGGCGCCTGGGCGCTGCCGATCCTCCTGTGGCTGCCGTGGTCGGCCTACGTCGCGTGGCAGCACGCGCGCCGGCTGGCGTGGTCGGTGAACGACGCGGTGGTCGCCGTGCGCGGAGGCTGGTGGTCGCGGCACTGGCGGTTCGCCGAAGTGGACAAGCTCCAGGCACTGCAGCTGACGCGCAATGCGCTGGACCGGCGCCTGGGCACCGCGTCGCTGTCGTTCGACACCGCCGGCGCCGGCGCGCTCGCGCCGCCGCTGCGGATCCGGTTCCTGCCGGAAACGGTGGCGCGGGAACTGCAGGATCGCGTTGCCGCGACGTTGGCGCGGCGGCCCTTGAGGTGGTGATCGCGGCTTACGCCGCTCCTACAGGGACGATGCTGCTCTTGTAGGAGCGGCGTAAGCCGCGACCCCTATGCAGGCCCCCAGTAACCGATGCGGCGGCGCAGCTTGAGCTTGCGCCACAGGTTCATCGGTTTGCGCCTGCGGTTGCGTCCGCCGGCGGCGATGAACGCGTCGACGGCCCGCAGCACGCGCTCGCTCGAGCGACCGTCGCGGTACGGATGGATCGCATCGCCGAACTCGCGGATCGCCTGCATCAGTTCCGGTGGCCGCGCGAGTGCGCGCGCAATCGCCGGCTCGAACGCGGCGGCATCGTCGATGTCGATCAGCTGCGGCCCAGGCCTGCGGTTCCGGAACGTGACAACGGGCTTGCCCGTCAGCAGGAATTCGTTGAGCGCCGACGACGTGTCCGAGCACATCATGTCGACCTGCGGGAACAGGTCCAGGATGTTGTCGTCCTCGGCATAGCGCAGGTGCGGACCCTGCAGGGCCTTGAACTTCGCGACGGTGTCGGCGGGCATCTTCGGGTGGAAGGTGACGATCCACTTCCAGCGGCCGTCGCGCGACAGGCGCTTCACTTCCTCGTGCAGCGTTTCCGCCGCGCTCCACGACGGCGAGAACGTCGAGTGGTACAGGATCACCGGCACGTCGCGCACGGGCGGCGGGCCGGCGTTGCCGCCGGCGGCGGCCGCGAACATCGGGTCGAGTTTCGGCCAGCCGGTCTCCGCCACGCTGAAATGGCCCAGCTGGTCGGCCAGCGCCTGGAACTGCGCGGTGTCGCGCGGCCCCGTCGTGCAGTACAGGTCGAAGAATCCGCGGATGTAGATGTGGCGGGGCTTGCCCGCGTCGAAGCCGTGGAAGACCTCGACCTTCACCCCGGGAAAGAAATGCGGCAGGTGGTTGCCCGGCGTGAGCACCGCCTCGGGATGCCAGCGGCGCACGCCCGCGACGTCCAGCAACCGCTCGCCTTCGACCAGGTCCGACGCGCCGGGCCCGTCGAAGAACCACGCGGTCTCGCCGCCGCGCGCGCGGATCGCGTCCTGCACCGGGCGCAGGATCGCCAGCGCATAACGCTCCGACCCGTACAGCAGGAAGCGCTGGCACGTCCCGTCCGTCCCGCCTCGTCCGTCATTCCCGCTTCGTCTGTCACTGCTCATCGGTCCAGCCCGTGTTTCACCAGCACGGTCCGCGCCTGTTCGATGGACGCGGGATTGCGCTGCATCTCGTAGTAGCGCAGCCGCTTGTACATCGCGTAGGCCGCGGCGGTGTGCGCGACGATGAACCCGCGCCAGCCGTCCAGGACCGCCAGGCGCAGCAGCCAGTCCTTGAGGAACGCGGCCAGGTATACGAACGGCGCCAGCCATACCCGGG
Source organism: Luteimonas sp. (assembly GCA_036675265.1). Lineage (GTDB taxonomy): Bacteria > Pseudomonadota > Gammaproteobacteria > Xanthomonadales > Xanthomonadaceae > CAMPJU01. Next base: position 6,809 of record JAKFFJ010000070.1, read on the forward strand.
CTGGCCGGCCGCGCTCGTGCCAGTCGCGGCACTTGAGCTCGGCGTAGCGCAGGACCTTCAGTTGCTTGTGCGGCAGCGTGGGGTTGTGCAGGTGGTGGAACGGCGCCTCGAACGCCACGGCATCGCCGTCCCAGCGCAACGACTCGTGCACCCGCGCATCGGTCCAGCGCGCGCGGTCGCGGTGGTACAGGCGCGCCAGCTTCTCGCCGACCATCGGCCGGTACCAGCGCATCGGCGCACCCATGTACCAGGTGCTGCGCCGGAGGATGCCGACGCAGGCGTCGGACGCCATTACGGCGGGGAGGCGATGCTGCAGTTCGGCCGCGATGCCGTCGTCCAGGAATTCGTCCGCGTCCAGCACCAGGATCCATGCATGCGATGCCTGCGTGGTGGCGAAGTTGCGCTGCGCCCCGAATCCAAGCCAATCCCGGTGCACGACCTTCGCGCCATGCGCGCGGGCGATGGCGACGGTGTCGTCGCCGCTGCCGCTGTCCACCACCACCTTCTCCGCCGCGAACGGCACGCTGTCCAGGCAGCGCGCGATGTTGGCGGCCTCGTCGTGGGTGATGACCAGCAGGGTCAGCGGCAGGGTCGGCATGCGCGGATGTTAGCGGGCGCCGCCTTCAACCGGTGAACGCCAATCCGTGGTCCCGGGCGAAATCGCGGCAACGCGCGCGCATCGCCTCGCGCTGGGCGGCCACCCGTTGCCGGTCGCCCAGCTGGAACGCGTCGTGCTCCGCGGCCAGCAACCCGAGCGCGCGGACCGCGAGGCGCCGCTCACGCGGCCCGGCCGCGCGCAACGGACGCATCTGCTGGCGCGCAGCCGGGCCGCCCACGTCGGCCAGCCGCATCAGCGCGTTGCCGATCGCCTTCGTGCGCGACAGGCGGTCGAGCATCTCCACCGGCATTTCGGCGAGCCGCAATTCCATGCCCAGCCCGTCCAGCCAGTCGCGCCACTTGAAGTCGTTGAACCGGCGCGCGAGCACCAGCGCGCGCCAGGGAATGCCCATCGCGTCGGCGCAGATGGCGCCATGCAGCGACTCGCACAGCGCGCGCTCGCACGTGGCCAGCTCCGCCGCCACGGCGTCCGGACACAGCCGCGGATCGACCAGGTGCAGCCCGGCCTCCGAGGCCATCCCCGCCCAGTCGAAACGCTGCAGGCTCCGGAAATGCGGCACCAGGCCCACGCGGCCGGGCACCGGCGCGCGCGGCGCCTGCAGCGCCGGCCACAGCAGCGCCGGATCGCCGAGCCCCAACGCTTCGTCGATGCCCAGGCAGGCTGCGGTGCGCGGCCCGCGCACCCAGTACACGCGCCGCTCCGGATCGGGCCGCGCCTTGCCGCGGTAGCCGACGCCCGAGCCGAGGATCACCTTCGGCCCTTCCGGTTGCTCGCCGCCCAGGATCGTCCCGATGCCGTAGAACCGCGTCTCCGGGTGCACGTCGGCAATGCCCGGGAACAGCCGCGGCCAGAGCGCCAGGTTCAGGTCGTCCCCGAAATTGCCGCCCTGGATGCGGCAGTAATGCAGTTGCATCAGCGACCCCCCGTCGCATCGCACTCGATTGCCGCCACCGCGGGCACCAGCCACCAGCCCCGGCGGTTCGCGCTGCCCACCCGCAGCGCGCGTTCGCGATCGATGCACGGCGCCACCGCGACGTCCTGCACCAGCAGCCAGCGCTTCCCCGGCGCCGCCGCCTGCCACGCCAAGGCGCGCTGCAGCTGCACGCCGGACGGTACCCTGAAACCGAACGTGGCGGTCGGCCGATCCGCCATCAGCAACTGTTGCTCGCGCCATGCGACCAGGCCCAGCTCGGCCCCAGGGCCGATCCTGGCGCCCACCTCCGTCATCAACCCGCGCGAGGACGCCGAGTCGTTCCAGATCGGCGCACCCACCAGGCCGAACAGCACCCAGGTGCCCGCGAGCATCGCCAGCATCCCGCCGATCGCACGGCGCCGGCCGGCCCAGGCCATCGCGGCCACGCCCCAGGCACCCACCGCGGCCAGGAACATCCCGAGGGGTTCGCCTCCTCCCTGCAGGCCCCGCAGCGCCACCAGCCGCTGTTCGAACGCGGGCTCGCCCAGGCACATCGCCAGCCCCGCGGCGAGGAACGCAAGCGACAGCGACGCCGTGAAGCCAAGGGCGAGAATTCGCGCCGCCGGCCTGCGCACGATGCCGGGCAGCAACGGCGCCAGCGCCAGGCAGGCCATGGGCAATGCCGGGAGGATGTACATGTCCCGCTTGCCCGACGACAGGGAGAAGAACAGCAGCACCAGCGCCCACCAGGCCAGCGGCAGCGCGCAACGCGGATCGCGCCGACGCCATCGCCGGCGCCACGCCGGGATTGCCCACGGCAACGCCAATATCGCGGGCAGCCACGTCAGCGCCATCACCTCGAGGAAGTACCCGGGCGGCTGGTGGTGGTGCCACGCGTCCGCGTAGCGCGTCGCCGTCTGCCGGAACAGGATGTCGCGTGCATAGGCGTCGTATTCCGGCGCATGGGCGGACACCGCCAGCAGCATCGGCACCAGCCACAGGGCGCACGCGGCCAGGAACGCGAGCGGGCCGAGCCACCAGCGCGCGTCGCGCGCGTGCTGCCGCACCGGCCAGCCGCGCATCGCGGCGATGCCCGCCGGCAGGAGCATCAGCAGCGCAAGGACGCCGACGCCCTTGGTGATCGTGCCCAGGCCCGCCGCCGCCCAGCCGAGCACCCACATCCGCCAGTCCGGCCCGCGCAACACGTGGCGCAACAATCCGTAATTGGCCAGGGTGATGAAGAACGTCACCAGCGGATCGATCTGCGCCCGCTTCGCCTGCCAGGTGAACTGCAGCGCGAACAGCAGCGCCCACCCGGCATACAGGCCGGTGCGCCGGGTCCACAGGCGCGTGCCGAGATCGACGATGCACCACAGCGTGCCCATCGACGCGAACAGCGACGGCAGCAGGAAGGCGACGCGCCAGTTGCCGCAGAGCTGGTACGCGACGGCCTGCAACCACATGAACAGCGGCGGCTTGTCCGGATACAGCTCGTCGCCGCGCATCGGGAACAGCCACTGGCCGCTCTCGACCATCTGCCTGGCGGCGAGGGCAAACCGCGGCTCGTCGGCGGGCCACGGATCGCGCAGCCCCAGGCCCGCGCCGAGCACGAGCAGGGCGACGAACCAGAACAGCCAGGTGTCGCGGGCGCCCGCCTTGAGCATCGCCCGATGATAAGCGGCGCCGCACAGGACCGCGGGCGTCAGTCCTTGCGGATCCTGGCGTAGAAGAAGCCGTCCATGCCGCCTTCGCCCGGCAGCCGCTGGCGGCCTGCACCGCCCTGGCGGCCAAAACGCTCGTCCAGCGGTTCGGCACGCGCATCGGCCGTGCGCGCCAGGAAGGCATCGACCTGTCCTGCATTCTCGGCCTTCAGGATCGAACAGGTCGCATAAAGCAGCACCCCGCCCGGTGCGAGCACCTGCCAGCAGGCATCGAGCAGGCGCGCCTGCAGCGCCGCCAGCGACGCCACGTCGGACGCACGACGATGCAGCAGGATGTCCGGCTGCCGACGGATCACGCCGGTCGCGGTGCACGGCGCATCGAGCAGCACCGCGTCGAACGGCTTGCCGTCCCACCACGCATCGGGTGTCGCCGCGTCGGCCGCCTGCAATGTCGTGGCGGCACCCACGCCCAGCCGTTCCAAGCCGGCGCGCACGCGGGCCAGCCGGGCGGCATCGACATCGAGCGCAACCAGTCGCAACGACGGATCGCGCTCCAGCAGGTGCGCCGCCTTGCCACCCGGCGCGGCGCAGGCATCGAGCACGCGCGCGCCAGGGGTGGGCGCCATCGCATCCGCCACCTGCTGGGCGGACCCGTCCTGCACCGACACGTCGCCCGTGTCGAAGCCCGGCAGCAGCGCGACCGCCACCGGCGTGTCAAGGCGCAACCCGTCCTCGAGCGCGTCATCGAACACGCAGTCGATCCCGATTGCCGCCAGCCGAGCGGCATACGCGTCGCGCGTTCCGCGAATCCGGTTCACACGCAGCCACATCGGGGCCTGTTCGGCGCTCGCGGCGAAGATCGCCGCTGCCTCGCCGGGCCAGTCCGCGACGACCTGCGCGCGCAGCCAATCCGGCCAGTGCGCCTGCGGCTCCACCGCGGGCAATCCCTCGCGCTGCGCGCGCCGCAGCATCGCGTTGACCAGCTTGGCCTGGTGCTGCCGTCCCAGCACGCGCGCGGCTTCCACCGTCGCGGCGACGGCCGCATGCGCCGGCAACCCGATCCGCAACTGCGCGAACCCCACGTAGAGCAGCGCCCGCAATGGGCCATCGCGGCGGCCTGGCGGCTTCTGCATCCAGGCACGCAACGCCGCGTCGTAGCGCGCAGGCTCGCGCAGCACCGCATGGCAGATCGCCTCGACCAGCGCGCGGTCGCGCACATCGACGATCGCGGGCAGTGCCGCCGCCAGCTCCACCTTCAGGGAACGTCCGCCGTGCAGCACCGCGTCCAGCACCCGCGCCGCCACGGCACGCGTGGCGACACCCGGCGCCTCAGCGCCTTGCATTCACCCAGTCCGCGGCGGTGATCGCGCGGCCGCCCTCGCGCTGCAGCATGGTGATCCGCAGTGCGCCGTCGCCGCAGGCGACGTCGATGCCGTCCTTGCCGGCGACCAGCAGCGTCCCGGGCGTCGCCTTGTGCGCGAGCGCCATCGGCCGCGCGGCGTGGATGCGCACGCGCTCGCCTTCCAGCAGCGCCTCGGCCATCGGCCAGGGATTGAACGCGCGCACCTTGCGCGCCAGCACGTCGGCGGGCTGGCGCCAGTCGAGCTTGCCTTCGTGTTTTTCCAGCTTGTGCGCGTAGGCGACGCGGCCGTCGGTCGGCTGCGGGATCGCCACCGGCCTGATGCCGGCGCGCAGCAGGCCGAGCCCGTCGGACAGGGTCTGCGCACCCAGCCGCGCCAGGCGGTCGTGCAACTGCCCGGCGGTCTCGCCCTCGCCGATCGGCGTCTTCTGGCACAACAGGACCGGCCCGGTGTCCAGGCCCTGCTCCATCTGCATCAGGCAAACGCCCGTCTCGCGGTCGCCAGCCTCGATCGCGCGCTGGATCGGCGCGGCCCCACGCCAGCGCGGCAGCAACGAGGCATGCACGTTCCAGCAGCCGTACCGCGGGATCTCCAGGATCTTCGGCGGCAGCAGCAACCCGTAGGCCACCACCACCATGACGTCCGGCTTGAGCGCGCGCAGCACGTCCCGCGAAAGCCGGGTGCGCAGCGTCTCCGGTTGCAGGACGTCGATGCCGCGTGCCAGCGCTTCGACCTTGACCGGCGAGGCCTGCACCCCGCGTCCGCGACCAGCGGGCCGGTCGGGCTGCGTGTACACCGCGACGACTTCACCGCGGTCGAGCACCGCGCGCAACGAGGGCACGGCGAATTCCGGCGTGCCTGCGAAAACGATCCTCATCGTCGGTCAACGGGCGTCGGGAAACCGGGGCCGCGGGCGCGGCCTACGCGGCGGCCTGGCGACGGGCCTTGGCCAGCTTCTTGCGCACCATCTCGCGCTTGAGCGGGGACAGGTAGTCCACGAACAGCTTGCCTTCCAGGTGGTCCATCTCGTGCTGGATGCACACCGCCAGCAATCCGTCGACGTCGAGTTCGAACGGCTGGCCGTCGCGGCCGGTGGCCCGCACGCGGATGCGGTCGGCGCGGGTCACGTCGGCAAAGATGCCGGGGACCGACAGGCAGCCTTCCTGGCAGACCTGCTCGCCTTCGCGTTCCAGGATTTCGGGATTGACGAACACCAGGGGCCGGTCCTTCTCCTCGGACACGTCGATGACCATGAAGCGCTCGTGCACGTCGACCTGGCTCGCGGCCAGGCCGATGCCCGGCGCGGCGTACATGGTCTCGAACATGTCGTCGAGCAACTGCTGGAACGCGGCGGCGGTGACCTGCGCCACGTCGACCGGGCGCGCCTTGGTGCGCAACCGCGGGTCGGGGAATTCGAGGATGTCGAGCAGGGCCATGGGGGAGTTCACCGGGACTGCCGGGGACCGGCACCCCGAAACGGGGGCATGGGTCACATCTGCGGAAGAGTGCCGCCATTGTAGCGCCGAAACCCTTGCAAGGGGCCGGCTTTTCGGGGTTATAGTGCCTTTCACCTGCAGGGGAATCAGGTAGATGGCAGCCATGTTTAAGCGCCTTTCTCACGCATCTCGCACCATCGCTGCGGCAGCATTGCTGACCTTCGCGGCGCATGCGCTCGCCCAGGACCTGGTCGAGGGCCACCCCGACACCTACGTGGTGCAGGAGGGCGACACCCTCTGGACCATCGCCGGCAAGTTCCTGCAGCGCCCGTGGCTGTGGCCGGAAATCTGGCAGGCCAACCCGCAGATCTCGAACCCGCACGCCATCTTCCCGGGCGACGTGATCAGCCTGGCCTACGGCGAGCGCACGGTCGCCACGGTCGAGGCCGGCCCGCGGCTCGCGTCCGTGTCGCCGGTCAATGCGATCCCCCTGTCCGAAATCGAACCGTTCCTGAAGGACCTGCGCGTCGTCGACGGCTTCGAGCACCTGCCCTACGTGGTGGCGCTGGAGGAAGACCGGCTGCGCGGGACCGCCGGCAACGTCGCCTACGTGCGGGGCCTGACGGACGCGCGTCCGGGCGAACGCTTCACCCTGGTCCGCCCGACCGTGAAGTACACCTACATCGACCGCGCGGCGCTGTGCTGCGACCTGCACCAGGTCAGCGACCTCGACCATCGCGGCAAGGAACACATCGACTGGCAGCGCTTCTGGAGCAACGCGTACTTCCCGGACAAGGGTTCGGCGGTGCTGGGCTACGAATTGATGCGCGTGAACGGCGGCACCGTCACCCGTGGCGCGGTCGGCGGCATCGAGGTCGCCACGCTGCTGCTCGACGAGGCCGGTTACGAAGTGCGCCCGGGCGACCGCCTGGTGCGCGTGGATCCGCAGCCTTACGACCTGACCTTCTTCCCGCATGCCCCCAGCGTCCAGCACGACTATGGCCGGTTGCAGGTCATGGCCGTCGCCGAGGGCCTGACGACCGCGGGGCCGCGCAGCGTCGTGGCGCTGTCGGGCGGTTCGCGCCAGGGCATCGACAACGGCACCGTGTTCTCCATCTGGCGCGTGGGCAGCAACGTCGTCGATCCGATCGAATACAAGTGGGGTCGCTCGGACGACACCGTCGGCTTCGACGCCAAGGTGCGCCTGCCGGACGAGTACGCCGGCCACGTCATGGTGTTCCGCACCTTCGACAACGTCAGCTACGGCCTGGTGATGGACAGCATCCGTCCCACCCAGGTCGGGTACGAGCTCAAGCATCCCGACGCGCCTTATTGATCCCGGATTGCGGCGCTTCGCGCCTCCATCCGGGCTACGGGCTGTCGTAGCCCGGAGGCAGCGCAGCGGAATCCGGGTTCCCCCACGGACCTCCGCGACGGCGCCCTAGGGCGCCGTCTTCGTTCGCGGCCGACGCTGGGCGGATGACGAACGATCCACATGACGCACTGCTGCGCCTCCTCGCCGCCGGCGGTCCCGCCGAGCCACGGCGACGCCTGCTGGACGCCTGCACGACGCCCGCCGCCGCGCTCGCGTCCGGTGTCGCCACGTGGCGCGCGCATGGCCTGTCGGCGGAACAGGTCGCCGCACTGTGCCAACCCGACGGCACAGCAATCGAACGCGCGAAGGCGTGGCTCGGCGGCGACCCCGCGCGCCACCTGGTCGGCTGGCACGATCCCGACTACCCCGAGCTGTTGCGGCGCATGCCCGGCGCACCGGTCGCGCTGTTCGTCGCGGGCGATCCCGCGCGGCTGTGGCATCCGGCGGTCGCGGTGGTGGGCAGCCGTGCACCCACCGCGGGTGGCCGCGATCACGCGATGGCGTTCGCACGCGCCTTCGCCGCCGCAGGACTCGCCGTCACCAGCGGCCTCGCCGCGGGCATCGACACCGCCGCGCACCTCGGCGCACTCCAAGCACGTGGCCTCACCGTCGCCGTCCTCGGCACCGGGCCCGACATCGCCTTCCCGCGCGGCAACGCCGGCCTGCTGGAACGCATCGCGCACGAAGGCGCGGTCGTCAGCGAGCACCTGCCCGGCACCGGCGGCAAACGCCAACACTTTCCCAGCCGCAACCGGATCATCGCCGGCCTCTCGCTGGGCACGCTGGTGATCGAAGCCGCGTACCGCTCCGGCGCGCTGATCACCGCGCGCCTGGCCGCCGATGCCGGTCGCGAAGTCATGGCGCTGCCCGGCTCCATCCGCAACCCGATGGCCCGCGGGTGCCACCGGCTGATCCGCGATGGCGCGGCACTGGTCGAGCAGCCACGGGAAGTGATCGACGCGCTCGCCGCGCCGGCGGCCGCCCTGGCGGATGCCTTGCGCGGTCGCCTGGCCACCCCCATACAGGGAACCGTGACCGGCGTCGTGGAACGCGATGACGGCGCCGCTGGAGGCACGCATCCCGCCGGCCTCGGCGATTCGCCCGACTACAAGCGGTTGTGGCGCGAACTCGGTCACGACCCAATGGATATGGATGGACTCGTCTCACGGACCGGATTGACGGCCGCGGAACTTGCCTCCATGCTGCTGGTCATGGAGCTTGAGGGCCGCGTCGATTCCCAACACGGCCGCTACACGAGAAGAGGTTCCTGACCCCCACGGCGCCGGCTGCGGCGCAGGCCGAGGGCAATGAAAGAGAGCATCCTGGACGTCCTGCTTTACCTGTTCGAGCATTACTTCACCGAAGACGCGGCACCGCCGCTCGGGGACCGCGACTCCCTCGCCACCAGCCCCCTGTTCAGCGAGCTCACCCAGGCCGGTTTCAGCCCGGCCGAGATCCACAAGGCCTTCGACTGGCTCGACGCCCTGGCCGAACAGCGCCCGGACGCCAGGGCCCCGCGCACCGACGGCCCCACCCGCGTCTACTTCGGCCCCGAGCTCGACAAGCTCGACACCGAATGCCGTGGTTTCCTCCTGTTCCTGGAGCAGCGCGGCGTCCTGGACGCCGACCAGCGCGAGCTGGTGCTCGACCGGGCCCTGGCCCTGGACCAGGACGAACTGGACCTGGACGACCTGAAATGGGTCGTGCTGATGGTCCTGTTCAACCAGCCGGGCAGCGAGGCCGCCTACGCGTGGATGGAGACCCAGATGTTCCTGGACGAGCCCGAGCCGGTCCACTGACCGGCCCCCGGGGGCACCGCCCACCCCCGATCGCTTGACGGGCCCCATGGCCCCGTGTCACCACTAATAAAGAGAGTCCCCCCACCAGACGCCCGTGGCCCCGCCGCGGGCGTTGCCTTCTACGGACGCCATGGCCAAGAACCTCCTCATCGTCGAGTCGCCCGCCAAGGCCAAGACGATCAACAAGTACCTCGGCAAGGACTTCCACGTCCTGGCGTCCTACGGCCATGTCCGCGACCTGGTCCCGAAGGAGGGCGCGGTCGACCCGGACAACGGGTTCGCCATGCGCTACGACCTGATCGAGAAGAACGAGAAGCACGTCGCCGCGATCGCGAAGGCGGCCAAGGCGGCCGAGGCCATCTTCCTGGCGACCGACCCGGACCGCGAGGGCGAGGCCATCAGCTGGCACATCGTGGAGATCCTGCGCGAGCGCGGGCTGCTCGAAGGCAAGCCGCTGCACCGCGTCGTGTTCACCGAGATCACCCCCCGCGCCATCCGCGAGGCGATGGCCCACCCCCGCGACATCTCCGCCAACCTGGTCGATGCCCAGCAGGCGCGTCGCGCGCTGGACTACCTGGTCGGCTTCAACCTGTCGCCGGTGCTGTGGCGCAAGGTGCAGCGCGGCCTGTCCGCCGGCCGCGTGCAGTCGCCGGCGCTGCGCATGATCGTCGAGCGCGAGGAGGAGATCGAGGCCTTCGTCGCCCGCGAGTACTGGAGCATCGAGGCCGAGTGCGCGCATGCCGCGCAACCGTTTACCGCCAAGCTCGCCAAGCTGGACGGCAGGAAGTTCGAGCAGTTCACCGTCACCGACGGCGATTCGGCCGAGGCCGCGCGCGCGCGCATCGCCAAGGCCGCCAATGGTGCGCTGCACGTCACCGACGTCACCAGCAAGGAGCGCAAGCGCCGGCCGTCGCCGCCGTTCACCACCTCCACGCTGCAGCAGGAGGCCGCGCGCAAGCTGGGCTTCACCACGCGCCGCACCATGCAGGTCGCACAGAAGCTGTACGAGGGCGTGGCGATCGGCGAGGAAGGCACCGTCGGCCTGATCAGCTACATGCGTACCGACTCGGTGAGCCTGTCGGGCGAGGCGCTGGGTGAATTGCGCGACGTCATCGCGCGCGACTTCGGCACGAAGGCGCTGCCCGACAAGCCGAACTTCTACCAGACCAAGTCGAAGAACGCGCAGGAAGCCCACGAGGCCGTGCGCCCGACCTCCGCGCTGCGCACGCCGCAGCAGGTCGGCCGCTACCTGACCGACGACGAACGGCGCCTGTACGAACTCGTCTGGAAGCGCGCCGTCGCCTCGCAGATGGTGCCGGCCACCCTCAACACCGTCAGCGTGGACCTCGCCGCCGGCAGCGAGCATTCGTTCCGCGCCAGCGGCACCACCGTCATCGATCCCGGCTTCCTGGCGGTGTACGAGGAAGGCAAGGACACCAAGCCGGCCGATGCCGAGGACGAGGGCCGCAAGCTGCCGCTGATGAAGCCGGGCGAGCGCGTGCCGCTCGAGCGCATCCACGCCGACCAGCACTTCACCCAGCCCCCGCCGCGCTTCACCGAAGCCGCGCTGGTCAAGGCCCTGGAGGAATACGGCATCGGCCGGCCGTCGACCTACGCCTCCATCATCCAGACGCTGCTGTTCCGCAAGTACGCGGAAATGGAAAGCCGCAGCTTCCGCCCGAGCGACGTGGGCCGCGCGGTCTCCAACTTCCTCAGCACGCACTTCACCCAGTACGTGGATTACGACTTCACCGCCAAGCTCGAGGACGAACTCGACGCCGTCTCGCGCGGCGAGGAGGAGTGGGTCCCGCTGATGGAGAAGTTCTGGGCGCCGTTCAAGGCGCTCGTGGTCGACAAGACCGAGAGCGTCGACCGCAGCGAGGCCACCGGCGCGCGCGAGCTGGGCACCGACCCGAAGAGTGGCAAGCCGGTCAGCGTGCGCCTGGGCCGCTATGGCCCGTATGCGCAGATCGGCACCGCCGACGACGAGGACAAGCCGACGTTCGCGTCGCTGCGTCCCGGCCAGAGCATGCACACCATCACGCTCGCCGACGCGATCGACCTGTTCCGCCTGCCGCGCAAGCTGGGCGAATCCAATGGCGAAGAGGTCAGCGTCGGCATCGGCCGCTTCGGCCCGTTCGCCAAGCGCGGCCCCGTGTACGCCTCGCTGAAGAAGGAGGACGACCCCTACACCATCGACCTGGAGCGCGCGGTGTTCCTGATCGAGGAAAAGGAAGAGATCGCGCGCAACCGCATCATCAAGTCCTTCGACGGCAGCGACATCCAGGTGCTCAATGGGCGCTACGGCCCGTACATCAGCGACGGCAAGCTCAACGGCCGCATCCCGAAGGACCGCGAGCCGGCGTCGCTGACGCTGGAGGAAGTGCAGAAGCTGATGGAGGAGACCGGCAAGCCGATGCGCGGCCGGTTCGGCAAGAAGGCCGCGAAGAAGGTCGTGGCGAAGAAGGCACCCGCCAAGAAGTCTACGAAATCGGCCACGAAGAAGACGACGAAGAAGACGACGAAGAAGGCTGCGAAGAAGTCTGCCAGGAAGGTCGCGAAGAAGCCTGCGACGAGGAAGGCCGCCAGGAAAACCGTCGTCAAGAAAGGCGCTGCGGCCCAGTCGAGCGACGATGCGCCCTTCTGACGCATCCTTCCAGTAGCCGGCTCCCTGTGGGAGCCGCCATGGCGGCGAATATCTCCAAGGGAGGTCACCAATGAAGCCTTATCTCGCACTCCCGGCCCTCGTAGCCCTCGCTCTCCCCATCGACGCCCTGGCCTGCAGCTGCGCACCCCCGCATGAGGTTCCCGAAGCGGTCGACAACGCCACCCGCGTCTTCGTCGGCAGCGTGATCGAAGTGGAGGACGTCGACGCGTTCCACCAGCGCGTGACCTTCCGGGTCAAAGAACACTTCAAGGGATCCCCGGTCGAAATGGTCGAACTGGTCACCGCAAAGAGCAGCGTCATGTGCGGTTACCCCTTTCTGGAAGACGCCAGCTACGTCGTCTATGCCCACGGCAAGGACGGGGACCTCGGCACGGGTTCGTGCTCCCGCACCACGCTCGCGATGCAGGGCAGCGACCTCGAGAAGCTGCGTGCCGGCAAGTGACGCGCGGCATCCGGCGATGCACGACCTCGACATCCCCGCCGCCGTCGCCGCACTGCACCGTGGCGGCGTCATCGCCTACCCCACCGAAGCCGTCTGGGGCCTGGGCTGCGACCCGATGAACGAAGCGGCCGTCGCGCGACTGCTCAACATCAAGCAGCGCGACGTCGCCAAGGGCCTGATCCTCATCGCCGCGCACGTCGACCAGTTCGACGACCTGCTCGACTGGGCGGCATTGCCGCCGGACCGCGCCGAGGACGTCTACGACACCTGGCCCGGTCCGCATACCTGGATCGTGCCCGCGCGCGGCCGCATGCCGAAGTGGATCACGGGCGAGCATGCAGGCGTCGCCGTGCGGGTCAGCGCGCATCCCGTGGTCGTCGCGCTCTGCGATGCCTTCGGAGGCCCGATCACCAGCACCAGCGCCAACCCGGCTGGCGCGCCGCCCGCCTATGCCCGCGACCGCCTGGACAGTGGACTCATCGCCGACCTGGACGGTGTCCTCGCCGGCGAGACCGGCGGCGGCAGCGCGCCTTCGACGATCCGTGACGCACGTACCGGACAGGTGCTGCGCGCCTGAGCCCCCGCGCGGTAGGCTCCGCGCAATGAAGGACCGCATTGCCACCCTCGTGCTCGTCGCCCTTGCCTGCGCTTCCCCATCGGCGCCGGCCCAGCAGCACGTCACCATCTACCGCTGCACCGACGCCTCCGGCGCGCTGCTGATCCAGAACGACCAGCCGTGTCCGGCAGGCCACCGCCAGGAAACGCAGGTGATCGACGTGCCGCCGCCCATGCCGGCGCACGTCCCGCGCGAGGTGCGCATGCCGGAGGTCGTCGCCGCCGAGGCGGCCGCGGCACAGGCGGTCGTCCTCGCCGCGCTGCCCGCACCCGTGCCGGTCGAAGAACGCACGGCACCGCCGGCCTTGTTCGAGTGCACTACCTGGGAGAACACGAAGTTCCTCACGGAAGACGAAACGCCTGCCGAACGTTGCGCGCCGATGCGCGTCGTGGGCCTCGACGGGCGCGCGCGGCCCCGCCTGGGCGCCGCGTGCCAGACCATCCGCGACCAGTGCGCCGCCGTGCCGGAGGCGCAGCTGTGCGCCGCCTGGCGGCGGCGCGTCGACGAGGCCGAGTTCCGCTGGAAGTTCGCCCGCGTCCCAGCCGGCAGCCCGCAGCACGTCGAATACGAACAACTCGCGGCCACGTTCGCCAACAGCACCTGCGCGGACGGCCGCTAGGCGCGCACCGCAAGGGTCAACAGGTATTCCCGGCCCCAGCGCACCTTGCCGTCGATCGGCGTGACGTAGCCGCGGTACAACCCGACCAGCGCGTCTCGGAAGGCGGTCGCCCGGTCGGGTGGCAGCGCATGCCATGCACGGTGCGTGGGGCCGTACTTGCCGATGAACAGGTCCGCGAGCGCTTCCGGCGTGTCCGTGCATTCGGGATGGTCGGCCTGCTCGAACCGGTACGCGCCGAACGTGTCGCCGAACAGCTGTCGGACGCTCGCCTCGTCGCCCCAGGCGAACGGGCTCGGCACGCCCGGCGGTGCCGGTACATGCGCATTGGTGACGTCGAACAGCCGGCCGATGCCGCCGTCCCGCGTCCATGCCTGGATCGCGATGCGCCCGCCCGGCCGGGTGACCCGCGCGACCTCGTCGGCCACCCGTTGCTGGTCCGGTGCGAACATCAGCCCGCACGAGGACACGACCACGTCGAACGATGCGTCCGGGAACGGCAGCCGTTCCGCGTCGCCTTCCTGCCAGGCGATGCCGGGGTACCCGCTCGCCAGCGCCCGCGCCGCCGCCACCTCGAGCAGCTCCGGCGTGAGATCCAGCCCGGTCACCCGGGCGCCGCGTGCGGCGGCCGCGAGCGCGGTGTTGCCGGTCCCGCACGCGACGTCGAGCACCCGCTCCCCCGCGTGGATGGCCGCGCCGCGTACCACGTGGTCGGCCACCGGCAGCAGGCCGCGCGCGATCGCGTCGTAGTCGCCGGACGCCCAGACCGCCCGGTGCTTGCGCTTGAGATCGGTGAAGTCGTCCATGCCGTCCTCCCTCGGTTGTCCCGCCCGAAGCCTAGGCCGACTGCCGGACCGGAGGGGCGCCGCCCGTCGATTGTCCCGGCCTGCGCCGATGGCGCGAATTCAGCCCGCCAGGGGCACACTGCGTCGATGCGCGCGTTCCTGCTTGCCCCGGCGTTGCTGTTGCTTGCCGCTCCCGCGGCGGGCGGGGACTTGACCGTCTACCGCTGCACCGATGGCGATGGCCACGTCTCGCTGCGCGACACGCCATGCCCGGCAGGCCTGCGCGAGCAGCCCATCGAAATGCTGCGGCCGGTCGATCCGCCGCCTTCGTCCAAAACCGACCGCCCGCGCGCGCCCTCCACCCCGCCGGCACCCGCGACCAGGACACGCGTCGTGTTCGTGGAGGCGCCCCGCCCGCTCTACCAATGCACCACGCCCGACGGCGACCGCTATACCAGCGACGACGCCGACGGCAATCCGCGGTGGGTCCCGTTGTGGACCCTGGGGTATCCGGCCTACTGGCCGCGCAATCCGCTGGGCGACCGGGTCGGCGCGCCGCGCCCCCAACCGCCCAGTGACGGGCCGGGCGCCCCGGACCTTCCTCCCGTCGTGGGCCTTGCCTACACCCCGGGCGCGTGGGTGCGCGACACCTGCGTGCGCCTGCCGGAAAGCCTGGCGTGCGAGCGCCTGCTCGAACACAAGCGCGAACTCCGCGAGGCATGGTTCGACGCCATGCCGACGCGACGCGCGGAGGTGGCCAAGGAGGAACGCCTGCTCGCCGAGCGCCTCGCCCGCACCTGTGGACGCTGACGTGCGGGATCAGAAGCCGTAGCGCAAGAATCCGCCATCCACGGCGACGCACTCCCCGGTGATGTACGCCGCCGCCGGCAGGCACAGGAACGCCACGGCGGCCGCCACCTCCTCCGGTTCCCCCACCCGTCCCATCGGCGTCCGCAGCAATACGTCGTCCAGGTAATCCGGATCCGACAGCTTCGCACTCGTCCGCCGCGTGCGGATGTACCAGGGCGCGACGGCATTCACGCGCACGCCGTCCTCGGCCCATTCGACGGCCAGGTTCTTCGTCAGCTGGTGCAACGCCGCCTTGCTCATCCCGTAGGGCGAACCGGTGCGGACCGCGGTCAACCCGGACACGCTCCCGACATTGACGATGCTCGACGCCGGATGCTGCGTCAGCAGTGGATGCGCATACCGCGCCAGTTCGAACGCGGAGAACAGGTTGACCTCGAAGATCTGGCGCCACTCATCATCGGCGTAGTCGACGGTCGGCTTGCCCTGGTTGGTGCCGGCGTTGTTGACCAGGATATGCAGGCCTTCGCCGTGGTCTTCCACCCAGTCGAGGATCTCGCGGCGCTGTTCGCCGTCTGCGACGTCGGCCGGCAGGGCGGCGACGGTCCGGTCGGGGAATTCCTCTTCGAGTTCGGCGCGAGTCGTTTCCAGCGCGTTGGGTTCGCGCGCGACCAGGAACACGTCGGCCCCGAAGCCCAGCAGTTCGCGTGCGATCGCGCGGCCGATGCCGGCGCTCGCGCCGGTGACCAGGGCGACCTGTCCGTCCAGGCGCCAGCGGTGCGGGTCCATTCGCGGCTCCTTCCCCGGGGTCGGGCGTAGCATAGCGCCGGAGCCACGGGCATCAGGAGGCCGTCATGCACAGCGTCGCGCGAATCCTCGCATTGGCCAGCGTCTTGCTGGCCTGCCTCGCCTGCAGCAAGCCGGAGCCGCCCGACAAGGCGCAGCCTCCGGAGCCACAGGCCTCAGAACCCGCAGAAGCAGTGGGCGACTGACGCCACCGGCTTGCCGCCGCTGCGCGCCGCCAGGGCGCGCTCGATGAACGCCAGTTCGTCGCGCGCCTGTGCCGGCAGCAGGCTGGCCATGACGCCGCGGGCGAAGCCCGAATCGCCCACCAGCGCCGCGCCCATGCGCGTCGACAGGAAGTTGGCGAAGAACTGCTCGAACGGCGTCACCGCCTTCTCGACGTAGCGCACGCGGTAGTCGCCCTCGTCCAGCTCGGCGGCTTCCGCGGCGGCGGCGATCGCGTCCTGCAACCCGCCGAACGCATCCACCAGCCCGCGCGCATGCGCCTGCTCGCCGCTCCACACCCGACCGCGCGCCACTTCGTCCACCTGCGCCACGGTCTGTTCGCGCGCGCGCGCCACGCGGCCGATGAAGTCGGCGTAGCCTTTCTCGATCACTTCCTGGATCACCAGGCCGACCTCGGGGTCCAGCGGCCGGGTGATGTCGAACGCGCCGGCGAAGCGGGTGGTGCCCACCCCGTCGGTGTGCACGCCGATCTTGTCCAGCCCGCGGTCGATGGTCGGGAACAGGCCGAAGATGCCGATCGATCCGGTGATGGTCGACGGATCGGCATAGATCCTGTTGGCGTCCATGCTGATCCAGTAGCCACCGGAGGCGGCCACGTCGCCCATCGAGGCGATGACCGGCTTGCCGGCGTCCTGCAGCGCGACCACCTCGCGGCGGATCTGCTCGGACGCGAATACCTCGCCGCCCGGCGAGTTGACGCGCAGCACCACGGCTTCGACCTGCTCGTCCAGGCGCGCGTCGCGCAGCAGTTGCGAAGTGGATTCGCCGCCGACGATGCCCGGCGGCTGTTCACCGCCGGTGATCGACCCTTCGGCCACCACCACGGCGACCTGCGGCCGCGCATCGGTGGCCACCGGGCCCGGCATCACGTGGGCCAGGTAATCGTCCATCACCACGTGGCGGAAGCCGGCGTCGACGTCCTCGTCGACCACGCCCCGCTCCGCCAGCAGGTCGTACACCTGCTCCTTCGTCATCAGCCCGTCGACGAGCTTCTTCGACAGTGCGTACTGCGCCAGGTCGCCTTCCACCGCGGCGATGTCGGCCGGCAGCGTGTCGATGTCGGCGGCGAGCTGCGCGGCCGTCAGCCCGCGCGCTTCGGCGATATCGGACAGGTAGCGCGACCACACGTCGTTCATCCAGAACAGGTCGGCTTCCTTCGCCTCGGGCGATGCGTCATCGCGCACGTAGGGTTCCGCGGCCGACTTGAACTCGCCCACCTTGAACAGGTGCACGTCCACGCCGAGCTTGTCCTGCAGGCCTTCCCGGTAGTACGCGCGATAGCGGCCGAGGCCCTCGAGCAGCAGGCCACCCATCGGGTCCAGGTAGACCTCGTCGGCCTGCGCGGCCAGCAGGTACTGCGCCTGCCCGAAGTTCTCGCCGAACGCGACCACTTCCTTGCCGGCGGCGCGCACTTCCTTCAATGAATCGGCGATCTCGCGCAGCGAGGCGAAGCCGGTCGGCTCCAGGCGGTCGACGCGCAGGTACACGCGCTCGATGCGGTCGTCTTCCTTCGCGTGGTCGAGTGCGCGCAGGACGTCGCGCAACTGCACTTCCAGCTGCTCGTCGCCGAACGCGCGCGCGACAGCGCGGCTGACCGGGTCGGAGGTGTACTGCTCGACCAGTCGTCCCTCCGGCGCGATCACGAGCGTGTTGTCGCCCGGCAGCGGGCCGGCGCGATCGGTGTTGACGATGGCCGCGATGACCAGGATGACGATCAGCAGGAACAGCAGGTTGAACACCAGCCGCCGGGTGAAGTTGAGCGTGTCCCACAGGGCCAGGAAGACCCGGGCGATGGGACCACGGCGACGGACGACATTCATTCGGGTGACTCCAGCAGAAGCAATTCGATCAGAGGGTGCCAGCGTACCCGGCCGGCGCCCGCGGTTTCATGACCCCAAGGTCATGCTGCCCGTTGGCCCGGTTCAGCCACGGGCGCCAGGGGTTCAGGTTCGGGCAGCCGTCGGGCCAGCCGCAGGAAGCGCCACGTCATCAGCACGGCGGCCGCGCTGAGCCCGGCAATCAACCCGATCCACATGCCGCGCGGCCCCATGCCAAGGCCGAATTCGAGACCGAGGTACGCGCCGAGGGGCATCCCGAGCCCCCAGTACGCCAGGGCGGTGATCACCATCGGCCATGCCGTGTCCTTCAGGCCGCGCAGCGCGCCGGAGGACAGCGCCTGGATGCCGTCGGGGAACTGGAATGCGGCGGCGAACAGCAACAGGCCGCCCGCCAGCGCGCCGATCGCCGGGTCGTCGGTATAGACGCCGGCGATCGCGTGGCCGGCGAAGACCATCGCGCCCGCGGTCAGCAGCTGGGTGCCGAGCACGATGCCGTAGCCCGCGCGCGCGGCGGCGCGCACCCCGGCGCCATCCAGCCGGCCCGCGGCCTGGCCGATGCGCACCGTGGTCGCCATCGCGATGCCCAGCGGCACCATGAAGGCAAGGCTGGCGACGTTGATCGCCACCTGGTGCGCACCCACCGCGGTCGCGCCCATGCGCCCGATCAGCAGCGCGGTGGTGACGAACAGGCTGCCTTCCATGAAGACCGCGACGCCGATGGGCAGGCCGAGCTTGAGCAACGACAGGATCTCGCCCGCGTGCGGCGCATCCCAGCGTGCGAACAACTGCAGCGCGGCGAAGCGTCGCGACCAGCGCAGGTACGCGAGCAGGCCAAGCGCCTGGACCCAGAGCACGAACGCCGTGGCATACCCCAGGCCCGCCGCGCCCAGCGCCGGGAAGGGACCGTCGCCGAACATCAGCGCGTGGCCCAGCGGAAACAGCGCCGCCACGCCCAGCAGGCCCGCCACCATCGTCGGCAGCGTCCACGCGAGCCCCTCGCTGAGGTAACGCGCGCAGAAGAACAGTGCCAGCGCGGGCGCACCCCAGCGGATGGCGCCGAGGAAATCGCTCGCCGCGGGGCGGACGTCCTCGGCGATGCCCATGCCCGCCAGCAGCGGCCCGGACAGGCTGACCAGCGCGAACAGGGACACGCCCAACGCGAGCGCCAGCCAGGCCGCCTGGCGGAACAGCGGGCCGATGCGCTCGTGCCGGCCGGCGCCGTCCAGTTGCGACACCGATGGCGGCACCGCCATCAGCACGCCCACCAGGACCAGGATCACCACCGACCACACCGCACTGCCCACGGCCACGCCGGCCAGCGTGGTCGGGCCATGGCGCCCGGCCAGCACCGTGTCGACGAAGGTCATCAGCACCGACGACAGCTGTCCGGCCACGATGGGCGCTGCCAGCAGCAGGGTGCGGCGCACTTCGCCGGCGAAGCGGTAGGGACGGGACTGGGAGGGCATCGAAGGTGGCGGGCGCGGGCGGCGCGGCGCGTTATCTTAAGTCGGGGCCGGGGCGGGGTCGTGACATGACGAACGAAGGATTGCCCGAAGGCGACGAGGCGGGCGTGGATTCCCGCCTTCGCGGGAATGACGCTGCGCCGGTTTGCCGGAATTGCGGGGTCGAGCTCCTGGGCCCGCATTGCTACCAGTGCGGCCAGCCGGTGAAGGGGCTGGTGCGCCATTTCACCAGCGTCGTCGGCGACTTCTTCGACAGCGTCTTCGACTTCGACTCGCGCACGCTGCGCACCTTGTGGCCGCTGTTCGCGCGCCCCGGCTACCTGACGTGCGAGTACTTCGAAGGGCGGCGCGTGCGTTACGTCAGCCCGGTGCGGCTGTTCTTCTTCCTGACCATCGTCGCGTTCTTCGTGGGCAGCCTGACGCTGCACATGGAAAGCGACGGCGCCGATGTCGACCGTGGCGACCGCATCGGCCAGGCCACGACCGTCGCGGAGGTCGAATCCCTGCGCGACGACGCCCTGGCGAAACTCGAGCGCGCCACCGACCGCGAGGGACCACCGGTCCCCGGCATCCGGGTCGGCACCGAGGCCGCGCGCACGGTGGTGATCGGCCGTGCCGCAGACCGCATCGCGACGATCCGGAAGGCAGAGGCGGCAGGCAAGCCGGTGCCGGTGGAGGAAGACGAGGTATCGATCACTTTCGGGAACGGCCCCTGGGATGCCGAGACCAACCCGGTCGACGTGTCGTTCCTGCCCGCGTTCGCCAACGCATGGCTCAACCACCAGGTGGAGCGCGCCAGCAGGAACATCCAACGCCTGCAGGACGATCCGGACCTCTACGTCAAGGCGCTGATGTCGGCCGTGCCGACCTCGCTGTTCGTGCTGCTGCCGGTCTTCGCGCTGATGCTGAAGCTGGCGTACGTGTTCAAGCGACGCCTGTACATGGAGCACCTGATCGTGGCGCTGCACAGCCACGCGTTCCTGTCGCTGTCGCTGCTGCTGTTGTTCCTGCTGGGATGGCTGGAAGGCGCGTTGCCCGCGGGTGGCCAGGCGGTGCCCAACGTCATCGAGTTCCTGCTGGTCGCCTGGATGCCGCTGTACCTGCTGGCGATGCAGAAGCGGGTGTACCGGCAAGGCTGGCCGATGACGCTGCTCAAGTACCTGGTCCTCGGCTTCTGCTACTTCTGGCTGATCACCATCGGCGCGGTGTTCGTGGCCCTCGGGAGCCTGGTGTGGATGTGAGCAGCCGCGCGCCCTATCGGGACAGGCGCAGGCGCAGCCAGGCCGAACGGTTGTCGTCGGTGGTCTCGAGCAATGCCAGGCGCAGGGCGTTGCGCTCCTGCGGCGGCGTGCGATAGGCGAGCACGGCCAGGTCGGCGCGCTCCTCGGGCGTCATCACCCGCAGCATGTCCAGCAAGGGGATGCGCTGCTCTTCCGGGACCTGCAGCAGCAAGGGGCTGAGCGCGGCCATGTCGGCGCCCACGCGCGGGCCGAGCAGCCAGCCGCGTTGCTCGGTGACGCTCAACCCGGCGAATCGTTCGCGCAATGCCTCGCGGGTCGCCGCCGTCAGTCCCTGGAGTTGCGTGCGTGCCTGGCGCAGCAACGCGAGGTCGACGCCGTCCAGCGCCTGGAGCGCGACATAGCGTTCCCGCCGCGCGCCGGCCTCCGCGTGCGGCAACGCGTCCCAGGCCGCCAGGCGCTGCTGGAACTGCGCGCGCTCGGCCTCGGTCATGGCGTCCCAGGCTTGCCGGCGCGTTTCCACCAGCACGCCCACGTCGGTGGGCGCATCGCGGGCGCCGGCAAGCGTCGTGGTCGGGGACCCGCTCCGGGGCGCGCTCCCTTCGGCGTCGGGCTCGGCGACCTCGGGCTGGCTGGAGAGCCACGACAGGAACGCCAGGTCCTCGGCGAGCGCGGCGCCTTCCGGATCGGCCAGCAAGGCGAAGTCCCGGTGCGTGAGCAACGCGGTCTGTTCGTCGAAGCGCGCGGCCGGTGCCTCGATCGGCAGCGCTTCCTTGTGCAGCTCGCCGCCCAGGCGCCACCACGGCAGGAAGCTCGCCACGAACAGGAGTGCGCACATGGCCACGCCCGCGCGCAGCGCGATGCCGATCCAGCGGGGACGCGCCGGTGCCGGCGCCGCCGGCGCGACGAAGTGGCGGCCGGTCAGTGCGTCCTCTCGCAGGCGCGCGAGGTCGGACAGGCGATCGTTGGGCAGCGTCTTGATCCGGCGGTGCACGTGCGCGCGCAGGCGCAGCCAGGCGGCCGGGTCGGCGCGGCCGTCCTCGCGGCGCGGCAGCGCGCGCCGCAGCGCGCGGCGGTAGACCGGGCGGGCGATGGCCAGCACGTGCGCAGCGTCTCCCTCGTCCAGCCCGGCGGCCAGTCGCAGCAGGATGGCCGCCCGCGGGCCGGGCGTGAGTTGCACCAGCCAGAGTGCGTCCTCGTCGCCCCGCGCCCCCGGAACCGGACGCCGCAATTGCGGCGTGGCCAGCAGCAGGGACCAGAACCGCAGCGGCCAGCGCGCCATCGGTTCGCCGGGACCGACGGTCCGGAAGGCGCGCATCGCCGCCGCCAGGGCGGCATCGCCGCAGACCGGGTCGCCGCACTGGAGTTCGGCCAGGACGGCCGCCCGGCGCTCGATGCCGCGCAGGAACGCGGACAGCGCCGCGGGCACGGCAGCCGGATTGGCGCCCGGTGCGCGATCGGGCGGCGTGGCATGGGGGTCTGCGGTCATCGGCTACAACGGGAGTGGCTCCGGCATGATAGCCATGGGGGCTGTTCAGCCCCGCTTGACAATGCTGAAAATCGTGCTCCGCAAGGCAGCACAAGGCTTCCAGCCCCGGCGGTTGTGCACAGCAGTACCCGCCGTGTCCACCACGCGGGCTTCACCCGAGCCTGAAGCGGGGATTCACCAATGTTTCACGAGCAAGTCATTGTTTTTCCAGAACTTATGTCCAATGGCGATTTTTTGACCAAGACAACGTCCATGCTTGTGGCAATGCAATCCATGCGCGCCGGGTCCCCGCCATGCACAGCTTTATCCACAGCTGGTGTGGATAAAGCCCGAATTCCTTTGGTTGTAGGGGTTTGCGCCAACTTCGTCACGGTTCGGGCAGCAATGGGCCCTAAGTGTTCCGGAACGGAATGAGTCAGCCGAGTATCTTCCGGGTCGCATTGCCGGTGCCGCTCCCGCGGCTGTTCGACTACCTGCCCCCGCCGGGGGCGGACCCGGCGACGGCCGTGGGGCACCGGGTGCGCGTCCCGTTCGGGCAGCGCGAACTGGTGGGCGTTGTGGCGGCGACCGGGGCCGGGGCCCGCGAAGCGCCGGAACTGCGCGCCGCGCTGGCCCTGCTGGACGACCGCCCGCTCCTGGAAGGGGAACTGCTGTCATCGCTGCGCTGGCTCGCCCGCTACCTGCATGCGCCGCTGGGAGAGGTGCTGGCGACCGCGCTGCCGGCGGCGCTGCGCCGCGGCGAACCGCTGCCGGACACCCATGTGCACGGCTGGGCGCTGACGGAAGCGGGACGCACCGCGCTGCCGGGCCTGCGTGCCGGGCGGCCCCGCCAGGTGGCGGAACGCCTGGCCGCCGCTGCCGTCGAGGAATCGGTGCTCGAGGCAACGGTCGATGGCTGGCGCGCGGCCGCGCGTGCGCTGGCCACGCGCGGGCTGGCGGTACGGATTGCCCTGGGCCCCGACCAGCGCGCACCGGCGCCAGTGGCTCCGCTGGACGCCAACCCGGAGCAGCAGGCGGCGATCGACGCCATCCGCGCCGCGCACGACGGGTTCGCATCGCTGCTGCTCGACGGGGTGACCGGCAGCGGCAAGACCGAGGTCTACCTGCAGGCGATCGCCGACTGCCTGGCGCGCGGGCGGCAGGCGCTGGTGCTGGTGCCGGAGATCGGGCTGACCCCGCAGATGCTGCAGCGGTTCCGCGCCCGCCTCGGCGTGCCCGTGCACGCGCTGCATTCCGGCCTCAACGACAACGAACGCGCCCGGGTGTGGGCCGCCGCCTGGCGCGGCGAGGCACGGGTCGTGGTCGGGACCCGGTCCGCCGTGTTCGTGCCGCTGCCCGAGGCCGGCCTGGTCATCGTCGACGAGGAACACGACGGCAGCTACAAGCAGCTCGACGGGATCCGCTACAACGCCCGCGATTTCGCACTGGTGCGCGGGCAGGCGCTGGGGGTGCCAGTCGTGCTCGGCAGCGCGACGCCGTCGCTGGAGTCACTGCACAACGCACGCGCCGGGCGCCACGCGCACCTGCGGCTGACCCGGCGCGCGGGCGAGGCGGTGCCGCCGTCCGTGCGCGTGGTGGATGTCCGCAAGCGGCCGCTGGATGCCGGCCTGTCGCCGGAAGCGTTGCAGGCGATCGCCAACGCGCTGGACCGCGGCGGCCAGGTGCTGGTGTTCCGCAACCGCCGCGGCTACGCGCCGGTGCTGCTGTGCCACGACTGCGGCTGGAGCGCGCAGTGCCCGCGCTGCGATACCGCCACGACCGGCAGCGCGATGACCGTGCATGGCGGTGGGCGGCGCCTGCAATGCCACCATTGCGGCCTGCGGCGCGCCGTCCCGCCGGCGTGTCCGGATTGCGCGGGCCTGGCGCTGCAGCCGCAGGGCGCCGGCACCGAGCGGCTCGAGGAAGTCCTCGCCGGTCGATTTCGCGACGTGCCGGTGCTGCGCATCGACCGCGGCAGCACGCGTCGTCGCGACGCGCTGGAATCGATGCTCGGCGAGATCGGCGGGCAGCCGGGCATCCTGGTCGGCACGCAAATGCTGGCGAAGGGACACGACCTGCCGGAGCTCGCGCTGGTGGTGGTCGTCGGCATCGACGAAGGGCTGTTCTCCGCCGACTTCCGCGCGCCGGAAAAGCTGGCGCAGTTGCTGGTGCAGGTGGCGGGGCGGGCCGGCCGCGCCAGTCGCCGCGGCGAAGTCCTGCTGCAGACCCACCACCCCGGGCACCCGTTGCTGCAGCTGCTCGTGACGGGCGGGTACCACGCCTTCGCGGATGCGGAACTCGCCCAGCGCGACGCGGCCGGCTTCCCCCCCTTCGCGCATCTCGCGCTGCTGCGCGCGGAGGCGAAGGACATCGAGGCGACCCGCGCATTCCTTGCCGCCGCACGCATCGCATTCGAAGCCGCGATGGGTGAAGCACCGGCCGTGCAGCTGCACGGGCCGCTGCCCGCCCCCATGCCGCGCCGCGCCGGCTACCAGCGCATGCAGTTGTTGCTGTCGGCGCAAGGTCGCAGCGCGCTGCACGCCGCGCTCGATGCGGTGGCGCCGGCGCTGCATGCGTTGCCGGAAGCGCGCAAGGTACGCTGGTCGCTCGACGTGGATCCGGTGGATTTGTACTAGGACCGAACCCGAGGACAGGAGCGCGAATTGACGCGGAAGACGAAGGTGATCCTGCTAGCCGCATGTCTCGTGGCGCTCGCGCTGGGCGCCATGGTTTTCAAGTCAGGCGACGGCAAGCCGAAACCACATGGCCTGGCCACGACGCATGCCGCGGTGGACGATGCCCACAAGGCGAAGGCAGCTGGCGAAACCGTCGAGCGCTTCAATGCGATGCCGGCCCCGATGATTCCCTTGCCACCGCCCGATACGCCGCTGGATGCAATCTTCGACGACCTCGCGCAAGCCGCCGACGCAGGTCATGTCGCCGCCGCATGCCGACTCGCATGGGATCTCCAGCGATGCCACAGTTTGGAGGCGCGATCTGGAATTCCCGGGTTTTACGTCGAAAGTGCCGCACGCGCGCCGGGGGATTCGCCAGAAGAAGACGGACTCATCGCAGAAGCCATGGCCGCACAGGATCGCCTCGCTCGCGACGAGCAGGTTTGCGAAGGCCTGTCAGCCGACGAGCTGGGGCAGGTTGCCGGACGCATGCTCCAGGCTGCACAGCTTGGTCATCCTGCATCACAGGCGATGTTCGCGATCTGGCCGCCGTTCGGGCCGGACCTGAGCCTGGAGGAAGCGGAACTTGCGCTGTTCCACCGGGATCACGCGATGGACTTCCTGCGAAAGGGGGCCGCGAGCGGAGAGCCGACGGCACTGTTCGGGCTCTTCCATGCCTGCCATTTCGGCGAGATCAGGATGCTGCACGGGTCGATCGAACTCGGGCGGGATCCGGTCTGCGCGATGGCAACGGCGATCGCCTTGCGCGAGTTCGCCGATCCGCGAACCGTGGTCGACGCGGACCTGGTCATCCGCGAAAGTGCCTCGGCGCTCGACCCGGCAGGCCGTCAGGAAGCCGCGAAGCGGGCGGCGTTCTACCGCCAGCGCTTTCTCGGTCAATCGAATTTCGACTTCGCGGGCGGGATCTTCAAGTCCCACCTGCGCGCGCCATGCAGCGATCTGTAAACCACGCAGCGATGAATGCACCGCACTTGATCATCGTGGGAGGAGGATTCGCGGGGCTCTGGGCAGCGCGCGCGCTTGCACGGTCGCCGGTGCGGATCACCCTGCTCGACCGCGGCAACCACCACTTGTTCCAGCCCCTGCTCTACCAGGTGGCGACGGCAGGCTTGTCGGCGCCGGACATTGCTGCACCGCTGCGCCACATCCTGCGCCGGCAGGCCAACGTGACCGTATTGATGGAAACCGTCACCGGCATCGACCCGGGCGCCCGTGAAGTCCGCATCGAGCACGGCAGCCCGATGCGCTACGACTTCCTGCTGCTCGCCAGCGGCGCGACGCACGCGTATTTCGGGCACGACGACTGGGCCCCGCATGCGCCTGGACTGAAGACGCTGGACGACGCCTTGCAGATCCGCCGCCGGATCCTGTCGGCGTTCGAACAGGCCGAGTCGGAGGCCGATCCCGAAGTGCGCCGCGCCCTGCTCACCTTTGCGATCGTCGGCGGCGGGCCGACCGGCGTGGAACTGGCCGGCACCCTGGCGGAGATCGCACGGCACACGCTGGAGCGCGAGTTCCGGCGCATCGACCCTGGCGACGCGCGGGTGGTGCTGCTCGAGGCCGGGCCACGGGTGTTGTCGACGTTTCCCGAAGGCCTGTCGGCGAAGGCGCGCACGCAACTGGAAGCGCTGGGCGTCGAGGTGCGCACCGGCACGCCGGTCGCCGCGATCGATGCCGGCGGCGTCGACGTGGGCAGCGAGCGGATCGCCGCGCGCACCGTGTTGTGGGCCGCAGGCGTGGCGGCATCGCCACTGGCGCGCTCATTGGGCGTCCCGCTGGACCGTGCCGGGCGCGTGCCGGTGGCGTCGGACCTGACGGTGCCTGGATTACCGGACGTCTACGTGGCAGGCGACCTGGCCGCGGTGACCCAGGACGGCAAGCCCGTCCCCGGCGTGGCGCCGGCGGCGAAACAGATGGGCACGCATGTCGCCGCCATGCTTCGCGCGCGCCTGGCAGGCAAGCCCGCTTCGCCCTTCCGGTATCGCGACTACGGCAACCTCGCGACCATCGGCCGCATGGCGGCCGTCGTCCACCTGGGCCGGCTCCGGATGTCCGGTGCACTGGCGTGGTGGTTCTGGCTCACCGCGCACATCTTCTTCCTGATCGGGTTCCGCAACCGGCTCGTGGTGATGCTCAACTGGACGTGGGCCTACTGGAGCTACCAGCGGGCGGCGCGGATCATCCTGGGGCGAGCGCCCGACCCGGGACCTGCACCGGACGCGAAATAAAAAACGGCCCCGTTTCCGGGGCCGCCTGTACCGCGAGATCCTTTCGCCGCCATGGCGGCTCCCACAGGCGCTACCTGGCGGTCACGCCGCGAACAGCGCCTTCATCTTCTTCAGCGCATTCGCCTCGACCTGGCGGATCCGTTCGGCCGACACGCCGTATTCGTCCGCGAGTTCCTGCAGCGTTACCTTGTTGTCGTCGTCCAGCCAGCGCCGACGGATGATGTCGCGCGAGCGCGCATCCAGCTGCGACAGACCCTCGCGCAACAGTTCCAGCTGGTTGTCCTCGGTGTCGTTGCGCTCGTAGGCCTGCGCCGGGCCCTCGTCCTGCGCCATCAGGTAGGCCGCGGGCGCGGGCGGCGCGTGGTCGTCATCGTCGTCGGTGGTGAGGTCGAACCCGATGTCGCGGCCGGACAGGCGCGACTCCATCTCCATGACTTCGCGCTCGGACACGTTGAGGTCCGCGGCGACCGCGCGCACTTCCTCGGCGTTGAGCCAGCCCAGGCGCTTCTTGCTCTTGCGCAGGTTGAAGAACAGCTTGCGCTGCGCCTTGGTGGTCGCGACCTTCACGATCCGCCAGTTGCGCAGGATGAACTCGTGCATCTCGGCACGGATCCAGTGCACCGCGAAGCTGACCAGGCGCACGCCGACGTCCGGGTCGAAGCGCTTGACCGCCTTCATCAGGCCGATGTTGCCTTCCTGGATCAGGTCGCCGAGCGGCAGGCCGTAGCCGTTGTAGCCGCGGGCCACGTGGACCACGAAGCGCAGGTGCGACAGGACCAGTTCGCGGGCGGCCTCCAGGTCGTTCTCGTCGTGGAAGCGGCGCGCCAGCGCCTGCTCGTCCTCGACGGACAGCACCGGGATGCGGTGGACGGCGCCGATGTAGGCGTCCAGCGAACCGATCGCGGACGGAATCGGCAGGTTGTTCGCCACGAGGGCGTTGGAAAGGGAGGGATCGATGACGGCGGCTTCGGTCATGGCGTGATTTTAGCAGTCCGTATCAGTGAGTGCTAAGACGGCGGATGGGCCACCAGCGTTCTGTTCATGGAACGCAGGAGGCTTCGGGACCGGCCATTGGCGCACGGCGGGCGTTATCCCGACGTCGGGGCTGCGTGAGGCGATTCAAGGGTGGCCCTTGGCGGCAGCGACCAGTCGATGGGGGCCTCCCCCCGCCCCCGCAGCCAGTCGTTGGCCGCGGAGAAATGGCCGCAGCCGAGGAAGCCCCGGAACGCCGACAGGGGCGAGGGATGCGGCGCGACCAGCACCTTGTGCCGGCGCCGGTCGATGCGGGCACCCTTCTTCTGCGCATGGCTGCCCCACAGGAGGAACACCAGACCTTCGCGCTCGCGATCGAGGGTCTCGACGACGTGGTCGGTGAAGCCTTCCCAGCCCTTCCCGGCATGGGCGCCCGCCTGGCCCTCCTCGACCGTCAGCACGGCGTTGAGCAGGAGCACGCCCTGCCTGGCCCACGGCAGCAGGCACCCGTGGTCCGGCCGCGGGATGCCGAGGTCGCGCTGCAGTTCCTTGAAGATGTTGTCGAGCGACGGCGGCACGCGCACGCCCGGCTGCACGGAGAAGCACAGCCCGTGCGCCTGGCCGGCGCCGTGGTACGGGTCCTGGCCGAGGACGACGATGCGCGTCGCGTCGAACGCCGTGGCCTCCAGCGCCCCGAAGATCCGCGGCCCGGGCGGGAAGATCCGCGCCCCCGCCGCCTTGCGCTGGCGCAGGAACGCCGACAACCGCTGCATCTCCTCCCGCTGCAGGTAGTCCCCCACCCGCGCCTTCCACGACGCCTCCAGCTGCACCCGGTCCGTCATGGAAAGCAAGAAGCAGCCACAGATTCCACGGATGACACCGATAAAGAATCAAAAAAGGCCTTGGCTCTATCTGTGTTCATCTGTGGAATCTGTGGCCAAGAATGCCTTTTGTTCCGGCAAGCGCGAGAGGCGGAGCTGGAAGAGGGCCTTCGTCACCAGCAGGCGTTCCTCGATGGGCTTGAGGACGAGGTCGTTGGCGCCGTCGCGCAGGAGTTCGGCCTGGTTGTCCGGATTGGCGTCGCCCGTCATCACCAGCACGGGCAGTTCGCGCTTGCCGTACCCGTAGCCCTCGCGCAGCTTGTGCAGCAGGTCGCGGCCTTCCAGTTCGCCCTTCAGGTACACGTCGGTCAGCACCAGGTCGACGCCGGGCGCGTCGCCCGCCTCGCGCCGGGCCTCGAGGTACGCCAGGGCGTCCTCGACGCTGGTCACGTGCTCCACCTGCATGTCGCAGCGTTCCAGCCAGCGCTTGGTGGCCAGCGCCACCACCCGGCTGTCCTCGACGTACAGCACGCGCGCGCCGGGGATGGTGTCGGGCTGCACGTAGCCGCGGATGAACGTGGCCAGCGCGCCGTGGCCGAGCGCCTTGTCGAAGTAGTCGGTGACGTCATCGGTGAAGCGGCGCGATTCCAGCAGTTGCTGCGCGTTGCCGGACACCACGATCACCGGCACGTAGGCCTGTCCCGCGGTCTCGCGCACCACCCGCGCGAGCTGCTGGCCGTCGCCGTCGGGCAGGTCCAGCGCGGTGGTGACCAGGTCGACCGGGCCCTCGGCCAGCGCGGCGCGCGCTTCGGCCAGGCCTTCGCACGCGATGATGCGTACCTCGGGCAATTCCCGTTGCAGCACGTCGCCGATCAACTTGCGCACCAGCCTGGAACCGTCGACCACCATCACGCGCGGGGCGTGGCCGACGACGTGGCGCAGGTCGTTCGTCGCGTCCACCGTCAGGCCTCCACGGGCCGCGTCTGGCGCAGGAAGTGGCCGGTCACGACGCCGGCACCGAGCCAGCCGAGCACCGTCGCGCCGAGCAGCACCCAGCCGGCCTGTGCCGCGCCCAGGCCCTCCAGCGCAAAATCGCTTCCATAGCTCGTGGCCAGTTCCGCCAGCGGCGCCTGCAGCGCGAGGCTGGTGGCCGTCAGCAGGCCAAGCGCGAGCAGCCCGGCGCCCAGGCCGTACCACGCGCCCAGGTAGAGGAACGGGCGGCGGATGAAGCCATCGCTCGCGCCGAGCAGCTGCAGGACGCCGATCTCCTCGCGCCGCGACTGGATGTCCAGGCGCACGGTGTTGCCGACCACCAGCACGGCGCCGAGGCCGAGCAGCAAGGCCAGCACGAGCGCCACGCGGCCGCCGAAGCGCAACCAGCCATCGAGGCGGCGGCGCCATTCCGCATCGTGCTGCAGCATCTCCACGCCGGGCGCGTCGCGCAGCGCATCGGCGAGCAAGGCCCCATCACCGGCGGGCGTCACCAGCAACACGCTGGGAAGCGGATTGGCATCGAGGGCGTCGATCGCCGCGTCGAGCCCGCCCTGTTCGCGCAGTTCCTCGAGCCCCTGTTCCGGGGTACGCAATTCGACGCCGGCGACGTCGTCGCGAGTGCGCAATGCCTCCGCGAGCGCTGCCGCGCGCTCGCCGTCGACCTCGACGTCCAGGAACAGCGCGATCTGCCGCGACTGCTGGGCACTGCCGGCGAAGCGCCCGACATTGTCGAGCACCAGCCACAGCCCGAGCGGCAGCGCGAGCGCCACCGCCATCACCCCGATGGTGAGCAGCGTCGACCCCGGCCGGCGCGCGAGGCGGCCGAGCGCGGACACCAGGCTGTACGCATGGTGGTCGAGCCACGCCTTCGGCTTGCCCATCATTCGGCGAGCTCCTCCGGCGAGATGTCGTCCACCAGGCGCCCGTGGTCGAGCACGAGCACGCGCTTGCGCATGCGCTTGACCAGGTTGAGGTCGTGGCTGGCCACCATCACCGCCGTGCCGCGCTCGGGCAGCGAGGCGAACAGCGCCATGATCTCGGCCGACAGCGTCGGGTCCAGGTTGCCGGTGGGTTCGTCGGCGATCAGCAACGCGGGCTCGGCGACGATCGCGCGGGCAATGCCGACGCGCTGCTGCTCGCCCGCCGACAGCTGGGTCGGGAACGAACGCTCGCGATCGGCCAGGCCGAGGCGCTCGAGCGCACTGCGCACGCGCTTGCCGGCTTCCGTACGGCCCATCCCGCGCAGCACCAGCGGCAACGCGACGTTCTCGCCGACGGTGCGGTCCGCCAGCAGCCGGTGGTCCTGGTAGACCACGCCAATCGCGCGGCGATGCAGCGGCACCCTGCGGCCGCGGACCTTGAGCAGGTTGCGCTCGCCGAACAGCACCGCGCCCCGGCTGGGGCGTTCCGCCAGCTGCACCAGCTTGAGCAGCGTGCTCTTGCCCGCACCCGAATGGCCGGTGATGAACAGCATCTCGCCCGGCGCCATCGCGAAGCTGACGTCCTCCAGCGCGGCGCGCCCGCCCGGGTACTGCTTGCTGACGTTGTCGAAACGCAGGACGGACATGGCGTGATCGTAGCCCGGATGCAGCGAAGCCGAATCCGCGAAGTCAGTGCTGGCTGCGCGGACCGCGCGTGACCAGCGACTTCAGGCCGCGGCCGATCCGCGAGAGCAGCGACGGCGACTCGGTCGCCGCGGGCTCGTGGCGCCGCGCCGGCTTATGCTGGGTGGCGCGACGGGGCTTGGCCGGATCCTGTGCCTTCGCGCCCGACTCGGGCTGCTGGCCGCGCGGTGCCTGCTCGGCGCCCTCCACCCGCTGGCCACGCCGGCGGCGACGACGCTTTCGCGGCGCGCGCTCGCCTTCGGCGGCGGGCACGGCGGATGCGGCCGGGACCGCCTGCACCCCCGGTGCGGCCGTGGCAGCGGCCGCGTCGGCAGCGTCGGCGGCGGGACGCGGGCGACGCTCGCGACGCGGTTCGCCGCTGCCCGATCCCGGACGCTCGGTGCGGCCACGACCGCCTGCGCCACCCGGGCCGCCGCGCGAGCCGGTGCGCCCGCCGCCACGACGCGCGTCGTCCGCGGCCCGCTGCTCGCGCGCCTCGCGGAAGATCTCGCCGATGCTCTCGCCGTCCTCGGGCTGGCCTTCCACGCCCTCGCGCGGCTTGCGCGGCAGCGCGGTCATCAGCTCCCTGGTGACCGGCTCGGACGGGATCTTCTGCTCGATGAAGGCCTCGATGTCCGGCAGGCCAATCGCGTAGCGCTCGCAGGCGAAGCTGATCGCGTCGCCCTCGGCACCCAGCCGCGCGGTGCGGCCGATGCGGTGCACGTAGTCCTCGGCGTCGAACGGCAGGTCGTAGTTGTAGACATGCGACACGCCGTCGATGTGCAGGCCGCGCGCGGCCACGTCGGTCGCCACCAGGATCTCGAGCTGCCCGGCCTGGAACTTCTTGAGCAGCGACTCGCGCTTCTTCTGCGGCACGTCGCCCGACAGCACGCCCACGCGGTAGCCCGCGCGCTCCAGCGAGCGCGCCACGCGCTCGACGTAGGCCTTGGTGTTGACGAACACCATCGTGCGCGCGCCCTCGCTGCGCGACAGCAGGCCCAGCAGCAGCGGCATCTTCTCGTCGTCGGCCGGGTAGTAGAGCTTCTGGCGCACGCGCGCCTGGGTGATCGTTTCCGTCTCGACCACCAGCTTCTCGGGCTCGTTCATGTGCTCGTAGGCGAGCTCGAGCACCCGGTGCGACAGCGTCGCGGAGAACAGCAGGGTCTGGCGCTCGGTGCGCACGGGCATCCGGCGCAGCAGGAAGCGGATGTCCTTGATGAAGCCGAGGTCGAACATGCGGTCGGCCTCATCCAGCACGCAGACCTCGCAGGCATGCAGGCTGACCACCTTGTGCTGCTTCACGTAGTCGATCAGCCGGCCCGGGGTGGCGATGATCACGTCGGCGCCGGCCTGCAGGATGGAACGCTGCTTGTCGTAGTCGACGCCGCCGTACACCAGGGCGAACTTCAGTCCCAGGTCGGGCGCGAAGCTCATGGCGTCCTTGTGGATCTGGATCGCCAGCTCGCGGGTCGGCGCCAGGATCAGGGCGCGCGGATCCTCGGGCTTGCGGTCGGCCAGCGCGGGGCGGGTCAGCAGCCGGTTCACCACCGCGATCAGGAAGGCCAGCGTCTTGCCGGTGCCGGTCTGCGCCTGGCCGGCGACGTCGCGCCCGGCGAGCGCCAGCGGCAGGGTGAGCGCCTGGATGGGCGTGCAGCGGGTGAATCCGGTGGCGTCCAGGCCGGCCTGCAGGTCGGGGTGCAACTCGAAACTGGAAAACGGAATGTCGGTTAGGGGCTTGTCGCTCATGCGTCAGGGGTCGTCCGCGCGGTCTCGCGCTCAGGGGCGGCTGCGTAGCCGCTTGCGTGGGTGGCGTCGCCGAAGCAGACTGCCGGTGCGGCCAGATCGCGTCCCTGACCGCGGCCGCGACGCCCGATTGCGCCGCGAAACGGCCCAGTCTAACGCAACCCGGAGTCCCCAACCCCCATGAGTGACAAGGTGATGCATGTCGGCGACGCCGACTTCGACAGCACGGTCCTGCAGTCGTCCGAGCCGGTGCTGGTCGATTTCTGGGCCGAGTGGTGCGGCCCCTGCCGGATGATCGCGCCGGCCCTGGACGAGCTGGCCGAGGCCTACGAAGGCAAGGTGAAGATCGCCAAGGTGAACGTGGACCACAACCGGGCCACCGCGATGAAGTACCACGTGCGCTCCATCCCCATGCTCCTGCTGTTCAAGGACGGCCAGGTCCAGGCCACCCAGATCGGGGCCGTGGGCAAGGCCCAGCTCAGCCAGATGATCGACAAGGCCCTGTAGGCCCTGCCCCGATCGTGAACACCCGGGCGCCGGGCCGCTTGCCGGCGCCCCCGCGCCGGTGCTAGGTTTAAGCGACCGGCGCGCCGTTCGGCCCGCCGCACTTCCGGCAACACACCCATTTGCCCACGTCCCCGACGTCCCGTCCGCCACCGCGCGGGCGCTCGCCGCACTAGCGAGGAAATCACGCTTGTCCGATCCTGATACCGACGCCGGCGCTCCGGCCGAGAAGCGCGTGCGCAAGGCACGTGCCAGCAATGCCGAGGGCGCCGCCGACAACGCAGCCCCCCAGGCAGCCCCCCAGCCGTCCGCCCCCGAAGCCTCCGCCCAGACGCAGGCCCAGGCCCGCGGCGAAGGCGGCCATGACAACGCCGGCGACGGCGGTGGCGACCACCGCGAGGGCGGCGGCCGGCACAACAACAACCGGCGCGAGCGCTTCCGCAACCGGCGCGACCGCAACCGCGGTGGCGGCGGCAGTGGTGGCGGCGGCGGCAACCGCGACGGCCTGCCGAGCGACGACAACGGCAACGAGCCCTTCGTGCCGCGCGCCAACCCGCAGGTCCCCGAGGGCTTCCCCCAGTACTCGCTGGGCGACCTCAAGCGGATGCCCGCGCCGAAGCTGCTGGACATCGCCGACCAGCTGAACATCCAGGAAGGCGTGGCCCGCGCGCGCAAGCAGGACGTGATCTTCGCCGTGCTGAAGGTGCTCACGCGCCATGGCGAGGGCGTGGCCGCCGACGGCGTGCTGGAGATCCTGCCGG
The DNA here is from genome assembly GCA_036675265.1 of Luteimonas sp. Lineage (GTDB taxonomy): Bacteria > Pseudomonadota > Gammaproteobacteria > Xanthomonadales > Xanthomonadaceae > CAMPJU01. The sequence goes on from JAKFFJ010000070.1 coordinate 41,265, forward strand.
ACGGCTTCGGCTTCCTGCGCGGCGCCGAGGCCAGCTACCTGGCCGGCCCGGACGACGTCTACATCTCGCCCAGCCAGATCCGCCGCTTCAACCTGCGCACCGGCGACCACCTGTCCGGCCGCATCCGCTGGCCGAAGGACGGCGAGCGCTACTTCGCGCTGTCGGTGGTCGACACCATCAACGGCGAGCCGCTGGAGGCGTCCAAGAACAAGACGCTGTTCGAGAACCTCACGCCGCTGTTCCCGCGCCGCAAGTTCACGCTCGAGCGCGGCGACGGCTCGACCGAGGACATCACCGGCCGGATCCTCGATCTGATGGCGCCGCAGGGCAAGGGCCAGCGCGCGCTGATCGTATCGCCCCCGAAGGCCGGCAAGACCATGCTGATGCAGCAGGTCGCCACCGCGATCACGCACAACCACCCGGACGTGCACCTGATCGTGCTGCTGGTCGACGAGCGGCCCGAGGAAGTCACCGAGATGCAGCGCACCGTGCGCGGCGAAGTGGTGTCCTCGACCTTCGACGAGCCGGCCGGCCGCCACGTGCAGGTCGCCGAGATGGTGATCGAGCGCGCCAAGCGCCTGGTCGAGCACAAGAAGGACGTCGTGATCCTGCTCGACTCGATCACCCGCCTGGCCCGCGCCTACAACAACGTGGTGCCGAGCTCCGGCAAGATCCTGTCCGGCGGCGTCGACGCCAACGCGCTGCACCGCCCGAAGCGCTTCTTCGGCGCGGCCCGCAACGTCGAGGAAGGCGGCTCGCTGACGATCATCGCCACCGCGCTGGTCGAGACGGGCTCGAAGATGGACGAGGTGATCTACGAGGAGTTCAAGGGCACCGGCAAC
>JAKFFJ010000043.1:0-40548 GCA_036675265.1 Luteimonas sp.
TTGCTTGTAGACCCAGTGACGTGAGAGCACGAACCCGAACACGCCGAGCCCCAGCTCCACCGCGGGCTTGGCCAGCCACGCCCATTTGAGGCCGAACCAGTCGTCGATGCTGCCCATTGCCCACGTGCTGATCGCCGTGGTCAGCAGCCACATCAGCGCGAAGCGGGTGAACTGGGTGGGGCCGAGCGCGGTGTCGTCGCCGGCGAAGGTGATCGCACCGTTGAGCCAGTATCCCAGCGCCGCGCCGCTGACCCGCCCCATGATGTTGGCGGGCTCGATCGGCATGCCCGAATGGCTGAGCAGGACCATCACCCCCCAATCCACCAGCCACTGGACGCCACCGATCAGCAAATAGTGGCGGCTCTGGCGGGTCAGGCTCATTGGCTGGCATCGTAGCAGCCGGCGGCAGCTAGAATTCCCTGGCACACAGCACCCACAAGGCCCGCATGACCGCATCCCTCCACGTGATCATCCTGGCCGCGGGCGAAGGCAAGCGGATGAAGTCCGACTTGCCGAAGGTGCTGCAGTGCATCGCGGGCAAGCCCATGCTGGGACACGTCATCGACACCGCGCGTGAGCTGCGGCCAGCAGGCATCCACGTGGTGCACGGCCATGGCGGCGACCGGGTGCAGGCCGCATTCGCGGGGCAGGGCGACCTGCACTGGGCCGAGCAGGCGAGGCAGCTCGGGACGGGCCACGCGGTGGCGCAGGCGATGCCCGGCGTGCCCGACGGCGCGCAAGTCCTGGTGTTGTTCGGCGACGTGCCGCTGATCCGCGCCGGGACGCTGCGCGCGCTGCTGGCGGCGCCGGAGCGATTGGCCGTCCTCGCCGCCGAGCCGGCCGACCCCACCGGATACGGCCGGATCGTGCGCGACGCGCAGGGCAACGTGGCCGCGATCGTCGAGCACAAGGACGCGGACGCCGACCAGCGTGCCATCGGCCTGGTCAACACGGGGATCCTCGCCGCCGAGGCGACGGCGCTCAAGCGCTGGCTGGCGGGCCTGTCGGCCGACAACGCGCAGGGCGAGTACTACCTGACGGACGTGTTCGCGATGGCGGCGGCCGAGTACAGCGGCGCGGAGATCGTGCACGTCGCCGACCCGATGGAAACCGAAGGCGCCAACGACCCGTGGCAACTCGCGCGGCTCGAGCGCGCGTTCCAGCGGCGCGCGGCGCAGGACCTGTGCGCGGCGGGCGCGCGGCTTGCCGATCCGGGCCGGATCGACATCCGCGGCAACGTCAGCGTGGGGCGCGACGTGGAGATCGACGTCGACGTGGTGTTCGTGGGGGAGGTTCGCCTGGGCGATGGCGTGCGCATCGGTCCGTTCTGCAGGTTGCGCGACGTGGACCTCGGCGCCGGCACCGAAGTGCGCGCGCATTGCGACCTGGACGGCGCCCGCACCGAGGGCGCGGTGACGATCGGGCCATTCGCGCGGCTGCGTCCGGGCACGGTGCTGGCGGACGGCGTGCACATCGGCAACTTCGTCGAGACCAAGAACGCCACCCTCGGGGTCGGCAGCAAGGCCAACCACCTCGCCTACCTGGGCGACGCGACGGTCGGTGCCGGCGTGAACATCGGCGCGGGCACCATCACCTGCAACTACGACGGCGCCAGCAAGTCCAGGACGACGATCGAGGACGGCGCGTTCATCGGCTCCAACACATCACTCGTCGCGCCGGTACGCGTCGGCAAGGACGCCACCATCGGCGCCGGCTCCGTCGTCACGAAGGACGCGCCCGACGGCCAACTCACCGTCGCCCGCGCCCGCCAGGGCGTCATCGAAGGCTGGCAACGCCCCAAGAAGAAGAGCTAAAGCCTTTCGCCACAGATAAGAGCAAAAAGCGACACAGATAAAGCAACCCCATAAGAAGCTTGATCCGCTCTTTCTGTGTTCATCCGTGGCCAAAATGCCTTTGGCGTTTCAGTCCGGGAGGACGAGGGAGACGCAGAGGCCGCCGCCGTCGCGGTTGAGCAGGGCGATGCGGCCGCCGTGGGCTTCGGCGATCTCGCGGGCGAGCGCCAGCCCGAGCCCGGTGCCGTGCCGCTTGGTCGAATAGAACGGCAGCAGTGCGTTCGCCAGTACCGCTTCGGTCATGCCGCTGCCGCGGTCGAGCACGTCCAGCCGCCAGGCCTTCGCGCCACGGCGCAGCGACAGGGCCACTTCGCCGTCGCGAGAGCCCGACTCGTGCGCGTTGCGCAGCAGGTTCAACAAGGCCTGCTCGAGTTGCGCCACGTCGAAACGGCCGATGTCCGCGCCCGGGACCAGCCGCCGGCCCTCGTAGCGGAAGTCGACCTGCGCACGCAGCTGGTCCACGAAGCGGGCCCAGTCCACAGGCTCGCGCCGCGGGGCCGGCAGCTTGGCGAAGCGCGCGTAGTCGCGGATGAAGCCCTCGAGGTGGCGCGCGCGTTCCTCGATGGTCGCCAGCGCGGCCGGCAGCCGCTCGTGCTGGCCGCGCCGCAGCAGCTCCGCGCCCGAATGCGCGAGCGATGCGATCGGTGCCAGCGAATTGTTGAGCTCGTGGCTGATGACCCGGATGACCTTCTTCCAGGTCTGCACTTCCTGGCGCCGCAGTTCCGCGGTCAGCTGGCGCAGCAGCACGAGCTCGTGGCGCCGCCCGTTGAGCCGGAACATGCGCCGGGCCAGGTGGTAGATGTCCTCGTCGTCCTGGTCCTCGGCGACCACGGTGAACATGCCGTCGCCACCGCGTTCGAACGCCTCGCGCAAGGCCTGCGGCGCCTGCTCGAGCAACGCGTCGAACGCGCGTCCCTCCAGCCGTCGCCCCTCGCCGAGCAGCTTGCGCGCCGCCAGGTTGGCGTGGACGATGCGCCGCGACGGGTCGACCAGCACCATCGCCACGGGGGTTTGCTGCACCATCGTGTCGAGCAGCAATTCGCGTTGCACCAGCGACTGGCGCTGCTCGCGCAGCACCTCGCCCAGGCGGTTGTGGGCGTCCACCAGCTCGCCGAGCGCTCCGCGTCCCTCCCACGACAGCCCGAACCCGTAGTCCCCGTCCTTGTAGCTGGCCACCGTGCCGGCCAGCGCACGGAACAGCGAGGTCACCGGGGAGAATGCGCGCCGCACCTGCCAGGCCAGCAGGGGTGCCACCACGCCGGTGGCGATCGCCCACGCCATCCAGTCGTGCGCCACCAGGTCCTGCAGCCAAAGCGCAAGCGCCGCCGCCAGCGCAGCATGCAGCACCGCCACCACGGTGACGACCAGGCCCAGCGGGAGGCGGCGCATCCAGCGCATTGCGTGGCGGTCAGTCGCGACGGATGCCGAGCCGGTCCAGGCGGCGGTACAACGCCTGGCGCGACAGCCCGAGTTCGCTGGCGGCCTGCGCCAGCACGCCGTCGCTGCGTTCCAGCGCGGCCTCGATCTCCGCGCGGCCCGGTTCGCCCTGGTCCGGGTGGTGTCGTGCGCCGGGTGCCGGGGCAGGCAGCCCCAGGTCGGCGGCCTCGATGCGCTCGTGCGCCGCCAGCAGCGCGGCGCGCTGCAGCACGTTGCGCAACTCCCGCACGTTGCCCGGCCAGGCGTGCGCCAGCAGGGCGCGTTCGGCGCCGGCCGACAACGTGCGCCCACGCGGCAGGAAATGTCGCGCCAGGGGCAGGATGTCGTCCGGCCGCGCGGCGAGCGCAGGCAGCGCCAGTTCGATCGCGTTGAGCCGGTAGTACAGGTCCTCGCGGAACTGCCCGGCGCGGATCATCGCGGGCAGGTCGGCATTGGTCGCGCTCAGGATGCGCACGTGCACCGAGCGCTCGCGGTTGGCGCCCAGGCGCTGGAAGCGTCCGGTCTCCAGCACGCGCAGCAGCTTCACCTGGCCGGCCGGGGGCAGGGTGCCGATCTCGTCGAGGAACAGCGTGCCGCCGTCGGCAGCCTCGAACTTGCCCTCGCGTGCGCGGGTCGCCCCGGTGTACGCGCCGGGTTCCGCGCCGAACAGTTCGGCCTCGACCAGTTCGCCCGGCAGGGCACCGCAGTTCAATGCGACGAACGGTCCGTTCCGTACGGCCGAATTGGCGTGCACGATCTCGGCGAACTTCTCCTTGCCGGTCCCGTTGGCCCCGGTCAGCAACACGGGCAGGTCGGACCGGGCGACCTGCACGGCCAGCGCCAGCAGGCGTTCGGTCGCCGGGTCCGCCCAGACGATGCCGCGCAGGTCGTGGTCCTGCTCGAGCGATTCGCGCCGCCGGCGTTCGCCGCGCACGTGCCGCGCGAGCGCGCGCCGGGTCTCGGCCAGTTCGATCAGGTTGTTGACCGTCGCCAGCAGCTTGCGGTCGTCCCACGGCTTGGCCAGGTAGTCGGCCGCACCGGCCTTGACCAGGTCCACCGCGGATTCCAGGTGGGTCCACGCGGTGAGGAGGATGACCGGCAGGTCGGGGTGCGCCGCGCGGATGCGTTCGAACAGCGCGACGCCTTCCTCGCCCGAGGTCGTATCGGCCTGGAAGTTCATGTCCTGCACCACCAGGTCGATGTCGCCACCGTCCAGCGCGGCCAGCCCGTCCTCGGGTGACCGCGCCGCGCGGGTGTCGATGTCGTGCAGCGAGAACAGCGTTTCCAGCGCCGTGGCGACCGCGGGGTTGTCATCGATGACGAGGACGGTGGGCATGGCGCCGCCAAGGGTACGACGTCAGACGCTCCTGGTCGCGACCGCCGGGGGGACGGCCGCGGCGCGACGGGCCGGCCCGAACACCGCCACCTGCCCCAGCAGCCACAGCGCCACCGCGCCGACCGGCAGGTACAGCGCCGGCAGTCGCGGCAATTCATACCGGTCCATCAGCAGCTGGTTGATGCCGTAGGCCATCAGCATGCCGAGCACGATGCCGATGGTGGCCAGCAGGAAGTTCTCGGTCTGGAAGTAGCGCAGGATCTGGCCGCGGGTGGCACCCAGCGCGCGGCGCACGCCGATCTGCTTGGTGCGCTGCGCGACCCAGAAGCTGGCCAGGCCGACGATGCCCAGCGCGGTGACCACCAGCAGCGCGACGATCACCGCCACCAGCAGCCACGCCATCGCGCGATCCTGGCGGTAGTAGTCGCTGCGCATCTGCTCCATCGTCATCGAGTTGTCCTCGAGCACGATGCGGCTGGGGTTGTTGGCCACGACGGCCGCCTTGGCGGCCGCCAGCACCTCGGCCCGGCGCGCAGGGTCGTCGACGCGGATCAGGTAGTTGCCGCCCAGGGAGTAGGGCACGTTGACCGGGAACAGCGACGCGAATTCGTAGCCCTGGTCACCGAAGTCGTTGGGCCGGACGAAGCGCTCGACCACGCCCACCACCCGGATCGCCGTCGGGCCCCAGCTGTAGAACTCGCGGCCCAGCACCTCGGCGGGCGATGCATCCGGCCACATCTCCTCCACCATCGCGGCGGTGATGATCGCCGCCGGGATGCCGACCTCGCTGTTGGGCGCACTGAAGGCGTCCCACTCGATGAACTCGTCGGGGGTGAAGTCGCGGCCCGCCACCAGCTGCAGGTCGAGCGCCTCGAGCAACTGCGGGCCGCCCAGGTAGGTGCTCGTGCTGAGCGTCTGGAACGACTGGTCTTCCTCCAGGTTGACCGAGCTGTTCCAGGACGAATTCCAGAACGGCACCTGGTTCACGGCCTCGGCGGCGACCACCCCCGGGATGGCGCGGAACGACGCGAGATCGGTCGCGGTGAGCGCTTCGTCGTTGTCGTCCTGGCCGGCGCCGACCACGCCGATGCGCACGATGGTGTCCTCGGCGATGCCGCTGGGGCGGTCCATGCGTTCGAGCCGGCTGCCGATCAGGAACAGCGCGTTGCAGACGATCGCGCAGCTCAGCGCGATCTCCAGGACGATCACCGCGGCCGCGGTCTTGTGGCGGCGCAACGCGGAGAGGATGGGGCGGAGTTCCATGGCGATCTCCTACTGGCTCTTGAGCTGGATGGCGGGGGTGACCTGGCACGCGCGCCACGCCGGCAGCAGGCCGGCCAGCACGCTGGCGCCGATTGCCAGGACGATGGTGAGCATCAGCATCGCGGGATCGAGCTGGGCCAGTTCCGCATAGCTCGAAGGCTGCTGGCGCACGGCCCACAACCCGAGCAGGGCGAGCCCGAGCCCGACCGCGCCACCCACCAGGCCGATGGTCCCGGCCTCGACCAGGCATTGCGCGAAGATCGCCCGGCGCGACGCGCCAAGCGCCCGCCGGACGCCGATCTCGCTGCTGCGACGCAGGAACTTCGCCAGCAACAGGCCCACCGTGTTGAGCAGGCACACCACCAGGAAGCCGAACGCCAGCCACACCTGCAGGCGCACGTCGCTGGGCACCACTTCGTTGAACTCCAGCCAGCCCATCAGGTCGTGCAGCCGCACGTTGGTCGGGCGCTCGAAGCGGCCGGCCGCGCGCTGCGCGTCGGAATAGTTGACCAGGTACTGCCGGTAGTCCTCGACCTGCTCCGGCGTGCGCAACTCGACCCAGTACTGCAGCCAGGTGCAGGACGCGTTGAGCCCGATGTTGCCCTCGGGATCGTCCTCGGCCTCGTCCCCGCCGTCCCAGCAGTCCATGCTGCCGTTGCGGCCCAGGGTCAGCTCGATGGCGACCGAGAGCGGGACGAACACCTGCTCGACCTCGCCGAAGCGATCCATGTTCATGTCGTAGAAGCGCGGGGTCGGGCGCCAGTCGTCGAGCACGCCGACCACCCGGAAGTCGTTGCCGTCCAGGCGCACCGTCCGCCCGACGCTGTCCTCGCCGTCGAACAGCCGGTCGTTGAGTTCCGAGGCGAGCACGGCCACGCGCTCGCGACGCTCGTCGGCGCCCTTGTCCCAGCCCGAGCCGTACCGGAACGGGGTCTCGAACATCGGGAAGAAATCGGCCGACGTGTAGCGCGCATCGATGATGAACGGCGCGACGCCGGCCACGGTCGGCTCGACCGCCACCCCGCCGCCCGTCATCACCGCCTGGCGGTCGCCCTTCGCGTCGCGCAGGAGGTTCTCGGCGTCGCGCCGGGACATCTGCTGGGCGGGCTCGTCGCCGTGCGTGAACCCGTCCGAGCCGCGCGGGTCGATCTGCGGGTAGAACAGCTGCGCGCTCTTGTGCGGCAGCGGGTCGCCCGACAGCACGTGGAACACGGTGAGCGTGGTCATCGCCGCGCCGATGCCGAGCGCGATGCCCAGCACCATCAGCGCGGTCAGTGCCTTGTTGCGCTTGAAGCTGCGGAAGGCGAGGTCGAGGTAGTAGGCGAACATGGGTCGCTCCCTGGGGTGGACGCCGCGTCGTCGCGGTGTCAGGCGTCGGTGTCGGCGTGCGAACGCACCAGCGAAGGCTCGGCGGAGAGGTCCGTCGCCATGCCGTCGACGATGTGCACGTTGCGTTGCGCGCGCGCGGCCAGCTCCGGGTCGTGGGTCACCATCACGATGGTGGTGCCCGAAGCGTTGATCTCCTCGAGCAGTTCCAGCACGCCGCGCGCCATCTGCGAATCCAGGTTGCCGGTCGGCTCGTCGGCCAGCAGCAGGCGCGGCGAACCGGCGAGCGCACGCGCGATGGCCGCGCGCTGCTGCTGGCCGCCCGACAGTTCCGCCGGATAGTGCTTCATGCGCGAGCCCAGGCCGACCTGCGACAGCGCGTCCTCGATCCGCAGCTTGCGCTCGGCGGCCGGCATGCCGCGGTAGCGCAGCGGCACGTCCACGTTGTCGAACAGGTTGAGGTCGGGGATCAGGTTGAAGCTCTGGAAGATGAAGCCGATCTTCTGGTTGCGCAGCCGGCTGCGCGCATCGTCGGACATCCCGCTCACGTCCTCGCCGTCCAGCAGGTATTTCCCGCCGGTGTAGGTCTCCAGCAGTCCCGCGATATTGAGGAACGTCGTCTTGCCCGAACCGGACGGTCCGGTGACGGCGACGAACTCGCCTTCGCGGACGTGCAGGTCGAGGGAACGCAGCGCGTGCGTCTCCACCAGTTCGGTGCGGTAGACCTTGGAAACAGCTTGCATGTCGAGCATGGGTGGGTCCTCTTCGTCGGTGCTGGATCCCCGCCTGCGCGGGGATGACGGCGGGGCCGTCAGTTGATCTTCACGCGCTCGGCGTCGCCGAACTGGTCGCTGCCGGAGACGACGATGCGGTCGCCTTCCTTCGCGCCGGACACGATCTCGACCGCGCCGAGGCTGGTGGCGCCGGTCTGCAGCGGCGTACGCACGGCGGTGTCGCCATCCATGACGTAGGCGTACCGGCCGCCGCCCTGGTCGATGAACGGACCGCGCTCCACCATGAGCACGTTCTCGCGGGTATCGAGCAGCACGCGCACGCCCAGTCGCTGGTTCTGGCGCAGGCCGGGCGGGGCGTCGCCGGTGAAACGCAGGCGCGCGGTCACCTCGCCGTTCACCACTTCGGGGGAGACGGCCGACACCTCCGCCGGGTAGGTGTTGCCGCCACCGGTCAGCTGCGCCGGCATGCCGATCGCCAGGTCGCGCGCGAAGCTTTCCGGCACGCGGGTCTCGACCTCGAACTCGCCGAGATCCACCACGCCCAGCACCGGCGCGTTGGCGGCCACGTTCGCGCGCTGGTCGACCACCACCTGGCCCACCTGGCCATCGAACGGGGCGCGGATGGTCAGTGCGTCGACCTGGCGCTGCAGCTCGGCGACGACCGCGCGCTGGCGGTCGGCCAGCAACTGGCGGTTGCGCGACTCCAGCCCGGCGCCCTGGCCCTGGAGGGCGAACGCACGCCGCGCGTGCTCGACCCCCAGCTCCGCCCCCTTGAGCGCGTCCTCGGCGCGCGCGACATCGATCTGGGCGATGGCGCCACCCTCGAAGGCACGCCGGTTGCGCTCCAGGTCGCGCAGCGCGGCCTGCCGGTCGATCTCCGCCTGGTCCAGCGCCTGGCGCGCCGACGACCGCGAGAGCTGCGCATCCAGCGCCGCGCGGCTGGCCTCGGCTTCCAGGCCGGCGAGCGTGGCTTCCTCCTGCGCCAGCCGGCTGCGCAGCTCGGGGCTGTCGATCGTGGCCAGCACGTCGCCTTCCTCGACGGCATCGCCCGCCACCACCGCCAGGTCGACGGTGCCGCCGGCGACCGCGTACAGCGTGGGGCTGTTGGCGGCGATCACCCGGCCCTCGGCCGAGATGTCGCGCACCAGGTCGCCGCGGGTGACCTCGGCGATGCGCACGCTGTCGGCGTCGAACGAGCGGCTTCCGGCCGACCAGCCGGACACCAGCCACCCGGTGACCAGCAACAGGCCGACGCCAACGGTGCCGCCGACCAGCCAACGCCGGCGGTCGCGTTGCGGCTGCCGGTCCGGAAGGGATTTGTCTTGCGCGGAAGTGTCACGGATGCTCATGCCCCTTTCACATGCAGGAACCGTGCCAACCGCCAAGGCCTTGATCCGCAAGCGTTCGCGCACGGCCGGACGCGTCCGCGGACACCCTCGTGTCCGCCCGGACACACCGGGCCTCGGTAAACTGGCGTACTCCCGGAGGAAACAGCCCTATGTGCGGAATCGTCGGCGCCATCGCCGCTCGCGACGTGGTCCCGATCCTGATCGAGGGCCTCAAGCGCCTCGAGTACCGCGGCTACGACTCGGCGGGCATCGCGGTGCTGGACGACGACGAGGTGCGCCGCGTACGCCGGACGGGTCGCGTCGTCGAAATGGAAAACGCCGCGCAGTCCGAGGCCTTCTCGGCACAGGTCGGCATCGGCCATACGCGCTGGGCGACGCATGGCGGCGTCACCGAGGCCAACGCGCATCCGCACATCAGCTGTGGCGAACTGGCGCTGGTGCACAACGGGATCATCGAGAACCACGAGGCGCAGCGCGAACGCCTGGCCGCGGCGGGCTACACCTTCGAGTCGCAGACCGACACCGAGGTGATCGCGCACCTGATCCACCACCACGTCGCCTCCGGCTCGGACCTGCTCCTGGCCGTGCAGCAGGCCGTGCAGGAACTCGATGGTGCGTACGCCATCGCGGTGATCGACAAGCGCGACCCGGAGCGCATGGTCGCCGCGCGCATGGGTTGCCCGCTGCTGCTGGGACTGGGCCAGGGCGAGAACTTCATCGCCTCGGACGTGTCCGCGATCGTGGCGGCCACCCGGCGCGTGATCTTCCTGGAGGAAGGCGACGTCGCCGAGTTGCGCCGCGACAGCGTGCGCGTGTTCGACGCCGAGGGCCGCAAGGTCCAGCGCGAGGTCCATCACTCCGAAGTGTCGCTGTCGACGCTCGAGCTGGGGCCGTACCGCCACTTCATGCAGAAGGAGATCCACGAGCAGCCGCGTGCGCTGGCCGACACCATCGAAGCGGTCATGGACAACGGCGCGTTCTCGGCGGAACTGTTCGGCCAGGACGCCGGACGGGTGCTGGACGGCGTGGAGGGCGTGCAGATCCTCGCGTGCGGCACCAGCTACTACGCCGGCATGGTCGCCCGTTACTGGATCGAGGCCATCGCCGGCCTGCCGTGCGCGGTGGAGATCGCCAGCGAGTACCGCTACCGGACGGCGGTGGCCAACCCGAACCAGCTGGTGGTCACCATTTCGCAGTCGGGCGAGACCCTCGACACGATGGAGGCGCTCAAGTACGCCAGGTCGCTGGGACACACCCGGACCCTGTCGATCTGCAACGTGCCCGAGAGTGCCATTCCCAGGGCCAGCGCGCTGGTGTTCTACACCCGTGCGGGCGCCGAGATCGGCGTGGCCTCGACCAAGGCGTTCACCACGCAGCTGGTGGCGTTGTTCACCCTCACCTGCACCCTGGCGAAGTTGCGCGGGCGGCTGGATGCCGACGAGGAGGCCGGTTACCTGGACGGGCTGCGCCAGTTGCCGGGCAGCGTGCAGCATGCCCTGAACCTGGAGCCCCAGATCGTCGCCTGGTCCGAGCGGTTCGCGCCGAAGGAAAACGCGCTGTTCCTCGGTCGCGGCGTGCACTACCCGATCGCGCTCGAGGGCGCGCTCAAGCTCAAGGAAATCTCGTACATCCACGCCGAGGCGTATCCGGCGGGCGAGCTCAAGCACGGCCCGCTGGCGCTGGTCGACGCGGAGATGCCCGTCGTGGTGATCGCACCGAACGACGGCCTGCTGGAGAAGGTGAAGTCCAACATGCAGGAAGTGCGCGCGCGCGGCGGTGAGCTGTTCGTCTTCACCGACGAGGGCAGCGCGTTCGGTCCTTCCGACGGCGTGCACGTCATCCGCGCGCCGCGGCATGTCGGCGTGCTCAGCCCGATCGTGCACACCATTCCCGTGCAGCTGCTGGCGTACCACACGGCGCTGGCGCGCGGCACGGACGTCGACAAGCCCCGCAACCTGGCCAAGTCGGTCACCGTGGAGTAGCGGCGCGGGATTGCCGTAAGATTCGCGCGAAGACGGCTCGCGGAGGCTGTCGAGACGGACCGTCCAGGGGGGGGCGGGCGGCTTGTTTTCGGCATTTCCCGGAGTCCCCCCATGCCGTTGGAGATCGTGGTCGATACCGCAGCGCGCATCCTCCGTGCCCGCTACACCGGCGAACTCGGAGTGGCCGACCGTCACGGTTTCGCGAGGCAGGTGCTGGAAAAGGCGCAACGGACCGGCATCTACCGGTGGTTGCTGGACTTTCGCCAGGCGCAGTCGCGCGGTTCGGCTCCTGCGGAGATCAGGCGCATGGCCGACGAGTTCACGCCGCAGTTCCCGCATGGCGTACGCATGGCCTACCTGCTCAGCTATGACCACCAGCTCGACGATTCGCTCGAGTCCATCGTGCGTAGCCGGGGGGTCCTGGTCGAGCGGTTCCACGACCTGGACGCGGCCGTCGCGTGGTTGCAGGCCGGCGACACCGATGCCGCGAACGCGCCGGAGTCGCCGGAGTCGCCGGCCGCGAGGCGCGCCTTCCGGCTTGTCGACGAAGCCATCGACCCCGCGGCCCGGCTTTCGCCGGAGCAGTTCACCGCCATCGGCGAACTGATCGACGTGCTGCTGGCCGCGGGGATCGACGACGCGACGGTGGCCCGGCTGGCCCGACGGATGTCGGCCGCCATGAGCACACCGTCGCGCACCTGACCCCGGCTACCGCCCGACGGCGGACGGATCCCAGCGCAAGGTGAGTTGCCACTCGCGCCCGGGCTGGCGGTAGAACGACACCGTTTCGTAGTCGCGGTCGAAGACATTGGCCACGCGCGCCTGCAGCATCCAGGCCTGCGTGATGCGGTACTCGGCGCGCACGTCGAGCAGGGCGTGGCCGGGCAGCCGCCGCGCGTTCGCCGCATCGTCGTAGCGGTCGCCTTCGGCCAGGCCGGTCAACCCGAACCCGAAATCGCCGAAGTCGCGGTCGACGGCGATGCGAAGCCCATGGCCGGCACGGCGCGGCAGGTCGCGGCCGGCGTTGAACCCGGCGCGCTGCTCGGTGTCCAGCCAGCTTGCGCCGGCATCGATGTCCCAGCCGGCCAGCGAGGTGTCGAGGCCCAGCTCGGCGCCGCGCATGCGGGCGCGCTCGATGTTGGCGGGCAGGCCCAGGGCGACGTCGTAGGCGACCAGGTCGTCGACGCGGGTGTCGAACAGGTCCAGCCGCCAGTCGGCGCGTGCGCCGTCGAAGCGGATGCCGGCCTCCGCGGACGAGGACGATTCAGGCCGCAGCGCAGGATTGCCGAAGAACGGGTAGTACAGCTCGTTGAACGTCGGGGCCTTGAACGCGGTGCCGTACCCGGCGGTCACGCGCCAGGCCTCCGCGAAGGACAGGCCCCAGGCCACGTTGCCCGTGGTGTGCCGGCCGAACTGGTCGTTGTCCTCCTCGCGCACCGCCAACTGCAAGGCCTGGGCGCCGAACGTGCCCTGGTATTGCGCGAACAGGGCGCGGCTGGCACGGCGGGTCCGGGCGTAGGCCGGTTCGCTGTCCACCGTGTCGCGCAGCCAGTCGACGCCGAGGGTCAGCAGCTGGCCGGCGGCCACGCTCCAGTCGGCCTGCGCGGTCGCGCTGTCACGGTCGGTATCGAAGAACCCCATCGGGATGTAACTGGCATCGGTGGCCTGCCACGTGTCCGACGCATCGGTGTTGCGGCCGGCCGAGGCGCGCAGCACCAGTCCCTCGATGCCGCTCCACGTCGCGCTCGCGCCGAACACCTGCTGGCGCACCTTCGACAGGTTGCCGAAATCGCCGTCGTACGCGTTGCGCCCCTCGGCGTGCAACGCATGCAGGTCGACCTGCAGCGCATCGCCGACGTGCAGGCCGCCGCGGGCGGACACGGACTTGTTGGTGTAGCCGTCGCGGTCCGGCTGCGGCACCGCGATGAAGCAGCCGCCCGAGAAGGGGCTCGGCGTCGCCACGCGGCAGGCATCGATGCCCTCGTCGTTGCGGTATGCCGCGTCCACGCCGAACCATGCCGCTTCGCTGCCGCCGCCGATGCCGGCGCTGGCGCTGGCCTGGCCGTGGCTGCCGATGCCGGCCGTGGCGGTTGCCGACGCGCCGCCGCGATGCCGCCGGGTGAACACCTGGATGACGCCGCCGATCGCCTCGCTGCCGTACAGCGCCGAGCGCGGGCCACGCACGATCTCGACGCGTTCGACCAGGTCCATGGGCAGGTCCTGGAACGACACCAGCCCCGACGTCGCCGAGCCGATGCGCACGCCGTCCACCAGCACGACCACGTGGTCGGATTCGGCACCGCGCAGGAACAGGGTGGACAGCTTCCCTGCGCCGCCCTGGGTGGACATCGAGATGCCGGCGCGCCCGCGCAGCAGCTCCTGCAGCGAGCGCGCCTGGCTGCGCGCGATCTCCTCGCGGTCGATCACCTCCACCGGCGCGAGCGTCGCGTCGACGGTGGCGGCGGTGCGGGTGGCGGTGACCACGACTTCGTCGAGGTCGGTCGGTTCGCCCGATGCGAAGGCAAGGGCGAGGAACAGCGGTGACACGTTCATTGGCGAGGCTCCGTCGCGCACGCACCCGTGCGCGTTGCAGTGGATGGCGTCGCGAACGGAAGGCGGATGGCGAGGGCACCGGCGACGGCGCCGCCGCCGTGGATGCCCTCCGCATCACGACAAGTCTGCTCCGTGGCCGGTCTCCGGGCTCGCGAGTGGTCGGCTGCGATAAAAGCTGCAGGACAACCCGGCCCTCGCGCCTTCCCGTGCAATGCACAGTGGCGGATGCGAAGGCCTGGCTCGCTTACCGTTGCGGGGGCAGCGCCGGAATGGCGTCTTGCGACGCGTCACCGGCTTCCCGTTTCAACCTCCGGACGAACGTCCTCGGGTCACCGCGAAGCGGGGACAGTGTAAGGGAAAGCCTTCGTCGCCATGGCGGCTCCTACAGGTCAGTCGCCGTCGCCGTCGCCGCGACCGCCCTGCGTGGTGCGCACCGGGCCCGCCGGCGGCCGGTTGCGCGGCGGCGGCAGCTCGGCGATGGCGGCTTCCGCCTCGGCGACCAGCTGCTTGCGCCGCGCCTCGGGCACGTCGCGCCAATGGCAGTCGATGATCGCGCCCTCGAGGGCGTACAGCAGGTTGAGGCTCGGGCGGAACCCGGCGCGCTTGATGCGCATGAAAGCGCCCAGCGGCCCGGCCTCGGCCAGTGCTTCCGGCGTGTGCAGCCCGACCTGGCGGAGCCAGGCAGCGGACTTGGGGCCGATGTTGCGCAGCTTCGCGTCGGGATTCACTGCAGCGTGTCCAGGAAGACCCGTGCGATCGCCTCGATCCCGGCCTGGTCGTGCGCATCGAAGCGGGCAAGGCGCGGGCTGTCCAGGTCGAGCACGCCAACCAGGGTTTCGCCGCGGAGCAGCGGAACCACCAGCTCCGAGCGCGACGCCGAATCACAGGCGATATGACCGGGAAACGCGTCCACGTCCTCGATCCGCTGGGTCCGGCCGGTGCTGGCGGCGGCCCCGCACACGCCCTTGTCCAGCGGGATCCGCACGCAGGCGGGCAGGCCCTGGAACGGGCCCACCACCAGCTCGCGTCCGTCGAAGAAGTAGAAGCCCGCCCAGTTGAGGTCGGGCAGCGCGTTGAACAGCAGCGCCGAGAGGTTGGCGGCATTGGCGATGCGGTCGGGCTCGCCGTGCACCAGCGCGCGCGCCTGGTCCAGCAGCTGTGCGTACTGTTCCGGCTTGCTGCCGGAGAGCGTCGAAGCGGTGAACATGCGGCCAGTCTAGCCGGTCGGATTACCATGCGCGGATGCGCACGCGCTCCCTCTACGTCACGGGCACCGACACCGGCGCCGGCAAGACCGTGGCCAGCACGACGCTGCTGCATGCGTTGCGCGGGCAGGGCCTGCGCGCGGTGGGGATGAAGCCGGTCGCCAGCGGGTGCACGCGCGAGGCGGACGGGTGGCGCAACGAGGACGCGCTTGCGCTGCTGGCCGCCAGTGAGCCTCGGCCGGCCTATGCCGACCTCAATCCCTTCGCGTTGCCCGAGCCACTGGCGCCGGAACTGGCCGCGCGCGACGCGGGCGTCGTCGTGTCGCTGCCGCCCTTGCTGGCCGCCCACGCGCGGCTGGCGGCCCAGGCCGACGCCGTCGTGGTCGAGGGCGTGGGCGGCTGGATGGCGCCGCTGGCCCACGGGCTGATGCAGGCGGACCTCGTGCGGGCCCTCGACGTGCCGGTGGTCCTGGTGGTCGGCCTGCGCCTGGGCTGCCTCAACCATGCGTTCCTGACAGCCCGCGCGATCTCGGCCGACGGGGCACGCCTGGCGGGCTGGATCGCCAGCGAAGTGGACCCCGGCATGGCCCGGATGGACGACAACATGGCCCTGCTCGCCGCCGGCCTCCCGGCCCCTTGCTGGGGGCGCCTGCCGCACCAGGCCGGCGCGGATCCGGCACGACTGTCCGGCTGCCTCGCGTTGCCCTGACACCGCGGGTTTCCCTGTTCAGGGGCTGACTTCTGGCACGCGTGCGGACCCGGCCCAATGCTAAACTCGCCGGTATAAGAATAGCCCTTCCCAAGGACCGCGCATGCGCAGCCACGCCGCCCTGTTGTCGCTGAAATTCCCCCTCCTGCTGTCCGCCGCGCTCGTGTTCGGACTGGCTGCGTGTTCCGACGAACCGGACGCGGCGGCCGCGGGCGGGCCGCCGGGCGGGATGCAGCTCCCGGTCGAGGTCGTCACGGTCGCGCCGCAGCCGCTCGCGGGCGGCCTGGAGACCGTCGGCAGCCTGCGCGCGGACGAATCGGTGGTGATCAGCCCGGAAGTCGCGGGCCGCATCACCCGCATCCACTTCCGCGAGGGCGGCCGCGTCAACGCCGGCGACCCGATGTTCACCCTGGACGGCGACACCTACCGCGCGGCCCTGGCCGAGGCACAGGCCAACCTCGCCAACAGCCGCAGCGCCGCCGCGCGCGGCGACCAGCTCATCGACGAACAGCTGATCGCCCGCTCCGACTACGACACCCTGCGCGCGCAGCAGGCGGTCGACCAGGCACGCGTCGCCTCGGCGCGCACGGCGCTGTCGAAGATGACGCTGCGTGCGCCATTCTCGGGGCAGGTCGGGTTGCGCGAGGTCAGTGTCGGCGACTTCGTCAGCGTCGGGCAGGACCTCGTCACCCTCGTGCGCACGGACCCGATCGAGGTCGATTTCAGCGTGCCGGAAACCGAGCTGGCGCGGCTGCGGCCGGGCCAGGCCCTGCAGCTGCAGGTCGATGCGTTCCCGGGCGAGACCTTCAGCGGGCAGGTCGTGGCGATCGACCCGGTGATCGACAGCGGCAGCCGCAGCGTGCAGGTGCGTGCGCAGGTCGCCAATCCCGACGGCCGGTTGCGGCCGGGCCAGTTCGCGCGGCTGCAGTTGCAGGCGCGCGACGACGTCACCGCGCTGCTCATCCCGGAGCAGGCATTGATGCAGCAGGGCGAGGAGCGCTTCGTCTACACCGTCGTGGACGGCAAGGCCAAGCGCGTCGTGGTGGGCACCGGCGTGCGCGTCCCGGGCATGGTCGAGATCACCAGCGGCCTGGCGCCCGGGGACGTGGTGATCACCGCCGGACACGGCAAGCCGATGTTCTTCGAAGGAATCGGCGTGATGGTGGTGCCGACCGGCGAGGCCGACAAGCAGCCCGCGCCCGACGCGCCTGCCCAGGCCGCCGATGACGGCGAGGCCGCCGACGAGGCCGCGCCCGAATGATCCTTTCCGACATCTCCATCCGCCGGCCGGTCTTCGCGACGGTCATCAACCTGGTGGTGCTGCTGGTCGGCATCATCGCGTACACGCGCCTGCCGGTCCGCTTGATCCCGAACGTCGACACGCCGGTGGTGACGGTCAACACCAGCTACCCGGGCGCCAGCGCGCAGGTCATCGAGTCGCAGATCACCCAGCCCATCGAGGATGCGCTGTCGGGCGTCGAGGGCATCGACTTCATCAGCTCGGTCAGCCGCGAGCAGTCGAGCCAGGTCACCATCCGCTTCAACCTGGACCGCGATCCGGACGGCGCCGCCAGCGACGTGCGCGACCGCGTCGGCCAGGCGCGCGGATTCCTGCCGGACGAGGCCAACGAGCCGATCATCCAGAAGCAGGAAGCCGACCAGCAGCCGATCATCTACCTGGCGTTCTCGTCCGACCGGCACAGCAACGTCGAGCTGGCCGACACCGCGGAGCGCCTGGTCAAGGACCGCATCCAGACGATCCCCGGCGTCGCCCAGGCGCAGGTGTTCGCCAGTACGTTCGCGATGCGCGTCTGGCTGCAGCCCCAGCGGCTGGCCGGCTTCGGGCTGACGCCGGCCGACGTGGAGGCCGCGCTGCGCGCGCAGAACGTCGAGATCCCGGCCGGCCGCGTGGAAAGCACCGACCGCGAGTTCACCGTGCTTTCGGAAACCGACCTGAAGACGCCCGAGGAATTCGGCGCGATCATCCTGGGCGAGTCCGACGACGGCTACCTCGTGCGGCTGCGCGATGTCGCACAGGTCGAGCTGGGGGCGCAGGAGGAACGCTTCCGCGCGCGCTACAACGGCGTCAACGCCGTGCCGCTGGCGGTCGTGAAGCAGGCGGTCGCCAACCCGCTGGACATCTCCGAGGACCTCAAGGCGATGCTGCCGAAGATCCAGGAGACGCTGCCGGACGGCATGAAGGTGCAGATCGCCTTCGACTCGACGGTGTTCATCCAGAAGTCGATCGAGGAGGTGTACAAGACCGTCGCCGAGGCCGTGTTGCTCGTCGTGCTGGTGATCTTCCTGTTCCTGCGCAGCTGGCGCGCCACGCTCATCCCGCTGGTGACGATCCCGCTCGCGCTGGTCGGCGCGTTCGGCCTGATGTACGCGTTCGGATTCTCGATCAACACCCTGACGCTGCTGGCGATGGTGCTGGCGATCGGCCTGGTGGTCGACGACGCGATCGTGATGCTCGAGAACATCTACCGGCACGTCGAGGAAGGCATGCCGCCGTACCAGGCCGCGCTGAAGGGCAGCAAGGAGATTGGCTTCGCGATCGTCGCGATGACGCTGACGCTCGCGGCGGTGTACGTGCCGCTGGCGTTCTCCACGGGCCGCACCGGCAAGCTGTTCGTGGAGTTCGCGCTGACCCTGGCCGGCGCGGTGCTGGTGTCCGGTTTCGTCGCGCTGACGCTGTCGCCGATGATGTCGTCGCGCCTGTTGCGGCACGAGAAGAAGCACGGCCGGCTGTACGAGCTGGGCGAACGCGCGCTGCGCGCGCTGGATGCCGGCTACCGCCGCGTGCTGGAGCTCGCGTTGCGGTTGCGCTGGGTGGTGGTCGGCGTCGGCGTGCTGATCTTCGCCGCGGCGCTGACGCTGTTCGTGCAACTGCCCAAGGAACTGGCGCCGCAGGAGGACCAGGGCTTCGTGATCGGCTTCGGCATGGGCCCGGAGGGCTCGACCGTCGAGTACACGGACCGCTACGCGCGCATGATGGAATCGGCGTTCTCGCAGCACCCGAACGTGCAGCAGTACTTCCAGATCGTCGGTTTCCCGTCGGTGACCAACACCATCGGCTTCGTCATGCTGGACGACTGGCAGGACCGCGACATCAGCGCGGCCGAGGTGCAGGGCCAGCTGATGGGCCAGTTCATGGCGATCCCCGGGATCATGGCATTCCCGACGCTGCCGCCGCCGCTGGGCCAGGACGGCTTCGGCCAGCCGGTGAACTTCGTGGTGCAGACCACCGGCACGTGGGAGGAACTCGGCCAGACCATGCAGGCGATGCTGCAGAAGATGGCGGAAAACCCGCAGCTGACCAACGCCGACAGCAGCCTGAAGCTCGACAAGCCGCAGCTGCGCATCGAGGTCGACCGCGAGAAGGTCGCCGCCGTCGGTTCGTCGGTCTCCGAGGTCGGACGGACGCTGGAGACGCTGCTCGGTGGCCGCCAGGTGACGCGTTTCAAGAAGGGCTCGGAACAGTACGACGTGATCGTCCAGGTCGCGGACGCGCAACGTCGCACCCCCGGCGACCTGAGCAACATCTACGTGCGTGGCGGCGACGGGCAGATGGTGCAGCTGTCCAACCTGGTCACGGTCACCGAGGGCGTGGCGGCGAAGGAGCTCAACCACTTCAACAAGCTGCGCTCGGCGACGATCAGCGCGGGCCTTGCGCCCGGTTATTCGATGGGCGAGGCGCTGGAGTGGATGGAGGCTGCCCTGGAGGAAGTCGCGCCGGACGCGCTGTACGACCTCACGGGACAGAGCCGCGAGTTCCGCGAATCGGCGAGCGACTTCGCGCTGATGTTCGCGCTCGCGCTGGCCTTCATCTTCCTGGTCCTGGCCGCGCAGTTCGAGAGCTGGGTGGATCCGTTCGTGATCCTGCTGGCCGTGCCGCTGGCGGCCTTCGGTGCGTTCCTGGCCTTGACGCTGAGCGAGGGCGGCAGCTGGAACATCTATTCGCAGATCGGGTTGATCACGCTCGTGGGCCTGATCGCCAAGCACGGCATCCTGATCGTGGAGTTCTCCAACCAGTTGCAGGAGGCCGGGCGCAGCAAGTTCGACGCGGTGGTCGAGGCCGCCTCGCTGCGCCTGCGCCCGATCCTGATGACGACCGGCGCGATGGTGTTCGGCGCGCTGCCGCTGGCGATCGCCACCGGCGCCGGCGCGGAGTCGCGCAACCAGATCGGCCTGGTGATCGTCGGCGGCATGTCGATCGGCACCTTCTTCACTTTGTTCGTGGTGCCGGTCATCTACCTGCTGATCGGGCGCGACCACCACAAGGCGGAGGCCAGCAGGCAGGCGCGCACCGCACATTGACCGGTTCACGGGGTGTCCATGCGCGTGGTCTTGAATGGGCGGGTGAAAACCATTCCGGCCCGTCCGAAGAAAGTGATGATGACGGTGGTCGACCTGCTGGCCGACCGCCTGCATGCGCCCATCCACCTCCTGCTGCAGCGGTTCGATCGCCAACTGCGCGACAACATCCTCGAGGAGACCGACGCCGATCGCCTCGACGACTGGATGGCTTCGCGCGAGGCACTGGCGCGCAACGCCGATGCCTTCTTCCCGGCAATGGTGTCCGCCCTGCGCCAGGGCTGCCTGGACGCCTACGACCATGCACCGCCCGTCGAGCCCACCCCACCGTTGCGCGACCAGTCCCGGCCCCTGGGCCTGCTCGACGACGAAGTCGTGGACGAGGACAGCGCCATGGCAGGCCTGGCCGCTCGGCAGGAGGCGCGGGCAAGCCACCCCCTGATGCTGCTCGGCCATCGCTTCGCGGTGCTGCTCGAACGCCCGCCCATGGCGGCCAGCGAGTTGCCGGTCGGGCCGCATGCCGCCGTGCGCGCGATCCAGCACGCCGCGAAGGCCACGAAGCTTCCGCTGCATGCGCGCCTGGCGCTCTACCAACTGTACGAAGAGGACGGCTCGGAGCGGTACCCCGCCACGCAGGAAGCCCTTGACGCCCTGCTCGATTCAATGGGCATCCTTCCGGGGCTGACCTACGTACCGCTGCGGCCAAAGGCCGCGGTCTCCCACCCGAAGCGGGGCGCCGGCGCAGCGCCAGGACTGGTGGCCGAGATCGTCGCCATGCGCGTGGTGAACGAAACGATCGACAAGCTGGTGCCCGACGGGATGCTGCCCGACCACCGCCTGGCCGAACGCCGCGAGGCCGTGGCCGCGATGGTGCGCCTGGTGTCCCGGTACGGCCCCGAGTCCGACGCCTGGCATCGTTGCCAGGAGGTGATGGCGGACGTGGTGTCCGCAGCGGGCGCACGGCGGCCCGTCCGCGCCGGCACCGCGGAATGGATCAGGACGGCGCTGGTGGACCTGGGTTACAGCGAAGTGGAATGCCGCCGGCTGTCCGAAGCCCTCGTGCACCTGGGGCAGGACATCGCGCAGGTCCGGGCCGGCGGGCACGACGATCGCACGCCGACGCGGGTCAGGCCGCCCCCGGCCGGCAATGGCCCGCCGCCGGCCACGAGGCGGGGCGGACATGCCAGGTAACCGCGCCAGCGAAGCGCGGCGCGGGCGCCGCCGCGGCGTGGCGACGCTCGTCCCCGTCGTCAATGCGATGACCCAGCGCGCGATGGGCCTGACCCGCGACATCTCGATGGGCGGCCTCCAGCTGCAGGCCTCGCAACCGCTGGTGGAGGACGCCCTGTACCAGGTCCAGGTCGAGTTGCAGCGCAGCGACGGCGCGCGCGTGCCGATCGAGGCCGGCCTGCAGGTGGTGCGGCAACACCGCGGCCCGGACGGCGGCATCCTGGTGGGCATGCGCTTCATCCACCTGGACGGCGCGAACAACGGGCGCCTGGCGGCCTGGCTGACCGAGGGCAGCCCGCACTAGCCTTCCGCGGGACCCCGGTAGCGGCAGCCCGACGTGCAGGTCTCGTGGATCGTCACTTCCGCCAGGGCAGGGAGGGCCGGCTTGAGCCGCTTCCAGATCCAGATCGCGAGCTGCTCGCTGGTGGGGTTGCCCAGCCCGTCGATCTCGTTGAGGTAGTGGTGGTCCAGCTGGTCGTGGACCGGCTGGAACGCCGCCTTGATGTCCGCGAAATCCATGACCCAGCCGGTGCCTGCGTCGGGTTCGCCGGCGACATGCAGCTCGATCCGGAACGAGTGCCCGTGCAGGCGCGCGCACTTGTGGCCTTCCGGCACGTTGGGCAGCCGGTGCGCCGCCTCGATGGTGAAGGCCTTGAAGATGTCCATGGGGGCGAATTATGCGCCCGACACGAGCAACGAGCGGGCTTCGCCGTCCCGCTCGAAGGCGATTTCCAGGCGCGCGGTCGCGCGTGCCGGCGGCGGGCCCTCGGCGAGCAGGCTGGCGAGCGTGCGCAGCGTGAATGGTTGTTCGAAGGCAGGGCGCAGCGTGGCGAACGCCTCGCCAATGGCGGCCCAGGCGGCGTCCGTCGCTTCGTTCGCGGCATCGAGCGCCGCGTCGATCCCGTGTCCCGCCCTGGCGAATGCGCCGAACGCATGGGCGAACCCGGTGGCGGCCATGCCGGACTGGTGCAGCACGCGCCACGCCGTCCACGGCGCCTCGCCCTTGCGTTCGCGCGCCGCCAGGGACGCATCCCGATCCGCCAGGGCACCGGCGAGGATCCTGCGCATCGCCGGACCGGTGGCATCGCCGAGCACGGCGAAGGCCGGGCCGTACTGCGCTTCGCGCGTTGCGCAATCGATGCGGCCCCGCACGCGCGCATTGCGGGGCAGCGCCCGGGCGGCATGCCTGGCCCACGCGAACGGATCGGCCTTCGCCAGCCGGACGAACGCGTCACGTGCCGGGTCGCCTTCCAGCGCCAGCTCGAAACGGGGCCTGCAACGGTCCACGCCCTGCAGCGCCTCGGCCAGGCGCGCGTGCAATGCCGTCGCGCCGCCACCGTCGACGGCGCCCCACAGCACCGCGTCATCGACGACGCGCGCCAGTCCGCCGGCATCCGCGCGCAGCCGGCCTTCCTCCCACCACAGCTCCAGCGCGCACGCGACGCCCGCGCCGGCGCCTTCGTCGACGGCCTGGAACGACGCACCGTAGGCGGTGGACCAGCCGTTCACCCGCGCGGTGTAGCGCGTCGCACCCAGGGTCTCCCGGCGCGTGCGGTCGCCTTCGGCATCGATGCGACGCCGCTCGACGACACGCTCTTTCCGCTGCTGGGCGCTCTCGAGTTCGAACCAGCTGCCGAGCGATGCGCCGAGGGTCCAGCCGTGCAACCGCTCGACCACCCGGTCACGCAGCAGCGCGACCGCACCCGGGGCGACGGCCGCGTCGGCCAGCACCGCCCCGGTGTCGAGCGCGAGCAGGGCCGGATGCAGGCGCCGCAGCGCGTCTTCCGACAGTTCGGCCTCGAGCAGCACGGCGTCGCTGGCCAGGCGGCGGTACGCCGCCTCGAGCAACAGGCTGGCGCGGGTGCGGACCAACGTGTCCAGGCGGCCGGCGAAACGCGCGTCGAGGTCTTCCAGCCGCTCCCGCAATGCCGCCAGCGGCGCGTTGTCGGCGAGGCCCAGGCGGTCGGCCAGGGCGTTGGCAATCGCGCGTTGCCGTTTCGGGAGCGCATCGAAAGAAGTCGCGCTGCGGATCGCAAGCAAGGCCTCGGCCGGTGCGTCCAGCGCGTCGGCCAGCACGCCGGCCACGACGCGCGCCACCGTGTCCGGATCGGCAAACCCCGCCTCGACGCCTACGTTCGCTTCGGCCTTGCGATCGTCTTCGCGGCGGCGCTGGAGCACCACGCGGAAGGCCCGGTCGCCCGAGGCGTGCTGCCGCGCGAAACCGATCGAAAATCCGTCCTCGATCGACACCGCGAGCGAGGCGTCGGCGTCGGCCGGGACTTCCACGAGGAAGGCGCCGCGGTCGCGACCGGCCCATCCACCGAGCGCCGGCGCCGCCGCGGACAACAACGCCGACCAGGACACCGATGCCGACGCGGACAGCCGGCCCTCCGCCTGCACCACGCAGGCATCGCCGACGCCCAGCGCCAGCACGTCGTCCAGGGACAGCGCGCTGGCGAAGCGCGCGAGATCCGCGCGCACCGCCTCGGCGCAACGCTCACCAGGGGCATGCCGGCGATAGCTCAGCAGGCGTGCGTTCCGCCCCGCTTCCGCGCGGGCGGCCAGGGCGCCGTGCGTCGCGCGCGCGACCGCTTCGGCGTCCGCCTCCAGCCCGATCCGCAACCAGGTCGTGCCGGTCGACTTCAACAGCAACGGACGCAGGTCGTCGGCCTCGCGCGGTCCCGCGGCGCGCCGGCGCACGCCGAGCACGCGACCATCGTCCCGGTCGCCGGTGTCGTTGAACACGTGCAATGCCACCGACGCCGTGCCATCGGCCGTCGCGCGCAACGCGCCATCGCGGAACGCCACGCCGGTTTCGGCGGACCCCTCGGCCAGCGCGACCGGCAGGCCGGCATCCCCCATCGCGCGCGACCCGACGTGCGCGAGCAGCCGGACCAGGTCCGGCATCACAATCCTTTGCATTTGAAGCTCCCTGCGGGCGTTGGCCCGCGGGGGAAAGGATAGCCGAGCCAGGGGCCCGGCGCCGCGGTTCAGTCGTGGCCATCCGCCGGTCGCGCCACCTTGTGCCGCGCCACTTCCTCCGTCGCGGAATCCGCGCGCGCGCCCACCACCATCTCCGTCAGCCAGTTGACCAGTACCGCGGTGTACGCCTTCTGCGCAGGCTTCTCCGACAGGCCGTGGTCCGCGCCCGCGAGCACGCGCGCCGTCAGCGACCGCGCGTGCGCCAGTGCCGCCACGTAGTTCTCGATCACCGCGTGCGGCACGATCTCGTCGTGCTCGGCCTCCACGACGAGCGCATCGCCCCGGTAGGCACTGCATGCGCGCAGCGCCCGGTTCTCCTCGGGCGGGATGCGCTCGCGCCGGTAGGCGTGCAGGTCGGTCTCGACGTGCAGCTGCCGCTTCGGGAGGTCCCAGCCCTCGTCGCGATACAGCGCGGGCGAGCGCAAAGCCAGCCAGCGCACGGGCCGCAGTTCGGTGAGCAGCGCGGCGAGGTAGCCGCCGTAGCTGATGCCGACCACCGCCATCGCCTCGGGATCCACGTGCGGCTGGCCGGCCAGCAGGTCGTAGGCCGCCAGCAGGTCGCGCAGGTTCTCGGGCCGGCTGATCGTCTCGCGTTGCGCGGCGGTGCCTTCGTGCCCGCGCAGGTCGAAGGTCAGGCAGGCACACCCGAGCCCGGCCGCCTGGCGTGCGCGCACCAGGTCATGCGCCTGGCACCCGCCCCAGCCGTGCACGAACAGCACGCCCGGCAAGCGGTCCGCGGGTGCCAGCAGGCTGCCCTCCAGGCACTCGCCATCGACCCGGATCCGGACGGTTTCAAGCCGCGTGTCCATGCGCCCGCTCGTCGACCGCCAACAACACGGCGTACTTGGCCAGGCGGCCAAGGCGCGGGTCGTGCCCGTGGTAGTGCACGACGGCGCCGGCCGGGGGCGCACAGTCGCCGTACGCCTCGTGGCACGACGCGCGCACGCGGACCACCGCGGGATCCGCGGCGAACGCCTCCATCGCCAGCAGCTCGGCCGGGCTGGCGCCGCCGATGCGCCAGGACTGTTCCAGCACGCCGCTGTGCAGCGCGCCCCGCGCGTCGCGCCCGGCGACCACGTCGTAGTTGCGGCGCGACGCGAAGAAGCCCGGGAACGCGCGCTGCATCTCGAGGTCGTAGCGGCGCGCCTGCCGCACGGCGCGCAGCAACGACGAGTATCCGGGCATGTCGACGGGCGCCGACGCGAGCCTGGCGAGCAGGTCGTCCATCCCCCCGCGCACGATGTCCAGCGTCGAGCCGCCGTAGACCTCATGGCCCTGCGGGTTCGCCACGGTGTGCTGCTCGCCGTAATAGGCAATGCGCTGCCCGGCGCATTCGGCGATGCCGATGCTGTAGGTCACGGCATCGCGCAGGTCCTGCTCGAGGCTCGCGCCATGGCGCTCCAGTTCGCCTCCGGGCAAGGCGTCCAGCGCTGCGTCCAGGTCGGATCGCGTTTCGATCCGCTGCTGGCCGTTGCCGCCGATGCCGCGCGCCAGCTTGAAGCGCACCGGCCCGAGCGGCGACAGCCGCGCGAATGCGGTGACCGCATCTTCGGCCCGGAACACGGAGTAACCGGGCAGCACGGCCTGGGCGAGCCGCCGGGCGAGGGCGTGCTCCCAGCCGCGCGGCACCCGGGCACCGGCATGCACGCAGGGATGGCTGACGAGCTTGGTCGCCACGAAGCGGTGCGGGACCACGCCGCCGAACAGGTCGGACGGTGCCTGCACGTCCAGCTCGAGTACCTGCGCGCGGAGCAACGTGGCATCCGGCACCAGGTACGCATTGCGCGGCGGCAACGCCGACGCGTCGAAGGCACCCGCGTATTCACTGCCCCGCAGGCGCGCGATGCGTCGGGCCAGCGCATCCAGGGTGGCTTCCTCGTGGCCCCCGGCCGGGTGGTCGGGGGGTCGCGTGGCGCGCCAGGCGGCAACAGGTCGCTTGCGATCGATGTCGGTGCGTCGCATGCACGCAGGATCGGCTGGGGGGCCTCAGAACCCCGTGAATCAACCGATACGCGGAGGTTCGGGCACAGGCGTCATTCATGCCGGCGGGCAGGACGAGCGCGCCCCATTGGCCGCGCAGGCGCCCGCACGACTGCCTGCCGTGGCGCCATGTTCCGTGCGCGACGTCTACACGTGTCGATCATCGAAACGGGTGCATCGTCCCGGCCCCTGAACCTGCATCCAGGAGCGAATGCCATGAACACCCGACAGATCCTGCTGGCGCCGGCCATTGCCCTCGTGCTGCTCGCCGGAACCGGCTGCGGCAACGACGACGCGGGCGACGCCGGCACCGCGGGCATCGACGCGACCGCGGACGCCGACGACACGCCAGCCGACGCCGAACCGACCGGCTCGCCGGGCGAGACACTGGCCCTGGTGATGGCCGTGGACCGGCACGAGGTGGCGATGGCCGAGCAGGCGCGCGAGAAGGGCGTCGAAGGCGACGTGCTCGCGTATGCGGACATGCTCCACACCGAACACGGCGCCAACCTCGACAAGGACATCCAGCTGGCCGAGAGCATCAGCCTGTCGCCGCTGGACACCGAGGCCGTGCAGGCCCACAAGGCGAAGGGCGAGGCCGAGATGGAACGCCTGGCCGAACTCGAGGGCGAGGCCTATGCCGATGCCTACGTCGACGCAATGGTCAAGGGCCACACCGAGGTGCTTGAGATGCTCGACGAGCGCATCGGCAACACCGCGACGGACGGGGTCGCACCGGGCGCCACCGCGATCGGCGGCGGCAACGTCGACCAGATGTTCCAGCAGCACCTGACGGCGACCCGCGAGGCGGTGGCCAGCCACCTGGAGACGGGCAAGGCATTGCAGGCCGGCGAACCGATGAATGCCGCGCCGTCCATGGACACCGACGGCACCGACGACGTCGGCGAATAGGCCTTCGGCGGGTGCGGCGGCGACGCAGCGCAGCCGGCGACGGTGTGGGGACGCATGGGAGTAGCATCGCGAAACCAGCGGAGGGGAACGCCAATGCGACAGACCGTCATGACCGTGCTGCTTTGCTTCGCTTCCGCGCTTGCCGCGGCCGCGCCACCCAACGGCAAGGACGGGCCGCCCGCTGGATATTTCGATGCGTCCGGACGCGCGGATGTGCTCTCCGGCGGTGCCAGGATGATCCCGATCCGGACACCGGCGGGCGACTTCCGGGTCTGGACCAAGCGCACCGGGAACAACCCGAAGATCAAGGTCCTCCTGCTCCACGGGGGGCCGGGCACCACCCACGAATATCTCGAAGCCTTCGACAGCTGGTTCCCCGCCGCCGGCATCGAGTACTACTACTACGACCAGCTCGGCTCGGCCTACAGCGACCAGCCCGATGACCCGCAGCTGCTCGACATCGGTCGTTACGTCGAGGAAGTCGAGCAGGTGCGCCAGGCGCTGCAGCTGGACAGCGGAAACTTCTTCCTGCTCGGGCACTCCTGGGGCGGCCTGCTCGCCATCGAGTACGCGCTGGCATACCCGCAGCACCTGAAGGGCCTGGTGGTCTCGAACATGATGTCGAGCATCCCGGCCTACAACCGCTACGCACGCGACGTGCTGATGCCGGGGCTGGACCCCGCTGCACTCGCAGAGATCCAGCGCATGGAAGCGGCGGGCGAGCATGCCGACCCGCGCTACATGCAACTGCTGCAGCCGCATTACGAACAGCACGTGCTGCGCAAGCCGATGATGGCGTGGCCCGAACCGGTGGTCCGCAGCTTCTCGCGCCTCAATCCGAAGGTCTATGTGCCGATGCAGGGGCCGAGCGAACTGGGTGTCAGCGGCGTGCTCGCCACCTGGGATCGCACGGCGGACCTGGGCCGGATCAAGGTGCCGACGCTGGTCGTAGGTGCGCGCCACGACACGATGGATCCCGAGTGGATGGAGATGATGAGCGAGCGCCTGCCGAATGGCCGGTTCCTGTATTGCGCCGATGGCAGCCACATGGCGTTGTACGACGACCAGGCCACTTACATGGAAGGCGTGATCGGCTTCCTGCAGGACACCGCCGCCGCTAACCCTTGAAGTACGGGCCTTTCGACACGTGCCGGTGCGCCGGCACGTGCCAGCGCCACGGGTGCTCGGCGGCGTGCCGGATGCCGATGCGCGGCGTGGCCACGGGATCGCGCGGGGGCGCCGTGCCGTCGTCGACGATGAGGATCCCCTGGTCGCCTTCCACCAGGTCCGCGCCGTCGTGCCGGCGGTCGATGCCGAGCGCCTGCGTGACCTTGCCCGGGCCGTTGCACAGGTCGCTGTCGCGCCGCGCCTTCGGCCGCGCCTCGCGCATGCGATCGAGGCCGGCCACCGGCTCCAGTGCGCGGATCAGCACCCCGACGCCTTCGCCCACCTCGCCGCAGACGGCGTTGCAGCAGTAGTGCAACCCGTAGGTGAAGTAGACATACATGTGCCCCCCGGGGCCGAACATCGTGGCGTTGCGGTCGGTCTTGCCGCGGAAGGTGTGCGCGGCCGCGTCTTCCGCGCCGGCGTAGGCCTCGGTCTCGACGATGCGGCCGGCGCGGCCGTCGCCGACGACCAGGATCTTGTTGAGCAGCTCGGGCGCGACCGCGCGCGGGTCACGTGCGTAGAACGCGCGCGGAACCACCCGTGCGTTCGACAGGTCGGCCGGTGGGGCGCGTTCCATTCAGTCGCAGGCGAACGCCATCGTCGTCATCAGCGCATTCTCGGCCTGGCGCGAATCCAGGCGCGTGTGCTGGACCACGATCGGCACGTCCGACTCGATCACGCTGGCGTACGGCGTGTCGCGCGGTACCGGCTCGGGATCTTCCAGCGCGTTGAAGCGGAGGTGCAGCGTGCGCCGCGCGGGGACTTCCACGGCATAGGGGCCGACCGGTTCCCGGTCCTCGAAATACAAGGTCAGGCGCACGTTGGCGGGCGCCTCGCCCGTGTTGAGGATGCAACAGGTCTCGTGGCTTTCCAGCGCAGGCTTGGGGCCGGTGCTGGTCCCGGGGATGTATCCCTCGGCGATCGCCCAGCGCTTGCGTCCGATGGCGTCCATGGGCGGGAGTCTGGCAGCGCGGGTGCTTACGCGGCGTCACGACCGCGGCGCCTGCGCCTTCACGCACCTGCGACCGCCTGCCCGGAAGGTTGGAGCGCATGACGGCCGCCACTCCTGTCCTTGGATTCCATGCGTCGCACGAGCAGTTCGCGCCTAGCGAGCTGCTGGCGCTGGCCGCGCGCGCGACCTCCGGTGGCTTCGATGCGGTGATGTGTTCGGACCATTTCCATCCGTGGAGCGATGCGCAGGGCGAAAGCGGGCATGCCTGGTCCTGGCTGGGCGCGTCGATGGCGCGCAACGACGTGCCGCATGGCGTGGTGACCTCGCCGGCGGGGCGCTACCACCCGGCGGTGGTCGCCCAGGCCGCGGCGACGCTCGCGTCGATGTTCCCCAACCGCTTCTGGCTGGCGATCGGCAGTGGCGAGGCGTTGAACGAGACGATCACCGGCGAGCCCTGGCCCCCCAAGGCCGTGCGCGATTCGCGCCTGCGTGAATCGGCCGACGTGTTGCGCGCGCTGTGGCGCGGCGAGGAGGTCGACCACAGCGGGACGGTGACGGTGCGCCACGCGAAGCTCTACAGCCGGCCCGAGACGCCGCCATTGATGCTGGTGGCGGCCCTGACCCCCGAGACCGCGCGCTGGGGCGCCCAGTGGGCCGACGGCCTGATCACCACCAGCACGACGCCCGACAGGCAACGCGCGATCGCCGATGCATTCCGCGAAGGCGGCGGCGAGGGCAAGCCGATGGTGCTGCAGGTCAAGCTGTCGTGGCACCCGGACGAGGGCGAGGCATTGCGCGGTGCGATGGCGCAATGGCGGACCAACGTGCTGCCGCCGGCCGTGACGGAAAACCTGTCGACGCCCGATGCCTACGAGCAGCGCGCCAGGGACGTGGACGAGGCGACGCTGCGGGAGGCGGTGCGCGTTTCATCCGACCTCGCCCGCCACGCCGACTGGTTGCGCGACGACCTGTGCATGGGCTTCGACGCCCTGTACCTGCACAACGTCAACCGCCACCAGGCCGGCTTCATCGATGCGTTCTCGCGCGAGGTGCTGCCGGCGGTGCGGGCCGCGCGGCGGCCCTTGGCGGTGGATGCGGTGCAGCCAACGGCACCCGTGCCGCAACGCGTGGTGGCTATGGGTGGACTCGAACCACCGACCCCAGCATTATGAGTGCTGTGCTCTAACCAGCTGAGCTACATAGCCATGGGGCGCTACGAGGACGGCCATTGCGGTCTCGTCCTGATCTGCTTCGCCGCCATGGCGGCGCCCACAGAACCGCAAATTGTCCATGCCGGCGGCGCGCCAGTCAATCGGGCGGCGCCTTCGCTTGTGGCCTCCGGACGCGCGTGGCAGAGTCGGTCGCAGTGACGCGAGGCAGCGTCGAATCCCTTGGAGTCCGCATCGTGATCGATCCGGACGGTTACCGCCCCAACGTGGGCATCGTGCTGATGCACGGCGACGGCCGCGTGTTCTGGGCCCGCCGGGTGCGGCGTGACGGCTGGCAGTTCCCGCAGGGCGGGATGAACAGCGACGAGACCCCGCTCGAGGCCATGTACCGCGAGCTGCAGGAGGAGACCGGGCTGCTGCCCGGCCACGTCGAGGTCCTCGGCGTCACCCCCGGCTGGCTGCGCTACAAGCTGCCGAGGCGGGCCGTCCGGCGCCAGGACCACCTGGTCTGCATCGGCCAGAAGCAGGTCTGGTTCCTCCTGAAGCTGACCGGGCAGGACAGCGACGTGCGGCTGGACCTGACCGAGACGCCGGAATTCGACCACTGGCGGTGGGTGGACTTCTGGTACCCGGTCGAGCACGTGGTGACCTTCAAGCGGGGGGTCTACGCCAGCGCCCTGCGGCACCTGGCGCCGTTTGCCCGGGCCGCGGCCGGCGCCAACGCGGTTCCGTTGCCGGCCCGGGACACCACGCGCCCGTTCGGCGATCGCCGGACCCGGCGCCCGGCCACCGGACCCAAGCCGGTGCGCCAGCCAGCAACGTGAAGAATTGACAATCATTCGCATTTGCGTTTGAATCGCATCCGTCACCCCCGGTTGCGAGTCCCTCCGCCCGTGTACGTCTGCCTCTGCAACGGCGTCACCGAGAACGACATCCGCGAAGCCGCGGCTGCCGGGTGCCGCACCATGACCGAGCTGACCATGCGCACCGGCGCCGGCGCCAACTGCGGCTGCTGCGTGGAGATGGCCACGCAGGTGCTGGAAGAGGCGAACGCGGTGATCGAGCTGCCGATTCCGGTGCTTTCGCAAGCCGCCTGACAAGGCTTCGCGGCTTACGCCGCTCCTACAGTTCGACGCCACGAAATGCAGACGATTCGCGTTTCGTCACCGGGCGCGGGCGGTCGCTAGCATGCGAGGCCATCCCCACTGCAAGGAGCGCGCCATGAAGGGCGATGCCAAGGTCGTCGAGTTCCTCAACAAGGCGCTCTACAACGAGCTGACCGCGATCAACCAGTACTTCCTGCATGCCCGCATGCTGAAGAACTGGGGGCTGAAGGAACTCGCCGAGCACGAGTACCACGAGTCGATCGACGAGATGAAGCACGCCGACAAGCTCACGGAACGGATCCTGTTCCTGGAGGGGCTGCCGAACTATCAGGCGCTGGGCAAGCTGCGCATCGGCGAGGGGCCGAAGGAAATCCTGGACTGCGACCTGGCACTGGAGCACGAGGCGTTGCCGACGCTCAAGGAAGGCATCGCGCATTGCGAGCAGGTCGGGGATTTCGTGACGCGGGAGCTGTTCGCGAAGATCCTGGAGTCGGAGGAGGAGCACATCGACTGGATCGAGACGCAGCTCGAATTGATTGCGCGCGTGGGCGAGCAGAACTATCTCGCGCAGCAGCTCGACGGCTGACCCACAGCGCTCAGGCCGGTTTCGGCGCGCGCCGGAACAGGCGCCGCCACACCCACCACACCAGCCCCGCGATCGACAGGCTGACCACGACCACCAGCAGCAACGCCAGCCATGGATGCGCGAACGCCAGCGCCAGCGCGCCGACGACCGCGACGTCCTCGGTGATCGACGCCCCCAGGTTGGTCACCGGCTCCGGCGACGTGTTCAGCAGCACTCGCGTCCCCGACTTCAGCAGGTGGCTGGCCAGCGCCACGCCCGCGCCCGTCGCCAGCATCCCCGCGCCCAGGTCGCCGTCCGGCGACAGCGATGCCGCCGCCAGGAACGCACCGGCCGGCACCCGCGCCAGCGTATGCAACAGGTCCCAGCCCGAATCCACGCCGGGGATCTTGTCCGCGAAGAATTCGGCGACCGCCAGCACCCCCGAAATGCCCAGGACCCAGGGCGAGGTGGCCACTTCCAGCGCCGGCGGCAGGTCCAGCCAGCCGAACGCGCCGGCGATGCCGACGCCGAACACCGTCAGGTAGACACGGATCCCGGCCAGCCAGGCGAGCAGGATGCCGATCGCGAACAGGTGGGCTTCGGTCATGGCGGCTTCCTCGGGATGCGAGGCGAGTATAGGCACGCGCCGGTTGACGGTGGCCGACGCGGCTGGCTATACGGAACGGATGGATGAGACCCCCGCCGAAACGCCATTGCCGGCGCTGAGCAGCGCGGCCCGCCGGCGGATCGCGGTCACCGCGTTGTGCCTGGTGTCCTTGCTGTTCGGCGCGTGGGGCCTGTGGCGCGTCTGGGCGCCGGAGCCCGCCGACGCGCGGGCGCAGATTGCCGAGCGGGACGACCGGCTCGAGGCACAGCAGGACGTCATCGAGGAGCTGCAGCAGCGGGTCGCCACGCTGGCGCGCTCCGACCAGATCAGCCGCGACGCCAACCGCGAGCTGCAGGGCACGCTGGCCGAACGCGACGAGGAGATCGCCGCGCTGCGCGCGGACGTCGACTTCTACGAGCGCTTCGTCGGCGCTACCGCCCAGCGCCGCGGCCTGGCGGTGCACGAGTTGCACCTCGCCCCGCGTGGCGGCGACGCCTGGCACTTCACCGCCACGCTCACCCAGAACCTGAACCGTGGCGTCATCAACCGTGGCGAGCTGGTGCTGGAAATCGAGGGGACACGGGACGGCAAGCTGCAGCGGCTGGACTGGAAGGCGCTGCGGCAGGACCCGAGGGCGGCGCCGGTCGCCTACTCGTTCCGGTACTTCCAGCAGGTCGACGGCGACTTCGTCCTGCCGGATGGCTTCCAGCCGGTCAGCGTGACCGTCCACCTGGCGCCCGCCGGCGGCAAGGCCGTGACCCAGGACTTCGACTGGACCGACGCCACCAAGCCCCTGTAGGCGCCGCCATGGCGGCTCCCACACGCAGCGCCGGTTATCCTTGTGACATGGAAACGCTGATCGACCCCGCCAGCCTGGACATGCCCGGCTACCAGTCGCTGGACCGCCCGCTGGGCTTCACGCCGGCGGCCGCGGCGAAGGTCCGCGAGCTGGTGTCCGAGGAAGGCAACGACGCCCTGAAGCTGCGCGTGTACATCCAGGGCGGCGGTTGCTCGGGATTCCAGTACGGCTTCGAGTTCGACGAGGCGCAGGGCGAGGACGACCTGGCGATCGTCACCGACGGCGTCACCCTGCTGGTCGACCCGCTGAGCCTGCAGTACCTCATGGGCGCGGAAGTCGACTACGCCGAGAGCCTGCACGGCGCGCAGTTCGTGATCCGCAACCCGAACGCGAAGACCACCTGCGGCTGCGGCTCGTCGTTCACGGTGTGAGTGCCAGCCCCTTCGCGTTCGTCGACGGCGCCCTGGACCGGGCGGATGCATTGCGCGATGACGCCGATGCGCTGGCCGCGCTCTGGCCGGCAGCACGCGTCGTGTTGCTCGAGGACGACGGACGCGCGCTCGCCGATGCCGACCACCTGCTGCTCGCGCCGACCGGTCGCGAGCTCGGCGGCGTTCCCGCGGCCGCGGTCTTCCTCGGCAAGCGTGGCGACATCGCCTGGTTCGCGGCCCGCGCCGCCACCACGGCCTTCGAGGCACCGGCCCGCGTGGAACTGCGCACCGCCGCGGTGACGTGGCCGGCGTTCGACGCCACGGTGTTCGCGCAGGCGCGCGCGGTGCTGCACTGGCATGCGCGGCACCGCCATTGCGGCGCCTGCGGCGGCGAGCTCGCGTTCGTGCGTGCCGGCTGGCTCGGCCGGTGCGCGGGCTGCGGCATGGACCACTATCCGCGCACCGACCAGGCCGTGATCGCGGCGGTCAGCGACGGCAAGCGCCTGCTGCTCGGGCGCCAGCGCAGCTGGCCGGCGCGACGCTGGTCGGTGCTCGCAGGGTTCGTCGAGCCGGGCGAGTCGCTGGAGCAGACCGTCGCGCGCGAGGTGCTGGAGGAAAGCGGCGTGCGCGTGCGCGGCTGCCGTTATGTCGCGTCGCAACCATGGCCGTTCCCCGGCGCGTTGATGCTGGGGTTCCTGGCGCAGGCCGAGCCCGACGAACCGATCGTCGGCGACGAGCTCGAGGACGCCCGCTGGTTCACGCCCGACGAAGTCCGCGCGGGCCTGGCACGCGACTGGCGCGACGCGGACGGGGCCGGCGACGGCATCGTGCTGTCCGCCCCCATCTCGATCGCCCGCTGGCTGGCGGAACGCTGGCTGGCGGAGGTCACGGCCCCCGCCGCGGGCCGTGGTTAGAATCGAGCTTATTTAGAAGCCCGCCATGTCCATCACCCTGATCGCCGTCGTCGTCGCCCTGGTGCTCGGCCACGCCGCGCCGTCGCTCGCGGGCCTGCGGCAGTACGACTGGTACGCGTCGTGGGTCAACTGGCTGGGCGCGCGCCTGGGCGACGGCGCGTTCTGGAAGGGCCGCTGGGGGCTGCTGCTCGCGTTGCTGCCGCCGTTGCTGGTGGTGGTCCTGTTCCAGGTGGCGCTCGACGCGCCGCTGCTGGGGCTGGTCGGACTGCTGTTCGCCATTGCGTTGCTGTTCTACGCCTGGGGGCCGCGCGACCTGGACGTCGATGTCGAGGCGATCGTGGACGCGCCCGATGCGGACGCGCGCCGCGAGGCCGTTGCGCGCCTCTGGCCCGCCGGCGCCACGTTCGCCGAGGACGGCCGCGTGCCCGACGGCCCGGTGCTGGTCGAGGCCGTGTTCCGCAACGCGTTGCGCCGCTGGTTCGGCGTGCTGTTCTGGTTCCTGCTGCTCGGGCCCGTCGGCGCGCTCGGCTACCGGCTGGTGCAATTGTCGGCCGAAGGCGAAGCCGGCCGTGGATTGCCCGGCGACAACGCCGAGGGCGCGCGCTGGCTGCTGGCGCTGCTCGACTGGCCGGTCGCGCAGCTGATGACGCTGGCGATGGCGCTGGTCGGCAATTTCGACAGCGTGCTGTCGGCCTGGAAAGACAACGGGGGCGCCGACCTGCACGTCGGTCACGGTTTCCTCGGGGCCGCCGCCCGCGCGAGCGTGCGCAGCGAGCTGGCCGACGAGGCGATGGAGTACGTCGAGGAAGGCGTCGCGCCGTCGCGTGCGCTGGTCCGGCAACTCGGTGAACTGCCCGAGCTGCGCGACGCGATGAGCCTGGTGTGGCGGATCCTGCTGCTGTGGCTGGCGGTGCTGGCCCTGTTCGTCATCGCCGGCTTCGTCAGCTAGGGGCCCGTCATTCCCGCGAAGGCGGGAATCCAGCGGTTCCTAGGCAGCGTCGCCCCGCAAACGCCTGACTTCTTCTTCCAGCGCCGCAGCCGTCGCGGTCCGCCCATCCACCGGCGAACCTGCAACCACCTCGATGTGCGCGCGGAACCGACGCGGCACGCGCATGCGGCCGAGGCGCCCGCTTCCGGACGACGCGCCCCGGCGGCTCCACATGCTGGCCCACATCCCGCGCAGCGCCATCGGCACGACCGGCACGGGCCGCCCGGCCGCGTTGGCGCGCGCCAGGATGCGTTCGACCCCCGACTTGAACGCGGCGATTTCCCCGTCTGACGTCAACCGCCCTTCAGGGAAGATGCCCACCAGCTCACCCTCGGCCAACGCGGCGTCCACCGCGTCGAACGCGCGCTGCATCAGCGCCGGATCCTCGCGCGCCCCGGCGATCGGGATCGCCTTCGCCGTGCGGAAGATCCAGTTCATGACCGGGATGTCGAAGATGCGGTGGTACATCACGAAGCGCACCGGCCGCGGCACCACGCCGGCCAGGATCAGCGCGTCCATGTAGCTGACGTGGTTGCACACCAGCAACGCCGGGCCCTCGTCCGGCACGTGTTCCTCGATGCCGCGCACCTTCAGCCGGTACATCGACTTCACCAGCAGCCAGCTGAGGAAGCGCATCAGGAACTCGGGCACCAGCAGGAAGATCCACAGCGACACCGCCACACCGGCGATGGCCAGCGCGAGGAACAGCTGCGGCAGGGTCCACCCGAGCAGGTTCTGCAGCGCGATGCCGCCGACGGCCGCGGCGACGATGAACACCGCGTTCTGGATGTTCATGCCGGCGATCGCGCGCGAGAGCTCGCGGCCGGGCACGCGCGACTGGATCAGCGCGAACAGCGGCACCACGTAGAAGCCGGCGAACAGGCCGATGCCGGCGAGGTCGGCGACCGTGCGCCAGGCGCCGGGCGTGGCGAGGAAGCCCGACACGGATAGGCCCGACGCCGCCGCCGGCGCCTGCCGCGACAGCGCCAGGTCCAGCAGGCAGGCCGTCATGCCGATCGCGCCCAGCGGCACCAGGCCGATCTCCACCGTGCGCGCCGACAGCTTCTCGCACAGCAGCGAGCCCACGCCCACGCCGACGGAGAACACCGCCAGCGCGAACACGTACAGCGTCGGCGTGCCGCCCAGGTACACCTCCGCGTACAGCGGCAGGTTGCCGGTGAGGATGGTGCCGGTGAACCAGAACCACGACACGCCCAGCACCGCGTTGCGCACCGCCGGTTGCCTGCGGGTGAGCTGCCAGACCTTGATGGTCTCGGGGATCGGGTTCCACTGCACCGCGAGGTCGGGCGCCGACGCCTCCACGCGTGGGATCCGGCGACTGAGCAGGTTCCCGATGATCGCCAGGACGACCACCGACACGCCGGCGGCCACCGGACCGACGGCACCGGCCACCGCGAAGATCAACCCGCCATACAGCATCCCCAGCAGGATCGAGATCGAAGTCCCCATCTCGACCAGCCCGTTGCCGCCGGTCAATTCCTCGGGCTTCAGCACCGCCGGCAGGATCGAATACTTCACCGGCCCGAACAACGTGGACTGCACGCCCGTCGCGAACAACGCCGCCAGCAGCACCCGCATGTCCTGCAGCAGGAAGCCCGCCGCGGCGACCGACATGATCGCGATCTCCATCGCGGTGGTGATCCGGATCAGCTGCGACTTCTCCATCCGCTCGGCGAACTGGCCGGCGATCCCGGAGAACAGGAAGTAGGGGAGGATGAACACCGCCGGCGCCAGCTGCGTGTACATCCCGCGCTGCGCCTGCTCGATCGCCATGTAGCCCAGCAGCCCCACGATGGCCTGCCGGAACACGTTGTCGTTGAAGGCGCCAAGCGCCTGCACCAGGAAGTACGGCAGGAACCGCCGCTGCCGCAGCAGCGCGAACTGTGACTGGGCCATCGGATCACGCTCCCCGGGGACGCGGCCATTGTAGGAGCCGCCATGGCGGCGATGCCCTCGCGCCGGAGCGCTGCCGCTGCGACCACGGCACTGGCGCGGCATCCCCGTGCGCCATCAGCCGGGGATTCCCTCCGCCAATCGCGTGGTGTTCCCCGTTGTTCCCTGCCCAGATCGGGTATTAGTCGTGCACGGCATTCCTGCCCCGCAGGGCCAGCTGCCCCCGCAGCCAATCCGCGAACGCGGCCTCCGTGATTTCGCCTGCGGCGAGCCCGACCATCTGCGCGTACTTTTCCTCGTCGCTTGCGGCGAACTCCGCATCATTGAGTGCGAGGAACGTGCGATAGCAGACCTGCGCGGTGCGCTTGTTGCCGTCGACGAAGGGATGGTTGCGTGCGAGCCCGAACGCCAGTGCGGCCGCCAGGTCGGCAACGTCCGGCGGCGGGTCGCCGCAGGCGTACAGCTGCTGCGGCCGGGCCAGGGCGGATTCGAGCAACGACTCGTCGCGCACGCCGCTTCCGCCGCCATGTTCGGCCAGCTGGCGTTCGTGGATGGCCAGTGCCAGCGCGCGCGTGATCCAGGTGACCATGGCGGCGCTACTTCGCCAGCTTGCGCAGGACCGCACGGTCCTCGCGCATGACGCGCTCGGCCACCTCCATCTGCGCCGCCAGTTCCGGGTCGTAGGCCGTCAGCCGGATCCCATCGGGCGTCTCGAGGGCATACAACTCATCGCCCTTCTCCAGCCGCAGCCGGGCCAGCAGTTCCTTCGGCAGGATGACGCCGGCCGAGTTGCCGATCGTGGTGATCTTGAGCTTCATGGTAGGCGCTCCCGAAGTGTTATAACGAATGTTATACCCGCCCGAAAGGTCCCGCAATTGGCGACGCGGATGCCCGGCGCTCGGGCGGTGATCGGGTCATGGGTGCTGGCCACGGCGTCCCATCAGTAATAAAGGCTGCCTTGAATACACAGGAAATAGAGGTCTATAGTAAAGGCTGTCAATCGCATGCGGCCAGATTGGCCGCCTGTATTCCGGAGCCTCGCTCATGGCCCAGCAGCCCACTTCGACCCGCGCCGGGCGCTACATCCGCCAGCCCACGGGATATCGAGCCTTCATGCCGGCGCCGCTCCCACCCGATCCGCCGATCGCCCTCGCAGGCGAACTGCCCGCCCTGCTGTCCCAGGCGGACCGAGCCCTGGGCCGTCTGGACGGCTCGGTGCTGACCCTGCCCAACCCGGATCTCTTCGTCTTCATGTACGTCCGCAAGGAGGCGGTGCTCTCAAGCCAGATCGAGGGCACCCAGAGTTCCCTGCAGGACCTGCTGGCCGCCGAGGCCAACCTCTTCGACGACACCCTGCCCAGGGACGTCGATGAAGTGGTCAACTACGTCCGCGCCATGCGGCACGGCCTGGCCAGGCTCGAGCAGCTCCCGGTTTCGGTCAGGCTCATTCGCGAAATCCACGCGGAGCTGATGCAAGGTGTCCGCGGCAGCCGCCTGCAGCCGGGCGAACTGCGAAGGAGCCAGAACTGGATCGGGCCAGGCGGCAGCACCCTGGCCACGGCGAGCTTCGTCCCGCCGCCACACGAGGAGGTGCCCGGCGCCCTCGGCCAGCTCGAGGACTTCCTGCACCGCGACGACGGCTTGCCGTTGCTGGTCAAGATCGCCCTGGCGCACGTGCAGTTCGAGACGATCCATCCGTTCCTCGACGGCAACGGTCGCGTCGGGCGCCTGCTGATCACCTTCCTGCTGACCGAACGCGGTGTGTTGCACAAGCCCGTGCTGTACCTGTCGCACTATTTCCGCCAACACCGGCAGGCGTACTACGACCACTTGCAGGCGGTGCGTGACGAAGGCGCCTGGGAGGCGTGGCTGGCGTTCTTCCTACGCGGAGTGATCGAGGTGGCGGGCGAAGCCGCCGAAACCGCGCGGCGGATCCAGCTGCTCCGCGAACAGCACCGGACGATGATCACCGACCATCTGGGACGGACTGCGGGAAACGGCATGAGGGTGCTCGAGAGCCTGTACAACCGGCCGATCCTGGCCGTCTCCGAGGTGGAGGCGCTGACAGGAACGACCTACGCCGCAGCCAACAACCTGGTGGCAAGGCTGGTCGACATCGGCGTCCTCGCCGAGATCACCGGCTACGCGCGGAATCGCAGGTTCCGCTACGAACAGTACGTACGACTGTTCACCGAGGACACGCCCGCCGAGGCGTAGGTTGCCCCCCATGGACGCCGAAACCCGCATGCCCGCCGCGTTCCTCGGCCACGGCAGCCCCATGAACGCGATCGAGCGCAACCGCTACACCGAGGCCTGGCGGGCCTTCGGCGCGTCGGTCCCGCGCCCGCGCGCGATCCTGATGGTGTCGGCCCACTGGTACGAGGGCATGACCGCGGTCACCGCCATGCCGCGGCCGAAGACCATCCACGACTTCTTCGGGTTCCCCAAGCCGCTGTTCGAGGTGCAGTACCCCGCGCCCGGCCTGCCGGAACTGGCGGAGGAAGTCGCAGAGGTGGCCAAGCCCGAGCACGTCGGCGCGGACCTGGACAGCTGGGGCCTGGACCACGGCACCTGGTCGGTGCTGGTGCACGCGTTCCCCGACGCGGACATCCCGGTGGTGCAGCTGTCGATCAACGCGCGGCGGCCGATCGACTACCACGTGCAGATGGGCGCGCGCCTGGCGAAACTGCGCGAGCGCGGCGTGCTGCTGATGGCCAGCGGCAACGTGGTGCACAACCTGCGCGCGATCGACTGGCAGCAGCAGGACCACGCGTTCGACTGGAACCGCC